>NZ_RJTN01000039.1 GCF_005497185.1 Pectobacterium polonicum | reverse complement strand
CGAGGCTCAATGAGCATTGAGGAGCGATTAAGCAGCGCCCAGCAGTTAGTTAATCAGGCGTTCGAGGCAACAGCTACAGGGCGCAGCAGCGGATTACGCCCAGCGCTGGACGTTGTTGATGATTGGCTTGCGGAAGTTAAGCAGCGATTCAGTAACCCCGAGCATGCCGGCGGCTTGACTCTGGGGATAGAAGACCTAGATCGCGTGATGGAACCCAAACAGGTTTTACGCGGTTCGCTCGTTGTTGTCGGCGCTCGCCCAAAGATGGGGAAAACCGCGTTTTATAACCGCGTGGCCACTCATTTTGCACTGAACCACAGATTACCGACGCTGTTATTTAGTCTGGAAATGACCGATGCGCGGCTAATCGAAAGGATGGTGAGTCAAGAATCCCGCACCAGCTCGAATATTTTCTATGTTGGCGCTCACAACGAAAGTGACATGAGCCGAGCAATGGCTATGGCAAAAGATATCGCCGAATCGAACATGTTTATTGATAGCACGCCTGGTATCTCTCTTGCCCACGTAACGGGGGAGTGTAGACGGATCAAGCGTCAGCGCGGTGCTGTGGGTTTGGTTGCTATTGACTATCTCACATTGATGCGTGGAGAAGCCGCGGAACGGCGTGATATCAGCTACGGCGCGATAACGACAGGCCTAAAGAATCTGGCGAAAGAATTGAATTGCGTTGTGCTGTTACTCACTCAACTTAACCGCAGCCTTGAGCAACGAGCAGATAAACGCCCGCTCCCCTCTGACAGTAAAGACAGCGGACAGATCGAGCAGGATTGCGACGTTTGGATCGGCCTCTATCGTGAAGGTGTCTATGACGAGAACGCAGACCCACAACTGACAGAAGTGATTTTGCGATTAAACCGTGAGGGGCCATCCGGTACCGCTCATGTCCTGCTGACCGATGGGTACTTCAGAGACACTACAGATGAGGATATCGCGCAACGAAGAAGCAGAAACGAAACACCCAGGGCAAGACGTTACACCAAAAAAGAGACCATCCAAGCATTTTAACCGCGCCTGACCAGCGCTTAATTAACCGACCGAGGCAAGACCATGATTACAACTGATGTTATTTACGCACGCCCATTCATGACCGATGACGGCTGCGACCACACCGCGCGGATCATCTGGACTATGAACGCAAACGCCCGCGCTCGCACACGTTCACCGTACGTGCCGGCTCCTGCGCCAGTTCAGGTTGTTAAACCTAAGTTCGCTCCACTCCTTAAAACTGCTAGCCGGAAACAGAAAAAGGCCAAGCCACATGTAACGCTGGATGCAAAAAGCCTCATCAGCGTGATGATCGGGAAGACGCTGACTAAAACACAGATTCTGGCAGCACTGGATAAACACTATCCCGGTCATGGTACGACGCTGATAAAACTCAGTGGGCGACTGACATCAATGATCAATTCCCCGCACGTAAAAATTACACGTCACGAAAAACCGACGCCTGAATTCACTCTTGAGTCGGTTGATAAAGATTTTTATCTGAATTCAGACCGAGCCGGTCGCGGCATGACGGGTGAATAACCGTGTACGAAAACTCGGATTATCTGCCCGCTGGGCTACCGATCAATATCGCTGAGTGGCCGCGAGAGTTTCAGGACAAGTTGGAACTGGATAAACGAGCCAATCAGCTGATCAACTCGTTAATCGCGGGAAAAACACTGCGGCGCCACGTTGAAAAAGAGCTGGACACGGTAGCGGAGCAGTATCGGGAGCATTTTAGAGCGCGTCTGAACCACTGGCGCGAATATCACGACCAAAAACGAGGCAAGACCAAATGACCACACTATCAACCACTCAATTAATCGAAGCGATGCGCACGTGCGCCAGAAAATTAAGGTGATCGGTCACCGCATTTGCGGGAAATGCGGTGAGTCGTTGCCAGTAGCATCATGCTGCATGCAGGGGGATTCGGAGTGCTGGAATACGCAAGGGTGGCATGAAATGAAATTAATCGTTTAACTGTGACATGTCACAAATATAAATAGTGACGCTAATTATGTTTATTAATTTATTGTTGCCGCTAACACTGTATTTTTATTTTTAGTACAATAAACACATCGGACTGAACACCCGATAACCCAAACAAAGCAACTGCGCCATTACTGAGGATAGGTAATGGCACAGCATTCATTTGTAAAGTCAGCTGGTGGGATATTAATTCCCGCCACGCCTGATTCTAACGAGTTCGTCAAGAAGCTAAAGACGGGCGCGGTTATTTATGCCGATTTCAAGCAAGCGCGAAACGCGGCATTTCATCGTAAATTCTTCTCACTCCTGAATCTCGGCTTTCACTACTTTGAACCGGACGGCGGTGCCATATCTCCTGCTGATAAATCTCTTGTAAACGGCTTTGTAAAATGGATTGCGTACTACGCAGGCCATGAAGGGACAATTCAGGAACTAGCTGATCAATATCTCAGCGATACTGCACAGAAACGAGCGGTCAATATCACGGCGGTGAAATCGTTCGAGTCGTTCAGATCATGGGTGACGATTGAAGCGGGATTCTACGTTACGTTTTACATGCCCGATGGCACCCGCCGTAACGAACCCGAATCAATTAAGTTTTCAAAAATGGATGATCTGAAGTTCGGCGAACTCTATAAAGCGGTGCTGAACGTACTCTGGAATTACATCCTCTATCGCACATTCCCCACACCGCAAGCTGCTGAAAACGCCGCCGCGCAGCTGCTGGAGTACGCCGCATGAAACTATCGAAAGAGCAGCGTGAAGAAATTCGTATGAAATTTGGCGGTCGCTGTGCCTACTGCGGGGAAATTTTAACTGCTTGTTTTCATGTCGATCACGTCGAGCCAGTATTGCGAAATATCAGCAAGAATTACGCAATGGAAAGGCCGGAAAACAACACGTTAGAAAACCTTTATCCAGCCTGCATCCCATGCAATTTGTATAAGTCGAGCTGTCCTGTTGAGTTGTTCAGAGAACGAATTGCTACGCAAGTTGATGTTACCCGCAGGGCGTCCCGTAGCTATAGAGTCGCTGAGGCGTTTGGACTCGTAAAACCGACGGGTAATCCTGTCGTGTTCTGGTTCGAAAAATATCAGCGGGAAGGTGACGCATGAAAAAGCCAACGCGTCGTAAATGCAAAATCTGTGGCGAGAAATTCACCCCGCAATTTGAAAACGTCCGCTGGTGCTGCCCTGAACACGGTGCGCAGTACGCGATACAGCTCCGTGAAAAAGAAAAGCAGCGCCAGCAGCAGAAAAAACAGAAAGCGGATCAGGCTGCATGGCGTGAACGCAAGGCGGCTGTAAAGCCTCTTTCGCATTGGATAGGCATGACACAGCGCGCCGTGAACGACTGGCGGCGGGAATCTTTACTGTCCGCTGGCGATTGCTGCATATCCTGCGGAACACGTGAGGCGTTCGCATGGCATGCTGGACACTACAGAACAACTGCCGCCGCATCACATCTGAGATTTGAGTCTGACAATCTGTGGCTACAGTGCCACACCTGCAACGTCCACAAATCGGGAAATATCGAAGCGTACCGCATTTCGCTGGTGGAACGGATCGGAGAGGTTCGCGTGCAGGAACTGGAGGCTAACAACAACGCACATCGATGGACGCGGGAAGAACTCGACAAAATCCGGGCAACCGCACGGGCTAATTTACGTGAACTGAAAAAGCAGGAGGCAGCATGACCCCACGCCAACGCCGTCAACATAATGCAGGGTTGGGAATTATAGCCACTGCGCCGCGTAAAAGTTATTTAGGGAGATTTACCCCTTTAACATCCGTCCAGTCTGCTTGGATAAAATCATTACTCACCACATGGGGCGAGGGGGTAAGGGGTGAAGCAGGTCCCAGAATGCCGCGGAGACATGCATGCTGGAATGGCCTGAGAGGTAGTCGATGGTCGGATAAGGCGCTGGAGCGATTTACAGCCGCATTGAATCAAGCTCGTAGCGAGGGATATAAAGGCCAGCACGTAATGAATCGTGCTCATGCTATTCTCTGGCCGCAGACCACGATAAGTGTTATCGATCAGGCTATGCGTAATGATGATGCTGATTTTGTCGAGCAATGCGTATTGCTGGCATTAGATGCGAATGATCCGGTCTATATGGTGGGCGTTCAGTATTACACTACGCGCAAAAAAATCTCAGATATTACACGTGAGCTACAGGCGATCGCGCCGTGGCTAACTGAAAGTGAGGCGAGAAGGCGCGTTCGTTGGTGTCTGGACATATTCAGGGCGAAAGTTTTCCTGTCGTCTCGAAAACTACTAACTGAGCAAGAGCAAATCTCTATTTGATTATTTGTGCTCTTTTTTATTATAAACATTGAAAGTGCGCCAATAAATTGTTTAATGTATTCATGCTTGGCAGAGCTGCGCCACGATGGCAGCAATGAGAAGCGACAATCTGACAAATTCGAAAACCTCGCTACGGCGGGGTTTTTGCTTTCCGGCGATACGACAGGGGTATTCGCGAGATGCATTGCATCAGTACCCCTGTCATAGCGCCGAATTGCAAAAAAAGAAAACACCGAAACCCGCCATCAGTGCGGGTTTTTTCTAGAACAGAAGGGGTTGCATGAGCGATGAAAACACACAACAACCCCATGACTGGCATTCGTTCCTACAAGAAGAGCGCGCTGACGCTGACTTTATGACAGAACGTCAGGATGTGATCGAGCTAGATGATTAGCCGCCGCCATTCCTTCCCGTAATCATTATTGTATTGATCGGTCGTGCGTTGGTATTTGTGGCCCAACAATCTTCGCGTATCGATTCCCTGATCGCGATAAAGTCGCTCTGCTAATGATCGCTGTTCGTGAAAAGTTGGCGGCGTCCCCGTCCAATGCTCAATTTCAAATGCGGTGTCTCTGGCTGTCTGAAACCACGTTGTTAATGAGTGAGGTGATACTCTGCGCGAATGCAGAATATAGGCATTTCCAGCGCAATCGCTGAGGACATCACGCAGCGACATATCAGCAGCCTCTAGCGTTAGCGCGATCGGTATTGCTATTTTTGCCCCGGTTTTTTGTTGTTCAATGTGCAAATGCTCATCAAAAACTTGCAAACGCGTCATATCGGAAATATCACGACGCCGCTGTGCTGTAACGAGAGTTAGCCTCATGGCGTGGTGAAAATAAGCGGGACAGACACACCGCGCAACATTGTAGATGCTACGCCACTCAGCCAGAGTGAGCTTTTCCCGCCTGACTAGCGCATCGGGTTTTAACACTGATGTCACCGGATTTTTATAAACCCACCCGTTATATTCAGCCTCTCTGAATATGTCGGTAAGCAGAAAATGACAGATTTGTGCTGACCTGTTTTTGTTTTGCTCAATATAAAAATTCAACACGGTGACGATATGTTGTGGCTGAACGTTGCGCATTGGGATATTGCCGAGCAGTGAATTTACTGTGCGCAGCATCGTAAGTTTGTTGCTCAGGGTTTTCTCATCGAACGGCTTGGCCTTGATTATTGACTCATACACAGTGAGCCATGTTGAAACCCGTTTAAATGAGTGATTCGCCCAGCCGATTAGAGCTGGGGCAATGTAGTTTGTGATGTTCATAGCGCCCTCTGTTTTAAATGAAGCTGCCTGTACGGCAGTAGAGAGGGTGCTTACTCAGAGATTTTGCGACGCGGGCTGTACAGGGTGCCGTCAACAACGATAAATCCCTTGTTTATCCACTGGGTGATCTGTGGGGGCTTTACTCCGATGCTACGTGCGAATTCAGCCTGATTGCCAGCAAAAAACGTCTCTATGTATGCAAGCAATGTCACTCGTTGGAACCTCCCAGCATGACTTCTGCACCGTGAAACAATTCAATGCCGCGGATAAACAATTGGCGACCTTGCGGCTGGCAAAACTCTTCATATTCGTCTTGAGTCATAACAACGGATTGCGCCTGACGCCATTTAGCTCCGTTCGTTTCAAGATCGATGATGATTTTATCGCCGTCTGAATATGCCACAGCGTTTACGTTATATCCGATGTGCTTCCCGTTGAATGAAACTGATGTTGAGGCATTACCTACGTTTTCTAAGAACTTTTTCATAATGAATCTCCGTTTTTGTTGGTGTTTGTATCTTGTCTTGATGGAAATATAGTAAAACACTTTATATATCACGTAAAGCATTTCACTATATGTTTTCTCTCTTTTTTTCACGAAATCAGGCTGCGCTAACGCGTGGCCTTTTTTATTTCCTGTAAATCACACACAGCGCCCCGTAAAACGGAGGTGAGGTTATGATCCGTATGGACAAAGTTACCACTGGTATTTCATACGGGGCGTCCGGTGCCAGTTCTGGATATTGGATGCTCCAGTTACTCGATACAGTTTCTCCCACTCAATGGGCGGCAATCGGCGTTCTCGGTAGCCTCGTTTTCGGTCTGCTGACGTTTCTCGTCAATCTGCATTTCAAGATTAAAGAAGACAGACGCAAAGCGGCGCGGGGTGAGTAATGTCAAAGGCAAGCAAACTCAGCGCGGTAATGCTGGCGCTTATTGCCGCTGGCGCGTCAGCTCCCGTCATGATGGCTCAGTTTCAGCAAGAAAAAGAAGGTGTGCGGCTGGTGGCCTATCCCGATGGCGGCGGCATCTGGACAATCTGCGGCGGCGTGACTCGCGTTGATGGGAAGCCTGTAGTTAAAGGTATGCGACTTACGGCGCAACAGTGCGCGCAGATTGACGCTGAAGAACAGAAAAAGGCGCTCGATTGGGTAGACCGAAACGTTAAAGTGACGCTCACAGAACCTCAAAAAGTCGGCATCGCCTCATTCTGCCCGTGGAACATCGGCCCCGGGCGTTGTTTCCCGTCCACGTTCTACAGGAAATTAAATGCTGGTGACCGGCTCGGTGCATGCCGTGAGATTAAGCGCTGGATTTGGGATGGAGGCCGCGATTGCCGTATCCGTTCAAATAACTGTTACGGGCAGATAGAGCGACGCGATCAAGAGTCTGAATTATCGTGCTGGGGGCTGGATAAATGAAAATCTTGCCGTCATGGAAAATAGCAGGCTTGGCGCTAGTGACCGGAATAATCGCTGGCGGCTCGTTTTGCTGGTGGCTCACAGCAACGAGTTATGACGCTGATATAGCGACACTGAAAAGCGAACATGCTCTGGTGCTGAAATCCGTATCAGATAAAGCAGCAGCAGATAGCGAAGCGGCTCGTAATCGTGAGCATAACTTTCAGCAGCAAATAGCAGCGTTAGACGCCGAACACGCAAAGGAGCGGGAAAATGCGAAACGTGAAAATGAGCGCCTGCGCGCTGATATTGTCAGCGGCAAGCGTCGCGTGCAGTTCGCCAGCGCCGCCCTTGCAACCTGCGAGCAATCAGCGGGAGCAGTACGCAGCGCCAGCGGCTTGGGCAATGCAACCGCCGTCCAACTCTCTCCAACTGCTGGACGAAACATTCTTGATATCAGAACCGGAATAAACGACGACCAGGCAAAGTTGATTTACCTGCATGAGTACATCAGGGCATTACAGGCACAGGGCGTAATAGCGAAGTGAATGTCTGCGTTAGTTATGCGGTTTGTCCCCGCTGGTGCGGGGAAGTATGACTTATGGAGTTGTACATCAGGTTCATCCCCACGCGTGTGGGGAATTATGGAGCACTTCCGAAATACTCGGTTCATCCCCGCTGGCGCGGGGAAATATGAATCATTAGTCAGATTGCTAGGTTTATCCCCACGAATGCGGGGAAATGTGAATCAATGGTCCGATTACTTGGTTCATCCCCGCCGAGACGGGGAATAAAACTAACGCTACTCTGCTGATTTATTGCTGTCAACCCAAGGCTTTAGCCCAACGCAAAATGCTCGGAATTCCTCACTACTGATGATGTGCGTTCTGTTTGTGCGATCTCCCGCACTTTCTGAGTTGCCGGAGGCGTTTTTTGTTGCTGATTTTGATCGCAGCCATGAGTCAGCACGCGAGGAAGATGTTTTTATGCCGCCCAACGTTACAATTTCGGCAATGTCGTGACGAGTGAGGTTGAACGCGCTGGCGATGAGTTTTAGATTTACCGTTAGTTCTGCTGACATAATGATCACCGTTGTTAAAACATTCCCGGATGGTTATTTTTTTCGTAATAATCATTTTTTGCTGCTATCAGTTCCTCGATTGTAAATTTAGGGGATAGCAGAAATTCATCATGAACATATTCATATCCATTTTTATCTATGACATTACCGTCGATCAGGCCGACGCGCTCACCGAGCACGTCGAACCAATCTATTTTTTGCTCGTCGATGCATGTGCTGACGCAAAATTTAACTGGCGTGTAAATAACCTTGAGTTCTGGAAGGTAGCACTTCACATCTCTCGCGGATTTGCGTAATGCAGATTGCACGGATTCGATATGCCTAGTGCATTCAGACAGTAGGCCGCGCAGGAACATATCAGGAATCGGCCTCTCACCAGCCGCCCATTGACGGATAGTTCTATCGTTAATTCCTGATACGCGCGCAATCTCGGATTTCCAGTTTTTCCCGTACATTGTGCTGCATAGGGTTTCAAACATTTCGATTTTGTCGTCTTTATCGAACAATTCAGATTCGCTCATAACATAGCCCCTGGCTGCTGGAGTTGGCTAATCCCCCTCCCTTGAAATAACAATACAATGTACCGAAATTCGGTACAAGCATTTCTTTTAGATTTGCATCACAAATTTTTCACAATACGTCCGTGAGTAGCGATTGGAGCGAGGTATTTACATGTGGAGTAACAGTTTTGAAGGTGCGTTCGTCATACTAGGAATTATTTGTGCTGTTGTTGGCTGGGGCGTAATCGAGTCCATTCTCTGGCTGCTATCACATATCACGTTAGCTTGGAAGTAGCTGGCATTCCAACAGGCATTCACTGAGTGCCTGTGATAATGCTGCTGTATACTCTCTGAAACATTGGAGGGGATATGTCACATAATTTGGGTGATTTACCGCGTGACGAGCGGGACAAAATTAACGTCGATTTAGCAGCGTCCGGCGTAGCGTACAAAGAGCGCATGAATCTGCCTGTTATCGCCGAGCAGGTAGAGCGTGAACAGCCGGAGCATCTGCGCGAATATTTCCGTGAGCGTGTGGCGCACTACAGAAACGTGAGCAGAACGTTACCGCGCGGCACTGATGCTGTGTATCAGCAGATGGCAGAGGCCAACGGTAAGAAGTAAAAACCACGCAAAAATGTAACCGCCTTCGGGCGGTTTTTTGTTACATAAGGATCAGCCATGGCAAAGCCGGATATGGAGTCTATCAAGCGCGATTACTGTGCCGGTGAACTCTCTATTCAGAAGGTTGCCGACAGGCACGGAATAGCGAAGTCCACGTTAATCGACATGGCGAAAAAATCTAAATGGGTTCGCCAGAAAAAGCCGACCAAAAACCCCGACCAAACCAACCAAAAACCCCGACCAAAAAAAATGGTCGGACGGTCGGACGGTCGGACGGATTTGCAGCCATCAAAATCAATTCCTCAAATTGAAAATCAAATTGATTCGAATTGCCCGTCAATTGAAAGTGTGGGCGATGACTGGACGCTAAACCCTGATGAATACGGGCTTAACGACATGCAGGCTCGCTTTGTGAATGAGTACCTTAAAGACCTTAACCGAGTCGCCGCATACAAACGGGCAGGGTACAAATGTGAAGGGCAACAGGCTTACGCTGCTGCATCGATCCTTTATAGAAATTTAAAGGTCACCCGAGCCATTCGCGACGCTCTGGACGCGAGAGAACGCCGCACTCAAATCACCCAAGATGACGTGTTGAAAATGTGGTGGGAGATCGCGACAGCTGACGCTAACCAGATCACTGAGTTGCGCCGCCTGTGCTGCCGTCACTGCTGGGGATTTGGTTTCCAGTATCAGTGGCAAGATGCGGTAGAGTTCGAAGAAGCGAGCGACAGAGCAAAGCAAGCCAAGAAGCCGGAGCCGAAAGATAACGGCGGCTATGGCTTTGACGCACAACTCGATCCCAATCCTGAATGTCCACGCTGTAACGGTATGGGTGTTAGTCGGTCGCATTTCCATGACACGCGAGATTTGCGCGGCGCAGCTCGTCGGCTATATGCTGGTGTGAAAGAAGGTAAATTCGGTCTGGAGGTCATCACTCGCAATCAGGATGACGCCCTGAAGATGGTTGCTCAGCATTTAGGGATGTTGAAAAACCGAACAGAGCTAACGGGTGCTGATGGTGGTCCGATCAA
>NZ_RJTN01000038.1 GCF_005497185.1 Pectobacterium polonicum | reverse complement strand
ATATATTCTTTTATTAATAAGAGGTCGTATGAAAAGTCGCGTTGCACTTCTGCTTGCCGATGGTTTCGAAGAAGCAGAAGCCATCATCATTCTGGATATTCTCGAGCGCGTCAACGTATCTGTTACAACTCTGGCCTGTAAAGATGAGCGGGTACTGAGTAGTTATCATAACGTCACGGTGACAGCCAATGCGCTATTGGCGCACCACATGGAAACACTTTTTGATGCCGTCATTCTGCCTGGTGGTCCACAGGGGACGATCAATTTGGCGGAAAATCAGGATGTGATCGATTTCATTAGAAAGCATGATGAAAAGGGGAAATGGATATGCCCCATTTGTTCGGCAGCGGCACGGGTATTAGCACCACATAAGCTGCTTAAAGGAAGGCGGTATGTATGTTCGGGGACCTTATCCGAAACGGTAACTGATGGGATTTATGTGGATGCGCCAGTCGTTGAAGATGGTAACCTTATTAGTGGGCAAGGTCTGGGAGCTTCCTTTGATTTTGCTTTTTATCTCGGTTTGCGCCTGACGGGGGATGAAGCAAAGGTTCAACGGCAAGCGAAGCACATTTACCATAAATTGATAGAGCAATAATACCTATCAGAGTTGGGTTATCTTCCTGAAAAGCTGCGTTTTCATAAGTAGAATTCTTCCGTGATCTGAACGTAGGAATCTCTTGATGAAAAAATCAGGCTTTATCGATAGCCGGATCGTCGTCATCCTTTGGTAAGCAGAAGGGTGGCGAACATAATACCAAATACAATTCCTGCGAAATCTGATTATCAAATCGGATATAACACATGCTCTGCTTTTTATAATCTGCCATTTATCGACGAAAAGGAAACTGTGTATGGATATCTGCTTGAGTAATAAGAAAGGCGTATTTTTCTTAATAATTATGTTGTTGAGTCTTTTTCTGTGTGGGCTAAAAGTGAGCCATGCGGCAACCAATGATAAAGCATTCCTGCATCCGGGTATGCTTTATACACAAGCCGATCTGGAGCGGATGAAGGCAGGGGTTAATAATAAGCAGGAACCTTGGTATACGGATTGGCAACTGCTGCAATCTCACTCTTTGGCAAGCTCTACTTATTCGGTCACGCCAAAGGTGGTGGTATACCGAAACGATCCTACCAATGGCAATGTGGGAAACGGTGATTTACAGAATAGTGCATCAGCGGCATTGTCGCTTGCGATTGAATGGGCGATGACGAAGAACCCTGCTTACGCTAATGCGGCGATAAAAATTCTTAACGGCTGGTCAACGACATTAACGGAAATTAAGGGCAATGACGCACAGCTTGCCGCCAGCCTGTATGGCTATAAATTGCTTAATGCGGCTGAAATTTTGCGTTATACCGGAAGCGGTTGGTCGTCGGCTGAGATTGCGCAGTTTAGTAACATGATGACCAACGTATTTTACCCATTGACCCGCACGTATGGTCAGGTAAATGGCGGTTGGGCGAATGGTAATTGGGACGCGGCTGACACGGTATTTAACCTGAGCTTAGGTGTCTGGCTGAACGATTCCGAAATATATAACGATGCAGTTAATTACTTTAAACAGGGCGAGGGAAATGGCTCGGTTATCCATTATGTACAAAATGAAAATGGCCAATTGCAGGAGAGTGGTCGCGATCAGGCGCATGCGCAAGGGGGATTAGGTTTATTAGTGATGGCCGCGCAGATTGGCTATAACCAGCGGCAATATCATACTAATGGCGCAGATATGGTGAGCCACCCGAATAATACTTATCCACTCGTTAAGGCGGCGGAGTATACCGCGAAATATAATCTGGGATATACGGTTCCCTATACGCCGATTCCTGGTAAAGGCTATACGCTTGCGGATATGGGCAAAGGGAACTCATGGACGCCGGGTTTAACGATATCCCCGCGCTTTCGCGGAGAGTTCAGGCCAATATATCGGGGGATTTTCAGCTTATTTACCGCTGCTGGCGTGTCTGATACTAAGCTGTCTTACACGAAAGACGTCATCAGCCGCATGCCGATAGGCAAATTCTATTTTGATCATCCCTCGTATGAAGGGCTTATTAATGCCACGGAGGCTTCCGCCTCAAGCCCTATGTATATTGTTCTGCAATCTGTCAGCAAATCGAGAAATCAGGATAATACCGGGACGCTGGCCACGGTTACCGGCGAATCAACGCCTATTATCGTCAATGGGGTAAATCCATCTGTAACCAGCGGGATTCAGGCTGTTTACCTGACGCAAAATAGATTCGCTTTTCGTTCGATACAGACCGGAAAATATATTTCTGTCTCCGCAGAAGGGCATTTATTGGCATCTGCCAGCAATGTGACCGACAGCGAATCCTTTATTTATACCGATTCTGGCAATGGCAACGGGACGTTACTTGCAGTGTCTAACCGTCGCTACGTCGTAATGGATTCGAATACCTACCAACTTTCAGCGACCGGTACCAGCGTTAACAATGATAATGGCCGCTGGATGATGTTATATCCCGATCCGACAGCGTTAGGTGTTGTTCAGTAGTCATCGAACACGGAGCCGGAATTAGCCTCTGGCTTCGCCATTTATCAATGCAACATCCCGTTCTGATTTTTCGAACAGAGCGGTGAGTTTTTTGCGCTATCTTATTTACCGCTGCCCGTTACACTTTCCTTATCAGAAACGCAGGAGGAAAGAACATGATCTATTTACGTCAAGCGCAAGATCGCGGACATGCTAACCATGGCTGGCTCGACAGCTGGCATACATTCTCATTCGCCGATTATTACGATCCTGATTTCATGGGATTCTCTGCACTGCGCGTTATTAACGAAGACGTTATCGAAGGCGGTCAGGGTTTCGGCACACATCCGCATAAAGATATGGAAATTCTGACCTATGTGTTGTCCGGTGCGGTTGAACATCAGGACAGCATGGGAAATAAAGAGCAGGTGCCAGCGGGCGAATTCCAGATTATGAGTGCGGGCACGGGTATTCGTCATTCTGAATACAATGCCAGCAAGGACGAGCAACTGCACCTGTATCAAATCTGGATTATCCCGGAAAAAACCGGTCTGACGCCGCGCTACGAGCAGAAGCGCTTTGATGTGCTGCAAGGGCGTCAACTGGTGCTGTCTCCAGACGCACGTGAAGGCTCACTGAAGGTCTTTCAGGATATGACGCTGTGGCGCTGGGCACTGAAAGCACAGGAACAATCGGTGTATCAGATTCAGGCTGACCGTCGTGTCTGGGTTCAGGTGGTGCGCGGTACGGTAGAGATTAACGGCCAGAAGGCGGAAACCAGCGATGCGTTTGCCGTGTGGGATGAAACGGCGATCTCTGTACACGCCAGCGAGGACAGCGAAATCCTGCTGTTTGATCTGCCGCCGGTATAATGACGAGTGAGAAAAATGAAGAAGCCCGCGTAGGAAAAGACGCGGGCTTTTTATTTGTCACTGCCCGATGTCATCATTCAGATTCTGCCCCTTTGCCTTTACTTTCTTTATGCTTTTTTTGTTAGACTTAGCTTACTGTTTTTCAGGCATTTTAGTCGACGATGAAGAAAAAAAGACCCGTTCTCCAGGACGTTGCTGACCGCGTTGGGATTACCAAAATGACGGTAAGCCGTTATTTGCGTAATCCCGCTCAGGTGTCCGCCGCGTTGCAGGAAAAGATTGCTATTGCATTGGATGAGCTGGGTTATATCCCCAATCTCGCGCCGAATATGCTCGCCAGCTCCACCAGCCGGGCGATTGGCGTGCTGCTGCCGTCATTGACCAATCAGGTTTTCGCCGAAGTATTGCGCGGGATTGAGCGCACGGCGGAAGCGCACGGTTACCAAACTATGTTGGCGCACTATGGCTATCATCCTGACAGAGAAGAGCAGCGGTTGACCTCACTGCTGTCGTATCACATCGACGGGCTGATTTTGGCTGAACGTACCCACACGCCACGCACGCGCCAGATGCTGGACGTTGCTGGCATTCCGGTGGTGGAGCTGATGGATTCTGTCTCACCCTGTCTGGATATGGCCGTCGGGTTTGATAACGTCGAAGCCGCCCGGCAGATGACATTGCGTATGGTCGCGCTTGGGCATCGTCATATCGTCTATCTCGGCGCGCGGCAGGATGAGCGTACGATTATGCGCTGCCGAGGCTATGAGCAAGCGATGTGGGAAAGCGATCTCAAGAGTTATTGCGTGATGAGCGAGCGGGCGTCTTCCTATTCGCTTGGTGGCGAACTGCTGCGACAAACGCAGGCGGAATATCCGCAGGTCGATAGCGTGTTTTGCACCAACGACGACTTAGCTGTCGGTGCCATGTTTGAATGTCAGCGGCAAGGGCTGCGCGTACCGGAAGACATCGGCGTAGCGGGTTTCCACGGGCACGACATTGGTCAGGCGATGGTGCCGAAGCTGGCTAGCGTACTGACGCCGCGTGAACACATGGGGCGCGTCGGCACCGAACAACTGCTGGCTCGTCTGCGGGGCGAGCCAGTCGCACAGGATAGGATCGATGTCGGCTTTACCGTGCTGGACGGTGAAAGCCTCTAAGCAGCGGCGTTAGCCTGCCGCACGCAGTGCTTCAACGCAGCGCTGCACGACGTCCTCTCGGGTGCCGTCAATATCGACCTTCAGGACATCCGGCTCATCGCTGCCCGGTTCTTCCAGCGCATCGAACTGGCTTTTCAGTAGATCTGTCGGCATGAAGTGGCCTGCTCTGGCTTTGTGACGCTCCAGAACCAGCTCAAAGCTGCCTTTCAAATAGATAAACACCATCTTTTCGTTCCCTTCGCGCAGGCGGTCGCGGTAACGCTTTTTCAGCGCGGAACAGACGATGATGCCCGTCTCATTTTTGTGTGCCAGGCTGTAGGCGACATCGCTCAGTCGTTCTAACCACGGCGCACGGTCGTCGTCATTCAACGGCGTGCCGCTGGCCATTTTCTGGATATTGGCTCGCGGGTGTAGATCGTCACCGTCAATAAATTTTGCCTGAATAGCGCGGCCAAGTTCAGCGCCAACTGAGGATTTTCCACTGCCTGATACGCCCATCAGAATAATGCTTCGACCTGACATAATTTGATCTCTATCTCAAAATGTAAATTAAATGGTGTTTGATAGTTCCTGATTTTAACATGTTACCCGTATCATGTTACCGGTATCAAATGATGATGTGATACGCCTCACAAACAATCAGCCAATTTTGGCCCGGTGTCTAAGAGAGATGATTAACGATGACAGAAATAACATCCGCCTATAGCGCCAGTGTGCTATTAACCATCGCCGCAGGTGCGGTCGCACTGTTACTGGTGCTGATTATGCGCTTCCGCGTCCACGCTTTTCTGGCGTTGACGCTGGTGAGCCTGATCACGGCGCTGGCGACGAACACCCCTTTTGAGAAACTCGTCCCTACGCTGCTCAGCGGTTTCGGTAGCACGTTGGCATCCGTTGCCTTGCTGGTTGGTCTGGGGGCAATGATTGGTCGCCTGCTGGAAGTCACTGGTGGCGCAAATGTGCTGGCGGATACGCTCATCAATAAATTTGGTGAGAAGCGTGCACCTTTCGCGCTGGGTCTTGCTTCTCTGCTATTCGGCTTCCCAATCTTCTTCGACGCCGGATTGATCGTGATGTTGCCGATTATTTTCAGCGTAGCGAAGCGTTTTGGCGGCTCAACGCTGACTTATGCATTCCCTGCTGCGGGCGCGTTTGCCGTTATGCACGCCTTGCTGCCACCGCATCCCGGTCCGGTTGCTGCCAGTGAACTGCTGGGTGCCAACATTGGTCTGCTGGTACTGGTGGGTGCCGTGATTGCTTTCCCCACCTGGTATTTTGGCGGTTATCTGTTTGGCCTGTGGGCAGGTAAAAAATTCCATTTGCCGTTGCCGTCAACGTTCCTGACCGAAGTAAAGGCAGACGAGAATCATACGCCGCCTCCGTTCAGCGTGGTGATGTGGGTACTGCTGCTGCCGCTGATCCTGATTTTCCTCGATACCGGGCTGAATACCCTGACGGTAATGGGCGTGATCAGTGGCGATAGCGGTCTGGTGCAGTTCCTGCGTATGCTGGGGAAAACGCCGATTGCGCTGCTGATTACCGTCCTGTTCGCCATGATTATGTTTAGCGGCCAGCATAGCCGTAAACACCTTGAGAAGATCTGTGAAGGCGCGCTGGGCCCAGTGTGTTCGATTATTCTGGTAACCGGTGCGGGCGGGATGTTCGGTGGCGTGCTGCGTTCCAGCGGTATTGGTGACGCGCTGTCGGGCGCGCTGGCGGATACGGGTATGCCGGTGATTGTGGCGGCGTTTGTGGTATCTGCTGCACTGCGTGTGGCACAGGGTTCTGCGACGGTGGCACTGACGACGACAGCGGCGCTGATGGCACCGGCGGTGGCCGCGACGCCTGGCCTTAGCCAGTTCGATCTTTGCTTTATCGTAGTGGCGATTGCGGGTGGTGCGACCGTGCTGTCGCATGTGAACGACTCAGGCTTCTGGCTGGTTGGCCGTTTCCTCGAAATGGATGAGAAAACGACCCTGAAAACCTGGACGGTGATGGAAACGCTGCTCGGCACCATCGCGTTCCTGATAGCGCTGGTGGGTAGTATTTTCCTCTGATGTGTTTAACCCCCCCCTTGCGGAGGGGGCTTTTAGTCACATTTTTTATGCCGACTAAGAGATGGTTTCGTGCGCGATAATGTCGTTATTTTCATGCTACTTCGTAGCACGCGCCCGACATGGGGCGGCTCAAACGCCGCTCGCCCCATGACCCCAGGCTTCTGGCTAAATTATGCCGCTACGCGGTGCCATCGGCGTTCATGACCACTTTTCGAGCCGACGATGACGCGCTCCCGGCGCGGCACCGTCTTTCGCGGCGTCCCTGCCGCTCACTCGGTGGTCATGCCCACCGCTGCATAATTTTTACGCCGGATAACGTCAACCCCATAATAATTTGCGCATTTATGTATAAGACAAAGGAGGTAACGGCGTAGCTATAACTTCATATAAGCCCGCACGCCGTCGAGGAACATCTGCGTCGATAGCATCACCAGAATCAGCCCCATCAATTTCTCCAACGCACTCACGCCTTTCTCACCCAGCAAACGCAAGAACAAATCTGACATCAGCAGGATGATGAAGGAAATTATCCAGGCGATAAACAGCGCCAGCGTCAGGTGGGGTAACTGATTGGGATACTGGTGGGAAAGTAGCATCAGCGCTGCGAGGATCGACGGCCCTGCGACTAGTGGAATCGCCATCGGCACCAGAAACGGTTCTTCTCCGGCAGGCAGACCGCTGCTATTGCCTTCCTGCGAGGGGAAAATCATCCGAATCGCGATGAGGAACAGTACGATTCCGCCGGAAATCGACACGGTTTCGGTACGCAGATTCAGGAACGCCAGAATGTGTTCACCCGCGAACAGGAAAATCAGCATCAACCCAAGGGCAATCAACATTTCGCGGATCAGCACCACACGTCGACGTTTAGGGTCGAGGTGCTTGAGCACGGACATGAAAATAGGCAAGTTGCCAAGTGGGTCCATAATGAGCAACAGCAGCACCGTTGCGGAGATCATTTCTGTCATGTTGGTTGTTGCTCCAGTTACCTGACGGTGGCGGCGATATGATGTATTGGTCGCAGTCCTTATCGTGAGTCAGGTTGATGATATTAGAATGACTGCTGAAAAATGCCGTACTATCGAATAAATTCACTTGCGACTTGATGTACATTTTGTAAGGCTGAATGACACAATTATTTACGGGTTTACGACACGACACGCGCAACCTCTGCGGCAGATCACTGAGTCAGCACTAACTATGCGCTATCGACGTTAGCCAGAATTCTTTTTGTTACCCCCAAAGCAGGACAGTTACCATGAAAAATGTTGGTTTTATTGGCTGGCGCGGTATGGTCGGCTCGGTTCTCATGCAGCGCATGGTGGAAGAACGCGACTTTGATGTAATTCACCCGGTGTTCTTTTCAACGTCTCAGCACGGCGAAGCTGCTCCGGCGTTGGGCGGTCATCAAGGCGTGTTGCAGGATGCTTATAATATCGAAGCACTGCGCGCGCTGGACATCATCATTACCTGTCAGGGCGGCGATTATACCAATGAAGTGTACCCAAAGCTGCGTGAAAGTGGCTGGCAGGGTTATTGGATCGACGCCGCCTCTTCACTGCGTATGAAAGATGACGCCATTATTATTCTGGACCCGGTTAACCACGGTGTGATTCAACAAGGTCTGGATAAAGGCATCAAAACCTTTGCCGGCGGTAACTGTACCGTCAGCCTGATGCTGATGTCATTGGGCGGTTTGTTTGCTAACAATCTGGTGGAATGGGTTTCTGCTGCGACCTATCAGGCGGCGTCTGGCGGCGGTGCGCGTCACATGCGCGAACTGCTGGCTCAGATGGGCGCACTGCACGGTGAAGTCGCGAAAGAATTACAGGACCCGGCTTCTGCGATTCTGGATATCGAACGTAAAGTGACCGCGCTGACCCGTAGCGGTTCGCTGCCGACTGATAATTTCGGCGTGCCGTTGGCAGGTAGCCTGATTCCGTGGATCGACAAACAGCTGGATAACGGCCAGAGCCGCGAAGAGTGGAAAGGTCAGGCGGAAACCAACAAGATTCTGAGCACCAGCAGCGTCATTCCTGTTGACGGTCTTTGCGTCCGCGTCGGCGCACTGCGCTGCCATAGCCAGGCGTTCACCATCAAATTGAAGAAAGACGTGGCGCTACCGGAAATCGAACAACTGCTGGCAACGCACAACGACTGGGTGAAAGTGGTACCGAACGATCGCGATATTACCATGCGTGAGCTGACCCCGGCTGCGGTAACGGGTACGCTCTCTACGCCAGTAGGTCGTCTGCGTAAGCTGAACATGGGGCCGGAATACCTGTCCGCCTTCACGGTCGGCGATCAGCTGCTGTGGGGAGCCGCTGAACCGCTGCGCCGTATGCTGCGCATCCTGCTGTAATCTTCCTGCTTTTCTGGCGCAACATCGGTTGGTGTTGCGCCAGTTTCTACGTGTATTTCTTCACTCGTATCTTTTTGAAGTATCACGGGTATCACTCACTGCGACTTTCAGCAAAGTACCAGACCTCTTTGTTGCAGGCACTGGTTTAGCTGCTCCACGTTATCTTTATCCATCGTGGTGCAGATAAAACGTGGGTTTTCATGTAAATAGACTTCGCCGTTCTGAAGTAATCCTACTTCAAGCAACTGCAATTCGGCTTGTTGTAGCTGCTGCTGTAACACCGGCAGGTAAAAGCTGGATGCATCATAAAAGAACGTTTCAGGATCGATGTCGCCAACCGGATACCCCTCTTCATCAAACAAACTGTCTATAGATAATGCGATCCCAGCTTGCTTAATAGGGGTTAACGCCTCCAGATCCCGCAGATCAAATTCTTTCCATTCGATATAACAGATAAAATTTTCCGTCAATAAATCATCCAGCCAATATATCTGTTTATATTCGCCATGTGACTCATCCAGTGCTGGCGTAATGGCATCCTGTGCCGAAAATCCAGGTACTGCTTGTTCAAATGCAGCATAAAGTGCGGTGTCGGTCATAATAATTCCTTGTATTAGTCAACTTACTTTTCTCTCCGTCACGCTACAGCTATCAAGCTGTCCCAATGCCTGACGCGGTGAAAGTAGCGGCACGCGTACTTCGACCCGAGTGAATTTATCTGCCTCGCTGACCACGGTGATGCCATAGCGGTTGCCATAGCGCGCTTTGATACGGCGATCGACCAGGTTCATACCTAGTCCATCGCCACCGCTGCGGGGTTGATAGGTGCCTGCGTTATCTTCCACCGACAGTTCCAGCGTATTGGCATGCAGGCGTCCGCTAATGTGGATATGCCCGTTTTCAATCATTTGCGAAGTGCCGTGCTTAATCGCATTTTCGACAATCGGTTGTAGAGAGAATGCGGGTAATCGAGCCTCACGCAGCGCTTCCGGCAGCGAAATATCTACCGTCAGGTGATCGGCAAAGCGCGCTTTTTCGATTTCCAGATAGGCGTTAACATGCTCCAGCTCGTCATTGAGCGACACTTCATCGTTGCTGCGCTTGAGGTTTTTACGGAAAAATGTTGATAGTGACAGCACCAACTGGCGAGCGTGATCGGGGTTGCGTCGTATCACGGCGGACAGCGTGTTCAGCGCGTTGAATAGAAAATGCGGGTTGACCTGCGCATGGAGTAGCTTGATTTCCGACTGTGCCAGCAGCTGTTTCTGCTGTTCAAAGCGGCCAGTCAGAATCTGTGCGGAAAGCAGGTGAGCGATGCCTTCTCCCAGCGTGCGGTTAATGCTGGAAAATAGCTTATTTTTGGGTTCATAAAGCTTGATCGTGCCGACAACGCGCTGATCTTCGCCGCGCAGCGGGATCACCAGCGTGGAACCCAGTTTGCAGTGTGATGAAACCGAACAGGTATAAGACACCTCATTGCCATCGGCGTACACCACCTGATTGTTGTCTATCGCCCGGCGCGTGTGTGATGACGTAATCGGTGCACCGACGTTGTGGTGGTCATCACCCAGCCCGATAAACGCCAGTAATTTGTCGCGGTCGGTAATTGCTACAGCTCCCACACCTAGCTCTTCATACAAAATGCGGGCAACGCGCATACTGTTTTGTGGGTTGAACCCCTGACGCAGCGCCCCTTCGGCGCGGGCGGCGATTTGCAGTGCCTTGGCGGAAAACGCGGAGGTATATTTTTCAAAAATAGCGCGTCGGTCGAGCAAAATACGCATGAACATGGCGGAACCGATGGTATTGGTGATCATCATCGGTAGCGCAATGTCTCTCACCAGTTCAGCGGCATTATCAAATGGACGGGCGACCAGCAGGATAATCGCCATTTGCAGTATCTCCGCAACCAGCGCGGTCAGGCCGACGACGAGGGGCTTAAACAGCAAATCGATACGGTTGCGGCGTGCCAGATAGCGATGCAGCAGCCCGCCGAGCAGACCTTCGGCAATGGTCGATAGCATACAGGCCAGTGCGGTCATGCCACCCATCGAATAGCGGTGTAATCCGCCCGTTAACCCAACGAGAAAGCCAACGGAAGGACCGCCCAGCATGCCTCCGAGCACGGCACCCGTCGCGCGAGTATTGGCAATGGAATCGTCTATATGCAGCCCGAAATAGGTTCCCATAATGCAAAATACGGAAAAAACCAGATAGCAGACCAGCTTGTGCGGCAGGCGGATGGTGACCTGCATCAGCGGGATAAACAGCGGTGTTTTACTGAGCAAATAAGCGATCACCAGATAAACACACATCTGCTGTAACAGGGAAAGAATCAGATCAATCTGGCTAACCATGGGCGGGGTCTCGTCCTACACCATCTATCAACATATACAGGCACCAAATTGTACTGCTTTTTGGCTATCGATTTCACGCTGGGGTGCATATTTACTTCACGGTGAATGACGGAGGGGAAAAGTATCGTTGAATACGGGTGTCAGGGCGAGAATGTGAATCAGCATTGAGGGAAATACCACGCGGTACTTCCCTCATGTCATTGAGGGACTATTTTTTGCTTACCTGATCAAAATAGAGCAGGTAAGTGCCTAGCCCTTGATGTGCGCCATGAATATTTTTACGTAACGCGACCAATCGATGATCCTGTAGCGTGACAACATACGGTGAGCTGTCCTGTACTGTCTTCTGCAATTTTTCATATAGTGCGCTACGCTGTTGCGAGGTTCCGGCGGCTGCCGCGGCGCGGGTTTCTTTGCTCAATTCAGGAATGTCCCAACCAACGCGCCAGGCGAGTGTTTTCGGGCCATCAGGTACGTTGTAAGCAAACGTACTGGCGTTGGTATTCGGATCGACATAATCCGCCCCCCAGTAAATAAAGATGGACTGGAAGTTACGTCCACGCATCTTACTCCACAGGTCGGCTTCCGTGACTGGCTGAATTTGTAAATCAATATCTGCTTTGGCAAAGCTCGCCTGGAGAGCCTGTGCGATATCGGTATAAGGCGGTTGATTAATTATCGTGACTGAAAAGCGTGTACCGGGCTTGATCCCTGCTTTTTGCAAAATAGATTTGGCTTTATCAACGTCGAGCCGGAAAGGCGTGGTATCCAGAGCGCCGTCAAACCCTTTCGGTAAAAAGGTTTGCCTGACTTCAAATTGCCCTTTCAGCAGTTGATTGGCGATCCCCTCGTAGTCTACCAGCCATCTTGCGGCTTCCCACAGGGCTGGGTTGCCCAGAACTGGCTGGGTCTTATCCTTGGTATTAAAACCGAGGTAATAAATTAAACTGGAGGGAAATGTTTTGACCTGAACATTGGCATTGGTTTTC
>NZ_RJTN01000037.1 GCF_005497185.1 Pectobacterium polonicum | reverse complement strand
GTCGGAAGTGGTCAACAAGTTAGTCATTAGTGAATCGTTATATCCACTCATACTCGAAGCAGCCTGTCGCATAACGTGTAGGTGTCTAAGATCTTGCTGGAACTGATCAACTGGCTGCAGATTTTCACGCATGGTGAATTAAGCTTCAGTCTGTATCAGTTCCAATCAATGAGCACTATTAAAAATTAATCTTTCAGTCAATAATCATCTGTTTCACAACCATAAAAATCATAATAACACTGACAATATGATGTTGAGCATCAAACCTTTCACAAGTATCAACAAACAAAATGTTATGACAACAACCAATTGTTTTTAATTGACATTTTATGGTTGTAGATTAAATAATGACGGTAAAAATGCTGGTAAAAAATCACAGTATTTGTATGAAGCCGCTAATAACAGGAGTCATAGATGAAGTTCGAGTCCAGTCAGAGGAGCCAAATTAGAAAACCCCGCTTAAGGCAACTTAAGCGGGGTTTTTGCTTTTTGGCAATTTATTCAATACGTTCTACCTGAAAATCGTTCCCGATGTACATTTCGTTTTCACTAATCATCGGGAGAATATGGTGGTCAGATTTGGGGTCAAGTTGGTTCGATGACGGAGTGACCCCCAAATGTCTCTTAACAACTCAAAAATCGCGGTATCAAGCCTTCAGATAAACGCTTTAAAATCCCCGATTCACACGGCCTACTCCTTCATTTAAACCAGAGCTAAATAGACCTTCAGTTACCGTTGAAACCAGAATGAATATCTGATATTCATCGAGCAGTTTTGAATGAAAATACATCATCAAATACTGGCCAAGGTTAACAAAAATGCGACACCACTCGATAGCCTGCCTTACCAGAATCATCGTCATCACTGCATTATTGTGTCTCATCTTTTCTTCCATCGCCGCACTACAGAATATTTCACTACAAAATCAGCAGCTTGAGGGTCTGATCAGAGAACCACTTTCGTTGCAGGTAATGCTGGATAATGGTGAGCCAGCGATATTGGATGCATTTGTTACTCGGCCAGTCGGCCAGACAAAACTCCCTGTTGCGGTGATCACTAACGGTACCGTTGGTTCTGCCGACTTTGATCGCTGGGAAAGGAATCCAAACCGCGGATCCTCAACCGCACTAGCCTTTGCACGCCACGGTTATGCTGCTGTTGCCGTTCTGCGGGAAGAGTACGGGCGGTGCTGAATATTCAGGTGGTTCCTGTAAGCAACCTCTGCATAAACTGACGGGTGAAAAAAGCACCAAGGACATGCTGGCCGCGTTTGAAGCAATAAGAAACCTTGGGCCTCTCCTGAGAAAGCGGTTCTGGCAACCAGCGCGGTTAATCCTCCCGGCGTTCAGGCTATAATCAATTTTGATGGAGGCAGGGGGTCCATTGATGGTAAATCGCTTTGTGATAAAGCTGGCCTGATTAAAGCACTGACCACTTATGGCGCAACTGCACGCATTCCTTCTCTGTGGCTCTATTCCAGCAATGATCAGTCTTTCACTCCAGAAATAGGCAGAGCATTTTATGAAGCCTATCGCCACGATGGAGGTAATGCTGAATTTATTGAAATGCCTGCTTTTGGAAGCAATGGACACGTCTTTATGGATACAGCCCCTAAGAATTTCTGGTGGAAACATGTGGCGGCCTTCCTGGCACAACAGCACTTACTATCAGAGGAAGTCGTGACCTTACCGATAACACATCTCGTTTCTCCCGCAAATCTTAATAACCTCGCAGGCGAAAAGGCGTTCAGAAAATACGAAACAGCCCTCGTAATAGAATACGCCTATCAATAGCCGTGTATCACGTTCTCACGTCAAGCATTATGACTTGCCGCGGCAAAATAAAACACGCTATCATCGCCGCGGCTATTCACTTTTACATCTTTTGATTTTCATCTTCGCTGAATTTTTTCAGCGCGAATTTCTCTGTCTGTTCTCAACGTCGCACGCGATACCGAGCCAGACATCATGATGTGAAAGGCCTTTTCTATGTGTACACCTCAAATTCGTAATTTCTGCATTATTGCCCATGTCGATCATGGCAAATCCACCCTCGCCGACCGTTTTATCGAACTGACCGCAACCGTCGCCCAACGTGACATGCGTGAGCTGCTGCTGGATTCGATGGAGATAGAACGGGAACGCGGCATCACCATCAAATTGCAAACCGTGCGCATGCGCTATCAGGATGAAAAGGGTCAGCCGTATCAGTTCAATCTGGTGGATACGCCGGGACACGTCGATTTTTCTGCGGAAGTCTCCCGCAGTCTCGCTGCCTGCGACGGCGTGATTCTGCTGATTGACGCCACGCAGGGCGTTCAGGCCCAGACGATCGCCAATCTCAATCTCGCCCGGCAACAAGGGCTGACCATCCTGCCCGTCCTGAATAAAATCGACAGCCCGCAGGCTAACGTGCCGCAGGTGATGCAGCAGTTGGCGGATATTCCTTCGCTGGATATCAGCACCGTGCTGACTGTCTCTGCCAAAACCGGTGAGGGCGTGGCCGAGGTACTAAACGCGATTGCCCACCATTTCCCCGCACCGCAAGGGCTCGCCGATGCCCCGCTGCGCGCGCTGGTTTTTGATTCACATTACGATCCCTATCAGGGTGCCATCATGCATGTGCGCGTGGTGGATGGCAGTATTCGGGCAGGTTCAACATTGCATTTCATGTCCTCAGGAACACGTTTTGAGGTCACCGAAACCGGTGCTTTTTTTCCCCATCGGCAACCTTGTACTGCGTTGGAAAACGGTGAGGTCGGTTATCTCGCTGCTGGGCTGAAGGACGCCGCGGCGATCCGGGTGGGCGATACGCTGACGTTAGCCGAACGCCCCGCGACAGAGCCGGTTGTGCGCTATCAGGACATGAAGCCAATGGTGTTTTCTGGAATCTACCCCGATGCGGACGACGATCTGAAAAGCTTGCGCAATGCCATGAATAAACTGTCGCTTAACGATGCGGCGCTGCACAGGGTTCCCGACGTCTCCGCCTCGCTGGGCGCGGGTTTTCGCTGTGGTTTTCTTGGCATGTTACATATGGATATTGTTCGCGAACGGCTCAAACGCGAATACGGCATATCGGTGATTGCCACCGCGCCCAGCGTGGAATATCGCGTCACGCTGCACAACGGCCACTGTCTGACGATTGATAATCCGGCACATTTCCCCGGAGAGGACGTGCTGGACTTCGTCGAAGAACCCTATGTTATCTGCACCATTAACACACCGGATGCCTACGTTGGCGCGTTGATGGAGTACTGCGCCTCGCGTCGTGGGGAGTTTATCGACATGCACTATCTCGATAACGGTAGCGTGACATTACACTGGGATCTGCCGCTCAACGAGATGATCTTCGGCTTTTTTGATGCGCTGAAATCGCTCACGCAAGGCTACGCCACGCTGGATTATGAGCCAGGTCGCTACCGTCGTTCCGATTTAGTGCGCTGCGACATCTATCTCGATAGCCAGTTGATCGATGCCTTTTCCTTCATTATTGCCCGTCATAAGGCATGGGCGCGGGCCACCGAGATCGTGAAAGCGTTGAAATACGTGATTCCGCGCAAACTGTACCCCGTTCCAGCTCAGGCAAAAGTCGGTAATCGCGTTATCGCGCGCGAAGACATCCCTCCTCTGCGCAAAGGCGCATTGGCACAGGGTTTTCAAGGCAGCCTGTCGCAGAAACAGCGGCTGATCCGTAAACAGCGGGAAAATAAAAAGCATAACGTTGGGTTCTCAAAACGAGACATTCCCCGCGAGGCATTTATGGCCATTCTGGCGATTGATGCCTAGTGATTATTGATGTCTAGCGATTAACGGAAAAAGCACAACGGTGGGCGGATAGAACGACACGCTATCCGCTCCTCCGTTTCCCCACGGGCTTTTCTTTGCCTGCCGATGACGGACAGTATCTTTTATCCTGCCGATAATTTATCCTCTCCCGCCTTTCGTCATTGACTATAAAAAATTAAGCCTGCACATATGATCCCATCCCCTAAGGCAACGCCGACACTGGTTCAATCAACCACGTCAACGCTTGCGGCCTTACGCTCGCCCTCGCTGCTGATGCGCGAAGTTTTGGCGGGCACCATCACCGCACTGGCGCTTATCCCAGAAGTGATTTCCTTTTCCATCATCGCGGGGGTTGATCCCAAAGTCAGCCTGTTCGCCTCCATCGTGTTATGTTTCACCATGTCCTTTCTCGGCGGCAGACCGGCGATGGTGACCGCCGCAGCGGGCGCTGTGGCGCTGGTGATCGGCCCGATGGTACACGCACACGGCGTAGCCTATATTCTGCCTGCGGTGATTATGGCGGGGATCATCCAGATTCTGTTTGGGCTAGCAGGGTTAGCGAGGATGATGCGCTATATCCCGCGCTCGGTGATGATCGGTTTCGTGAACGCGCTGGGCATCCTGATTTTTGCCGCGCAGGTGCCACATGTTTATGGGCAATCCTCGCTCGTCTGGCTGCTGTTTGCGCTAACGGTGGCGATCGTTTTGCTGCTGCCCTATGTGGTGAAAAGCATTCCCGCACCGTTGGTTGCCATTGTGACGGTGACCGCGATTGCCATATTTACCGGCATCACGGTGCCTAACGTCGGCGATGCGGGGCCAATGCAGCCTGGATTGCCGGGTTTCACCCAGTGGCTGTTGCCGTTCAATCTTGAAACACTGCGCATCATCTGGCCGACCGCGCTCAGCATTGCCTTCGTCGGGCTGATGGAATCGCTGTTAACCGCCAAACTGGTCGACGACATCACGGATACTCCGTCCAGCAAGCGCCGTGAATGCTGGGGACTCGGCGTTTCCAATATTTTCGCCGGGTTCTATGGTGGGATTGCCGGATGCGCGATGATCGGGCAGACCGTGGTCAACGTGGAGTTAGGGAAAGCGCGTACGCGCATTTCCACCCTCGCCGCCGCACTGGTGCTGTTGCTGCTGGTGACCGGGCTGAGCGAAATCATGACGAAGATTCCGATGGTGGTGCTGGCAGGCATTATGATGATCGTCGCACTGAAAACCATGAACTGGCATAGCCTGCACCCCACCACGCTGAAGCGTATGCCGCTGTCGGAAACGCTGGTGGTCATCGTGACGGTTGTCGCGACCGTCTCGACGGGGAATCTGGCTATCGGCGTGGCGGGCGGCGTGATCTTTGCCATCCTGCTGTTTGCGCGCCGCGTGGCGCACGTCATTCACGCGGAGCGTCAGGTGAGCGAAGACGGGCAGTCGGTGCACTACACGGTACGCGGGCCGCTCTTCTTCGGCAGCAGCAACGATCTCTTCGAGCACTTTCTTTATGCGCAAGACCCGCAGAACGTCACCATCGACCTGACGCACGCCCAAATCTGGGATGCCTCCAGCGTGGCGGCGCTCGACGCGATCGAAACCCGCTATCATCGCTACGATGCGAAGGTCACGATCGTCGGGCTGGATACCCACAGCAGCAAAATCCATCAGCGCCTGTCAGGACATCTCTGATCGGGCGCAGGCGACGCGGTGTTCCGCATTGATCCAATATTCTTGCGTTGGATGTATGCGGCATCGCGTCGGCGTGCCGGGTGTCGGTTCGTCAAACTGACACCCGCTCTCTTGTCCTTGCTGTGCGTCCACCTGAGCAGCTCGCTTTAACCGTGGATGTGCGGGCGGAATCGAGGCCAACAGGAAACGCGTATACGGATGACGCGCCTGTGAAAACAGCGTCGCCGCAGGCGCTTCTTCAACAATGCGCCCGCGATACATCACGCCAATGCGGTCGGCAATATGGTGTACCACGCTCAGATCGTGCGCGATAAACAAATACGCCAGCCCCTGCTCCCGCTGTAATGCCAAAAGCAGATTCAGAATTTGCGACTGAATAGAGACATCCAGCGCCGAAACTGGCTCATCACACACGATCAGTTTCGGTTCCAGCACCAGTGCGCGGGCAATCCCGATACGCTGACGCTGCCCGCCGGAAAACTCGTGCGGAAAGCGTCCGGCATCCGCAGCGGTGAACCCGACGCGAGTCAGCATCTTGATCACCTGCGCCTTGCGCCATTGGCTATCGCGTATGCCGTGGATAATCAGCGGTTCTTCAATGCTGTACCCGACGCTACGCTTGGGATCGAGCGAGGAGAGCGGGTCCTGAAAGATCATCTGCATGTCGCGCCGCAGCTGTCGCAACTGCTCTGCGTTCTGCTGCCGGAGATCGTGACCGGCAAAGTGCAGTTCCCCAGCATTCGCGGGCGTCAGCCCTAAAATACTGCGCCCCGTAGTGCTTTTTCCACTGCCTGATTCCCCAACCAGCGCATACGTTTCACCGGGGAAAATATGGAAACTGACATCATCGAGCGCCACCAGCGTTTTTTTGCGCCATCCCTGCCCGACTCGAAAGGTTTTACGCAGGTTTTTCACTCGTAATAACGGTTCGATCATACGGCGCTCCCGAGGCTATCCGCTTTCCAGCAGCGTACGCGATGGCCCGCCCCATCAGCCACGGAAAGCACGGGGGGAGACTGGTGACAGCGTTCATCCGCCAGCGGGCAGCGCGGAGCAAAACCACAGCCGATGGGCGGATGAGACAATGGCGGAACACTGCCGGTTATTTCCGGCAGCTCGCTTTTACGCGGCGCATCGAGGTTAGGCACCGCCCGCAGCAGCGCCTGCGTATAAGGATGACGCGCATTATCAAACAGCGTGAACACATCCGCCTGCTCCACCACTTCCCCCAGATACATAACGATCACGCGCTGACACATCTGCGCCACCACCGACAGATCGTGTGTAATCAGTACGATACCCATGTCGGTTTCGGCTTTTAGCTTATCCAACAGCGAAAGAATTTGCGCCTGAATGGTGACGTCGAGCGCCGTTGTCGGTTCATCGGCAATCAGTAATCCCGGCCCGCAGGCAATGGCGATAGCAATCATCACTCGCTGGCGCATCCCGCCAGATAGCCGATGCGGATAGCTCACGGCACAGGCGGCCGGATCGGGCATCCCCACCTGGGTGAGCAGTTCATGCACCCGCGCTTTCCGCGCCTGACGCGATAGCGTGGTGTGCTGCCGCAGGCTTTCATCGATCTGTTCACCCACGGTATAGACTGGATTAAGGCTAGAGAGCGGGTCCTGAAAAATCATAGCTAATGCATTGCCCCGCAGGCGTCGTCGCGCCTCATCCGACAGCGACAGCAGCGGCTGACCATTCAGGCTGGCCTCACCGCCGACCCGGCTAGCGCGCGCAGGCAACAAGCCCATCAGCGCATCGGCGGTGACGCTTTTGCCACAGCCAGATTCACCGATGATGCCCAGCGTCTCACGCGGATTCACCTCAAAAGAGACCCCTCGGACAGGGTGCAAGAGGCCAGACGGCGCGGCAAACGTGACTCTCAGGTCTTTGACAGACAGTAGCGGCGTTTCACTCATCATATTCACTTTGGTGTCGTGACCGCTTTCAGCAGACGGGAAACCCGACGTGAGAGCGGCTTAAGCGTAGGGTCGGAGATATCGCGCAGGCCGTCTCCAATCATATTCAGAGACAGGATCAAGAGCACAATCGCCATACCAGGGAAAAAGGTCATCCACCAGGAGGTAAAAATCACCTTTTTCCCCTCCAGCAATAAATTACCCAGGCTGGGCGTCGGTGCAGGTATCCCCGAACCTAAAAAGCTCAGCGCCGCCTCGGTGAGAATCGCGACCGAGAAGATCCACGACACTTGAACGATCAGCGGCGATACCACGTTGGGTAAAATGTGCAGCCAGATGATCCGGCGACTCTTTGCCCCCTGCGCACGCAACGCCTCGATGTAATTTTTCTCCTTGATCACCAGCGCCGCCGCACGCATCACGCGCGCCACCGACGGCACATAGACCAGCGACAGCGCCAGTACAACATTGGCGGGATTCGGGCCAAGAATACCGACGATGGAAATCGCCAGCAGCAGAGAAGGAAAGGCAAACAGCCCGTCACAAATCCGCATGATGACCATATCCAGCGGGCGATACCAGACACATAGCAGGCCGATTAGCGTGCCAATCGCGCCCGAAATCAGCGCGACCGCGCCCCCAACGGACAACGAGATCTGGACCGCAATCGCGACCCGCACAAACACATCGCGGCCAAAATTATCGGTGCCAAACCAGTGCTGCCACGTCGGTGCGGACAACCGCTCCAGAGGATTTAAGGCATAGGGATCGTAAGGGCTGAGAAACGCGCCCCCCACCGCGACGACAAGAATAAGCAGCAGGATAGCGATGCCCGTTGTCAGGAGTTGATTGGCAAACAGCGCTTTCATGTCACTCCTTCTCCCCTGACAGGGAGAGACGCGGGTCAACGGCATGCCCCAGAATATCCACCGCCAGATTAATCAGCACATAGCTGACGGTAATCAGCAGCACCGCTCCCTGAATCACCGAGAAATCGCGACGTTCGATGGAGTCCACCACCAGCGAGCCGACGCCGGGAATGCCGAACACGCTTTCAATCACAATCGTTCCCGTCACCAGCGAACCGAAAGATTCACCGCAGATGGTGAGAATAGGCAGGAGCGCATTTTTCAGGCCGTGGCGCAGTAGAACCCGGTATTCCGCTACACCTTTGGCACGCGCCGTTTTAATGTAGTTTTCGCTCAACACATCGAGCATGACCGCGCGCGTCATGCGGGCAATCAGCGCCGCGATACGCAGCCCCAATGCCAGCGCCGGAAGCGTCATATACCACAGATTGACCAGCACATCGCCGCGCGTCGAGCTGTATCCCACAACCGGAAACCAGCGCAACTGCACGGCAAAAAAGAAAATCAGAAACAGCCCGAGTAAAAAGCCGGGAATCGACATCCCCACCGCCGCCAGCCCCATAATCAGGCGATCCAGAAACCGTCCCTGTTGCGATGCGCTAAGCACGCCAGCCGCCAGCCCAAGCAGCAGCGCCAACCCTTGTGCATAGAGCGCCAGTGCCAGCGTAGGTTGCAGGTGCTGTAAGAAAAGCGACATGACGCTGGCATTCATGAAGAGCGAATGGCCGAGATCGCCACGCAGCACTGCGCCAAACCACACGACAAACTGAGTCAGCAGGGGCTTATCCAGCCCCATTTGTTGACGCAGCGCGGCAACATCCCCCGGGCTGGCATCATTGCCCAGAATCACCAGCACCGGATCGCCCGGTGCCAGATGTACCAGACAAAACACCACGATGGAAACCACCAGCAGCACGGGTATCAGCGCCAGCAGCCGATGGAAAATAAACCATCCCATTCGCTTCTCCGCTTACGGTTTTGTGATGCTGACGTTCCACAGGACAGGGCCGATTAAATCCCGATAGCCGTGAACATGATGCTTGATCGCGACCGCATCAGGCGTGGTACGCCCCAGCACAATCACCGGCAGATAGGTCCAGGTTTGCACGTGAAGTTTATCCACCAATCCTCTTGCCGCCTGTAGCGACGGAGCCTGCTTGATATCATCCAGCAGCGCATCAATTTCCGGGCTGTTACTCAAGCCGGGGAATTTGGCACGGGAATCCAGGAAAGGATACTGATGCAGCACCTGACGCATCGAGAATTCCAGCGCACACAGGTCGAAGTTTTTAGGGTCCTGACGCCGCTGTAACACCGTGGCCCAGTCATAGACATCAAGACGAGATTTCACGCCAATCTGTTTGAGCACCTGCTGTGCAACAATCGCCAGATTGTACAATTCGGCGTATTCCTTGGTGGCGATGATCACCACTTCTTCACCGTTATAGCCGGACTCTTTTACCAGCTTTCTGGCCTCGTCCAGCTTGTGCTGATTCCAGTAAGGCTTACCGGCTTCACTGTGCCAGTCCACCTGCTCTGGAAAACCTAACGACGAATCTTCCCTGAAAAAGCGTGGATCGCTGTAGCCCGCCAGCAGCACCTGATGGACATCGAGCGCCAGATTGAATGCCTGACGCAGTTTCACATCGGCAAACGGTCCGCGATTCTTGTTGAACAGGTAGGTGATGAGCGATCCCCCGGCTTCGGGACGATACAGCTTCACATCGCGGGCGCTATTCAACGCGTCAATATTGTCTTTTGGCAAATCAAAAACGACGTCATATTCACCGGTCAATGCGCCTGCCAGCCGGGTAGACTCATCCGTGATGTAGCGGAACCAGATATCTTTCACCTCGGCCTTTTTCTGACCCGACAGGCCGTTCGCCGGTTCGCTACGCGAGACATAACCGTCATAGCGCGTCAGATGCAGATAATCCCCTTGTTTGAATTCCGCCAACTTATAAGGGCCGGTGCCAATCAGTTCACTCACCGGTTTTTTGCTGGTATTGGCTTCGTCGATCAGGCGCTTAGGCATGATCGAAGGCAGGTTCTTCAAGTCGGCCAGCACATTCAGGGTAATCAGAGACGGCGTCTGTACCGTCAGCTGTACGGTGCGCTCGTCAATCCGGCTAAACTGCGCCCCCGGCAGATTGGCTTTCCCCTGCGTAGAGACGGCCAGCCAGCGGTTCATTGATGCCACCACATCGTCTGCCGTCAGCGGCTGACCATCATGAAAGCGGATACCGTCGCGCAGCACAAAGGTATAGACCTTGCGGTCATCACTCAGCGAATAACGTTCAACCAGTTCCGGCACCGGTTCAAACCGATCGTTAATCGTAAAAAGTTGTTCAAAAATGTGGCGTACCACATCCGTGGTCGCACTGTTGGTTGTCAGGTAAGGATCGAGCGTACCCGGTCGTTTGCCATAAGCGATATTCAGCGTTGCATCGCGATTGACGGTTTCCGCCAGCGCGATTCCCCAGGGTAAACTGGCCGCGAGCAAGAGTGCAGCGGCAGGAAAGTTAAACCATTTCATTGATGGGAAACTCCACTATTTTTATGATATTCAGCCTGTGCAGACACCGCATCAGGCGGCGTCGGTAACCGAGCGACGGCCAGCAAACTCGTCTTTGGCATCCTGTAACGCGCGGGGATCAGTCAACAGTCGTAGACCGGTTCGAGCCAGAACCTGCGCGCCCGTCAGCAGCGCGGCATAGCCAAGCGGGGAATTTGCCGCTTCACGGAATGGCACGGTGTGGCCGATCAGATCGTCAGGGCCGATTTTAATCGTGGGGTGTGCCGTCGGCACCGCATGGCTGATATCTCCGGCATCCGTCGAACCGATGCCCTCTTTCGCTTTTTGATCGACCACCTCCCCTGCGGCAGTGAATTCCTCCAGCAGGATGGCATTCAGCGAGTGGTTGATCAGGAAATCACGCGGGCCAACCTGATGCTCAATTTTCACCGTGGTGCCCGTTGCCAGCGCGACGCCATCCGCAATCGCGCGAATACGTGGCTCTAACGCCACCACCTCTTCACGCGTTTTGGCACGGATGTAATAGTGGGCGGAGGCGTATTCTGGAATCACATTCGGCGCCTGCCCGCCGTTGGTGATAATGCCGTGAACCCGAACGCCGTCCGGCAGTTGCTGGCGCAGCACGCTGATCCCGTTGTAAAGCAGCACCAGCGCATCCAGCGCGTTCACGCCTTTATGCGGCGAGCTTCCTGCATGGGAGGGTTTACCGTAAAAATGAAAATAGAGGTGATTGTTTGCCAGCGACGGCCCAGTGAGCCGCGTTTTCCCTGACGGATGAACCATCAGGGCGACATCGACCCGATCAAGGAAGCCATGTTCAACAAAACGTGCCTTCACATTGCCATTAATTCCGCCTTTCCCGCGCAGGCCGCCTTCTTCGGCTGGCGTCCCCAACACCACCACCTTGCCGCCGGTCTGATCGATAACCTCCGCCAGCGCAATCGCGGCCGCCAGACTGGTTACTCCGATGATGTTATGACCGCAGGCATGACCGATATCGATTAACGCATCGTATTCAGCGAGGTAAGCAATGGTCGGCCCCGGTTTGCCGCTGTCTTTTTCCGCATAAAAGGCCGTTTCATGTCCGGCAACGTTCAGCGTTACCGTGAAGTGATGCTTCTTTAATAACTCCGTTAATAGCCCGCTGGCGTAATATTCATTATTTCCCGTTTCGGGATGCGCATGAATATCCTGGGAAATCGCAATATATTCTTCGCGATGCTGTTCAATACTGCTACTGATACGCTGCTGTAATGCGAGAGTTCCCATCTTGCTCACCTTTTTATGTGCTATGAATATATTGCGCGATAAATATGTCTGCCTCACCGCCGCTTACGGAATACATCGCATCGTGTTGCCCCTTCATCCCTAAAAACCCGACAACATCAGTGAATCCGTTTATTTAGCGATAAAAATACCCGCCCGCCGATAACGGCAGGAAATAACAATCAATACTGTGTTTTTTACGATAACTACTCGCTACGTCGCCACGCCGGACGATGCTCAAACGACGTTAAAAATAATAAGGGTGCTTCTAATTACTTATTTCACCATCACTATAACGGCAATCTGTCATTTCTTTTATAGAGATTCAGGATAAGGATATCTGATAAACGGTATTGCATTCTCAGTGCGACACTAACTCGCGATTGAAATAGTTTTCTAGCAAAATCGCCGCGCCATCATCAATTGCATTGTGGATAGATTTTTCGCTGCGCTGGCTATCGCCCTGCTCCAGCGCTATTAGCAATGCCTCATAATTATGCTGTCCGTGTGTCATATCAGGGTGTTGTGGATAAAGATAGTTAAAACACGGGCCAATCTTCACCCACAGTTGCTCGATCAAAGACGTCAGCGTGGGCATTGTCGCGTAATCATAAAGTGCAAAGCGAAATGTGCGGTTAGCCTGTAATGCCTCTTCAACACGCTGCGTCAGTTTAGCTGCCATAAAATTCGCGTTCAGCGACGTTAACCGCGCCAGCTTTTCCG
>NZ_RJTN01000036.1 GCF_005497185.1 Pectobacterium polonicum | reverse complement strand
CAGCATTATACCGAACAATCCGATGTCTGGACTACTGACATTGGCATGCGTATTCTGCCGTTACTGATACAAGGGAAACTTCGCTTATCCGAACACAGTAGAGTATTGGATATCGGTTGTGGTAGCGGACTTGACACCCGTATTTATAGTGAACTGAGTAGTCAGGTGACTGGAATAGATATCTATGAACATCCTGAATGGCGGTCGATACAAGAACAATTTGATAATATCACGTTTTATCGCGCCAACTTTCTTCAGCATCCTATAGATGAATATGATTTTGTCATTGACAATGGCTGCTTTCATCATCAGGAAAATGAAAATCTGTTGACCTATCTATTAAAAGTAAAGGAAATACTATCAGATAATGGTCATTTTATTCTTTCGACATTTTACGATCCAACGACACTGACGTATGTAGATAATTATGAACGAATACACCATTATTTTAGCGATCAAGATATTGAACAGAGACTAAATAGTGCAGGCTTTACTATTATGGACACAATTTATATCTATCGAAAAAAGTATAAGAATTATTATAGAATTTCTTTTTGCAAGAAAATATAGTAATAGAATGTTATTTTAATAAATTGGCGATATTATAGCCGTCACTCTGATACAGCTCGTCCTAAATTATAGATGATATGACGCTTCTCTTTTAGTACCGCAAGGCAACGCTCAGCTACCGTTTGCGACGCGCTCATTTGAGACCGTTGCAAACGAAAAAATTTCGCCCGAAACCATCACGTCCGTACCGCAATAGCGTGAAATTCCGGTAACGCTTTGCTAGTGTTACCGGTTAATCCCCTTTAAGTACAAAAAACATCAAGCCAGTGAATACATTAACCACCGCTACACCGAAAAAATCGGCGTCTTTTAGCGAAGGCGTATTTGATAGTCTGCCAATTGTTATCGGCTACATGCCTGTAGCATTCGCGTTTGGCATGAATGCCGTCAAATTAGGGTTTACTCCGCTGGAAGGCATTTTCCTTTCGTGCATCATTTACGCGGGCGCCAGCCAGTTCGTCATCACCGCGTTGCTCAGCGCCGGTATGTCCATCTGGGTGGCGGCGTTGACCGTCATGGCGATGGATGTTCGCCATGTGCTATATGGGCCGGCACTGCGGCATCGCATAACACAACGACTGCCGACCCGGAAAACTGCCCTGTGGGCTTTCGGCTTGACCGACGAAGTGTTTGCGGCGGCAGCCACCCGATTGGCAAAAGATAACCGACGTTGGTCAGAAGAGTGGATGATGGGCGTATCGCTTTTAGCCTGGCTCTCCTGGGTACTCGGCACGGTGATTGGTGCCGTGTTCGGTAACGGCCCATTGGATGACTACCCTGCCGTCGAAGCGGCGCTATCCTTCATGCTGCCCGCCCTTTTCCTGAGTTTTTTGCTCGCCTCCTTCAAACGGAAACAGAGCCTGGTTGTAGCCTGCGCGCTAGGAGGCGCACTGCTTGGATTGCTGCTCTCCTCCATCCCGGCCGCAATACTGCTCGGTATCCTCAGCGGCTGTCTGGCGTCGCTGGTTAATACCGCAACACCGCAGGTGAACATATGAGTACAGAAGTCATTCTTATCGGGCTGATTGTGGGGTTAGTGAACTATCTCTTTCGTTATTTACCTCTGAGGCTCAGCGCCTCACGCGCTTCAGGTTCACTGCAACGCGGCAAAAAGGCCTTGTTGCTTGATAGCATCGGCATTGCTTCGATCTGTGCGCTGCTGATCGTTTCCAGCGTGCCGGATATTCTCGCGCATCACGAAAAGCTGCTGCCAACACTGACGGGTTTTATTACGCTGACCGCCTGTTTTTATAAAACCCGTAGTATCGTTTTATCGACGCTACTGGGGGCGCTGTGCTACGGCATTGCTTTTAAACTGCTCTGAATACGCAGCGCAAATTATCAAATAAGATTTTGATTTAAATAAAGTAAGTGGCAAATAATCCTTACCTCCGGCTATTATCCGCTTACTTTCTGTCACATAAATAAGCACAATTTCCCACCCGAATGCCGTTTACCCATTTAGTAACATTAGTTACTATGCATACCGTGATTAATGAGGTTTATATAAAAAATGGACAGTTCATTCACTCCTATAGAACAAATGCTCGATCTGCGTGCTTCACGCAAACCCGGTTTCCCACGTCAGGAAGTTTTGTTACTGCGTCTATTCATGCATGTTCAAGGGAAAATCCTGGAACACAGAAATAGAATGCTGAAAGATCAAGGCATTAATGAAACCCTTTTTATGGCATTGCTGACGCTGGAATCCCAAGAGTCTTACAGTATTCAGCCGTCCGAACTCAGTGCTGCGCTGGGATCGTCACGCACGAATGCGACACGCATCGCTGACGATCTGGAAAAAAGAGGCTGGATAGAGCGACGCGAAAGCAATAGTGACAGGCGCTGCCTGCACCTCCATCTAACAGAAGAAGGCAAAGCCTTTCTTGGCCAACTGATTCCGCCACAGCATGACAGTCTCCATGTGCTTTGTTCAGCGCTTGAATCCGGCGAGCAAAAACAGCTTGAAACGCTGATGAGAAAGCTTCTGGTTCGGCTGGATGAAATGGACGATTTCGGCAACATATAGCAGAAAAACAACAACAAAAATCATAACCAGCACCTTTTTCTTTCACCCGGAACGACCCGATGCTTAGGTATCGGGCAGGTGAATTTTGCTGCGAAAAATACCCATAATCTTTCCGCAGCAGCAGCGTGTGACTTAGCACAACGGCAATTTCACGCTCCGATGGAGCCTCCCTCGGGCTGCGCAGCAATATGAATTCGCGACTATCGCCAGACGACGCTGTCTGGCGCAATGGCCGATACAAAGAAAATAAGAAGAGAGAGAGAGAACAGCATGAGTGAAAGTGTGGAAAATCAGGTGCCGCAGACGCCTCAAAGAAACAAGAAACAGCAGCGTAAGCGTGTGTTATCGCTGCTGACATTTATTTTCGTCGTGCTGGGCTGTGCGTGGCTAGTTTATTGGTTCCTGGTGCTCAGGCATCACCAAAGCACTGACGACGCCTACGTCGCAGGCAACCAGATTCAGATCATGGCGCAGGTTACGGGTAGCGTCACTCATGTGAACGTCGACAATACTGATTTTGTGAAGCAGGGACAGGTGTTAGTGGAGCTAGACCCCACCGATGCCCAACAGACATTCGAGCGCGCGAAAACCGCATTGGCCAACAGCGTGCGCCAAACGCATCAGTTGATTATCAACAGTAAGCAATATCAGGCCAACATCGAACTGCGTCAGACTGAACTGAATAAAGCACAAAGCGACTTGAGCCGCCGTGAAGCACTGGGCAGCGCGAATGCTATCGGGCGTGAAGAAGTACAGCATGCTCGCGATGCCGTCGCGACCGCCAAAGCCGCGCTGGAAGTCGCCAGACAACAATATCAGGGGAATCAGGCGATGATTCTGGATACGCCGCTTGAGCAGCAGCCAGCCATACAGCAAGCCTCTGTAGAAATGCGCGATGCCTGGCTGGCGCTACAGCGCACCAAAATCGTCAGCCCGATTGACGGCTATGTCTCACGCCGCAGCGTACAGATTGGCGCACGTATCTCTCCGACGTCAGCGCTGATGGCCGTGGTTCCCGCCAATCACCTGTGGGTCGATGCGAACTTTAAAGAGACGCAGCTAGCCAATATGCGTATCGGCCAGCTGGCTACCGTGATCGCGGATATCTACGGTGACGACGTCGTGTATCAGGGAAAAGTGGTCGGCCTCGATATGGGCACCGGTAGCGCATTTTCCCTGTTGCCCGCCCAGAATGCGACTGGCAACTGGATCAAAGTCGTTCAGCGCCTACCCGTCCGTATTGAGATCGATCCGAAGCAGGTCGCCGAGCATCCGTTACGTATCGGCCTGTCTGCTTTAGTGAATGTCGATACCGCCAATACCGAAGGCAGCGCGTTAGCAGAAACGTCACGTACCACACCAGCCTACCAAAGTGATGCGCTGACGTTGGATCTCACCCCCGTTAACCAAGACATTAGCGCCATTATTCAGGCGAATGCCGGTTAATCGACCAGGAGAGAAACGTGCAGAGAAAACCGCTTAAAGGCGCGAGTCTGGCCTGGATGACCGTTGCGCTGTCGCTGGCAACGTTCATGCAGGTACTGGACTCCACTATCGCCAACGTCGCTATTCCGACCATCGCCGGTAATCTGGGTGCGTCCAACTCACAGGGAACGTGGGTCATCACCTCGTTCGGGGTCGCTAATGCCATCTCTATTCCCATCACTGGCTGGCTAGCCAAGCGGTTCGGTGAAGTCCGCCTTTTTCTATGGTCAACCGCGCTCTTCGCCCTGACCTCCTGGCTGTGTGGCGTGTCCACCAGCCTGGAAATGCTGATTTTCGCCCGTGTATTGCAGGGGATCGTTGCCGGGCCGCTGATTCCCCTGTCACAGAGTTTGTTGTTAAGCAATTACCCTCCCGCGAAACGCAGCATCGCGCTGGCACTGTGGTCAATGACCGTGGTCGTTGCGCCGATCTGTGGCCCGATTTTGGGCGGCTGGATTAGCGATAACTATCACTGGGGCTGGATATTCTTCATCAACGTCCCACTCGGTATCGCGGTGGTGTTTATTGCCATGCAAACGCTGCGCGGGCGGGAAACCAAAACTGAGATCAGGCCTATCGATACCATCGGGCTGGCGTTGTTAGTTGTCGGTATCGGTAGCCTCCAGATGATGCTCGACCGCGGCAAAGAGCTGGACTGGTTTAACTCGACGGAAATCATCACCCTGACCGTGGTGGCGGTGATTGCAATCGCGTTCCTGATCGTCTGGGAACTGACGGATGACCATCCGGTGGTGGATTTGTCGCTGTTTAAATCGCGTAATTTCACCATTGGCTGCCTATGTATCAGCCTCGCCTATATGTTTTACTTCGGGGCGATCGTACTCCTGCCGCAGCTATTGCAGGAGGTGTATGGCTATACCGCCACCTGGGCTGGGCTGGCATCCGCACCCGTTGGGCTGATGCCAGTGGTGCTGTCGCCGATCATCGGTCGATTCGCGCCGCGTCTGGATATGCGCAAACTGGTGACGTTTAGCTTTATTATGTACGCCGTCTGCTTCTACTGGCGTGCATATACCTTCGAGCCGGGCATGGATTTCGGCGCGTCGGCCTGGCCGCAGTTCGTGCAAGGGTTTGCCGTCGCCTGCTTCTTCATGCCGCTGACGACCATCACGCTGTCGGGTCTTCCGCCTGAACGTTTGGCGGCCGCATCGAGTCTGTCGAACTTTGCCCGAACGCTGGCAGGCTCGATCGGAACCTCACTGACCACCACGCTCTGGACACAGAGGGAATCGCTGCACCATGCGCACCTGACGGAATCTATCACGCCGTATAATCCGATAGCGCAGGAAACGTACCAACAGCTTCAGGCAATGGGGATGAGTCAAACGCAGGCCTCGGCTTACATCGCAGAACAGATTACGGCACAGGGGCTGATTATCTCTGCCAATGAGATCTTTTGGGCCGCTGCGGGTGTATTTCTGGTACTGCTGGTGCTGGTCTGGTTCGCTAAACCGCCCTTTACCACCGGCGGTGGAGGCGCACACTAACCAGAATCATCTTCTCCCTTTCGGCCAGCCATTGGCCGAAAGGGGATTCTCTTACCACATCCGACCTTTCCCTGATTAGTCGACTGTTTCCCCAACTGTTATAGCGCGATAACGAATAAGGATTTACAGATTCGGGATAAACATATTTTCACATTCCGATTACAATGCGCCTCTTTTATTCGGGGATTGAGTGGTTCTTCTATGTCACAGGTTTTACATTTCATTTTGGCAACGACCGCCATTTTTTTACTGGCCTTACTCGTCAGTCACGACAGAAAACGCATCCGACTGCGCTTTATTGTGCAACTGCTGGTGATTGAAATTTTACTGGCCTATTTCCTTTTGCATTCCAGCATCGGGCTTAACGCGATTAGCGCCTTTGCCGGTTTGTTTGAAAAGCTATTATCTTTCGCCAATCAGGGGACCGATTTCGTATTTGGCGGCATGAACGCACAGGGGCTTTCCTTTATTTTCCTCAATGTGCTCTGCCCTATCGTCTTTATTTCCGCGCTGATTGGAATTTTGCAGCACTGGCGCATTTTACCGTTGATCATCAAAGGCATCGGCACGCTGCTGTCCAAAGTTAACGGGATGGGGAAACTGGAGTCATTTAACGCCGTGAGTACGTTGATGCTTGGGCAATCGGAGAATTTTATCGTCTATAAGGGCATCCTCGCCGACATGTCGCCACGGCGGATGTACACGATGGCCGCGACAGCCATGTCAACGGTTTCCATGTCGATTATCAGCGCCTACATGACCATGCTGGACGCTAAATACGTCGTTGCAGCGCTGATTCTGAATATGTTCAGTACCTTTATCATTCTGTCGATTATCAACCCTTACCAGCCTGACGACGAACCGGAACTGAAGCTGGAAAAGCTGCACGAAGACCAGAGCTTCTTTGAAATGCTGGGGGAATATATTCTTGCCGGTTTTAAAGTCGCGATGATTATTATGGCGATGTTAATCGGTTTTGTGGCCTTGATTGCTGCCGTCAATGCGCTATTCAGCACCGTCTTCGGCATTAGTTTCCAGGCTATCATGGGCTATGTTTTTTCACCGCTGGCGTGGCTTATCGGCATTCCGTCTTCCGATATTCTGAACGCGGGCAGCATCATGGCGACCAAGTTGGTGGCGAATGAATTTGTTGCCATGATCGAATTGAAGAAGATCGCAGCAGAGATGTCACCACGCGGTCTGGGAATTCTGTCTGTCTTCCTGATTTCCTTCGCCAACTTTGCGTCAATCGGCATTATTGCAGGCGCCATCAAAGGGCTGAATGAAGCACAGGGCAACGTGGTATCGCGCTTCGGTCTGAAGCTGGTTTACGGTTCTACGCTGGTGAGTTTACTGTCTGCGGCAGTCGCGGGACTGGTGCTGTAGTTCGTGATAAAAGTCAGTCGAGCGGTGATAATGGGTAGATCGTAAAGACGCTGTGAATACATCCCTGTACGCTCGGATTGCGCAGATATGAATCTCATCCCTGAGATTCACTCTTTCAGAGCCGTCGCAAGCGACGTTCAAAAACGTTCCTGACGTTTTTGTCCATGGCGCAAACGCTTTACTCTTCTATCCCATTATCACCGTTCTTGTTCTGTCGATGGGATTACAAACGATATGAATCAGCCCCTGAAAAGGGGCTGATGATAAAAATCAGAACGCGACGCAGACAGGAGCATCAATCCGCATGACGGATTCCTGCGCGAAACGTGATTTGTAGGTAGTGCGCAGCGCTTCAATATCACGCTCCCGATCGGGGCCGTGAATCAACATCAGCGCCTTGCTGCTCTCTCGGGCAACCACGCCATCATTCCCTAACCATTGTCCTTTGGCATCAAACACCGTCAGCCCTTCTTTAAAGCGTGGCGTAACGTCACCGTCCAAAAAGGCTTTCCACTCGGCATCGGAAATCACCGAGCCAGCAGGACGATTCAAACCAAAATACAGCGTAGTTTGTACCTGTTTGTCGCCAATCTGGCATACATCAGCGCGTGGTGCAGCGGCAACAGCAGTGGATGAACGTGGCAACGAACTGCAACCGCTTGCCAGCAATGCGCCCAACAGTAACGATACCGCGATAACTTTCTGCTTTTTCTGCTTCATCGATCGTTCTCTCATCCGTGGTAATGTCTTCTCAGAGGGGGATTGCCCTCTGAGAATCGACACGTGATATCAGGCTTGGTTCTGCCGCCACCACTCGGACAGCAAAATGCCCGTTGCGACTGAAATGTTCAGGCTTTCAACCTTACCCGTACCGCCGATAGAGACTTTCACGTCCCCTTGTTGCCAGGCGCTATCCGACAGACCATCACCTTCCTGACCCAGCACAATCACGGTTTTCGCCGGAAGCGTCGCTTTCGACAACGCCGTCCCCTTATGACTCGAGGTGGTCACGATGGTGTAACCTGCGTGACGGAATTCAGCGAGTACAGACAGGAAATCGTCAGCGTTGATCGCTTTAACGTGTTCCGCACCGCCTTCTGCCGTGCGTACCGCCGCACCGGATTCCAGCAGCGCTGCATCCTGAACCAGCACGCCTTTCACGCCGAAATGCGCACAGCTACGCATAATACCGCCGAGGTTGTGCGGGTTACCCACATCTTCCAGCGCCAGCACACAGTCACTCTCGCCAACCGTTTTCAGATACTCACGCACATCCATACCCTGACGCTTTTTAATCAGGAAACAGACGCCGCCATGGTGTTCGGTGCCGGAAGCCTTAATCAGCTCTTCCTCTTCCACGACGTGATAAGCCTTGCGGTTTGCCGCCATCCAGCGCAGTGCATCGCGGAAACGCGGCGTCACTTCTTGCAGGAACCAGGCACGAACGATCACTTCAGAACGGTTTTTAAACAGCGCCTGACAGGCATTTTCACCGTAGACTCGCGTTTCTTCCTGACGCTGGCGACGCAGTTGCTCAGGATCGATCTGGCTCTTGCCAGTAATACCGCCGTGATCCGGCGTATCGCTATCGCTTGGCGCACGAGACACGGTTTTCCACGGTGATTCATAGCCACCGGTATCGTCACCGCGCGGCCGGCGAGGCTTATCACCGCTGCGTTCGTTACGATCTTTATTGCCCCACGGCGATTTCGCACTGCTATCGCCGTCACGGGACGGATTTTCCCGGGCATAGCGCGGGTTAACATCACGCGGGTGCTTCGGCTTTTCACGCTGATCGCGAGAGCCACCACCATCACGCCGATCGCCACGGCGATCTTTGTCAGCAGGGCGCTTGTTTTTATTCTCTTTCTCGCCCTCATCATCACTGCGGACGTACATCACACGGACTTTGCCGCTTTTACTATTGAATGAATCGCTCATTGTTCTCTCCACCTACGCGCTGGGCGCGAAGATTACCTTATGTACACCCGCTTAGCCACACGCTTGTGGTAAAAGAGCGCTAACAGTCAGAAGCTATTGTAGCTATTGGGCAAACCACGTTGTTGCCATAATGTCTCCCCACCATAATTTATTCACTCTTAAGCAACATGCCGTTGACGTTCCAATGCCGTATTACGCGCATTTTATCAGCGACATCTTTATTTTAGCCCTTTTATCTGAGGCCCTGTTATGAATACGGTATGTGGATCTTGCCAAACAACCAATCGCCTGCCTGAAGCGCGTATTGATGACCATGCAAAATGTGGTCGTTGCGGAGAAACCTTATTCAGCGGTGACGTCATCAATGCGACAGAAGCAACGCTCGATAAGCTGTTACAGGACGATCTTCCCATCGTGGTCGATTTCTGGGCACCCTGGTGCGGCCCCTGCGTTAACTTTGCCCCTGTGTTTGAAAACGTCGCACAGGAGCGGAGCGGGAAAATCCGCTTTATTAAGGTCAATACTGAAGCCGAACCGTCACTCAGCGCACGTTTCCGTATCCGCAGCATCCCAACCCTCATGATCTTCAAACAGGGCCAGATGGTCGACATTCTCAACGGCGCGCTGCCGAAAGCGCAGTTTGAGGAGTGGTTGGATGAATCACTGTAGAAAACGGTGAGGCATTATTGTCTCGCCTCTTTTGGTCAACCCGCCTGTCGATTAGAATGTCGTCTTTCTGAACCTGCTTCCCAATAATTAACATGAAGCGGGTTCGTTGCAAAATCTCATGGCGTCATCTATTTCATGCTCAACCGCCCTTTCGTGAACAACGATCCTTTAGTGAACAACAATGCCGTACTCCGCCTGCGTCAGCAACGTCTTGAGCAGTCAACCAAACCGTTTCGCGCCCGTGGCTGCCGCGTAGTTCGTTGTCAGCAGTGTTTATTACCCGCAACCAATTGTCTGTGCCACACCGTTCAGGCGCAGGAGTCCCGCAGCCGCGTCTGTCTGGTAATGTTTGATACCGAACCGTTAAAGCCGAGCAATACCGGACGCCTCATTGCCGATATTCTTCCCGAGACGCAGGCATTTCGCTGGTCACGCACCGAGCCAGACCCCGAATTGCTGGCTACTCTGCAAAACCCGGACGTTCAGCCTTATTTGGTCTTCCTTGCCGATGCAGCGGAAGAAGGACGTCAGGTGTTTCACCAGCTTCCCGTAACGGAAAAGCCCGCCCTATTTGTCTTACTTGATGGAACGTGGCCGGAAGCGCGTAAAATGTTCCGCAAAAGCCCTTATCTGGACAACCTGCCGATCCTGTCGTTGAATGTAGAGGCACTGTCCCGCTATCAATTGCGTGAAGCCAGCAGCGCAGGGCAGCACTGTACCGCCGAGATTGCCATCGCCCTGCTCGCACAGGCGGGGGATATCGTCGCGGCCGACGCGCTATCCCAGCATTTTGACCGTTTCCGACGGCATTATCTGGCGGGGAAATCACACCACAGCTTGCGAGAAAGTTTACCCATCGTCACAGCACAACCGGCAGAAAGCGTTTAGTATCAAAGGGGATTGATGTGAAGGAGTGACGCATGAGCCAGCGCGGATTGGAAGCACTGTTACGCCCTAAGTCTATCGCCGTTCTCGGCGCGTCCGAAAAACCGGGAAGAGCCGGTTTTCTGATGATGAAAAACCTGCTCGACGGCCATTTCAGCGGCCCCGTGCTGCCTGTTACGCCGAAATATCGTGCCGTTTGCGGCGTGCTGGCCTATCCGACTGTCGCCAGCCTGCCCATGACGCCAGACCTTGCTGTAATTTGTACCAACGCCAGCCGCAATCTCACGCTGTTAGAAGCGTTGGGGCAGAAAGGCTGTAAAACGGTCATCATCCTCTCCGCACCGCCGACCCAGTTCAGCGAGTTAAAAGCCTGCGCCGCGCGCTACCACATGCGCTTGCTTGGCCCTAACAGTCTCGGGCTACTCGCCCCCTGGCAAGGCCTGAACGCCAGTTTCTCCCCTGTACCAATTATGAAAGGCAAGCTGGCATTCATTTCGCAGTCGGCCGCTGTGTCCAACACGATACTGGACTGGGCGCAGCAGCGCGGTATTGGCTTTTCCTATTTTATCGCTCTGGGCGACAGTCTGGATATCGATGTCGATGACCTGTTAGATTTTCTGGCACGCGACGGCAAAACCAGTGCGATTCTGTTGCATCTGGAACACGTCAGCGATGCGCGCCGCTTTCTTTCCGCTTCTCGCAGCGCCTCCCGAAATAAACCGATACTGGTGATAAAAAGCGGTCGTAGCCAGCAGGCACAGCAGTTGCTGAATGACCAACGCCACGGCCTGGATGCTGCCTATGACGCCGCCATTCAACGTGCAGGTTTACTGCGGGTACGGGATACGCATGAGCTTTTTTCCGCCGTAGAAACCTTAAGCCATCTGCGTCCGCTACGTGGGGAACGCTTGATGCTGGTGAGCAATGGTGCATCACCCGCCGCACAGGCGCTGGATCAACTCCTCAGTCGGCAAGGCAAACTCGCACAGCTCAGTGATGCGACACGACAAGCACTACAGGAAGCCTTGCCGCATTCCATCGCTATCGGCAATCCGCTCGATCTGCGTGATGATGCAACCGCAGCCCGCTATCTAGCAGCCGTTTCGGTATTACTGGACAGCGATGACGTCGATGCCCTCTTGATCATTCACGCGCCCAGCGCCGCCGCTCCCGGCACCGAGTGTGCCGCACAGCTGATTACGCTCTTCCAACAGCATCCGCGTGGAAAAAGAATTACGCTGCTGACCAACTGGTGTGGTGAATTCTCCTCACAGGAAGCACGACGCTTGTTTAACGACGCTGGCATTCCTACTTATCGCACCCCAGAAGGGGCGGTAACGGCATTTATGCATATCGTCGAGTATCGACGTAATCAGAAACAGCTAAAGGAAACGCCAGCACTGCCGCTGAATTTAGGCATCAATGCCAGCCAGGCACATGCGCTGATTCATCAGGCACTGTCAGACGGTGTGACTCAGCTCGATACGCATGAAGTCCAGCCGATCCTACAAGCTTATGGGTTGGATACGTTACCCACCTGGATTGCTGGCGACAGTGCCGAAGCCGTTCATATCGCCGAGCAAATTGGCTATCCGGTCGCAATTAAGCTGAGATCGCCAGATATTCCGCATAAATCGGAAGTACAGGGGGTCATGCTCTATCTGCGAACCGCCAGAGAAGTCCAACAGGCGGCAGATGCCATTCTCGACCGAGTGAAGCGCACTTATCCGCAGGCGCGCATTTACGGCCTGCTGGTGCAGAGCATGGCAAATCGTGCTGGTGCGCAAGAACTTAGGATTGCCGTTGAACAAGATCCCGTTTTCGGTCCATTGATTATGCTGGGAGAAGGGGGGGTTGAGTGGCGAGAAAAACAGGCTGCCGTCGCCCTGCCCCCACTGAATATGACGCTGGCTCGCTATTTGGTATTGCAGGCAGTGAAAGGCGGCAAGATTCGGGAATACAGCGCGTTGCGCCCGCTCGATATTCCCGCGCTCAGCCGCTTGCTGGTTCAGGTTTCCAACCTGATTCTCGACTGCCCTGAAATTTCCCGGCTAGATATTCATCCTCTGCTGGCGTCAGGAGATACCTTTACGCTACTGGATGTCACGCTACATCTGACGCCGTTCAGTGGCGATCCGCAGTCGAGGCTGGCAATCCGCCCTTATCCACATGAGCTAGAAGAAACGGTCGTCCTTAAAAATAGTGATGTTTGCCTGTTCCGACCAATCTTGCCGGAAGATGAACCACTGCTCAGCGCGTTCATTGCCAGGGTGACGAAGGAAGATTTGTATTACCGTTATTTCAGCGAAATTAATGAATTTACTCACGAAGACTTAGCCAATATGACACAAATTGACTACGATCGTGAGATGGCATTCGTTGCTGTACGCCAGATCGGAGAAGAGAATGAAATTATTGGCGTAACGCGCGCAATTTCCGATCCAGACAACACGGATGCGGAATTTGCCGTGCTGGTGCGATCCGATCTAAAAGGGCTCGGCCTTGGCAGACGGCTGTTGGAAAAGCTGATTGATTACGCTCAAGCACATGGTCTCTCACGCTTGACGGGCATTACCATGCCGCATAATCAAGGTATGATCCAGCTGTCCAAAAAGCTCGGTTTTCACATCGATGTGCAATTAGAAGAGGGCATTGTGACACTGGAATTGCCGCTGAAGAATTGATAGCAAGACGTGACATAGCTCTTGCAACGGGAATTGTGATACCGATTCAATGACAAAACAGACTCACAACAGCCGGAAAGTAATGGTATTATCGCCCATTCGGCTACTCCTTAACTTTTGATAATGACCAGAAGGTCATATACCCTAGCGCAGCTCGAAGTATGATGGGTATAAACTGATGAGAGAAGAAACGCACTGTGATGCTGTCAAATTTTAAACGCAATAAATACCAACAGCACCTTGCACAACTGCCCAGAATTCCTCAGAACGCAGATGATGTTCAGACATTGCATTCGCCTGAGCTGTTCCGCACAACACTGATTAACGCCATTTTAAGTGCCAAGAAACGCATCTATATCGTGGCGTTGTATCTTGAGCGTGATGATGGCGGCATGGGAATTCTATCCGCAATTTATGAAGCCAAACGGCAATGCCCAGAGCTGGATGTCCGCGTTCTGGTAGACTGGCATCGTGCTCAGCGTGGCAGGATCGGCGCAGCGGCAGAAAATACCAATGCCGATTGGTATTGTGATATGGCGAAAAAACATCCAGATACGCATTTCCCTATCTACGGTATTCCGGTCAACACACGTGAAGCGTTGGGCGTGCTGCACCTGAAAGGGTTCATTGTCGATGACACGGTCATCTACAGCGGAGCCAGCCTGAATGATGTTTACCTGCATCAACATCAGAAATACCGTTATGACCGCTATCAGCTCATTCATAATCCAGCATTGGCTGAAACGATGGTGCAATATATCCAGACCATGCTGTCGGCTCCGGCAGTGCAACGGTTAGATCATACCGATCGTCCGAAGAGTCTGGAGATCAAAAATGATATCAAACAATTCCGTCAGGCATTACGTACCGCCAATTATATTGCCCCTGAACACAGCGCAAATGCGAATGAATTAACCGTCACGCCACTGGTTGGGCTAGGCAAGCAAAGCCCGCTGAATAAGACCATACATCACCTGATGTATTGCGCTAATGAACATTTGGTCATCTGTACCCCGTATTTCAACCTACCTGCGCTGCTGGTCAGAAATATCATCCGACTATTGCGGGACGGCAAAAAAGTAGAAATTATTATCGGCGATAAAACCGCTAACGATTTCTACATTCCAGAAGACCAGCCCTTCAAAATCATCGGTGCATTGCCGTATCTCTACGAGATCAACCTTCGCCGTTTCCTGAGTCGTCTGGAGCGCTACATTGAGAACGAGCAGCTTGTTGTGCGGCTATGGAAAGACGGTGATAACAGCTTCCACCTGAAAGGCATGTGGGTAGATGATAAGTGGCAGTTGCTGACGGGAAACAACCTTAACCCACGCGCGTGGCGCTTGGATCTGGAAAACGCCATACTGATCCACGATCCTCAGCAAGTGCTGTTACAGCAACGTCTGGATGAGCTGGACACGATAAGAACGCACACTCAGGTTGTAAAAAGCTATATGGAGCTGGAAAGCATCGCGCAATATCCAGTGAAAGTCCGCAAGCTCATACGACGTCTGCGCCGTATTCGTATAGACCGGCTCATCAGTCGTATTCTCTAAAACCTGCGCTATACTCTGAAAAACCTCGGCTCCCGAGGTTTTTTATTATGGGGAAAGCTATGCGCGTACTGTGTATTGCCGCAATGATTTGCTGCTCGGGGTGTAGCCATATCGCGCAAGATCGTTGGACGGGGCAGGATAAAGCCCAACACTTTCTCGCCTCAGCCGCTATCAGCGCAGCCGGGTATGAATATGGTACTCATCAGCGCTGGAGTACAGACCGTAGCGGAGGATTCGGCATTATGTTGGCAATCAGTGTGGGTATGGCAAAAGAGCTTTATGATAGTCGGGAAGGCGGAACAGGATGGAGCTGGCAAGATCTTGTTTGGGATATAGCCGGTGCAACCACCGGCTATGCATTATGGCAATTATCTGAACACTAAAGCTTAATCCCTTTGCCTTTACGATGCAGCGTTAATGACACAATAAACGCAACCGCCCCCATCGCTGAGACATACCAAAAGAAAGCCGTTTCCATACCAAACGATTTAAGCGAAAGTGCAACATATTCAGCAGACCCACCAAACAGTGCATTAGCCACCGCATAAGATAAGCCTACGCCTAACGCACGGACTTCTGGCGGAAACATTTCTGCTTTTAAAATGCCGCTGATCGACGTGTAGAAACTGACAATAATCAGTGAAAGCATCACTAGAGAGAAAGCAAGAACAGGGCTAGTCACACTCTGTAAAACCGTCAGAATGGGAACCGTCAGCAGTGCCGCAAGTCCACCGAAGCAGAGCATTGAACTACGACGGCCAATCTTATCCGACATCGCACCAAAGAAAGGTTGCAGCAGCATAAAGATAAACAGGGCGAGGGTCATTAGCCCGCTGGCGGTTTTCGCATGCATCCCTGCGGTATTCACCAGATACTTTTGCATATAAGTGGTGAATGTATAAAAAGCCAAAGAACCACCGGCCGTAAACCCCAGTACCGTAATAAAGGCGCGGCGATGTTTCCACAGTCCAGCAAGAGAGCCAGCATCTTTGTGTTCGCGCGTTGATTTATCAGATGTTTCATTCAGAGAGCGGCGTAAATAAAGTGCAACAATTGCCAAAATAGCGCCGAGAGCAAAAGGAATACGCCATCCCCACGCCCGTAAGTCTTCATCACTCAGAATCTGCTGCAATATGACAACCACTAACAGCGCCAGCAGTTGACCGCCAATCAGCGTGACATATTGGAAAGAAGCATAGAACCCCTTTCTTCCCTCAACCGCGACTTCACTCATATACGTTGCACTGGTGCCGTATTCCCCACCGACAGAGAGCCCCTGAAATAAACGAGCTAATAGCAGCAAAAAGGGTGCCCAGGTACCAATGGTTTCATATCCAGGCAGACAGGCAATCACCAGAGATCCAAAACACATCATGCAAACCGAAATAAGCATTGAATTTTTACGACCATGCTTGTCAGCAATGTAACCGAAAAGCCAGCCGCCAATCGGTCTCATTAAAAAGCCTGCTGCAAAAACCCCTGCTGTTTGTAGTAATTGAGTCGTGGTATTTCCCGAAGGGAAAAAGATATGGGCAAAATAGATTGAGCAAAAGGAATAAACATAAAAGTCAAACCACTCAACCAGATTGCCCGATGAAGCGCCAACTATAGCTCGGATACGCTGACGCGTATCTTTCGCCTTCTCCGTTAGATCAGTCATCTTATTTTATTCTCCTGTTTTTCCGGGCATAAAACGATGCCCGCTATAGTAAAGCAGCACTTAAACCCTGAGGCAAAAAGTTCCTGATTGTAATAATTTATTAATGTAACAACGCAAGCAGTGCCTTTATTATCCTTAACAGAAACACGGATAAATAAAGCAGTAACAAACAGGATGTTATTATGAGATGGGTTAATAAGAAGATAGGCGAGTCTATTCAGGTAAAAGGAAGAGTTTATTCTCCTGAAATAGAAATAAACAAAAGGCCATCCTGTTAAGGATGGCCTTTTATCTTAATTGAAACCTGGCAGTTCCCTACTCTCACATGGGGAAGCCCCACACTACCATCGGCGCTACGGCGTTTCACTTCTGAGTTCGGCATGGGGTCAGGTGGGACCACCGCGCTATCGCCGCCAGGTAAATTCTTTTTTTAAGCCGAACATTAACCCAAAACACTGGTGCTGATACCCAGAGTCGAACTGGGGACCTCACCCTTACCAAGGGTGCGCTCTACCAACTGAGCCATATCAGCGCACCTGTATAATTTGATGCCTGGCAGTTCCCTACTCTCACATGGGGAAGCCCCACACTACCATCGGCGCTACGGCGTTTCACTTCTGAG
>NZ_RJTN01000035.1 GCF_005497185.1 Pectobacterium polonicum | reverse complement strand
CGTTTTGACAAGCTTTCAACCCTGACATCCAGTAGCAGCCAGACCAGCGATCCGGGACCAAGAACTTGTTCGGCTAATGGTTGTGAAATTACGTATCAGACGTTAGTAAACGAAGGGTTGTTGCCTGCGGGACATACTGGTATCAACATGCAAAAGTCTTCTTATAAGATTCTGTTAAAACGCGCTGGCACCACCCCCAACTACGTTATCAATGGACTCGTTATTACAACATTGCCTTGGTCAGAAGGGAACCGCATTCGCTATGATTTGTTAGGCAAAGCCATGCAAGCCGCTGGCATTGATAGTGGTATGACGCAATCAGCTACGGTTGCATCGGGTACGGCTGGTCAATGGACTGAAAACCAAAATAATTATAGTGGGATTAATGCGGCAGGGCTGTTGGCCTATCGTGTTGGATATGACAGTTCTATGTATTCCGTTTACCTGCGTCGAGATGGCACATTGCCAATGACGGGTGATCTCAATATGGGTGGTCAGAGTATTAATAATGCCAAAGACATTACCGCATCGGGTGATGTTAACGCGACCTCGTTTAACGGCACTTATGGGCGCTTTGCCAAGAACGTCAATGTGTCTGAGGATTTAAATGTTATTGGATTTTCCACCTTTGGTAAGAACGTATCGATGAACAGCCAGCTTACGGTAAAAAACGGCATCAACTCTGAAAGCTATGTTTCAGCCAGAACCCAAGCCAGCAAACTTCAGATTGGTGGCGGTGGCACCAGCGATCCGAATATGATTCTGTTGAATGTATCAGGCGGTGCAGGTGATGGCTATCTGTCTCTGAATGGGAATAACAACTCCTCAGTGAAGCTGGATATCTGGGGAAGCCAGAGAGTGAGAGGCGACCTCACATTATCGGGTTCAAATGATGGAAAAACGACAGGAGCGATTTCTGCATCAGGAAATATTACGGGTAAATATTTGCAGCCTGCTTCAATATCAATTGCGGGTGAGGTTTGTTCGCCTGATGGTCTGATAAGCAGGGATGAAACAGGCGCGATATTGTCCTGCCAGAATGGGGAATGGAAAGGAACAGGTGGCGGGAGTATCACCCGAACAGCCACTGACAGTTTACGTTTTCAGTCCACGGGGGATTTTAACTATCTCAATGTTTTTGTAGCGTCAAAATTTTATCCGGCAGATGGTACACACACCGGTTCAGCCACGTTTAATGTTCTGGTAGGGGGCAAGACGGTGGGACAAATCACGACTTCCATTACGGTCTGGAAAGCGGGAAGCCGTGGACATTACTGGGGTTATGAAAATACGGGCGCGGCATTGCGTATGTTTACGACGACAGTAAAACAGGGCGATGTTGTTCAGGTGGTTATGGCAAATTCTGGATTTCATAGCAGCAGTGATATCAGCGTTTCATTATCTCAGTAAGCGTAGGGGGAATAGGGATTTTTGACAGGTTTATGACTTAATAAGAAATAATATCTGAACCTAAATAAAAATCTTATTCATCATCTCTGTATCGACGCCTGATACGGGTTTCGGTATTGAACCATCTATAAAAAGCGCCCAAAATCCAGCCCTCAAAAGGAATAGTTTACTGTCAAAGGAAAATGACAATGCCGGGTGCTGCCCGTCTTAATGATATTGGAAGTGGTCATGACTGCTTCCCTGAAACCCCGATAACCGAAGGCAGTCCTGACGTGATTATTAATGGTCAGCCAGCCGCTCGTAAAGGTGATACCGTTCTGCTCCACGGTTGTCCCTGTCCCAATGCACCCCATGGTGTTCATTCCCGAAAAATCGCTGAAGGTTCATCGACCGTCATTATTAACGGTAAAAATGCTGCGCGTATTGGGGACAGCATCAATTGTGGTGGTGTCATCACATCTGGCAGTGGCAACGTCATCATTGGTGATACACCCCATCGTTCTCCGGTTCAGGAATGCGCGAAACAAGCAGCATTGACCCGTGCGCCATTGCTGGCGTTAACACCGATGCTGGCCGTCGAGCCTGTTTTTGCCAAATCCTGTTTACGTGGTGCTGGGTGTACCGATGCGGGAACAGGAGAAGAGCCACAGGGCAACATAGGGGAAATGAGTGTCTATTTCTCTGAGCCTGTTGGTGAGTCGAGCACTCTGGCTGATAAACCGGGTGAAGTGAAACAGTATGCGCAGGCGGCGAAAAAGAAAAACACGTCTTCTGTTGTTTCTCCTCCTCAGTCATTTGCCGGAAAAAACGAACCGTCACCTAAGACCCCGCCCGGCGCGATTAACAAGCCTCAGATACCCCAGATGGAGCCTTGGTATAAAACGGTTTTTGATCTGTTAGTGGGTAAAGCGGATGCGGCAACGCTGCCGCCCCCTCAACAAGTGGTCATGGCAGGTACGGCAGCACAGGCGGGTGCGACCGCTGCTGCGGGTGGCGCTGTAGCGCAGGCTAATCAGGATGCAGCAAAGGCACTGACACATCAGATGAAACGCCTTTCTGGTCCATCAATCTGGCAAGGCCAGTTGCAGATGGCGCAAAGTTTCCTGCTGATGGGAGCATTGATTCAGCAGCACCTGAAAGGTGAAAAAGACGATCTGCTGACACCGGAAAAGCTACTGGAGGTAGCGAAGAAGCAGGGAACCGTCCCCAGTCGCGTGCGTTATCGGTGGATGGAAGATGAGGAGACAGGTAAGTTAAAGGCGGTTGGCTACCACACCAGTATGGAAAGCGGGCGCGATCAGGTGCGTGTCCGACTTCTGAAATATGATTTCCCCAACAACCGCTATGAGTTCTGGGAAGAGGGGGCAACCGGACCAACGATTCTATGGACACCGGATAATCCGGGTGTGGAATTACCCACGGATACGGCACACGGCGAACAGCCTGTTATTCCGTCAGCAGTGCCGGGATTTGAAATTCCAGAGATAGATGATGTCAGTATTCTTGCCACTCCGATGCCGGACGAGAAAGGTTTTCGGGATTACATTCTGGTGTTCCCAGAGAATGCGTTTCCACCGATTTATATCTATTTGAGTAAGAACCCGCTTGATCCAATCTGGACTCGAAGAAAGAAAATTACGGAGGTTAGAAATGCTTACAAGCATTGGGAAAAACATGGGTATGAGTTTCCTGAATTAAAGAATGCAAAGCAATATGTTGATGCCGCTCATGATTTTATGAATAACCCTCCCGATGGAACGTTAACTAAAACTCGTGACAACGGTGATGAACTTTTCTATCATCCAGAAACTAATATATTTGCTTCAAAATCTAAAGATAACGCGCCTCGGACAATGTTTAAGCCCACAGACAAAATGGATTACTGGAATGACCAATGAATATGATTACCCCTGTCCATGCTGCGGCAAGGATGAATTTGAAGTGTTAGGTGAATATGATATTTGCTCTAATTGTGGATGGGAGGATGATCCTTTTCAGTCTAAGAATCCTGATAGAAGTGGAGCAAACAAGATGAGTTTAAATGAGGCTAGAGAAGCTTTTAAAAATGGCCAAAAAGTTGAATAGTGTAATGGTATGAATAAATGGCGAGTTATTCTTTATTTGATGTTATTTCTTTAAAAATGATTTTCCAGAGGAAGGGTTGAAAAAAGGAATGCTAGGGGCTATTGTTCAAATTTATAACGACCCATTCCCCGCATATGAGATAGAGTTTTGTGATGATAATGGTGAAACACTGGCTTGTATCACATTAACACCAGACTGTTTCAGTAAGGTTGATTTTAAAAAATAGTCTGATGATTTAGCTATTAAAATAAAAATCTCATAACGATGAACTGTAATCAAAAAAATTAAATAGCAGCACACACCGATTGTTGTGTGCTGCTCACTTTTCTGCATAATTAAAGCTGTGGCCTTAATGTATTATCCTCATGCCATTTCCTTAGTCTACTGGGATCATTTCTGGCGTATGAAAAGTGCGGAATAACAGATCAAGTCGTTCCCAAAGAACGAAGATCAAAATCTCTTTTGCCTTGGGTTCATCCAGTTCAACAACGGCGTAAATTAATGCCCGACACTGATCGATGATTTCTTCCAGTTCCAGCGGTGTGTTATCGAACATGATAAGCCTCCGTTGCTGGATATGGCAAAAAAGCAGTAGCCAGATGCAGATTTTCAGGAAGGGAATAGGTAAACTGACAGACAGCCATAGCGTTATCCTTGTAACGTTGAGGTTAGCCCTTGTCTGGTATTGCAGTACCTTTCAGGGGCGAAATTAGTGTTCATCGGTTGTCCTGTGTACAGGGAAACCTTTCAGGTTGCAATGTAGTCTTAGTGATATTGCTAGTCAATTCAATTAATTAGTTCGATATTAAGAAAACCCACCGAGAGTGAGTTTTTCGGCTTTTAAGTTTACATCGTCACGGAACTGATTGATGAAGTGGCGGAGAATACTTGTATAAGTATGGGGAATTGGTTTAACCAATTGGCTAATCAGAAGCTTAGATAACAGAGGGTTTAACGACGAAGAGATGCGAGTTTCTGTTATTTCTGTGATGAAGCCATAACCGTTTGAACTAACTGTATTTATTAGAATAAGGATATATTTATAAATGGCTTTAAAAACTGGTCGTGTTTTTAAATATGGAAACCAGCCGATAAGAAAAACTACTGTTGAGGTAGTAAAAAAACTGGGAGGGTCAGCTACGGTATCTGAGGTGGATGATTATCTGAAAGCTAAATTTTTAAATTATAAAGATAATACCTATCTGAATCTTATTGCTAATTCAGTTAATTGTAATAGGAGCTATTGGGGGTTTAATAAAACAGCACGACGGTCTGACGATGAAACTCATCGCCATCATGAGTACGATAAATTATACAGACGTGGTGATAGGTATGAAATCTATCAGCCTTCTATACACGGCGTATGGGAGCTGTATGAAGATATCTCCGGGAAATGGTGCTTCAGGGAGGTCGAATCTACGGATGAAGCGAAACGTCTCCAGATGGAGTTCGAAATAGAAGTAAGGAAAGCCTCTCAATTAACTTCTCAGGAGCGTAAACAGCATTTAGCGGTAAGTAATATGCCGGAAATGAAGGAAGTTATTACTAAAATTTTTATTCGTAATCCGTATGTGGTGGCCGAGGTGCTACATAGAGCACAAGGAAAATGTGAACTTTGCAAACGCAATGCGCCATTTCTTCGTGGTAAAGATGGTACCCCATATCTTGAAGTTCATCATTGTGTTCTGCTATCTCAAGGAGGAGAGGATACGGTTGAAAATGCAATTGCTGTTTGTCCAAATTGCCATAGACAAGCCCATTTGGGCTGAAATTATTATTTAATGGCTTAAAAATGTCCCTAAGCATACCTGAAAGTTCATTCATGTGCGAAATTCAAGAGATATCTCCCCATACTTATCAGTATTAGGGGAGATAAATGATCTACGGCTATGACCAATTGGCAAACTCAAACGGCCTTACCATCCCGTTGCTGTTAGCATCCAGAAAATCAGCCCACCATTGCAACATGAGGCGGCGTTGTTCAAGATGCTTGGCCTTGTGGGTGTAGGCAGCGCGAACGTTATTCTTTTCCATGTGGCTCATCTGAAGTTCAACCACATCTTCAGACCAGATGCCCGATTCAATCAACGCGCTACAAGCCAGCGTTCGGAAACCATGACCGCACAGATCGGTTTTGGTGTCATAGCCCATTTTGCGCAGTGCCTTGTTGATGGTGTTTTCACTCATCGGCTTCATTGCATCATAACAGCCTGTCAGGATAAAACCGTCATCACCGTTAACGTCATAGGTGAGGTCTTTTAGTTCTTCCAAAATTGCCAGAGCCTGATTACACAGAGGAACATAATGCTTCCTGCGCATTTTGGCACCACGTCCAGAATGCTTGATCCCTTCAATAGTTTCACGCTGTTCAGGGATGACCCACAAGGCGCTTTTGAAATCGATCTCTGACCAACGGGCAAAGCGGAGTTCACTTGAGCGAATGAATATCAGCAGATTGAGTTTTATCGCAAGCAGGGTCAGTCTGCTACGGCCTTTATAGGCTTCAATGCGTTCCAGCAGGGTAGGTATCTCTTCTAGCTCGATAGCGGGGCGGTGTTCCGTCTGAGGCTTCTGAACCGCGCCTTCCAAATCATAGGCAGGATTGAAACGGATCATCTTTTGTTGGACGGCATAACGCATGATGGCAGTGGCGTACTGTTTCACCCGCATAGCAATTTCCAGATAACCCAGCTTCTCTATCTTTTTGATAGGAATCAGCAGATCGCCTGTATCCAGTTCAGCAATATCTTTTTCACCAATGTAAGGGAACAGATAAGTTCCCAGTCGTGTCCAGACAGAACGCTGATAATCTTCCGACCATGTGGTTTTAGTGGCAAACCAGCTTTTGGCGACGGTTTTGAAAGCGCGGGTATTGTTACGCTTCTCTTGAATGTTTTTGTTGTCAGCCTGCTTTTTGGCACTGGGGTCAATACCAGCGGCTAACAGCTTTTTTGCTTCATCCCGGCGTTGTCTTGCATCAGCCAGTGAAACAGCAGGGTAGACGCCGATGGAAAATACCTTCTGTTTCCCTTCAAAGCGATAACCCAACTGCCAGTATTTTGAACCGTTGGGATGAACCAGCAAATAGAGGCCGAACCCGTCAGTGAGCTTCACCGCCTTTTCTGACGGCTTGGCATTTTTTACTTTAGTATCAGTAAGTGACATGACGGTTCCCTCCGGTTGCTGGTAAAAACGAAATCGAACCAGCTTTACCAGTATTTTTACCAGCAAAAGGGTATGGCTTCGAGTGTTTTTGAGTGAACGAGGACGAACCTGAAGAAGGGGATAACCAATTGATTAAAAGCAAAAAAGCAGACGTCAGTGAACGTCTGCTTTCTTTAAATTGGCTCCTCTGACTGGACTCGAACCAGTGACATACGGATTAACAGTCCGCCGTTCTACCGACTGAACTACAGAGGAATCGGTTAAGTGCGATGGATAATAGCGGTAGCGTTTCAGGTTGTCAAAGGCTGTTATCGATAGATGTGTTTGATTGTCGAACTAATAACCAACATATTGAAATTATTACTCAAGTTGAACATAGAAAAGCGGTGAAATATGCCGGCTAGCGGGCAGTGTTGCACCCTAAAATAGCAGGTTTTGCTTTAGGATGGTGCAGACAGGTACTGGCTTGATGACGAGTTACCCATACAAAACTAGTCGAGTTGGTTAGCAGAATCATTTCTTTTCCTTATTTTACCTGTGGCTTATCAAGGAGGTATCACTTTTTCTTAGGTATAGAAACATAATATGGCGCGCTTTTTGCTACCTCTTTAGGGTAACTACTCAGGAGGCAGACATGAATCTTAGACGGCTCAAATACTTTGTGAAAATCGTTGATATCGGTAGCCTTACACAGGCTGCTGAGTTGTTGCATATTGCACAACCGGCGCTGAGCCAGCAGGTCGCGACGCTGGAGAGTGAACTCGAAAAACAACTGCTGGTACGGAGTCGGCGTGGTGTTACGCCTACCGAAGCGGGGAAAATTCTTTATTCTCATGCACAGACGATATTGTCACAGTGTGAACAAGCAAAGGATGCGGTGAGTGGCGCACATCAATCAATGAGTGCGTAAATGTAACTATAGGGCCAGCTGTTTCCCGATAGCTGGCTACCAATCTGGTTTCTTTGTTTGACGTTCTGTCAAAAACAGTATCTTTATTTTTCTGTGAATTTCATCACATATTCATGATTTTGGTGATTTTCTTCAAAATAGTTATTTTTTGTTCAAAAAAATAAAATGCTTTTTTAATTTTTTTATTTGTTTGCTTTATTTATCTGTAAATTCATTTCATTACTGTAGTGTGAATATGATTTTCTTAAAATGATAATAGACACTAGCGGTCAGGCCATTCACAGTGTTACATTAATCTTCGTTATGTTTCTCTAATCCTGTGCGACAAAGAACGGGTGTTGCCTTATGGATGTATGACGGTTATTTTTTTGATTAAGGAGTTCAAATGAATAATATCCTCTCTCATCTTTTAATAAAGCTGGCAGAAAAGGAAGTTGGAGAAAAAGCGCTTAACGCTAAGATTGAATCGTTAGAAATGCTGATCTCTGCGATTGTCTCAACGCTGGATGACGGTAAAATCAATGAGTTAAATAGAAAAATAGAAGGTGTTGTTGCTGATGCTTCGCAGCGGAAAGATGAGTGCAATTACTTAGCCTTCGAACTATTAGCTAAAAACATCAATCGCATCACAACCGTTTCATTACGAGAATAACTTTTTTATATATCAATGGTGGCGACATTAATTGACCGCATATTAATTTCCGTACATCAATTGAGAATTGTTTATATTCAATAATAGAGAGTACTTGTGCTATGCGTGATTTTCCTGAAAGAAATTAAAGGCGCTGACATTGTCTGCGCCTTTCGTGCATTTACAAATTTTACTTCCCGTCAATAGCTTGCTTTTTCCGACGAATAAACTGATAAGCAATAGCCAGAACAATAAACCATAACGGCGTGACAACGAGCGCTTGTCGTGTATCTGGTTGCAATGTTAACAGTACAATAACGAAAGCGAAAAAGGCCAAGCATACCCAGCACATGAAAATACCCAACGGCATTTTATAGGATGATTCTGTATGCAGTTGCGGGCGCTTTTTACGATATGTTAGGTAGGAGCACAGGATGATACTCCAGATGAACATGAATAAAATTGCGGAAACGGTTGTCACTAGTGTAAATACGGTCATCACGTTCGGTATTAGATAGATCAACACCACGCCGGAAAGTAAACAAATGCAGGAAAACATCAGCCCTGTGGAGGGGACTGAGCGTTTAGATAGCATACCGAAACTTTTTGGTGCATCACCTTGTTTAGCAAGACCAAAGAGCATGCGACTGGTTGAGAATACACCACTATTGGCGGAAGATGCCGCAGAGGTCAGTACGACGAAGTTGATCATACTGGCAGCCGCGGGTAAGCCGACAAGGACAAACATTTCCACGAAAGGACTACGATCCGCAGTAATTGCACTCCACGGCGTCACAGACATAATCATGATTAACGCAAAAACATAGAACATGATGATGCGAATTGGGATGGCATTAATCGCGCGGGGTAACACGACTTTCGGATTTTTAGTTTCAGCTGCGGTCGTACCTACCAGTTCGATGCCGACAAATGCGAATACGGCTATTTGAAACCCGGCAAAGAAACCGCTAATCCCTTTAGGGAACATTCCGCCATCATTCCATAGATTAGTAAAAGAGGCGACATTTCCAGATGGAGAAGAAAACTGAATCATGACCAGCGCGACACCGACCACAATTAGCGCGACGATAGCGACAATTTTTATCATTGCAAACCAGAATTCCATCTCGCCAAACAGTTTCACCGTCGCCAGATTTAGCGTAAGTAATAGCAGAACGCAAAGCAGGGAAGATACCCACTGCGATAAATCAGGGAACCAGAACTGAGAGTAAGCGCTAATGGCTACGACATCGGCAATCCCGGTTACTACCCAACAGAACCAGTAAGTCCAGCCGGTAAAAAAACCAGCCCATGGTCCAAGCAGATCGGCAGCAAAATCACTGAATGATTTATAGTTGAGGTTGGAGAGTAATAATTCTCCCATCGCGCGCATGACAAAAAACAGCATAAAGCCAATGATCATATAAACGAAAATGATCGAAGGGCCAGCCATGCTGATTGTTTTGCCTGAGCCCATGAATAGCCCAGTGCCGATCGCTCCGCCGATGGCGATGAGTTGAATATGACGATTAGTCAGATTCCGTTGCAGTCCCTCTCCTTGTTCAGGGGCAAGGTCTGCGGATTCTTTTGATTGTTCGACCATTTAAGTGCACTTTCCTGTTTCTGTCTGTGATGTGTTTTGAGCTCTTTGGCGGCTCTCGTTTGCGAAAATCGAAGAGAATAAGATAGCGCAACCGCAGGACTTATTACAGCGGATGTCTGATACAGCCGAGCATAAACAGGGCAGGTAATGATGCCAGATACTGCTGTATGTTTTTCGCCCTAATAATGAAGAAGATATAAAATAATGAGGAGTATAGATATTAGGTCGTGCAGGTTAACAAAATTGCCTGTTGCTAACAATGCTATTATTGCGGCATAAAAAATTAATATGAAGTGTTTGACAGGCGGGCTAGGGAGGAGAATAATCTCCCCCGTTGGGTCGTTAGCTCAGTTGGTAGAGCAGTTGACTCTTAATCAATTGGTCGCAGGTTCGAACCCTGCACGACCCACCAACGATATCAATAAGTTAAGAATATTTTTTGACTTGTTATCATTTTGTTCTCTCATTTGTTATTTAATTTACACTCGTCTGTTTTTTAATTTCTCCATTTTCATTAGCTCTTTTTCTTTCGTTTTTATTTCATTCTACGACTCTTTCCACTTAATACATTCGATGATTTCTTGTGTGCCTTTTATTCATATAACGTATTGCCATTGAGAGAAAATATAACGCAATTGGTGGTTCAACCGAAAATCGCTGTTCCGTTTGGGCAAGATGTGTCTCTTGTGCCCTGAAGAGTCTCGAGAAAGTGCTATGCTTTATGGATGGAAGAGACGATAGATCGTATATGATGCTACGAGTTTGCACAGGACTGCGTTCACATCCACTGGGGCGGCGTTTAGAAGTAGCTGGAGCTTCCTGGTTAGCCATAAGCAAGTTTCTGCTTGATTTCGGAGGTTCATATGGGATTCGAAAAATTACTGGCTGTCATAGAAAAAAGTCACCAGGACCCAAAATCAGTTATCTCGTTGTCTGAATTGAGCCAGGCAATCCATGAGATAATTTGTACGGAAAGTTCAAAAGAGTACAAGATAAATGAGTGCTTCACCGAACTGAGGGAGTTGGTTGATGAAAGAAAGGCACTCTCTAGGAAACAGTTTTTGGATAAGGCATTGGTGACGGAATTAACACAATATAAAAAGAAAGAAGAGGCGCTGCTTTTGAAACTCATCAGTATTGGAAATAAATAGACGAGAGTCTCTATTTATTAAATTTAAAAGAGTAATGCTAATTATCGCTACACCGCCAGATCAAATTACTGAGATGGCGGTGTAGCAAATAGTGCTATTTTCGGTAGATTGTTTTGATTTGCTTAATCGTGTTATCAAAAACAGCAGCCTGCTCAGCGTCTTCCAATTGAGCAATATATCTTTCCATATTGATGATCACTTTACCGGCATCTGCCTGGCCGATTGCTTTTAATAACAGTGTAACCATCGCTTTCAGACAGGTAACCTCATGGGCCAGAGTTTCAGCGGATGCGGTAGTAGAAAAATCTACGTTGCTCATGTTTTCTCCTCAACAAGAAAAAGGTGTTTTCCTCCGCCTGCTGCGGCGTTACCGCTGGCACGACAGGCGGGATAAGATAGTGAGGAGTATAACATAAAGCATATTGTAGATTGATATTATTCGCGGATAACACCGTTTTAGTGACTGTTTTTTATGCATTTAATTTATTAGAATAGCGCTTATATTTTGGATGCCATTTTGTGGAAAAGGTTATAGATGTGTTGTGCTTAATACATACCATATTCACTATGGACGCTTTTCTCTGAATATATTATTTGTATAATATCGTTGTAGGCGATGATGTGATGCTTAATCACACGTTGCTTACAATAGTAATTTTTCATTGACATTCAGAATATAAAGCCAATTACATGCCATTTGGTTTGTTTTCTACACATTTTGTATCATTAAACAGTTTATACTGTGTGGCGTATTTGAAATGTTAAGAGTGTGATCAACATGCGTCTTCAGGCTAGCGATATATTGTTATGATCGGGAATGTGCTTTATTCCTTCTTGGCATATTTTAAAATACTTATTCATATAAGTCAGTGTTCATTATTGTTTGAAACCAACGTAGTATCACCTGCAAGCAACTTTTCATGTAAGTGTTACTCCCTTTTTTGGAGAATTATTCTTTGATTAGCGTTTTTCTTGTTGATGACCATGAACTGGTGCGGGCAGGGATACGACGCATTCTTGACGATATCAAAGGTCTGAAAGTGGTTGGTGAAGCGTGCTGTGGTGAGGATGCTGTCAAATGGTGTCGAAGCAATGATGTTGATGTTGTTTTGATGGACATGAGCATGCCGGGTATCGGTGGGCTTGAAGCGACGCGTAAGATCCTACGATTTACGCCAGATATCAAAGTCATTATGCTCACTATTTATACCGAGAACCCATTGCCCGCTAAGGTGATGCAGGCGGGTGCTGCGGGATATGTGAGTAAAGCGGCTGCCCCTCAGGAAGTGATCTCCGCTATTCGGGCGGTGCACGCGGGTAAGCGGTATATCGCTTCTGATATTGCTCAACAAATGGCATTAAGCCAGTTGGAACCGCAGACGGACGCGCCACTGGAATGTTTGTCTGAACGCGAATTACAGATTATGCTAATGATAACCAAGGGTCAGAAAGTGACTGAAATCTCAGATCAGCTCAATCTAAGCCCTAAAACAGTGAACAGCTATCGTTACCGTATGTTTAGCAAGCTGAATATCAATGGTGATGTAGAGTTGACGCATCTGGCTATCAAGCATGGGCTTTTTACCGCGGAGACATTGTTAAGTAGTGAGTGAGAGTTTCGATGCTTCGGCATTTTTAAAAACGGTAACGAGCCAGCCTGGGGTCTACCGGATGTATGATGCCGGCAATACGGTCATCTATGTCGGTAAGGCAAAAGACTTAAAAAAACGACTTGCCAGCTATTTTCGCAGTCATGTCGCCAGCCGTAAAACCGAGGCGTTGGTCAAAAGCATCAATCATATTGATGTCACGATTACGCATACAGAAACCGAAGCTTTACTGCTGGAACACAATTACATCAAACTTTATCAGCCGCGTTATAACGTCTTGTTACGCGACGATAAATCCTATCCTATGATTTTCCTGAGCGGTGATGTTCATCCGCGTCTGACAGTTCATCGTGGCGCCAAGCATGCGAAGGGCGAATATTTTGGCCCGTTTCCTAACGGCAATGCAGTGCGTGAAACGCTACTATTGCTGCAAAAACTGTTCCCGGTGCGTCAGTGTGAAAATAGTGTCTATCGCAACCGTTCTCGCCCTTGCCTGCAATACCAAATTGGGCGCTGCCTTGGGCCTTGTGTTAGTGGTTTGGTTAGCGAAGAAGATTATCAACAGCAGGTTGAGTATGTTCGCCTGTTCTTGTCCGGTAAAGATCAGCAAGTACTGAATCAACTCATTTCTCGGATGGAAGCGGCTAGTCGTGACCTGCGTTTTGAAGATGCCGCACGGATACGCGATCAGATCCAAGCGGTTCGTCGGGTGACGGAGAAACAATTTGTTTCTGGTGACGGTGAAGATTTGGATGTCATCAGCGTCGCTTTCGATGCTGGCATGGCCTGCGTATATGTCCTTTTCATCCGACAGGGGAAGGTACTTGGTAGCCGGAGCTATTTCCCGAAAGTACCTAGCGGTACGGAATTGGGGGAGGTTGTGCAAACTTTTGTCGGGCAATTCTATTTACAAGGGAGCCTAGGTCGGACGCTTCCCGCCGAAATTTTGCTTGATTTCACCTTGCCCGATAAAGATTTACTGACAGAGTCTCTGACCGCAGTAGCAGGCAGAAAAGTACAAATTCAGACAAAACCTCGCGGCGATCGTGCTCGTTATTTAAAATTAGCGCGGACGAATGCTGCTACGGCGCTGGTCACGAAATTATCTCAGCAATCCACTATTCATCAGCGTTTGGCTGCATTAGCCAACGTCTTGCAGTTGCCAGAAATTCACCGAATGGAGTGTTTTGACATCAGTCATACTATGGGGGAACAAACTGTGGCATCTTGCGTGGTATTTGATGCTAATGGCCCGCTGCGTTCGGAATATCGCCGCTATAATATCAGTGGTATTACGCCTGGCGATGACTATGCCGCTATGGCGCAAGTCCTCCAGCGTCGATATGGTAAAGCGTTAGATGACAGTAAAATACCCGATGTGATTGTAATCGATGGTGGGAAAGGACAACTCGGCCAAGCCCAGACCGTGTTTGACTCCTTGCAAGTATCGTGGGATAAAAATAAACCTCTGCTACTTGGTGTTGCGAAAGGCAGCGATCGTAAAGCGGGCCTGGAAACGCTGTTTTTTGAGGCTACAGGTGAGGGTATGGCTTTGCCAGCTGATTCCCCAGCGCTGCATGTGATCCAGCATATTCGTGATGATTCGCATGACCATGCGATTGGTGGGCACCGTAAGAAGAGAGCGAAAGTGAAAAACACCAGTACGCTGGAGCTTATTGAAGGTGTCGGCCCTAAACGTCGTCAAACCCTGCTGAAATACATGGGGGGGCTGCAGCCTTTGATGAATGCCAGCATTGAGGAGATTGCAAATGTTCCAGGAATTTCGCATGCATTGGCAGAAAAGATCTTCCATGCATTGAAACACTAGGGACAATGTAGCAACATACTCCTAGTATCCACTCCAGCCAGATAGTTACCTAAGCGCTATGCAATTTAATATACCGACGTTGCTTACCCTGTTTCGTGTTGCTCTTATTCCGTTTTTCGTGCTGGCGTTTTATCTTCCATTCGTCTGGGCACCATTGCTTTGTTCGTTGATCTTTGTATTTGCTGCCGTGACGGATTGGTTTGATGGTTTCCTGGCTCGCCGCTGGAAGCAAACCACGCGTTTTGGTGCCTTCCTCGATCCTGTTGCTGATAAAGTGATGGTAGCTGTCGCGTTGGTGTTGGTTGCGGAATACTATCATTCTTGGTGGATTACGCTGCCCGCTGCAACGATGATCGCGCGGGAAATCATTATTTCGGCATTACGCGAATGGATGGCTGAAATTGGCAAAAGGAGCAGCGTTGCCGTATCGTGGATAGGGAAGGTTAAAACCACTGCTCAGATGATGGCGCTTTTTGCTTTGCTATGGCGTCCAGAACGTATTGTTGAAGGTATTGGTGTTGTTGCATTGTACATAGCGGCCGTACTGACTTTCTGGTCCATGTTTCAATATTTGAACGCTGCGCGTCACGATTTGCTTGAACCTTGATCGAAGCGACGTAAAAACCAGCAAACGAATGCGGTTGCTTGATAATTCTGTTGACTCATCGCGTCAGGTCAGTAGAATGCACCGCATCAACAGCGACGCTGGTTTGTAAGAAGTTAGAAAAATCAGCAGGTTCTGTGTTGCGGGAATAGCTCAGTTGGTAGAGCACGACCTTGCCAAGGTCGGGGTCGCGAGTTCGAGTCTCGTTTCCCGCTCCAATTTAAAGCATCAGCATTTGCGGATGTTGGTTACTAAAACCTGAATATTTTGGCGCGTTAACAAAGCGGTTATGTAGCGGATTGCAAATCCGTCTAGTCCGGTTCGACTCCGGAACGCGCCTCCAATATTTAAGCCCGGGTGGTGAAATCGGTAGACACAAGGGATTTAAAATCCCTCGGCGTTCGCGCTGTGCGGGTTCAAGTCCCGCCCCGGGCACCATTGATTTAACTTCAATAAAAACAAGAAGTTACAAAACAAAATTCAACCACCGCAAGGTGGTTTTTTTGTGCCTGAAACCCCCTTTCCTAATATTCTTCCTAATATGATTTTCGCGTGTTTGGTGAATATGCAATTATCTTGAATTTTTATTCTGACCACCCACGACAGGAACGATAGGTATTTTTCGGTCGTATCGTGCTGTCTGGCTGATTGTCATGTGTCCTGATATTGCCTGTTTTTCTGCTAACGTCCCATCGAGATCTGAAACCCCTTTAGCCTTGAGATCGTGAAACGTAAAATCAAAACTCAGGTGTGGAAATGCTGCGGCCGCATCTTCTTTTGCCTGCTGCCACCGACTGTTAAATCCGTCGCGGGTGTAACGTCCTCCGGTTGCCTGATGAATCAAGTACATGCTGTGAACCCCTGTTTTTATCGGTAGGCTCTGTGCGTTTGTGACAGCGGCTCTCAGTCTGTCTGTCCACGCCTTGATTTGTTTTGCTCCAGTTTTTCCTTGTGCGATAAAAATCCCCTGTTCTAATATCTGGCCTTCAGTCAGCGAGAGAACATCACCCTGCCGTGAGAGGCACAGATACGCTATTTCCATAGCCACCTGGACAACTGGCGCCGCGACGGAGTATAGGGCGTTATACTCGTCATCCGTCACGTAACGATCTCGCGCCACTTCTTTGAACTGTTTAACGCCCGTGCATGGGTTACCTTTACATAGCCCCCGCTCGTATCCCCACCGGAACACTCGCGACATAAACGCCTTTTCTCTGTTCGCCTGCGTCTTGCTTTTCACGCCGCGCTTATCCATATATTTCCTGACGTGTTCAGGCTTGATTGAGTCGGGCGACATCCCGCCAAAAACTGGAATTATTTTCGCAGAGTATTTCCGGTAGTCCTTTTGTGTTTCACTCGCGAGATCGAGGAAGTCCGGCGATTGCATAAATCGCTCGGCCATTCTCTCCAGAGTGAATTTTTCCTCACGATAATTATTTGCCGCGTCGTACTTTTCCCATATTACCGGAATAGGGGAGTCGAGAGGGCATAGTGAAATGGAGCCGCCGCCAACGGGGTGGAATTCATATTTGCTTTTCCCGCGATATACGCGTGGCGGTAATGCGTTATCGCGGGGATCTTTGCGTTTACGAGCCATAATTAAATCGCATCAAAATTAGGCTGTTCAACTTCTTTATGCTCAGCTTTCGCAGCGGATAGGCTTGCGTTAATTGCTGTCCACGTAACACCTGGGCGCCCATCCCTGCGGGTGATAAACGAAATGCCGGATCGGGTTAAAGCGGCACGTTGCTTTGACGCATACTTATAGCCTGTCAGTTCTATTAGCTCGTCGTCGGTTAATAGGTCGGTCATGGTCTTGCCTTAATTTATCAATGATAGCGTCGGCTGCTGCACATGATTGGTCTATATCCTGCTGCGTTAGAGTCGTCTTTCTTACGCTTGCAGACAGCCGACCGATTTTAATATCGAACTCAGATAACAGGCATTTGCCCGGTTTCCATACTTGCATTGTGACCCCCTGTAAAATGGAGGTCACACGGTATTGCTAATGGCGGGTTATTTCTGATTATCGTTAATCAGCTTTTCCGGCTTACGCCTGTCGCAAGTCACTTTCACATCAGACGGAAAATGGAATGCGAACACGCTACGAGACTGCACCGCTATCATTCCGTTCCGTCCATCTGGTAAAACGATGTGAATAACGTCCCCACGTTTTGCCGACATTTTTAGCATTGGTCTTGCCTCGCTATACGGTGGTCAGCCGTGTTATCGAACTTGCAGAGAACGCGCACCGATTTCAATGTGCGCGCCGGGTACTTCCACACCGTTTTCAATGGCTTCCTTAATGGCTTTTTTGTCCGGTGCCACGATGGTTTGAACCGCTACCAAATCATCAGGCAGCAGGCCTTCATTATCGATAATCACACTTGCGACACCCTTACGGGCTGTAAACGTGTTCGTGGTCGTTTTGAGCTTATCGAGGCCAGCAGCCAGCAGGCAATTCAACACATAGCCCTTTAGTTGCTTGGCGCGGTTCTCAAACGATTTTTTGCGGTCAGTCAGACGCTTGACTTCTTCGTCACACGTTTTTGCCAGCCCCTCAAGATTGCGAACATGGATATACGCGCCGTCCAGCTTGTCAGCTAATTCCAGTTCGATCCCTTCCATCGTGTCAGCGATCATTTCAGGCGTTAAATCATCGGACGTTTCCAGCAGTTGCTGGAGTTTCTGCAAATCATGCGCAAGCGCAATAGCGGTAGTAGTTGTCATGCTTTTTCTCCTTCAGTGGCGTTAAGCGCGGCTATGCGCTCGTCTTTGATTTGAGTCAGGCGGCGCAGGCGACCAGAGAGATATTTAGCGTGTTCAGTGTCACCTTTGGTCTCTGCATTTTTTCTATGAGCCTCGAGCTCACGGGCGAGGGTGCCGAACACTTTGTTAACCTCGTTAACATTGACAGCGTTCTCCAGTGTTGCTGCGTTTTTTGTGAATTTCTCATCTAGCGCGGTACGCATGCGCACGGTGTCCTCGGCCTTATCGCTGGCGGCTTTTATGTCAAATTCCAATTTATTTTCCGCCCGGTATTCAGGGTTGTCATATAGACCAAGGAATATGTCAGCAGAGAAGCCAAGTTGTGATAGTGCTTTCTTTGTGGCATCAGTAAGTGATTTTTTGGGTGCCTCTCCATCGCTAAGTGGACCGTACTTACTGCCGTAAATGTATGGGGTGCATCCGTAGGCAATAATTTCCCCATTATTACCGCCAAGGGTGTATTGGAGTTCGATTTTTACGACGTGATTGATTTCTGTAAGGTATCCGCCAGAGCCGTCTGGAATAATTTCAGCGATATCGTTTCCATTGGCATCTTTGATCTTACGCATGATTGGTGCGCCCTTATCAAAGCGCTCTTCTAAAATCTTTACGCGCCAATTAATACCTTGTGGGCCAAACACCTTAGTGGCCTGCATAACCATGTAGGTGCCGTTGATTGACGTGCCGCCGCCGTTGGTTGCGAACCCCTTGGTGTATCGCTCGTCGGTCTTCCACACTTCACGCCAAATCTTGAGGTTTTCTTGTTCATCGTGCTCGGCACCTGAAATTTCAGCTTCAACCGCTGATACTCGCGCGTGAAAATCATTTTCTGTCGCTGGCACCTCTGTCGCGTAAACGCCGTACCCCAGCTGGTCGAGTGCTTCTTTTGCCTGCTGTGCGGTGCTGTCGCTGATAACCTGCTCACCAACTGCGCCGCCTTGTGTGATGGTTTCCGCAGGGGGCGTAACGGTTTCAGCCTTAGGTGTGTTGGTTGCGCTGGCCGCTTCCGTTTTTTCGCCCTGATTTGAGGCTGTTTCACCCATCAGGCCATCAATAGAGAATCGGCCATCACCCATGTTTTCCACTTTGATTTCTGATGGCATATGCTCCGCGAGAAAATCAACCACGAACTGGCGGCGGGCGTTTGCGTCTGTCAGTAACTCAGGGCGTTTTTTGCCTGCGCTAACCAGAGCAAAAACAATAGGTCGGGGGATTTTTAGTGCGTTTTCCGCTGTGCGTAATTCCATAGACCAGCGCTGGAATTCTTCGCCATTTTGATTAATCAGGAAGTTAGATTCACGGACATGATCAGCGGTTAATTCCCAGCAGTCGGCCGCATCACGCACAAGCGCTGCCGCAACTTCTTTATCCAACATAGCGTACGTATGGGTGTACTGACGCTCACGATCCAGACCAGCAATCAATGGTGTTTTTGCTGGAGTATCTTCGTTGGGTTTATTTGTCAGCGAATCAACGAACGCCAGAATTTCTCGCTCTGGTACATCGGCGATAGATGGGAATTGAGCGTTAACTGAATTCACTACATTGAGTAGCAATTCATCAGTGACGTTTTCCAGCGATTTGCTGTCACTGAGTACGCGGATCAGCTTGTCCGTGTCTGCGTCAGCACCCCCATCACCATCAGGCAGATCGAGATAATCACACACCATAGAAAACTCGTGCTCTGTGATTTCAGCCTGAGCATACAGCGCGAACGCCGCGATTTTTTCACGTAATGATAGCGCGGAGAAATCGACGAGATCGTTAGCCTGAGTTGGTGCCTCGATGCGCCGCCAGACGCCCTCTACCAGCTCGTTTTCCTGTAGGAATGTCTCGTCAAACTTTCCGACCGCAGGGCGGGGGGAACCTACGCAATCCTCTGTGATTGTGGGTTTAAAAAAGTTATCACTGGCGCCAGGGAATGTTTCTTCTAGCAGCATTACTGCTGCCATTTCTGCCAGTTTTTTGTTTTTTGCCTCAACCGCTGTTGCCAGTGGTATGGCGCCATTTTTTTGAGCTGATTTCTTTGGATGGAAAGCAGCTGTAAATGTTTCCATTGTCATTGGTCTTGCCTCTCATTTCTTAGTTTTTTCACATAGTTCATGCAACTGGTCGGGCTGCATTCTTTCCATAACTGCCTGTGCTGCATCTTCTGGCTTGGCGGGTAGTAGCAAACAGTGCCGTGTGGCGTGCGGAAAATCAGTGTGTTATTTCCTTCTTCCAGTTGAATGCCATTTCTGATGAAGAACGCCTTGATACGTTCATGTGCACCACCTCGGGCTTTGCGGCGCTGTTCTTTTAAGAAGGGTTTTAGATCCCTGTAGTGATCGCCTACATCACCCATGCTGATCTCTCACTTTTCGCATGAAATCGCTGTCTGGCGCGGGTGGTTCCAGCATTTCCCCATTACCCAAATAGTCCGGGTTCATGTATTGCTCATGGAAGATGTATGCCTCTTCTTGGCAGTTAGGGCAGTGATTGCTGCCGTGCATGTTGGTGCCGCACATTTCACAATGCTTACTCATAGTTCCTCCGCTTTAAACGCCTACAGACGGATGATGCTCAATGCAAAGCAGTCGCTGGATCTGATCCTCAATCTCACCAGCTTGAATCTGCGCATCAGCTATGATTTTTTGCTGCTGGTTTTTGAGGCTGGCGATCTGGCGGTTAGTCAGTTCGCTATTTGATATTTGGGGGATTGGGACGATAACAGCGTGGGTGCCAATTAGTGTATGTCCATACTGTGACATGTCACTAATTGCGATGAATGGTTTTTCTGTGTGCTTAACCCTGTGGATGTAGAGCGTTACTTCGACTTCTGTGATATCTGGCGCTTTCATAGCGTTCCTCGTATAATCACGGCTGATCAGTATCAGCGTTAGTTGGTATTGGTCTTGCCTTGCGGTTGCCTTGGTCGGCACCGCAGCTATTCCCGGGGTACTTTGGTCGGTTAACCGGGGTAACGAAGCCTGCCTAACGGTGGGCTTTTTTACGTTTGCGAAAAAATTGGCGGGTAAGGAAAAGGTCAAACCCCACCCGCCTAATGACTACACACCTCTCGCAGTTATCACGATGGCAACGTGATTTCGAATAGCGCCCGGAGTCGAACCGAGTAACGGGCAGGGAAACCCGTTAATCACCTGATCGCTAAATTTTGTGTGGTGGCCGGTGCTGATCTCCGGCAGGTCTTACTGATTTTCTCGGTTCTGTCTTGCACGGCATGACTAAAAGCATCTTCCGTGTGAGCATATGCCTTACTGATATGCCTACTTCACCTTGCCCCTACTGGCCGATTACCCACGCTCGATGCGGGCATCATTCTCCATCTACTCACAAGATTGCAGCGCATCAGCCTGCGCATTCACCACAGCGGAAAGAGCATTCCTTACATCCGGTCTGTAACTGAGTCGAGCTCTCGCGCAACCTTTACAAATGCTCTTACCTGTTGTGTGCTGGTCTTTCCCAGCCGTCACCGACCTATCGCCTCGGGGCGCTACTTGGTGGACATTTATAAAGACCGTCTTGAAGTAGTAATCCATCCAGTCTTGAATCAGTGCTCCGTAACGTGGAGCGAACGGACGGGGTTTAAGCCTCACGGGGCGTTCTATGCGCGGGATTACGTCGTCAACCGCGTTCACTGCCGTGACAGGGAGGGCTACTTGTCGTTCACCTTCTCCAGAACACACCATCCGTAATACTGGATGGGCGACCCGTTCCGAACTGGTGACCCCTACTGGATTTGAACCAGTGACCAATCCCTTATGAGGGGATTGCTCTAACCACTGAGCTAAGGGGCCGAATTCAGTAGAGTTGTGTGCCGGTTACGCTATCCGGCGTCGCTTACCACTCCAATCAGAGCAGAACTTACGACCGTATCTCTGGTGTTAGCGCGGTCTTTCCCGCTGTCAGAACGTGTTACCCAAACAGCGCAACTGCGCCTGGTTGATTTCCCACATCGCCACTCATTGAGCGTGGTCTGCGGTGTGGGTTGGTCTTGCCTTGCCACACTTTCCCGCTGTGGCTACGTAATTTGTGCCGGGATACATCATCACGCCCGGCTCGTGCTATCCTTGCCGTCACCACAACTGCAAGAAGGGATCATGCAATGTCTGAAATTGAAGAACTCAAATCAGAACTGGATAAAATCAGGAGTGAACTTGATTCACATAAAGCGCTGTTTTTAACCATCCTTCGAGAACTTCCACCACAAAAAACATCAGAACTCTTTCTAAAATACGGTGGGGCTTTTGGCGATTTGGGGTTGGTTGAAACCGACCCAGAAAAGAAATCGCCAGTTACCGTTACTCAAGTTCTGTTTTCGATAGATAAGCATAAATAGCATCATCTATTTTGTTGCCGTTATGGTTGCTAACGGCATCAAGCGCTAACTGAAGAACTGCCTTTGCATTATCAGTGCTAACCCCACCTGTCGTTCTGGTCAGGCTGGCACGCAGGGATTCAATAACGTCAGCGAATCCCTCAACCACACAATCAGAAACTACTTGCTTCATAACTGAAACCTCACATTCAATTACCATCTAGCGAATCATCTACCTGTTCATACGCCGGTAGCGGCTACTTCGTGGGCGTCCTGCCTGTTCGCTGTTGATGGGGTGACTTTAGCTTAATGCTAAATTTAATGCAATAGCATTTTGCTAAATTTCACTGTTGAGATCTACGGACACAAAAAATCCCGCAGGTGCGGGATCTTGTCTTTTGCAGGAAGGAGGTAGGGAGTTAGGTACTAGTAATCGACATATGACCACCAAAAAACACGACCAATTATATCTATTGAACTGATGGGTTTTTCTTCTGCGGGATGCTCGTCGCTGTTGTAGCTGCGAATGCTCACAGTATCAGGGCCTGTGCGATACAACAGTTTTATTCGGTTCCAGCCGTTTTGACTGATCGCATACATTTTCCCATCAACGATTTTTTTATCATTGGTATTAACAGCCACAGTCGTTCCATCAGGAATGTTAGGTTCCATGCTATTTCCTCTTGCGGGAAAGCAAAGAACGCCCGAACCGTCCGTATTTGCGCCAACTTTACGTAACGTAGATTTGGAGAATCGGAGCTTAAAGCCGTTGTGGTCTTCGCTTTGAATGCGCCCGTCACCACAGGCAAATTCAATATCTCTCAAGAATGGCACTTCAACTTCATCAGGTGAAAGGGGTGTGCTTTCATCCCATGCGTCAATCGAGCCATATGATGCTTGGCTCTCTTCTAATCGCATTGGTTTTTCTGCATCTTTAATGCTGAGCGGATCGGTAAAATCCATTAAAAACCAGTGTTCGGGATATCCAGTTAAGCTGGAAAGAGCTGAAAGACTTTTACCACGAGGAGATGTTTTCCCACTGACCCAATATTGCACGGATTGCGGGGAGATCCCTAGTCGGCGCGCAAGCTCTGACTGACTCCAACCATTCTCATCAAGTATTTGGCTCACTCGTTGCGCTGATGCGGGCTGTGGCAACAAGGCGGGTGATATATCATCATGGATACTATCCATCCACCCCTTTGATACACCTAACGACTCTTCTATCTTCCTCGCCATTCTGTCGCCAATGTTTCTGTTTGGCGACACTCCGATTATTTGGCTAAGCACTGACGGAGTAATGCCGCAGCGTTCAGCAAAGGCTGCTTTTGTTAGTTTCCCCGACTGCACGTAGTCCGCAAGCAGTGCTTCAAGGTTTTGTTTTCTGATGTCTTTACTTTCCATACCTTGATTCTCACATCTTTTAGCATATTGATAAATACGCAATTTGCTAAATTTCTATTGTCTTTAATTTAGCATTAAGCTAAATTCAACTTGTCGCATTAACCAATCGGAGAGAAACACATGAGCAATGATTTATTCCGCTGGCGTAAGCAGGCGTCAGCCGATGAGTGGAAGCGCCTTGCTTCTATGGCGGGGACGACGGTTGGCTACCTCAATCAGATCGCCTATGGGTTCCGCAGGCCATCCGCAAGAAAGGCGGAGATCATTGAAGTGGCAACTAGGAACTTTGGGGCATATCAGCCAGTAACGAAAGAGAATTTGGTTTTCACCATTCCCCGCGGAAAAACAGCGTAACGATAGTGGGCTTAAAAATCTGATTATCAAAAATCAATTTGCGACAGGAGACGCAATGAACATTCAGGAGCTGACGAAAGAGATCGAATCATGGGCGGTTGATGCAGGACAGGAAACTGTAGCGATCGAGATAACCAAACGATTTTTTCTGGCTGGTGGCGACCCACATATCCGGCTGCATGAAATCGAGCAGCGCGGCGTTGCTGACTGGAAATCGATAAATAACAACAGGCAGCAGATTTTCCGCTGGTTGCGTAGTGACTCACGCGCAGCACAGAGAAAAGTCCAGTTGCTGGCTCCGGTGATGCTTGCAGCTCTACCGGGGGAACGACGGGCACGTTTGCAGAATGACCGATCTGTTAACTACCTGACGGCAGTGGCCATCCGTGAATTTTCCACAGCGATGAATGCTGTGCTGCTCGGATGCTGTGACATGTCACAACGAATAAATAAAGCGACAGAGGCGATGTACGCGCTGTTGCCAGTTACTCAGCAGTTAGTTGCATAGCGAGGCAAGACCAATGCTTACACGAATCGACAGAATTACATACCGGAACGGATTCCGGCTGAATGGCCAGCCCGTCAGCATTGATGACATTGAGCCAGTTTTTGATGGCCGTCGCGTTGCTGCGCTTTCAGTGAGGGAGCAATACGAGAAAAGTAAGGCGGCATTAAAAATGCTGAACCTGTCACCTGAAGAATATCAGGACGCAGTACGGCAGATAGCGGATGCGCTGGGGATTTAATCATGGCTATCAGAAGAGGCCCTCGGCCTGAGTCTCAATTTTACACGCTGGATAAATCGATCAGTGAAGACCTCGCTTTGTCATGGGGCGCACGCGGCTTATTGATTTACCTGCTTGGCAAGCCAGATAACTGGGAGGTTTCCGTTGCTGATTTGATTAACCAGACAAAGGGATCTGGCAAACCAGCTGGGCGGGACGCCGTCAGGGGATTAATCAACGAGTTAAAAGCATCCGGGTACATGCACGCTGATACTAAACGTAACACCACTGGATCGTTTGATGGCGTGTCTTACGTGGTCAGCGAAGTACCTCGAATTTCACCGGAGACGGATAATCCGGCGACGGTTAAGCCGGAGACGGCAAATCCCCCACTAATAAGTAATGAATTAAAACAAGAACTGAATATAAACAAAAAAACACTTGTGTCATCTGGCGATGACGCGAGTAAGAAATTAACCAGCTCCCACTCCGATGAATTTGAATCCTGCTGGAAGGCCTATCCAAAACGAGAGGGGTCAAATCCGAAAAATCATGCATTCAAACACTGGCAAGCCCGAA
>NZ_RJTN01000034.1 GCF_005497185.1 Pectobacterium polonicum | reverse complement strand
TGTGCTGGTAGTGAAACACGGCGTGGGCATGTGCCCGACGCACCAGTTGTCCGGCATCATCATGCTGATAAACGTGCGGGATGGCGTCCTCATTCGCTGCATTCCCGCACTGTAGCCGCTGGCATAGGTGACACGACCGTCGTAATCGGTAAAGCGAACGACATGGTCATTACCGTCAAGCTCCCACAGTGCAACGAGGCCATCTTCCCGGCGTGCGGTTCTGCGCAGTCCTGCAAAGTCGTACTCCTGCGTGAGTTGTGATCCTACCACACGGTGGGATACGCCCCGCATAACGGCAAGCCGAACCCGCCGTCAGCGATTAACCTTAAAGGCCGCTGGCTGGAAGAGTCGGGTTTTATGACCGGGATGCCGATTACCGTGACGGTTGAACGGGGAAGGATAGCGATTGAGACGGAGATTAATCTCTGATCGTTAAGCTAAACAGCAGGTAAAAAATAGCCGGAAGGATCGAGGGATCACTTCCGGGTTATTTCTAAGGGTATTTTCCTATAAAGACTTAACTAATATTTGATATATTTTTCAGTACTTCCATTGTTATGAGATATGATTCTTCAATGGAATTATTAATTTCAAGACAATCATTAACATCTCGATTTTCGTAATATATATTCCCTTGAGAATCAGAAACATCAATGTCATAAGAGGCACTATTTTTGGAATGTATCTCAATAACAACCTCATCACAATCTTCATCTAAAACGTACTCTTTCTTAATTAAAATACTAAAATAGAAGACAGAATGTGAACCAACGATTTTTACTTCAATTGATGAGGATTGAATAGCATTAAAGCTATATCGATCTCTTAATGAGTTAATTTTACCGAAAATTAGGCTATCCATTTTATTATCCACATGATTTTTTTACAGTCTTTGTATAATTAGATGTTTTTTCGGTTCCTCTGGTATCACCCCACTCCTTCAGTTTGGACATATCTGGATCATTGCTTGGCCTAACAGAAGCATGATTTTTACCATCTTGAACTACATCTAATCCGCCATCGTTTAACGTTCTCACATCAAGAGTTTGATATTTACCATTAGAAGGCTGCTCAATAGTTGTAGATAACCCTGTTGTTGTGTCTTTTCCTGGTCGAGGGGTTAAATTTGAATCAGTGCCACTTCCCATACGATAAACGACACCATCGGTTAATATTTTAGCTAACCCCCACGGATCTACCCACCCAATCGGATTCGGCGCATACTGATAAAGGTTTATTCCGCCCGCCAGCCCTATCGGGTCCTGCGTCGTAAACCGGCCTACGGTGGGATCATAGTAGCGGAACAGGTTGTAATGCAAACCGGTTTCGTCATCCGCGTATTGGCCGGCGTAGCGTAACGGCTGAGGCTCCACCGGTTTGCCGTGGCGGAGTGCTGCACTGTCCTGCGTTTGTCCGTTTACCGCCCCAAAGGTGCTGTAGTCGCCGCTCCAGCGGACGGCGCCGTCTGCATCGGTCATCTCCAGCGGAGCGCCGTTCAGGTCGGTGTTGAACCAGCGGATATCGCCGTCGTGTGCTCCCGCTTGCCGGGTGATACGCGCTAACGGCGACCACCAGACGTTTGGGTCATAAACATAACTTTCTGTCCGGTCAGCGTGTCTGGCCTGCAACAGCCGAAAGCCTTCCCACAGGAAATGCGTGTCGTCCTGCTTTCCGTTTTCGCCCCAGATAACCGTTTTACGGGTGCGTCTGCCCAGTGCGTCATAGCCATAGCGGGCGACAAATTCCCCCAGCGGCCCCCGGCCCCGCGCTTCGAGCAGGCGGTTATCGGCGTCGTACCGATAAAACTGCTCTGTTCCGCCATCACGTCGCCGTATCAGATTGCCCTGACCGTCATACTGATTCCACAGATTGCGCCAGTTCAGCAGGCGATTATCGAATAACGGAAAGGCGGAAGCGGAAGGGTTGCTATCCTGTATATTGTCCGCGGCATCATAGCCGTATGCACGGTGATGCACCTGCCAGTGAACGTCAATACGTTTCAGCAGGCGGCCTTCCGCATCGTAATCGTACTGAACGTCCCCCCGCAGGGTGTCCTTAACCGAAGCCAGTTCCCCGGCGGCGGTGTAGCTCAGCGCCCGCGATAATATCTGCTGCTCCGGTGCGGCGACCTCCCACAGCCCGCTGCGCTGTGAAGTCAGGCGGCCTAAACGATCATATTCTCGTCGCTGTTCACGCCGTCCCTGAGTGCGGGTGATTTCCCGGTGCAGGCGGTCACGGGTGAACTCGCTGATGACCTGATGATTGAATTTTACCGCGCTGACGTGGCCGGAGCCGTAGTGCAGCCAGCGTAGCGTGTCACCCTCCGGCAGCGACAGCGTGCTAACATTCCCCAACGCATCCCGCGTATAGGTGATGCTCCCCTCGCTGCCGCACTCACCTGACAAATAGCCTGCGGCATCATAGGTCAACCTGACCTCATCGGCGGTGAGCCCCTGCGCCAGGCCTTCTTCGGTAGGCTCGCGTTTTAGCGAAACCAGTTGCCCTCTGTCATTGTGCTGGTAGTGAAACACGGCGTGGGCATGTGCCCGACGCACCAGTTGTCCGGCATCATCATGCTGATAAACGTGCGGGATGGCGTCCTCATTCGCTGCATTCCCGCACTGTAGCCGCTGGCATAGGTGACCGGCGGCGTCGTAATGGAAGGTCAGTTCAACACCGTCCACACGCCGCTCGTGAACCAAGCGACCGACGGCATCATAACCAAACTGGTAGGCTGAGCCGTTGCCGTTCTCCAGCCGTAATACTTGCCCACGTGCGTCGTAGTGCCAGCGGGTTGTCCGGCGTAACCGGTCAGTTACACAGATGGGCTGGCCCAGGTCGTTATACTGCCAGCGTATCTCACTGCGCTGGGCATCGCGCCATGTCTGTAACTGGCCGCGGGCATTCCAGAGTAGTGTTTCCCGACGATCATCCGGGTAGATAATCGCCGTCAGTTTCCCGCAGGCATCCCACTCCCGTCGGGTCGCGTGACCTTCCGCATCGATGGTAGTCAGCAGTTGTCCGAAGCGATCATAGGCAAACGTGCTGCATTGCCCCGAACAGTCGGTCCGCGCCGTCAGGAGCCCTTGCTCATCCCACTCCAGTGCCACGCTGCCGCCCAGCGCATCGGTCACGCTGTCTGGCAAATTCTCCTGCGCATGAGGGTAGTGATAACGTGTTGGGTTTCCCAGCGCGTCAACCTCTTCAATCAGCCGGTCAAGGTCGTCATACTGCCTCTGCTCCTGGCTGCCGTCGGCATACGTCACCAGCGCAACGTTACCCGTCAGCCGATACCACTGGTATTGCGTCTCCCGACCCAGCGGGTCAACTTCACTGAGTAAACGGCCATAGCCGTCCCAGGTGGTCTTGCGGCTTGCTCCACCGGGTAGAATGACTTCACACAGTTCATCATCGGCATAGCGCAGCTCAGTTTCACGACCGTCGTAATCGGTAAAGCGAACGACGTGGTCATTACCGTCAAGCTCCCACAGTGCAACGAGGCCGTCTTCCCGGCGGGCGGTTCTGCGCAGTCCTGCGAAGTCATACTCCAGCGTGAGTTGTTCACCCGCGCTATTTCGGTAGGCCACTACGCGGGGTAAATCCGCAATCTCCTGCCACTGGTATTCGTTGAGCAGGCCGTTGGCATCTTCATGGCTTGCCATCAGCCCGTCATCTTGCCAGGTAAAACGACGGCGCACGCTACCGCCCCGCCCGGTGACGGTGACAAGTTGCCTTTGCTTATTGTAGGTATAGTGCACGAGACAGGTCGATTCATCCAGCCAGACGCTGTCCAGTCGGCCATTCTGATACCGGCAGGTGAGGTGTCGCCCGGCACTGTCCTTCAGTGTGTTAAGCGTGTCGTCGTCGTTCCAGAAAAAAAGCATGTCATTGCCACAGGGCTCTGCAATGCGTGCAAGCACCGCTTTTCCCTGCGAAGACAGCGGAGTGTAATGCCAGATTTCGCCGTCTAGCCCATAAACCGACCAGCTTTCATTCTGATGGTGCTCCAGCCAGCATTTCTCCGTCGGGCAATAGGTACGATGACCGACAGGTACAAAAGGGAAGGAAATTTGGTCGCCCGATGGCGCACGCCAGACCAGACTGTCTTGATAGCGTGTCAGCGTCGTTTCCCAGAACAGGCTCCAGCCTGTTCCCAGCACGCTGTCGCCGGGATTACCACTGCGCCAGTAACGTTGCCAGTACACAGGCAGACGGGAGGGCAGGACAAAATCCAATTCATCTTCATCGGCCAGAAACTTCTGACCACTCACAATATCGATGGGGCGGGCGATAATTCCCGCTACCGAAGCGCCAATCATGGCAAAGCTAAAACGGCAGGCAATACGTTGGAGTTTATTGAGGCCGGGAAGTTTTTGTAAAAGCTGCCCCAACTTGCCGAGCTTGCCTGGCATACCGCCGACCCCACCAAGCAACCCGGCTAACAGCAACGCCAAATCCGAGGCTTGATAGAGCCAGGCGGGAACTTCCGGTTTAACAGGCAGCATGGGTTTGGTTTCGCCGCCGATGAAGACATTGGATGACCCTTCCGTGATGGTGGCACCACAGTTAATTTTATCGCCCAGTCGGGAAGCTGGCTGGTTGTTGATGTATACTGTCGCGGACCCTTCTGCCACCTGCATGGAGGGGCCGTCTTTATCACATTTTGCGATACTCAGGATGGCGCGGACGGCTCTCATACCGTTGATGAACACATTGTGTGAACCTGTATTAATGGCGCCGGCTTTTGACATGCTGCTACCGATAAGTCCGGCAACGCCATTGCGGGCTTTTTCTGCCAGCACCGCTGTCGCCATTCCCACCGCAACGCTGAGCCCCATCAAAAGTATGCCACCGAAAAGGCAACTCCCAAGACCAGCCACAAATAAGGCTGTCGCAGCAATACCGCCAACGAACGCGATTAACCCGCCGACAACTGTACCGGCAATCATGCCTGCCAATGCACTAGAGTGCCCAATCCCATCACCAACACGCGCAGCTTCAGACATAACAATATTCCTTATCGTTACGAGTTAAACGTAAAGCTCCCCAGCAGGGCGTTGAGCTGAGATTCATCGGTAGCAGAGAGTGGTGCGGTTTTCGATAGGGTGAAAACCAGAATCTGCGCGTTATCTAATGCGAACACGGCTTGCTGTTGCCACATACGCCGACCCTCGCGCAGATAGCTGGCGCTGATGGTTTCACCTTCAAGGAGGTGAGAGCCCAGCCAGATGGCATCGCGTGCCAGCGTTTTCCACCCTTTAAGATGTTGAGACATCAGCGTCAGCTGTCTTTCGATATAATCACTGCGTGATTCACCTGCTTCCAGCGAGTCACGCGCTACCGTGAAGGTGGGGTCGCCCTCTTTTTCAGATATCAGTGCGTTCACAGTACGGTCACGATAGCCGTCAGGCAGCGTGATGCTGCCTTCGGTGAAAATGCAGCAGGCAGAAGAGTTGGTCGTCACAATACAAGCCTCAGTTCATCCCATCTAACGCCCCGTTACTGAAGAGAGGGGCGGATGGATATGCAGATTATTTATTCAAATCAATACGTGAACTGCCAATGACATTGACGTTCACACCTTTGAGTTCGATATCGCCGTTGTTGAAAAGAGTTAGCGAACTTGCCCCTGCTGTCAGCGTGATGCTGCCATTGACAGACGTCACGGCAATGTTGTTTTTCACCTGTAGGCTGTCGTGCGCCTCACCTTGTGCTTCCGCGTCACCGATGACGGTGCCACGATGGCTGGAGATGACGAAGGCTTGCTGCCCCTGAACTCTGGTGAACTGGTCTTTTACCACCGACACCGTTTGATTACCGCCCACGCTTTCCTCATGGTCAGCCGTGACAGTGGTGGTACGGTTGTTCAGCACCACGGTATTCATGTCTTTCTGGGCATGGATAAACACTTCTTCCTGCCCGGCCTGATCTTCAAAGCGCAGCTCGTTGAATCCCGCGCCCTTGTGCGTAGAGGTGCGCAGCGAGGTGCGCGTCTTGTTCGCCGGCAGCGGGTACGGCGACGGATTGGTGGCATGAAAGGTTCTACCCGTTACGATAGGCTGGTCGGGGTCGCCTTCGAGGAAGCTGACGATGACTTCATGGCCGATACGCGGGATGGCAATCAAACCGTATTGACCGCCTGCCCAGCCCTGGCTGACGCGTACCCAGCAGGAGCTCTGGTCATCGCTGGCACCGTATCGGTCCCACGGAAATTGCAGTTTGATACGGCCATATTCGTCACAGTAGATTTCCTCGCCTGCGGGGCCGACCACAGTGGCAATCTGCGGACCATCGACCATCGGTTTGTACGGCAGGTCGGCACGCCAGGTGCTTTTGGCGCTAATCACCTCGAAGCTGTTGCTGTAGGTGGTCGGTTCACCGCCACTTTCTTCTTCCAGCGCCTGGGGCTGCTGCCCGCTGTGGGTAATGGCAACCAGTTGCCAGCCACTATTCAGCGTCGGATTAGGATGTTCGGTTAAGGTAAAGCTGCTTCCTGGCATCAGCATCGCGGCATTCGATTCGCCGGAGCCGGTCATCGCTCCCGCTCTTAACGCATCCAGCCGGTAGCCGGTAAAGGCCTTGCCGCTCGGGTCTTGTTTGAAGCGCCCAGGGTAATCATAGTGCTGATAGCTTTCGCGCTGGTGCGCCAATTCGCCGCTCATCTTACTGTGCAGCAGGCCGTAGGCGGGGGTTTTGAAGCTGTAATCCTTGAGCGCGACTTCGGCGGTGCTGACGGCTTCGGCGTAGCGGAAGCGACGGACATAGTCGCCTTCACTCAGCCCTTGTGTGGCAAGGTTGAAGAACAGTTCTGGGCCTTTGCTGAGCGCCCCCGCATCATCGGCAAAGACGACGCGGTGTTTACCTTCTTCAAACTCATGGAAGAAGTACAGCCCTTCCTCTGCGGCCAGTCGGGTGATAAAGGCTAAATCGCTTTCACGATACTGCACGCAATATTCGCGCGGGGCGTGGTCGTGACGCAGGGAAAAGGCATAATCGGTAATGCCGGACTCTTCCAGCAACGTACCGATAATGGCCTCCGGCTTTTGCGCCTGAAAGATGCGGGTATTGGTACGCAGCCCCAGCCGCCACAGCGCTGGACGAACTTCCGCCTGATAGCGGGTGCGACGAAAACCGGTGTCGCCCTGGGCAAAGGCACTGACAATGCCGCTGACCCGTCGCTTCAGTTCGCCTTCATACCACACCAGCAGTTCGCAGGGCTGGTCGAGCACCGTACCAAAGTCGATACCCGGTAGCGGGCTGGCCAGATTCAGCGACAGGGCAAACGGCTGGTTCAGTGCCTCGCTGAGCTGAAAATCCACCACGGCAAAGGTCGAGGCGGGCAATGCACCGACCTTTACCGTGAACTGTAATCCTGTACTGTTTGCCACGTTGATTCCCTCGCGTCCCGTGATGAAAACCGTGTTGTCTGCACTCAGGTCTGGAGAGTCAGACCTCAGGGCAGTACACGCAGAAAACCCGGCACGGTGGCCGGGTTAAATACAGCAGGATTACGCTTCGACCGGCGCACGCCAGTCATCAGAGCCGGAGGTTCCGGCAACGGTGTGTTCCCAGTCAATTTTGCGGTAGGCCAGAGAGACCTCAATAAGCTGGGTGTAGTCCAGTTTCGCCGGGTCCTGGCAGTGTGGCATTTTGCAGTCGATGTCCACGATGGTGGCGTCGGTCAGGATGGTGGAGAAGAAGTGCTCCTGCTTACCTTCAACGGAGGTGCGATACCACTTCAGCGTGACGGTTGGCAGCATTTCACCGGAAGCCAGTGAGTTGTACATCAACGGTACAGCCTTGTTCAGTGCCACGGTGAACTTGAACGGTTTGTGTACACGCTGGCCGGACGGCTGACCGGACTGCGGGTCGGTTGGTACGGTGACGATGTGTTTAAATTCCTGTACCAGCATTTCGTCTTCGTGGCCCTGCACGTAGATGTTACCGACAGAATCAGAGGTGAACGCCCCTGCGGTGATGTTGCCTTGGGTTTTCCCTTCGATGCTGATATAGCATGGAGTTGGCATAGTAATGCTCCTTGTTGTTAAACGGGGTTAGTAACTTCACGTTCCGTATAGCAATCCGTATGCCAGTTTTTATCTTATTGTTTTTGCTATTAATTCTCTTAATTCAAATTTTTCCTAAGTCAAATTTGAGCAAGAAGTTGCGCAGACTTCGTGAAAAAACGGCATCCATTGCGCAAAAAGTGATTTGCACCAAAAAGTGAGCAAGAAGTTGCGCAGAATGCGCAGTTGTTCTGAAAGTTTGAATTAGCATCGTGAGGGGGCCGTCTTTTTGGCATTAATTAGCTATTGATCGAGGCGAAATGAAAGTTATTACCGATTAAAAAGACAAAAAATAATGATGATGATTAATTATGAATCGACTGATGGTATGGGTAATAAGAATGGGGTGGCGAAAATCGGGAGAAATAAGAGAGAGAATGTTTAGCGCTGGCTGCGTCATACCCGGTGGTTGGAAGTAGGTGATAGAACGATGGGGCAAGTGTTCCTTACCCCAACCGTATTTTGTGTAACGACGAGTCTATTTTTACGACGCATTAACCTTCCTGCATCGCCTTTTCGACTTCTTCCGCCAGAATCGCAATGCCGCGTTCAATTTTTTCCGGCTCCGGCACATAGTTCATGCGCATGCACTGATGAGCGTGTTGCCATTCCTGCTCCAGACCGGGGAAGAAATAGTGACCCGGCACCATGAGGACGCCGCGTTTTTTCAGGCGCTGGTATAGGATTTCTGTCGTGATGGGCAGGTCCTTAAACCACAGCCACAGGAAGATCGCCCCTTCTGGTTTATGAATCAGGCACTGCTCGGGTGACAGGTAGCGACGGATAATGGCGATAGTCTCTGTCACGCGCTGCTGGTAGAACGGGCGTATGACGTCATTAGATAAGCGCAGCAGATCGCCACGCTGAATCATCTCATGCGCCAGCGCCGGCCCGACCGCGCCTGGTGACAGACTAATGATGCCGTTCATGTTGCCGATTGCTGAAATTACCTTTTCATCTGCAATCACGATACCGCAGCGCGAACCGGGCAGACCCAGTTTGGACAGGCTCATGCACAGGATGATATTTGGATTCCACAGCGGCGTGGCATCACTGAAGATGATACCGGGGAAAGGCACGCCATAGGCGTTATCAATCAGCAGAGGAACCTTGTGCTGCTGCGCCAGAATATCCAGACGCATCAGCTCGTCGTCGGTCAGCACGTTACCGGTTGGGTTGGTTGGGCGGGATACGCAAACTAGCCCGATATCATCGGTAATCGACAGATGATCGAAATCGACGTGATATTTAAATTGTCCTTCAGGCAACAGTTCGATCTGTGGACGAACAGAAACGAACATGTCTTCGTCCAGCCCGGAATCCGAATAGCCGATATATTCCGGTGCCAGCGGAAACAGCACTTTTTTCAGACTACCATCGCTGTGGCGACCAGCAAACAGGTTAAATAAGTAGAAAAATGCACTCTGGCTGCCATTTGTCAGCGCAATGTTCTGTGGTCCAATCTGCCAGCCTAATTCACTACTCAGGAGTTCGGCTAACGCATTAAGCAGCGTATCCTTACCTTGCGGGCCGTCGTAGTTACACAGCGCTTCCGTTAATTTCCCTTGTTCCAGCATGTCCTGACACAGCTGCTGGAAGTAACTATCCATCTCTGGAATGTGCGCCGGATTGCCGCCCCCCAGCATGATGGCGCCTGGCGTACGCAGCCCTTCGTTCAGATCGTCCATTAATTGGGTGATGCCAGCGTGACGCGTGAATTTCTTGCCGAAAAGAGAAAAGTTCATAGTTTATTTATCAGTGATCGTACACAGGTTAGCGGCAACCATAGCGCTTGCGCTAATAGGGTGCAATGTGGTCAAAAAACAATCCGATAATTTTTTATCCTGTAATTGTTAATTATATCAGCATGAACTGCCAATGTTATCGTTATCGGAAAAATGCTTTTAGTCGGCATGCTTTATTTGGCTGAAACGATGTCAGCATTTACCGATCAACCTCTCGATTATTCTGCAATAACAGTATCTATTTCCAGATGATAAGTGATGTTAATCAGATAAATGACGCGATAATGCTGAATTTCTCTATCTGGTGATAGCTATCACATTCTGACCATCCGCTGATTTGTAGTCTTTAGCTCGCATTAGCTAAAACAATTCAGCAAAGAGGGATGGGTAACATGAAAAAATTACTGGCTATAGGCATTACACTGGCGCTGACATCATGGCAATTATCGGCGCAGACGTTTGTGCTGACAGATGCTGAAAGCAGTGTGGAAAAGGGAAATTGGCAAATTAGCAGTGATGCTCTGAAGATTAAGAATCAGCATTTCAGCATTGAACAAAAAGTCCTGCACGGTGGACGTCAGGAAGGCAGTAAAGTGATTACGATTACCAGCCAGGATGGACTGAAAATTGCTCTCAGCCCGACGCGAGGGATGAACTTACTGCATGCGGCAGGTAAAAACATTCGTTTGGGATGGGATTCGCCGGTTGATGAGGTCGTCAACCCGAATACCATTAATCTGGAAAGCCGTAATGGACTGGGCTGGCTGGAAGGTTTCAATGAGATGATGGTGCGCTGTGGTTTCGAGTGGACGGGGCACCCGGTTGTCAGCGATGGCATGATCTACACCCTGCACGGTCGTGCGGGTAATACACCGGCCTCAAAAGTGGTGGTGGAAGTCAGCGATAGCGCGCCGTATACCATTACGGTACGGGGTTTGCTGAAGGAAAACAGTTTTAAGAAGTCGAATCTGGAAACCTGGACCGAGCTGCGTTATGTCCCCGGCAGCGAGTCGTTTACCGTGCACGATGTACTGACCAATAAAGCCGACTACCCGCGCGACTATCAGATTATCTACCACAGCAATTTCGGTACGCCGATTCTTGAAGAAGGCGCGCGTTTCCTCGCGCCAGTAAAAGAGATTTCTCCGTTTAATGACCACGCCAAAGCGGGTCTGGCAACCTGGCAAACCTACAAGGGGCCGACAAAAGACTTTGATGAGATGGTGTTCAACATTACGCCGTATACGGATGCACAAGGTAAAACGCTGGCGGCGTTGGTAAACAAGGCGGGAGATAAAGGGGTGTCGATTGCTTTTGATACCCACCAACTGCCGCTGCTGACGCTGTGGAAAAATACGGATACGGAAAAACAGGGCTACGTCACGGGGATCGAGCCCGGCACCAACTACGCCTATCCGGTTACGATTGAACGTGAACAAGGGCGGGTCAAAAAACTACAGCCCGGACAGAGCACGACGTTTGAGCTGACGTACAGCCTGTTGAGTAGCGCGGATGCGGTACAGAAAACGGAGCAGAAAGTGAAAGCCATTCAGGGCGACAATAAAACCACGCTGACGGAAAAACCGATCGCCATCGAATAAACGCTATCTTGCCGACCACGAATTCGGGTGGTCGGCTATCCCACGTCATGGTTACGCTTCGTCATCATCACATAACGCCATAATTATCTTTTCTTATCCGTTTTTTCATTTTACGCGTACTTTGAGTCAGGTATTTGTTACGTATTTGATCAGGGGATGAGAATGTCGTTGAAAGATGCGCTGCTCGCGCTGTGTGTTGTGGTGTTATGGGGGGTGAATTTTGTCGTGATTAAAGTGGGGCTGAACGATATGCCGCCTTTTTTACTGGCAGGGCTACGTTTTTCGCTGGTGGCGCTCCCGGCTATTTTATTTGTGCCTTTCCCGCGTATTCCCCTGAAATGGCTGCTTGCCTATGGCATGACGATTAGCTTTGGTCAGTTTGGCTTCTTGTTTCTCGCTATCAAACTGGGTATGCCTGCGGGAATTGCGTCGCTGGTGTTACAGGCTCAGGCCTTTTTTACGCTGTTGGTCGGCGCAGTCTTGCTGTCGGAAAAGCTGCGCTGGAATCATGTTGTCGGCATTCTGGTTGCCGCAATAGGGATGGTGGTGCTGGCAGAAGGCCGCACAACGCTGCAAATGTCATCCGGAATGACCACTACCACGCTGCTGCTGACACTGGCGGCGGCGCTGTCATGGGCGGTGGGTAACATCACCAATAAAATTATCATGAGCAAAAATAACGATGTACGCATCATGTCGCTGGTGGTGTGGGGGGCATTAGTGCCTGTCGTGCCGTTTTTCATCAGTTCCTGGCTGTTTGAGGGCAAGGAGGTGATTGTTCACAGTTTAACGACCATCCAACTGCCGACGATTTTATCTCTGATGTATCTGGCGTTTGCGGCAACGATCATTGGCTATGGGATTTGGGGCAGCCTGCTGGCGCGCTATGAAACCTGGCGCGTGGCTCCCTTGTCGCTGCTGGTGCCGGTAGTTGGGTTGGTTAGCGCCGCCATATTCCTTGGTGAATCCCTCTCGCTATTACAAATCGTGGGTGCCGTGCTGATTATGGTTGGTCTGCTGGTCAATGTGTTTGGTGCGCGGCTGCATGCATGGCGGCCTGCGCGGCAATCGTAGCAGAACGTATTATCTTGCCAGAGAAAACAGCGCCCGGCGGGCGCTGTCGATCATCGTTATTCCCGCGCTTTCAGCGCCTGGCGCATCCCTTGCGCCAAAATATCGTTCAGATCGGCTGTCACCTGATCCACTAAACCTGACCGCTGGGTGAGGTCTTCCCCCCAGTGCGCGGTATCGGCAAGCACCTCGTTGACCAATTCATGCACGGTTAGATCGGTCCCCACGCGTGGCCACCGCTGGCGGTAACGGGTGAGCCACAGCTCATCATCCTGTAAAGGATAAGTCTCGCCCGCTCGTTCTCCGCGGTAGAAGGCAATCAGCGCGGCCAGCGCAAACGTCAACCGTGCCGGAAAGCGCCCGTCGCGGTGGCCTGCCAGCAACTGCGGCAGAATACGTGTGCGGAATTTAGTCATGCCATTGAGTGCGATGGAGAGCAACTGATGGCGAATATAGGGATTCTGAAAACGTCCGGTGACGGCATCGGCAAATTCACGCAACTCATTCGCCGGTAAATCCAGCACCGGGATGATTTCTTGATGTAGCGTATTTTCTACAAAGCGGCGCACATCGGCATCCTGCATGGCTTCACCTACCGTATCTAGCCCGCAGAGCCAGGCAACTGGAACCAGAGCGGTGTGTGCACCATTCAGAATCGCCACTTTACGTTCTTTATAGGGTCTGATGTCGTCAACAATGCGGATATTAAGCGGGCATTCTGCAAGTTTCAGTTCATCCGCTAGCCAGTTGGGGCCTTGAATGACAAAGAGGTAAAAATGTTCGGCGGTATCCAGAAAGGCATCGTGGTAGCCCAGTTTCTCTTCCAGCGCTGACGATTCTTCACGCGGGTATCCCGTTACGATTCTGTCCACGAGCGTGGAACAGAAGGTATTTGCCGTCTCAATCCAGTCGATAAACGCGGGTGAGAGCTGCCATTCCTGAGCATAGCGCAGAACCAGAGCTTTAAGCGCCTCACCGTTATAGTCGATCAGTTCGCAGGGGATGATGACCCAGCCTTTATCGCTCTCACCGTTAAAATGCGTAAAGCGTTCCAGCAACAGGCGTGTCAGCTTGGCAGGAAAACTGACTGGCGGCGTATCGTTGAGGCTGTCTCCAGCGTGATAGCTGATGCCCGCTTCCGTGGTGTTTGAAAAAACAAAGCGAATAGCGGCATTATGGGCCAGTGCCAGGTAATCGGCAAAATGCTGATACGGGTTAATCTCGTTATTTACCGAGCGGATCAGACGCGCATCGCTGACGGCCTCGCCCTGTTCGTTAAGCCCCCTAATGACCGTGGTGTAAAGCCCATCTTGCGTATTGAGCGACGGTGGAAAATCGGTATTAATGGGGCGCACAATCGTTACGCCCGCCTGAAGATCGGTCTTCTCATTCAGCACATCCAACTGCCAGTCCACAAAGGCGCGCAAGAAGTTACCTTCACCAAACTGAATCACTTTTGTTGGATAGCATGCGCCGGGAAAATCTTTCCGATTCAATGTCTTCATGATTATTCCCTCATCAAAATGTGATGACGCCTTTGATCAGCTCACGGTTGTTAATGACATCCTTTTCATAGATGTCAGCCAATGTGGCAAACGGATAACGGTGCGTCAGCATCATTTCTGCGGTGAGTTTGCCTTCAGACATTAGACGTCCCACTTTGGCGAAATCTTCCGGTGTGGCGTTACGGCTGCCCATCATCGTGGTTTCTTTCTTATGGAATTCGGGGTCGGAGAACTGCAAATCACCTTTAAACAGACCGACAAACACGATGCTGCCACCGTGGCGGATCAGGTTAATGGTGTTGTTCATCGCATGCTGGTTTCCCGTGGCATCAATCACTTTTTCAGCCAATGAACCACCAAATTCGGCGCGTAGCTGGGTCTCAAAGTCCTCGGCAGAGGGATCGACGACCGGCAGATTCAGGTTGGCAATGACGTGTTCGCGGCGGGCAGCGCTGGTATCCGCAACCACCACCTGAGCGCCGTCTGCTTTGGCGATGGCCGCTGCGCCGAGGCCAATGGGGCCGGCACCGACGACCAGCACCTGTTCGCCACGTTGCACTTTCGCCCGGCGAACAGCATGCGCGCTAATGGCATATGGCTCGATTAAGGCCGCCGCTTGTGGATCGATCCCTTCTGCAAGCAGTACGTTTGTGGCGGGTACCGCCAGATATTCGCTGAATCCGCCATCCTGATGTACGCCAATGACTGAAATTTTCTCGCAGCAGTTGGTACGGCCGCTCTTGCAGGCAGGGCATTGCTGACAGGCTACGTAGGGAATAACGGCAACCTGCTGGCCTTTTTTAAATTGATGTACATTTTTGCCTGTATCGACAACCTCACCACATATTTCGTGACCTAATACGCGTGGGTAGCTAAAAAAGGGTTGATTCCCTCCCCAGGCATGAATATCTGTTCCACAAATACCCACAGACTTAATTTTAATTAATGTTTCACTCTCACCCGGAATAGGTATTTCACGTTTTTTCCAGACAAGTTTTTTCGGTTCCTGGCAAATCAATGTATTCATTGTTGACATGATTTTTCTCTCCTGTTTTTTGTTTTTCCAGATATTGATGAAAAAAAATATTGATGAGAGACAGGAGCTGTAAATTGTGAATGCGGACTCATAAAAATGTTTTAAATCGGTTTTTAATGTGTGCAAAAAAGGAGATCTCTCATGAGCCGTTCACAAAATTTACGTCACAATGTTATTAATCAGATTATCGACGATATGGCTCGTGGTCATATTCCGTCGCCTCTACCGTCGCAAAATGCGCTGGCGGAGATGTATAACATCAGCCGCACGACGGTGCGTCATATTCTGGTTCACCTGCGTGACTGCGGTGTGCTTACACAGGTTGGCAGCGATTATGTGATTGCCCGAAAACCCGACCACGACGATGGGTTCACCTGCATTACCGCGCCGATGGATGAGCAAAACCGCATTTTCGAACAGGCATTTTTCACCATGATCAACCAGCGTCAGCTCCGTGTCGGTGAGGTCTTCTCAGAGTTACAGCTCGCGCGCGACGCGGGTGTCAGCCCGGTGGTAGTACGCGAGTATCTGTTAAAATTTGGGCGCTACAACCTGATTCAGAACGAAAAGCGCGGGCAGTGGAGCATGAAAGAGTTCGATCAGGCCTATGCGGAACAGCTCTTTGAATTGCGGGAAATGCTGGAGACGCATGCTCTGCAACATTTCCTCAATTTGCCGGACGACGATCCCCGTTGGCTACAGGCCAAAACCTTGCTGGAACGCCACCGTATGTTACGTGACAGCATTGGTAACAGCTTTCGCATGTTCTCGCAGCTTGACCGCAGCTTTCATGCGCTTTTACTCTCTGCTGCTGAAAATGTCTTTTTTGATCAGTCTCTTGAAATTATCTCCGTGATATTCCATTTCCACTACCAGTGGGATGAAAGCGATCTCAAACAGCGCAACATCATTGCGATTGACGAGCACATGACCATCCTCAGCGCGTTGATCTGCCGAAGCGATCTGGATGCCACGCTGGCACTACGTAACCATTTGGATTCCGCTAAACAATCGATGATTCGCTCAATTAATCAAACAGCGCGGGCTGACTATTAAAAACCGATTAAAAACCGGAAATCATTATCAAGAGCACGGTTTTATCAAAATAAAAACGCCTGAGAAATATCTCTTATCTATGCTCACGAGAAGTCGACTTTATTAATAAAAATTCGTGAGTGGTGATGACATGTTTCATTGCTTTCCGTTTAAAACCACTTTACTCAACCCAGCGTTGAGTAAAGATAAAATTATAATATCCAGGAGCCAGACGTGGAAAAGAATAATATAACGCTAGACCCGCGTTCTTCGTTTGATACCCGTTCTTCAGCACCGCCAGAGGGAATAATTCAACGCAGTAGTCGAATTAAACGTATTCAAACTACCGCAATGATTCTGTTATTTTTTGCTGCGGTGATTAATTACCTCGACCGAAGTTCTCTGTCGGTGGCTAACTTAACGATTCGTCAGGAATTGGGGCTAAGTGCGACAGAAATCGGGGCATTACTCTCCGTTTTCTCTCTTGCCTATGGGATTGCACAGCTCCCTTGTGGGCCGTTGCTGGATCGTAAAGGCCCGCGCATTATGCTGGGCCTTGGGATGTTTTTCTGGTCACTGTTTCAGGCGCTGTCTGGCATGGTACACAGCTTCACTCAGTTCGTACTGGTTCGTATTGGTATGGGAATTGGTGAAGCACCGATGAACCCATGCGGCGTGAAGGTGATCAACGACTGGTTTAACATCAAAGAACGTGGCCGTCCGATGGGATTTTTTAATGCGGCTTCAACCATTGGTGTTGCGATAAGTCCACCCATTCTGGCGGCGATGATGTTAGTTATGGGCTGGCGCGGCATGTTCATTACCATCGGCCTATTCGGCATTTTCCTCGCTATCGGCTGGTATATGTTGTATCGCAACCGTGAGCAGATTGAACTCACCGCGGATGAGCAGAATTACCTGAACGCGGGCAGTGTGAACGCTCGCCGCGATCCGTTGAGTTTTATTGAATGGCGCAGTCTGTTCCGTAACCGCACGATGTGGGGCATGATGCTGGGTTTTAGCGGCATCAACTATACCGCGTGGTTATATTTGGCCTGGCTGCCCGGCTATCTGCAAACGGCTTATAATCTGGATTTAAAAAGCACGGGTCTGATGGCGGCGATCCCTTTCCTGTTTGGTGCCGCCGGAATGCTGGTGAACGGCTATGTCACGGATTGGTTAGTGAAAAAAGGAATGGAGCCGATCAAGAGCCGTAAAATCTGCATCATTGCTGGAATGTTGTGCTCAGCGGCTTTTACTTTTGTGGTGCCACAGGCGACAACCTCAATCGAGGCGGTGTCACTGATTAGTATGGCGTTGTTCTGCATCCACTTTGCGGGAACATCGTGCTGGGGGCTGATCCATGTTGCCGTTGCGTCGCGTATGACGGCGTCGGTCGGCAGTATCCAAAACTTTGCTAGCTTCATCTGCGCATCATTCGCCCCGATTGTGACCGGCTTTATTGTGGATACCACGAATTCCTTCCGTCTGGCGCTGATCATCTGTGGTTGTGTGACGGTATTGGGTGCGCTGGCCTACGTCTTCCTTGTTCGTCAACCGATTAGCGATCCCCGTAAGGATTAGTTCTCCGCCGTCCCGCATCCTTATTTGTTCCTTTCTTTTGCGGGGCGGTTTTTTGTCACGTTGCTTTATGACGGTGCGTAGTGATCGTGCCAGGTCGCAAAGGTGGCACGACATGCTCGCAATTTCTCATGCCTTTCCTACGCTTTTTACTGCCGTTAGTGGGTCTGTTAAGCCACTGCCGTTTGTTGGCGCGGACTTTGCAAAACCTTGCCGAAAGGGTTAGTCATAAAATACGGTGAGTAATATCAACGGGGTAAAGGGGTCTTCATGAGAATAAAAAACGCGGTATTGGGATGCAGGACGTCAGGAAAATGGCTGCTGTCGATGAGCACGGTGGCGCTGCTGGTGACGGGGGCCGTGCAGGCGGCGTCGGCCCCTGCGGTGGAAGCGAAAAACGGCATGGTGGTCAGCTCGCAGCACCTGGCTTCGCAGATTGGCGTCGATATCATGAAAATGGGCGGCAATGCGATTGATGCCGCCGTGGCCGTTGGCTATGCGCAGGCGGTGGTGAACCCCTGCTGTGGCAATATCGGCGGCGGTGGATTTATGACGCTGCATCTGGCCGATGGGAAAGATACCTTTATCAATTTCCGTGAAACTGCACCCGCGGCGGCCAGTGCCAACATGTATCTGAACGCGGATGGGAGCGTGAAAAAGGATGCGAGCCTGTACGGCTATTTGGCCGCTGGCGTACCGGGAACGGTGCTGGGGCTGGATACTGCGCTGCAAAAATACGGCAAATTGACGCGCGAACAAGTAATGGCACCGGCGATTAAACTGGCGCGTGCAGGTTTTGAACTCACGCGTGCGGATACCGATATTCTGGATACCACCATCCAACGTTTCAAGGCCGACCCTGAGGCAGCCCGTATTTTCCTACGCCCTGACGGTAGCCCGTTGCAGCCGGGTGACAAACTGGTGCAAACCGATCTGGCGAATACGCTGGCGGCGATTGCCGCTAACGGGCCAGATGCCTTCTACAAGGGCACGATCCCACAGGCGGTGGAGAAAGCGGCGAAGCAGGGCGGTGGTATTCTGACAGCGGCTGATTTTGCCGACTACCGCATTACCGAAACGGCACCGGTGACCTGTAGCTATCGCGGCTATCAGTTTGTCTCTTCGCCGCCACCCAGTTCCGGTGGCGTCACAATGTGTGAAATTCTCAATATTGTCGAAGGCTATGATATTAAATCGACTGGCTTTAACTCGGCTGCCACCGTCCATGTGCTGACAGAAGCGATGCGCCACGCTTACATGGATCGCAACACGTACCTTGGTGATCCGGCGTTTGTCAGTAACCCTGTCGAACGCCTGTTGAGTAAGGATTACGCCGCTGAAATTCGTAAACAAATCGAACCGGAGAACGCGACGCCGTCCAAAAACGTTCAGCCGGGGATCGGCCCACATGAAAGACCGGAAACCACGCACTATTCGATTGTGGATAATCAGGGCAATGCCGTATCCACGACCTATACCGTGAACGGGCGTTTTGGGTCGGTGGTGATTGCGCCGGGTACGGGTTTCTTCCTCAATAACGAAATGGATGACTTTACCGTTAAAGTGGGCGAGAAAAACCTGTACGGGTTAGTGCAAGGGGAGCGTAATTCGATCGCCCCCGGTAAGCGCCCACTTTCGTCTATGAGCCCGTCACTGGTGACGAAAGACGGCAAAGTCTTCATGGTGCTCGGCTCGCCTGGTGGTTCGCGCATAATCACCATCACGCTGCAAACGGCGCTGAATATCATCGATCACGGTATGGCACCACAGGAAGCGGTCGACGCACCGCGTATCCATCACCAGTGGTTGCCGGATGAGGTGTATTACGAACAGCGCGGGCTGTCTGCCGATACGCTGAACCTGCTGAAGCAGCGCGGCTACAAAATGGTAGAGCAGACCCCTTGGGGAGCAGCGGAGCTGATTCTGGTCGGCTTACCGGGTGCGGCGGGCGTGACACCGGCAGATTCGGGTAATGACTCGGCGGTATCCGGTAAAGTGCGCGAAGGCTACCTGTATGGTGCCAATGATATCCGCCGCCCGGCGGGTGCAGCGATCGGGTATTGATTTGAACAAATGTCAGGGGAAGTGATTTGCTTGCCCTGACGTTCAGATCTGAATGATTAAGATAGTCGAAAAAGGCTCTACGATGATGCCGCTCAGTTCTGCAATTCGTAAACTTTGAACGTATTCCAAATATCAAGGCTGATCAGTTTGTTTTCCCCCGCACGACGGAAAAGGAAATCACTTCTGCGGTTGATAGCTTCTTCTTGCAGATCGCGAGGGATACGAATCAGGCCATTATCGATATGCGCCTTCACCGATGGGCTTCCTTTTATTATTACCGTGCCATTTTTGGTGATAATAAAATCAACGTCACCACCGCGTGTTGCATAATGCCCTACTGGTAAACCGGATACTGAGGAGGAAATATCATTCTCTGTGAGTGAGCGTAAATCATCTGCTTGTTGACACACTGAGTTGTCCCATATACGCGTATTGCAAGCCAGTTGTAATGCGTCTCGCGCGGCAAGATATTGTCCACTATTCCACAATGATCTGGCTGCCTCAGTACACATCTTTTCTGACAGCCCCGACCGACATGACTCAGTAAGCGTCTCGATCCATTCTGGATCTGATGGCTGTGGTATATCTCTATTCTCTGTATTTTCTGACATTTTACTTATGCTATTTTTGAAGAAAACGCGATTATCCCAAAATTGACAGGCCAAATAGAAGTTGTCTTGGCATAATTGCTTCAGTGTTTTTACATCACTTTCCGCGATTAACCAGGAACAAGCTTCCATATCGTCCCAACATTTTTTTCCTATTTCGCTTTTCGGTATCCCAATATTCTCTTTACAGCTCTTGCTTTCTGTTAGTGTGTATTCTTCATTAAAATCTTTAACTTCCTTTTCTTCGATTAACTCATATATTTCTGGTGGGTTTAGGGTGTCAATTGAGATTATATTAACTTTGCCACTGTCCAGAGTGTAATGTGATGTAATATATTCATTTTTATATTTCTTTTGTAATATTTCTGGGCTTATTACATAAGCTTTAACACCACTGTCATTGGTATAAATTCCGCATGTTAGCCCAGAGGAGGATTGCGCGAGGACAGGAAACGCGAGGAGAGTTATGATGAAAAGGAAAAATGTACGTAACTGCATGAACAAAGACATCGAATTTCACTCCATTGATGTGTGTATTTATTGCCGAGAGCACTTGGCAAGAGTGCAAATCATACTCGTATAACTCTTCAATGGCGAACTTATTCTTTTAATTCATCAGTAAAAATAAGGTAATAATGTTACTATCACCCGACTTTACTTCTGCAACAATATATTTATTGAAGAAGTCAATAAGGAGTTTCAGGTAAAAAGTAGAATGAATTTTTCCCTTTTATCTACACTGTTATAAACTTATTGGTACTCGTTTTTTATAATCTATTCATTGTTCGAATTAGGTAAAATATCAGTGTGCTACTGGTGTTATACCCCAAATAATTCGAGTTGCAGGAAGGCGGCAAGAGAGGGAGCCCCGATGAGCTTACTCAGGTAAGTGATTCGGGTGAGTGAACGCAGCCAACGCACCTGCGGCTTGAAGTATTACGGGTATAGAACGTGAACGCTATGAAATCCACTTTATTATCCCTAGGAATCCACTCGATTTTATAGCGTGATAATATGTAATGTGAACCTGCCATTTAGACTGTATTCCATCAAATATAGGATGGCAGCCCATAAAAATCGCTCTGTTGTCGCTGTTTTAAACTATCTTGGGTCCTTCCCATTCAAGATTTTCTCTCAAATTATCTGGAACGATTGAGAAAAGGTCTGAAAAACTTTTTAAGTGGTCGTTATAAAGCATACTGATCTTTGAGTTACAATTCTCATAGTAATATCGACAGTGATGATTTAAAAAATAAATATCATCATTTTTGAATTCCTCATGTGATAAAAGGATATAGAAGCCATGAATCAACTGCGTTTCATATACCGCAGATCGGTCTCTAATCTTGCGAAGAAAGCTTGATTGGGCCACCATACGCAAATGGGGTAGCGTTACTTGTAGTATATCGATGTAAATTTCATTTTTTTTCATTTTTATCCGTGGTATTTATCATATTAATACTCTGGTTAAAGTCAGATGATTTTATCAGAAAAATGATTTTTTTCAATAATCCATTTCAGCGGAGAGTCGACATGAAATTACATTTCCAACCTAAATAGTCATTTTTAACTATACTCAAAGTATGTCTCATTGTTCAGGTTTGGTGGTTTTATTTAGACCTTGTTGAGGGTGTTTTTATTAACTGCACTATTATAGATAATTTAATGAAATTTTTATTATTTGAATAATCCTGAGCCTGCCGCAGGCTCAGGATTATGATTTTTATATTATTATCATGTTATCTTAACCAAAATGGCAGTTCGTCAGGCCCCTGCTCATCATACTGTTCGAGGGGGCGGTTTTTATCTTCGATAAACCAAGGTAAATCAGAGATAACAGTTTTTACAGGAATGTAAGTGCCAAAGTCATGATAGAAAGATTCTGCCGATTTTATGGCATTATGAAAATTTTTAAAGTGTTCTGAAAAAATGGTTGCTAAGTTATCTTTATCAAGACATAAGGTTGATAATTTAATATCCCCATCAATGTCTTCCCAGTTTATTTCTGTGGGTAAAGTACGACTAAATAGCGCTTCTACCTGAAGTGCTTGCTCAGAGGCAAGGTAGAGATCATCTTTTTCCAAGTAGCGGCGATAAAGTTCATCAGTCAACAGATTGGTACTCATCGCTGAAGCGAACTGCGCTATGCATTGGAAAAAAATATACATATCAAGAGATGTACCGCACTCGTAGACAGTATGCCCACCATGGAATCCTACGTTTTTCATTTCGTCATGAATCCTATATCTGTTGCGCTAAGTATGTTATTTGATTTAGTGACAATTTCTTTGATGATCGCACTTTTTTGGGCATCAGTCACAGTTTGTCCCCTTATATAAATAATAACTTCCTGCCTCATACCCGCAGGTAAATTCGCCTTACGTTCAATGGCTTGTTTTGATCTGATGTTAATCAGACCATTCTGGTTAGTAGCCAGATTATAATTTTTTAACTTTCCACCAATAAGAAATTGAGAATTTTCCATCACTCCAGTGACGTTTGGGATACGAAAGTGACTCTATTTTATAAGATTTATTTATATTTTGTTTGTTGTATTATTCACAAATATTTACTTATTCATCAGGCATAAAATAAATATTAAGGGCGCACTCTAGATCTAAATCTGCTAATGCCTTCATTTGCTCTGGCCAAAGAACGGGGCCGCCATCACCATATGCAGACCACCATACACATCTTAGTGACATTTTTACGCCAGAAGTGATTTGCAACTCGCGTAATCCAGAATGAGAAGCGCTGAGCTTATCGATAATCCAGTCAATATGTGCTCTTAAATCTTTCGACTCGACATTGTTTTCAGATGAAAGAAACCATGATGATATATTTACCTTTCGTGTTCGTCCAATAGAATTGGTTATTTCATCTCCAGCTGCAAATATTTCTGTTGGCTCGATATTTAGTAATTTACTAATTTTATCAGGGTGCATTTCACCAGGATAGATTGCTAGTAATGCATGACATTCTAGGCATGTTTGAAAGTCGTGGGCTACAGTGTTTAATCTTGACTGGATAGAGTTCATTATAAGAAATCGCCGATATTCCCAATTATTATACCAGTATGATCAATATATTCTCTCATGAAAATCATACTAAAGATAATGTATTCATTTTTCTACTAGCGGCCCACAAGAGCCGCTCTGCCTGATCTAGTTTGGCTTTTTATCAATCAATCCTAATAGTTGCATATCATAGAGAAGATCTGATTTTTCTTCCTCGGTGATCTCCTCTAACAACTGTTCAAGAGGATGTTCAACGAGAATTTTTTCTATCATATCTCTATGGTATTTTTCGGTTATTTCTGGCCCTCTTCCTGCAATCATAATTAAAGATAAAACCTCAAGCATTAAATTTTCAATGGGGAAATCATAAGCTCCCTCTGCTTGATCATAGGCATAGCCACCTTCCGATTCATTTTCAACCCATACATTGCCAGTCATATTGTAAGAGTGAATTTTGTGTCTGCAATATATGTAATAGCACTCTAAAAAACTTTCTCTAATCTCATTAGAGTTAATACGTTCCTCGTTCACTTTCTTCCTCCTGGTTTCAATATAACATCATTGTTATCCAATACATGTATTTCTATATTAGGATACTTTTTCTGAAACTGTTCAATAACACCTAAACAACTTTCACAGGCTGCCCGTTCTGTGAATATGGTTACACTGCCTTTTGCTGAAATATTGCTTCCTAATCTATCGGCTAAATTATCTAGTATTTTGTATTCTGAATCAGTATTTCTAGATATTTTTGTGCCCTCACTGTTCTCTATCACCTGATAGGTGAAATTCTGTTTTCCTGAGCCGACAAAACCTTGCTCAGCTTTGTCTATACGGCTATGCCCGCTAAGGTTTTCGGCATCCCTGGTATATTAATTTCTGCAATAGCTACATTCCCACTAGTTCTAGGATTGCGAGATAATGGTGCCCTCAAATCTATAATTTGCTGCCTAAAACCTGCCGCTTGTTGTATGGTTTTTTCATTAACCAGATAACTTTTCCATCCTGCGGTTGGCGTCACGAGGCTTTTTGACAGGTACTGATTACCGACGCCTGCCTTTCCCATGCCCGCAAATGTACTCGCTATCGAAATACCAAAACCTAAAGTTTATTTGGCCTCAAGATGAGGCCTATTAATTTTGGCTAGTAGCGGCCCACAAGGGCCGCTCTGTCTGAATTATTTAGGTTTTTTTTCAATCAATCCTAGTAGTTGCATGTCATAAAGTAAGTCTTTCTTCTCATCTTCTCCAATATCTTTAATCAGTTCTTCCAGAGAGTTTTCCGCAAGTATATCAGTAATGAATTTTCGTAGGTTAGACTCTACATCTTTCAGTCCTCTACCTGCTTTAAGTATTAGTGTGAGTACATTAAGCATGAGGTTTTCTATAGGTCGTTCGAATGCATTTTCATATTGATAGTAAGCATAAGCTATTTCTTCGCCACTATATCCCCATTTTTCTCCGGTTTTTTTGTATGTATCTAATTTGCTTCTACAGCAGCTGTAAAAACAGTCTAAAAATTCAGCTTTTAATTCATAATACGTTATGCGGTCTTCCATTAATTTTTTCTCCGAGGGATAAGCATTACATCATTGTTATCGAGGATTTCTATTTTGATATTTGGATATTTTTTCTGAAACTGATCCACTACGCCTAGGCAGCTTTCGCACGCAGCTCGCTCTGTGAAGATTGTCACTGCCCCTTTAGCATCTGTGTTTTTTCCTAATTTGTCAGCTAGATTGTCCAATATCTTGTATTCTGAATCAGAGTTTCTTGATATTTTATCTCCCGCCTTATTTGGCAAAATCATATGAGTAAAGTTGCTCTGACTACCTTTTCCTACAAAACTTTTTTCCCCAATGTCAATCTTACTGTGTGCCGCCATGGATTTTGGCATGTCGGGTATATCAATTTGTGCCACGGCCACATTACCTGTGTCACGTGAAAATGGTGCTCTTGCGTCCAGCACCTGCTGCCTAAAACCTGCCGCTTGTTGTATGGTCTTTTCATTAACCAGATAACTTTTCCAGCCTGCGGTTGGCGTCACGAGGCTTTTTGACAGGTACTGATTACCGACGCCTGCCTTTCCCATGCCCGCAAATGTACTCGCTATCGAAATACCAAAACCCAGATTTATTGGATATTTTTTAGTTTAAATATTAGATAAATTTATTAATTTTTAGAGTGGTGGCCCACAAGGGCCGCTCTGTCTGTGCTATTATTATTTTTTTTCAATCAAACCAAGTAGTTGCATGTCATAGAGAAGATCTGATTTTTCTTCCTCGGTGATCTCCTCTAACAACTGTTCAAGAGGATGTTCAACGAAAATTTTTTCTATCATCTCTCTATGGTATCTTTCGGTTATTTCTGGCCCTCTTCCCGCAATCATAATATTTAATTAAAAATGATTCTTTTATTTCTTTGTAATCAATGCGTTCCATTTTCTAATTCCTTCTCCTGGGGGTAAGTCTTACACCATTATTATCCAAAACGTCAACTTTAATTCCAGGGTATTTTTTCTGAAACTGTTCAATAACACCTAAAAAACTATCACATACCGGTTTTTCAGTGAAGGCAGTGTTATTATTGAGCTTGGTGACTGTCTGGACGAACTCTTTTGATAAATGGCATTTACACCGAATGGTGAACAGACTTGTAATTTAAATGATATCAATTACTTATAGGTTGATTTTTTTTGATATTCATATTTACTCCACATGATTATGGATTGTTTTTAACTATTAATAACATCCATGAATTAAACATCATGGATGTTATCTTAATTACTCTTAATCTCTTATTTTGGACCTTCCCACTGGAGCTTCGACTTCATTTCCTGTGGAACCATTTCAAAAAGAGATGATATAAGTTCTTTTTGACCGCTATAAGCTATTGAAATATCATCGCTACAATTTTCAATATAGTATCTTGCCTGATTGTTTAGAAAGTAAATATCGTGATCTTCAAAGTCTGGCGTCAAGATAGTATAAACTAAATTATGGACAAGTTCCGCCTCATGATAGCATGATAAATCAGATGATTTTTTATGTTGTTGCATATTTCTGATATAAGGAATGGAAAGCAACAACATTTTTATATATATTTCGTTCTTTTTTAATTTGTTCATAAATGATATTGTCCCTCTATTGATTAGTACCTGATTTTAAATAAGTAAATTTATCATTACTATATTTTCTTGATGTTATTCTTCAGGGAATAAATAAATATCAAAAGCACATTCCAGATCTAAATCAGCTAATGCTTTCATCTGCTCTGGCCATAGCACAGGGCCGCTGTGACCGGTTGCCGACCACCATACACAGCTAAGTGTCATTTTAATACCAGGTATATTTTGTAGTTTTTTTAGACCCTCACGGCAAGCATCAAGCTTAGCGATAATCCAATCAATATGATCTCTTAGATCTTTTGAAGAAATGAAGTCTTCGGATGAAAGAAACCATCCTGATGTTTTTACTTCACGGGTTCGACCTAAACTGTTTGTTTTTCTATCACCAATGATGTTTTTCTGCGTCGGTTCAATATTGAGGATCGCGCTAACTTCATCAGGGTGCATCTCACCAGGATAAATCAGCAACTTTGCGCGACACTCCAAACATGTCTCATAGTTCGAATTTGGCGGTGTGATTCTTGAATTAATAGTGTTCATGGTAAGTAATCCTCAATATTACCAATTATTTTACCCGCTTTATCAATATAATTTCCATTGTCTAATATTCACCTATGAAAGTTGTGTTATAAACAGTGGTTTAAGCTAATAATAAATTTCTCCCATGAAGTTTCTATCAGAAGAAATTATATTGAATTAGCCTACTATGACCTCATTTAAACCAGAATGAACGACTGACATTTCAAACAAGTTTTTATTCATGTCTATACCCATGCAACTTCAAGTTGCATGGGAGTTGGCTGCGCTCGTTCACCCGAATCACTTACCTGAGTAAGCTCATCGGGATTCCTTCTCTTACCGCCTTCCTGAAACTCAAATTATTTAGGGTATTTGTAAGGCGAAAATTAGTCATGATGTTTAATTTTTTATACAATAAATTATAAAAACTCCGGTGCTTTGACCGGAGTTTTAATTTAACCTTTACATCGACTGAGTGCCAGCCTTAACCCTGCTCCGATTTCAAATGGAGGACTATCTATAGATAAAATGACGCTGTCGCTATCTTTAATCCCCGACCCTCCCCATGCCTCTAGTTTTTCATGACGAGTCGGGGATATTGTTATTTTACTATTAACACAATGTACGCCACAGTTTTTCATTTTTATAAACAAGGATTTTTTTGTTTTATATCCATATTTCTCCATCAACATAGCTACCCATGCTGCGTACTGAGCTTTGCCTTTTTCAATGTCAAAAAACGCAATACGCTCCTCAAGATTGCTTAATGTTCGGCTATCTGACAATGCTTGTAGGACGATTTCACCAATCGTTTCATCATTTTCATCTGGCGGTAATAGATAAGGCGGAAAAAGAGGGTCCGCTCTTACTAGCCCAAGCCCAGAGTAAGTTTCTATACTAAGAAAATCTGTAGTGCAGTAAACACTCGCCCAATAGTCTTGATCTTGGTTAAATTTCATTATTTCACCTGAGTTACCTTAACAGCTACACCCTGGCTCTTACCATAGTCAATGGCTCTATTGATTTCTACCCATTGAGCTGAAGTAGTATTAGCTGGCACCGCTAAGTGAATTTCTCTGTTTGAAATCATTGATGAGTTTAGCCGTTGGCCTGAGAGAACATATTCTTTAAACCCTGCGGCTGTATCAATATTTACTTTGATTGAACTATAAACCTGATTAGGACTAGCAAGTTTTGCCAGTGTCTGGGTATCCATTGTTTTTGCACTTATTGCTGTTTTAGTTGTCCCATCATAATAATCAAATGTCTTAAAATTTTTTGGTAAACGTGT
>NZ_RJTN01000033.1 GCF_005497185.1 Pectobacterium polonicum | reverse complement strand
CATTAGCGGGCTGGCACAATTGGAAGCGTTAGTATGAGCCGCACCAGCGTTAAAATTAACATCAGACCGTTAATGTGGTTGCCTTATCTTGAGCCCGTTGCGCTCGCGGAGGCGTCACCAAAACAGCTGGCGGCAATGCAGGTTACACCGTCCCAGACCAAAGTTTCACCGTATGTGAGGACGCTGGTACACGATCCAGACTCTTATGTTGCCCGTACAACGCTGTTCAATACCATTATGTACAGTGAAGGAGGATTAGGGCGTGCCGAACGGGAATTGGGGGCGCTGGTTGCCTCGGCGGTCAATGGTTGCGCGTATTGTGGTTCGGTGCACGCTCGTCGTTATGAAGCGCTCTCTGGTCGTAATGACGTGGTGAGCACGGTTTATACGCAGGGTGTCGATGCTATTTTCGATGATCAGACGCAGGCGCTGGTGGATTTTTGTCGTGCGTTATCGCAAACCCCCATTGCACTGGAGGCGCGGCATGTTGAGGCGTTGCGTGAGCGTGGATTTAGCCGGGCAGATATTATCGACTTAATCCATTCTGCCGCTATTTTTGGTTGGGCAAACCGTCTGATGCATACGCTGGGGCATGCTGTGGCTTCAGTTCGCTAGCCGGAGGCCATTCTACGATGGCGCATCCTGGTTTTCCCTACTCTGAGCCACGAGGCAACCTGATGGCGGAAGGGGTTTCCGCTGATTAGTGAAACGTCTCCCGTCCGGTAAAGTGCCCAACCCAGCCTTCTGGATTGGTGAAAATACGGATCGCGACAAAATCAGGAAATTCACCACAGTCAAACCAGTGCGGCGTGTTAGCGGGGACGCGTAAGAGATCGCCCGCTTCACAGGTCAGTTGGAAAACCTGCTCGCCAATCGGTACGAAGAACGCGCCGCTGCCACGTACAAAAAAGCGCACTTCATCTTCGCTATGGGTATGTTCCTGAAGGAACTTTTCTCGCAGCGCCTTTCTTTCTGTATGGTCTGGCGTCAGGCTGATCACGTCGGCGGAGGTGTAGCCTTCTTGCTGCTTAAGCCGCTCAATATCGGCATGATACTGCGTCAAAATGGTTTCGCTGCTGGCACCGAGCGGAGGCGCTTCGGTCTGCCAGTGTTCTAATTGAATTCCGGCGCTGGCAAGCAGTGCGGCAATGTCATTAAACGCGGTGAGCTGCTGAGCAGGCTGTGTAATGTGCGGACGGTGGTAAATCGCGAGTGTTGTCATGTCTGCCTTTCCCTTAGAGATAGATGGATCTTAACCATTCCTTTTATAGGGATAAAAAGCAAGATGCTTTTTTTATAACTTATTCCTTAAAATTCAATGGGTAAAAATAATTACATCTATTAAACAAAGCTGTTTCTATTTAATTACTAGCCATTATCATTTTTGTTATTTCGATTTAACTTTTCTTCTGTGCTGGCGGCGGATAAGACACGATTACTGAAGGGCGAAACCATCGGTGTCACCGTGCCAGGGACACCGCATTGGAAAGATCGCCATTGGCGCGAAGCATTTACTCTGTAGGTTGGGACAGAATGGCGTCGAGCAGGCCGGGGAAGCGCTGTTGCATTTCGCTGCGGCGCAGCCGGTTGATGTGTGTGGTGCCGCTGTTGCTGGTATGCAGCAGGCCTGAATCGCGTAACACGCGAAAATGGTGTGACACGCTGGATTTCGGGCGACCGCCGTCGAGCTCGCTACACGTCGCCTCCTCTTGTACGGATAAACAGCGCACAATGGCCAAACGTAACGGATCGCTCAAGGCATACAGGACGCGCTCAAGAGTAAATTCTTCAGGAGAGGGGTGCTTAAAAGGTCTCATGGGGGAATTATAGCGATAGGGTTGTCTAAAATCCATTGTTCGATTAATATCGAAATATCGAAGTAACCAGACAAGGTAGGAAATGTTATGTCCGCACTGTTTCAACCCTTCAAACTGAAAGACATCACGCTACGCAACCGCATTGCCGTTCCACCAATGTGTACCTATTCCGCGAACAATGGCCTGATCAATGAATGGCATCAGGTGCATTATGCATCGCTGGCGCGTGGTGGGGCAGGGTTGGTTATTGTGGAAGCGACGGCCGTTGCCCCCGAAGGCCGTATTTCTCCGCGCTGCACCGGAATTTGGAATGATGAGCAGGCACAAGCGTTTGCCAAGGTTGCCAAATCCATTAAAGATGCAGGCTCTGTACCGGGTATTCAGATTGCGCACGCCGGACGTAAAGCCAGTGCCAACGTACCCTGGGAAGGCGATGACCATATCCCCGTGGGTGACTCGCGCGGTTGGCAGACGATTGCCCCTTCCGCAGTGCCTTTCGGTGCGAATTTGCCCAAGCAGCCGCAGGAAATGACGCTGGAAGATATCGCCCGCGTTCGTGATGACTTTGTCGCTGCCGCTCGCCGTGCGCTGGAAGCCGGGTTTGAATGGCTGGAGCTGCACTTTGCACACGGCTATCTGGCGCAGAGCTTCTTCTCCGTTCACTCTAACAAACGCAACGATCGGTACGGCGGCAGTTTTGACAACCGTAGCCGTTTCCTACTGGAAACGCTGGCTGCCGTTCGCGACGTGTGGCCACAGCATCTGCCGCTGACCGCCCGTTTCGGCGTGATTGAATTTGATGGCCGAGATGAAGAAACGCTGCAAGAATCCATCGAACTGACGCGCCGTTTCAAAGCCGCAGGATTGGATATGCTGAGCGTCAGCATCGGTTTCTCTACGCCGGAAGCGACTATCCCGTGGGCTCCGGCCTTTATGGGACCGATTGCTCAACAGGTACGTGAGCAGGCCAATCTTCCTGTGTCCTCTGCTTGGGGCTTCGGGACGCCGGAACTGGCTGAACACGCTGTGGCATCGGGTCAGTTGGATCTGGTGATGGTAGGAAAAGCGCATTTGGCGAACCCGCACTGGAGCTATCAGGCCGCACGCGAACTGGGCATTGAACGTGCATCGTGGACGCTGCCAACGCCGTACGCTCACTGGCTGGAGCGTTATTAATTTTACGGCTAACGATGAAGGTGGCGTTTGCTGGCTACACCGCCGATAGGCTTAAGCTGAATCGCATTGTTGATGTTATTTTGGGCATGGCATTGATGCCATGCCCGATTTTAAGGCACTCAGCCGCCAGCTATGCCTCCAGATGTATTAATTCACTCAATGTCTGAAAACGTAGCGAATGTTATTCGCTACGCTCATCTAAGATAATGTCTGAAAATATCTTTCTAGGCATACGAGTATAGACTCAGGGGACTCAGATAGGGCAGTGTTGAGAAGATCTTTTTAGAACGTCACTGCATCACAGGAAAATAATGATGAACAAATGGATGAGGTTTACTCTTGGTGCCAGTATCACTGTACTCTTTATCGGTATGCTTCCTGCCACTCATGCCGCAACCTGGCAGGAGATGCAGCGCCTTACCGATGCTTATCCACCTGGCAGCGTGGTAGTCTGCCTTTCTGATCTTCCGGGTGATGGAAAGAAGGTTCTGCCCACCACCCTTATGGTTAAAGGAACCGTAGCCGCTCGCAGAGATAATCTGACGGATTATGATGCCGTTGTAACATGGCTCATAAAAGGAAAGATTGGGAATGGACTGACCCTCACGTACAGGACAACAGAACGTATTGAAAAAACGGGGCAGTATACCCGTATCGATCCAGACAGTATGGCGGTCTCTCTTCCTGAGGCCGGTCCAGAAGCGGAAAAAACGATTCTGGCAGAATTCCAGAATCTAACTAGCAGGGAAGAGCGTTTCACTCCTTTTACAGATATTGAAATCACTGATTTTCCATCTTATATCTCGCGGGGTCAGGATCAACCCATTGCGCACTGCCATAAGGAATAGCCACTGTCCGCACGGACGTGAGCGCTTGCCAGAACCCGATCACGCTAGATTGTCGGTTTTAGCAAATAATACAATCATTGCGTAGTTATTCGAAAAAATCCTCAAGCTCTGAAAAACTAATGGCGTGTTTTGCATAAGAAAATGTGCCATCACGGCTGATCTCTCGTGCAGCCTCAACGAACGCGCCATAGGCGAATCGGGCCATGGATGCTCCCACGCTTATACGCCGGACTCCGGCCTGTGAAAGATCTTCAACGCTGTAAACATTTCCGGGCAACCCCATTACAACATTGACCGGTTTTTTAACAGACTGGCCGTGCCAATGTCCCATGGATTAGGAATGACAAAGGTATTCCGGGATTCGTGAAGAAGGCGAAAAGCTCTACTTTTGTCGCTCATAACTCTCATGAAGGCTAATTTCACACGCTACAGTTATAAACTACCCGGTTGACGATATGCCATAAATATTGCATTGAAATTCTATTTTACTGCGCGTGCAGATACGCCTCATACCAGCGGCTGAGCTGTTCAGTTACTGGTCGATGTTCGGCGCTAAACGGGCGGCCATCCAGCGCTTTTACCGGGGTGATGCCCGCCAGCGTGCCAGTGACAAAGGCTTCATCAGCGGTGAGCGCTTCTGCCAGCGTAAAATCCTGAGTCTTGACCGTGAGTCTGTTGGCGTGAGCAAGATTGATAAGGGTCTGGCGGGTAATACCGTTAAAGCAGTAACGCCCCGATGACGTCCACAGCTCACCGCGACGGACGATAAAAAAGTTGGTTGAGTTGCAACTGGCGACAAAACCGTGTGGGTCCAGCATCAGTGCTTCATCGGCTCCTGCCTGCAACGCCTGTAGCAGAGCCTGAATAAGGTTAAGACGGCTGTGCGAATTGAGTCGCAGATCGAAGACGTCCGGTGTACTGGTGCGGTAGGTAGAAGTAAATAACGTCAGCCCGCGCTTTTTCGCCGCCGTATCGACGACCTTGTACTCTGCCACGCACACAATGGTTGCTCCGCCGATAATAAAACGGGGATCTTGATTCGGGGTATGCTTTTTCCCTCGGGTAATCATCAGGCGAAGATGTGCGCCATCGGTCATCCCATTGACTGCCAATGTTTTATAGAGAATATCGGTCAGCGCTTCCCGGCTATGGCCGATATCCAGTTGGATCGCAGCCGCGCCCTCGAACAGGCGATCCAGATGGGCATCCAACGCAATCAAGCGGCCATTAACCAAGCGCAAGCCTTCCCATACACCGTCGCCGCATACATAGCCGGAATCAAAGATCGACACCACCGCGTTATCACGATGAACAAATTCCCCATTCACATACACCTGTACGTCGCTGTTACGCGGATCTTGCAAATAGGCCTGACTGCTCTGGGTAGATAATGTGGGTTGCATCGTGCTGTTCCTGAAGGTGGAATGATGAGTTAAAAAGCTCGCTCGGCAAAGCGGGCAAGAAAAGCCTGGGTTCGCGGCTGCTGTGGATTTTTGAGTACCTGCTCGGCGCTGCCCATTTCATGGATCACGCCATTTTCGATAAACACGACGCGGTCGGCGAAGTGATAGGCAAACCCCAGTTCATGGGTGACCAACAGAAGGGTGCGACCTTCCTCCGCCAACGCGTGGATGGTGTGTAGCACTTCGCCCACCAGTTCCGGGTCCAGTGACGATGTCGGCTCATCGAACAGCATGATCTCCGGCGACATCGCCAGCGCACGGGCAATCGCTACGCGCTGTTGCTGCCCACCGGACAGGTTGGCAGGGCGAGCCTCTTGCTTGTTGCCGAGTCCGACCTTTTCCAACTGGGCTTTGGCAATGATATCTGCTTCATGTCGCGGCATTTTCTTCACCGACACCAGCGCTTCACGCACGTTTTCCAGCACTGTCATATGGGGAAACAGGTTGAACTGCTGAAACACCATTCCTACGCGTTCCCGCACGGCGCAAAGCTGCTTTTCCGGGTAGTCGCGTTGACCTTGTGCATGGGTTTTTCCCAGCACGACGCCATCCAGTTCGATGGTGCCCGCGCTGGGTATCTCCATGAAGTTTAGGCAGCGTAACAGGGTGCTTTTTCCCGAACCGCTGCCGCCGATAATGGCAATTTTTTCGCCGCGTCGTACATCCAAATCGATACCTTTCAGTACCTCAACGGCACCGAAGTGCTTCTGGAGTCCGCGGATACGCAGAGCGATATCTTCATTCAAGGTAATATCTTCACTCATAAAAAATCTGTTTCACCGTCAGGCTAAGGGGTTGAACGGAAACGACGTTCAAGTCGTGCGGCAAGGTAACTCCCCGGCCAGATCAAAACGAAATAGAGCAGCGCCACCACCGTTAGAATTTCCAGTGGACGATAATAGGTACTGCTCAGCAACCGTCCTTGGTACATCAGTTCGTTGACGGCCAGTATCGAGGCCAGTGAGGTCACTTTGGCCAGTTCGATCATCCGGTTGGTTAAGGCCGGCAGCATGTTGCGCAGTACCTGAGGCAGAACCACCCGCCGCAAGACCACGGTGTGCCGCATCCCCAACGCTTTCGCGCCTTCCCACTGTCCATGGTCGATGGATTGCAGTCCGGCACGGAAAATCTCCGTACAGTACGCCGCGCTATACAGCGTCAGTGCCAGTGCGGCGGCGCCAAACGTACTGAATTGCAAACCAACCAGAACCGGAAAGGCGTAATAGAACCAGATCAGTTGGATCAGAACGGGCGTATTACGGAAGATTTCGACAAAGCATCTGGCAGGCAGCGACAGCCAGCGTTTGCCAAATACGCGAAACAGACCGAGAACCAGCCCCAATGCGGTTCCCAGCACACCAGCCAGCAGCCACAGTTCGAGCGTGACGCCAAGGCCTTTCAGCAACACGGGCATGTTGTCCCAAACCAGTGAGAAATCCCATTGATAGTGCATGATGCTCCTTACGCGAGCCGACGGTCTGCCAGCGACAGCCGTTTCTCAATATGTTGACTGAACAGGCTAATCAGCAGCAGCAGGGTGAAGTACATCACGGCCACCAGGCTGTAGACCTCCAGCGGTCGATAGGTTTGGCTGTTGAGCTGCATCGCCTGATAAAGCAGTTCGCTATAGGCCAGTGATGACGCCAATGATGTGGATTTGATGAGTTCGAACGAACGCTCAATAAAAGGTGGGATCATCCTGCGCAATGCCTGCGGGAGAATGACGCGTCGTAGCGCGGTGGATTTTGGCATGCCCAGTGCTTTTGCCCCTTCCCACTGCCCTGCGTGAATAGAGGAGATAGCGCCACGGTAAACTTCGGCATAAAAGGCACCGGACTGTGCTGACAGCGCGATCACGGCGGCGGTGAAAGGCGAAAATGTTAAGGGCGTAATAACGGGCAGGGCATAGTAAATCCAGAAAAAATGCACAATCGCTGGCGTATTACGATAGAAGCCAATCAGCATCACGGCAGGAAGACGTAATAACCATCGAGGCGACATTTTCATCGCGGCAAGTACCATGCCTGCCAACATCCCGATCAGGATACTGGTGGCACCAATCTTTATCGTTCCCCATAGCCCCTCCAACAGCAGTTGGTGGTAAGGCCAGATGGCAGAAAAATCCCACTGATACGACATTGATGCAGAGCCCCTGGAAACAACGTAATTAGGAAATAGGTTTCTTATTTTGTTAGAACCTATGCATCTTAGCAGGTCGAAAAAATGATAAATAAATAATAAAACGTGGTGCTAATATTCCTTTTATGTATAACAAATGACGATTTTTCGATGACTCACTCTGCCGTATCATCTCTGACGTTGCGTTTGGCGACGTTTGCCCATCGATTGACGATTCAGGACATCCCCGCCGTATTAAGAAGAAAGATCGTGCTGCATTTTATCGACAGCCTGGGCTGCGGCATGGCAGGCGCAAACAGTCAGGTGGTGCGGGACTGTGCGCGTGTCACCCGCTTGCACTATGCCGCAGGCAACAGCCCAATCTTGGACGGTGGCGCGCCGCTGGCGGCTATTGGTGCCGCGTTTTTGAATGCGACGGCGATCAATGCGCTGGATTACGATGATGGCTATGAAGTTGCCGGACGCGGCATGGGGCACCCCGGTGCCTCGCTGGTTGCCGCTACGCTGGCAGCATTAGGAACGCGCCCGATCGATGGCGAAACGCTGATCTGTGCGCTGGCTGCGGCGTATGAAATTAATGGCCGGATCATTCAGTCTCAGCAACCGAGTCAGGCGCGTTTTCAGCAGGTTTACGGCGTGTGCCAGCATGAATCCATCGGAGCGGCAGTGGTCTACGGATTGCTCACGGGGTGTGATGCTGAAGGACTAGAGAACGCCATCGGTCTGGCGGCATCGCTGACGCCGTTGCCCAGCTTGCACAAATACAACTGGCAGCAGCGACCGCTGGTTTCCTTTAAGGATTACAACGCGCCAGCCGCGGAGGCGGGCGTCCGTGCCGTCGAGCTGCATCGTGGCGGGATTATCGGTCCAAGGGATGTGCTGTCCGGTGAGCAGGGGTTCTGGCGCATGATGGGGTCAGATCGTTTTGATGAGTCGCTATTACTGACTGGACTGGGCGAGCAGTGGGCGCTTCAGCACGCCAGTTTCAAAGCGTATCCGACCTGTCGCTGGATACATACCGCACTGGAATCCTTCGAACGTGTACAGCACGAACGGGCGCTGGCACCGCAGGATATCGACGTTATTCGGGTCAAAGGCAGCCAAAGGCTGGCCGCTGATTTTATGGATAGGCGACCGCAAAATGAAACGGATGCGCAGTTCAGCCTGCCGTTTGCGCTGGCCTGTCTGTCCTACCGTATTCCGCGCCATCGCTGGAGTGCCAATGAGACCTTAGCCAACCCGGTGCTTCAGGCGCTGGCCGATAAGGTTCAGGTTGAGGTGTCTCCCGAGCTTGACCGGCTTATGGCGCAGGAACGTCGCCCGGTGTTGCAGGTTGATGTTGTCACGCGGGGTCACGTTGTGGTGGGGGAACGCATTGCGTTTCCGCTGGGCTGCGCGGAACATCCGTTAGCGGAAAGCCGCATTATGGCGAAATTTGCGGAGAATCTATCATCCCGACTTGCCCTAACAAATGTTGCGGAGGCAACGGCGGCGTTATCCAAACTTGAACAATGTCAGGATGTCGCCGCGCTGCTGACCCCGCTAATGGGGGTGTCCTGAATCCGTTCAGGACCGTTCTGTTATCCGATGCCAATTATTTCCAGTCTTCTTTAATCACCGATGGCACTTTGCTGACGTCCACGCCGCGCAGTTTGAGGGCTTGTTCATAGTAGTGCTGCGTCTTGCCAGATTTATACAGCTTGGCAAACTCGTCATTCAGGAAGTTATGGAAGGTCTGGTCGGTTTCTTTACGGATGGCTCCGCTGGTGCTGACCTCGATAATCGGCTTCGGCAGAATCAAATTACCTTTGCCGACCTTAGCCTGTTGCAGCGCCAGAGCAGGGTGGAAATAGGACAGGGCATCGACACGACCAGCATAGAATGCGGCTACGCCTTCATCCATATTCGGGAAGCGCACCAACTGTGCTTTTGGCAGACGCTTGGTCAGAATCAGATCCGGGCTGGAGCCTAGCGTGACGCCAATCTTAACATCTTCACGATTGAGATCATCCCAGTTGGTGACGGCAATACCGTCGCGAATCAACACGCCCTGCGCATACCAAAAGAAAGGCTGCTCAGGAAAATCGACTGCTTTTTTCCGCTCTTCCGTCGGATCGAGTACCAGCATGGTATCGATCTGACCCGTTTGTAAGGCAGCAATCGCGTTACCCCAGGTGGTTTCGACCGTCACTAGCTTCACGCCAAGATCGCTGGCTAACTCTTTGCCGATGTTATAGCCGATGCCGTCCCATTCTCCGGTCGAGGGATTTTTAAAATACCACGGTTCGCCCTGTGCTACGCCGATGCGTAATTCACCGGTCTGTTTGATGTGTTGCCACGTTGAGGGCTGTGTTTCCGCAGCCTGACTGAAGAAGGCGGCGCTAACTAGCGTCATCGCCATGAATACCTGGTGAAGAGAACGTTTCATTATTATTACCCTGATGAGTGAGTTTTAATCGAGGCGATATATTTCGCTCATGCAGAGTAGCGAAATACTTATAGCGAAATTATTCTTTTTCGCCTTATCTCATTCCAGATAAATATAAGTATTGGTTAGGAGAAAAACTGTGTTGGACGACGGTGAACCTCGCCGTAGGGCGTGGCGTCTGGGGTGGTTGCGCTTGTCTCATCATTTAACCGATAAGTATTACATTATTTCCCCATGTTTTTGCCCGCGAAAAGGCATAGCAATAATTTCGCTATGCTTTTTCATTATTAGTTATTGAACAGCGGCATGTTGCTACGTCAGGCGCAGTGTGGCAGCGTCATCACGATGGTAAGTCCACCGCCATTGTTGAGCTCTGCATAAATAGCGCCGCCATGTGCGGTGATAATCGCTGAGGCGATAGATAGCCCAAGCCCGCTGCCGCCGGAATGTCTCCCACGTGAATGCTCGGCGCGCCAGAAGCGGTCGAAAAGCAGGGGAAGCGATTCTGCCTCAATCCCCGGTCCGTGGTCAGAAACCGTAATTTGCCAGCATGGCACGTTTTCGCGCACCGCCATTTCACGAGCGGCAATTTCACGTACCTCAATCGCCAGATAGCGGCCATCGCTGGCGTAACTTAAGGCGTTTTCGATCAGAATGGAGAATACCTGCCCCAATCGTTCGCGGTCGGCAATACAAAAGTCATGTTGTTCGATATGCACATGAGTCTGAAACTCAGCCTGCGCTAGCTGAGGCCGATACCAGGTAAGCCGCTCAGTGACGATCTCGTCGAAATACAGCGGCGTTTTGACCAGTTGCAACTGTCCGGCTCTGGCGAGTGAAAGGAAGTGCAGATCCTGAATCACGTGATTAAGCTGTTCGAGCTGTTTGATGACCATTGTCAGCTGTGATGTATCACGCGGGAAGACGTCATCAAGCATGCCCTGAACGCGCCCCATTGCTGCATTTAGCGGCGTACGCAGTTCGTGGGCTAACGCCGCGCTGGATTCGCGCAGTTCCCGTTCATAGCGCTCCAACTGTGCGGTCATATTGTTAAAATCGTCCGCCAGCGTAATCAGTTCCATCGGTGCCTGCTCGACAAGCTGCGTGCGAGCATCAAATTTTCCCTGCGCGACATCGCGGGCGGCGCTGGCGATATTAGAAAATTGCTGTGACAGCGGCCGCGCCCGCCACAGCACGATGACAACCACGGTCGGTAAGGCGATCAAGACCATGATCGCCAGCACCAGCCAGTCGGTGCTGGCAATATTCGGCACAAAGAAATCCGGGCCGTAATACTGATTGATAATCTGTTGGTAGCGAGGATTGCCGTAATCTTCCTGTTTGCTTAACTGCTGAAACTCAGCTCGCACCTCGTCCGGCATGTGCTGTTCGACGTAGATATTGTTAATGGCGAAGCGTAGCCACATGAGGGTGGCGATGATGAGTAGGGTGGCGAGGAGCAGAGAAATAATACGAAAGCACAGCCAGCGCCACAGCGACATGTTTTCTGACAGAAAGATCGACTTTTTCATCAGGTTCACCGGAAGCGATAACCGACAGAACGGACGGTGACGAGCACGTTGATGATATCGTACTGGTTGAGTTTCTTCCTGAGGTTGTGGACGTGGGTATCCACCACGCGTTCCAGCGCATCGCTTTCTGGCAGGCTGGCTTCCAGCAGTTCACTGCGAGTGAAGGCGCGATTTGGCGCTTTGAGCAGCGTCACCAAAATATTGAATTCGGTGGGCGTGAGATCGAGAACGACGGATTCTGATGGCGATACCGCAATGCTGGCCGTCACGGAAGTTGGGTCAACCGAGAGATTTTCGAATGTCAGGATGGCATCTTCCCGGATGGCGTAGCCGGTTCGTCGTAGTACGGCCTGCACCCGCGCCACGACTTCCTGTGGGTTGTAGGGCTTGACGACATAATCATCCGCGCCGTAACGCAGCGCGCCGATTCGTTCTGGTTCATCGCCGATGGCGGTGACCATAATCACCGGAATATTACTGCGCTGCCGCAGGGCGGACAGCACCTCTGAACCATTCATTTTCGGCAGCATCACGTCCAGCAAAATCAAATCGGGTTTATTGGTCAGCGCCATGTGCAGACCCTTTTGCCCATCAGACGCGATAGACACCTGATAGCCATCGCGTCGCAGATAAGCCTCAAGCACGCTGGCGGCATCCATATCGTCTTCAATAACCAACACCCGTTTTTCTGCCATCACAACCTCTTGATGAAATCTTAAAAAACCACACAGCGTTTCTTGACCAAGCGCCAGCATAATCCGCCTCGGGGCTGAAAAGCCAACACCAATTACATTGCACCGCCGGGGAAACACCACGGTGCAAGATTACCGCGTTAAAGGGGGGGATGTATGAACATAACAACAATGATTTTATCCACCAGTCTGTCCGCTATCGTGCTATCTGGCACTGCATTCGCCGCGGAGTCGGAGGCATCATTGTCCTCGCTCTTGGGTGATCACACGGATGTTACCGTTGGCGCTGCAGCCCAGAATGCACCGCGTTACAGGGGGAGTAAAAATCGTCAAACCATGGCACTGCCTGTGCTGACGGTTCAGCGTGGTCCACTCTATTTCGATTCCTCGCACGGTATTGGCTGGCAATACCCGTCTCCTTCCGGGTTTTATCTCGATCACGCGATTGGTTACGACATGGGAAGGGATGACAAAAATAGCAATTGGCGAGCGGGTTCGAACCGGCTGAAAGGCATGGGGAAAATCAAGGGTTCGGTGATTACCACCGTAACGGCGGGGTATCAGTTTGCCCCTTGGCTGGCATTGGAAGCGAGCGGCGAATTTGCGCTGAGTGAGACAAAAAGGGGAAATCAGTACCGCGTTGGGGCAAAGAGCACGGTATGGCAGTCAGCGGCAAAAGACGATGTGCTGGCGCTGTCAGCAGACGTACTGATGGGGGATGCCCGTTTTAATCAAACCTACTACGGCGTGACGCCGCAGCAGAGTCGTCGCTCTGGGCTGGCCGCCTATCATGCCGACAAAGGCGTCTATGGCTATGCGCTGGGGGCGAACTGGACGCATCAATTTAGCCCCGCGTGGTCAACTAACGTGGCGGTGACGTCAACCTGGCTCACCGACAAGGTAGCGGACAGTCAGGTTGTGGAGCGACGCAATGATACTGGCGCAACGTTGGCCGTTCTGTATTCGTTCTGATGCCATTTGCTGAGAGGTTGTAATGATGGTTAGCCGTTTTGCCTTCTGTCTGCTGTCGGTCGTGTTGCTTAGCGGCTGTGACAGCGCTGATGATGCGCCCGTGTCACCGCCCGTCAGGCCGGTGAAAACGCTGGTGGTCATGCCTGCGATGAGCCGTGAACCTGTGACGTTGACGGGAGAGATTCGTCCGCACGAAGAAACGGTACTGGGTTTCCGTCTGGATGGTCGCATCCTGAATCGTCTGGTAGATGTAGGGTCGTCGGTGAAGCGCGGCGATGTGATTGCGACGCTCGACGCGCGCGACAGCGAAAATCAGTTGCGCAGCGCACAGGCGGATTTAGCCAGCGCAGCCTCAGCGGAACGGCTGGCGAAAAGCAACTTCTCCCGCATGAAGGCGTTAGCGCCGGGCGGGGCGATTGCGCGGGTACAGCTTGATGAGGCCCAGGCAAACTGGGATGCCGCTGTTTCCCGACGTGAAAGTGCACAGACGACGGTCAAAGGGACGCAGGAGCGCCTCGGCTATACGCAACTTACGTCCGCACAGGACGGAGTGATAACAACGGTCAGTGCCAATCCCGGTCAGGTGGTCAGTGCCGGGCAGGAAGTCGTCAGGCTGGCTTCGCTTGACGGGCGCGATGCGGTGTTTGATGTACCGGAACGCCTGGTCAATCCGTCGCTTCCCTCGCGCGTTATCCGCGTTTCACTGCTGTCTGAACCGAGCGTGCAGGCAGAGGGGCGCGTGCGGGATATCAGCCCGCAGGCTGATCCCGTTACGCGGACGTTCAGGGTGAGAGTCACCTTAACTTCGCCACCGGCGGCGATGGTGCTGGGGGCCAGCGTGAATGGTGCGATACAGCAGTCCGACACAGCTGTCATTGAACTCCCCGCGTCTGCGCTCACGCGGCAGGGGGAGCAGTCCGCTGTCTATGTCGTGAACGTAGAAACCCAGACGGTGCGTTTGCAACCGGTGACCATCGCGCGCTACAGCGACACGGCGATTTTCGTCGCCGAGGGGCTGAAAAAAGGCGACCGCGTGGTGACCGCAGGCGTCAGTAAGCTGCGACCGGATGAAAAAATTCGGCTGGATGAAGAGGGGCGTCGCTAATGGTACAAGAACCGCAATCGGCCGCACGCTTTAATCTGTCCGCCTGGGCGCTGGCGCACCAGCAGTTTGTCGCGTTTATGATGCTGGTGATTATGGCGGCAGGCGTGATGAGCTATCAACGCTTGCCCCGTAACGAAGATCCGGCATTTACCATCAAATCTGCCGTGGTGTCTGCCGCCTGGCCGGGAGCCACGGTGAACGATACCGTGAATTTCGTCACCGATAAGCTGGAGAAAAAATTACAGGAAACGCCGTATCTCGATTACGTCGAGAGCTATACTCGCGCCGGGGAATCGGTGGTTTTTGTTAACCTGCGCGACGATACGCCGCCTTCCGCCGTGCCGAATATCTGGTATACGGTGCGTAAGAAAATGACCGATATCGCCAGTTCGCTCCCCGATGGCGTCAGCCCACCGGCCGTCAATGATGAGTTTGATGATACGTTTGGTACGATTTATGGCTTCACTGCTGATGGGTTCTCACCGCGCGAATTGCGCGATCGCGTCGAGGATATTCGCTCTGCGTTACTGAGCGTGCCGGATGTCGGTAAGGTCGACATGCTGGGGGTGGAAGAAGAGCAGATTGTGGTGACCTTCTCGCCCCGCCGGCTGGCTGGATTAGGGATCGATGCGCAGCAGGTGATGGATTCACTCAAGGCGCAAAATGCGGTCACGCCCGCCGGCATTATTCGCACCTATGATGAGAAGATCGCCGTGCGCGTCAGCGGGGCGTTTACCTCTGAGCAGAGCCTGCGTCAGATTACCTTACGCATCGGTGGGAAATTTGTTCCGCTGACCGATATCGCCACCATTAGCCGTGAAACGGCGGAACCGCCGTCGCCGACGTTCCGCGTGAATGGCGAGAAAGCGATTGGGCTGGCAATCTCCATGGCACCCACTGGCAACATGCTCAATTTCGGTCAGGCCATTCGCGATAAAATAAACGTGATTGCGACGCAGCTTCCGCATGGGATTGAAATGACGCGCGTGGCCGATCAATCAGAAGTGGTGAAAGGGGCGGTCGGCGGTTTTATCAAAGTGCTGCTGGAAGCCGTTGCCATTGTGTTAGCGGTCTCGTTCGTCTCTCTTGGCAGCCGCGCCGGATTGGTCGTTGCCGCGTCCATCCCGATTGTATTGGCGATGACCTTTATTGGCATGGAGATAACCGGTATTGGCTTACAGCGCATCTCGCTTGGGGCGCTGATTATTTCGCTGGGGCTGCTGGTGGATGACGCCATGATTACGGTGGAAGCGATGGTGTCGCGGCTGGAAGAGGGCTGGGATCGCAAACGGGCGGCGGCCTGGGCGTATGAAAGTACGGCTTTTCCGATGCTGACGGGGACGCTAGTGATGATTGCCGGATTTATTCCCGTCGGGTTTGCCTCATCGAGTGCGGGCGAATACTGCTTTTCACTCTTTGTCGTGGTGTTGATCGCCTTGCTCAGCTCCTGGATCGTGGCGATTCTCTTTTCCCCGCTGCTCGGTGTCTGGCTGTTGCCAAAAACGTTTCGTCACCAGCATAACGAACCGGGACGAGTGGGCCGTCTTTATCGCCAGTGGTTGCAACGGGCGTTGGCAAAGCGGGGAATGACGTTACTCATCGCGGTGATCTTGCTGGTTGTTGCCCTGTTTGGTGCCACCCGACTGGAGGGCGAATTTTTTCCCGCATCGGACAGGCCGGAACTGCTGGTCAGCCTGACGTTGCCCGCGAACGCCTCACAGAAGGCGACGGAAGCGCAGGCAAAACGGCTGGAAGCCATTCTGAAAGATGACCCGGACGTTGACCATTTCTCTACCTATGTTGGCTCGGGGGCGGTGCGCTTTTATCTCCCGATGGATGTGTTGCTGAGTCACGAAAATATCGCGCAATTGGTGGTGGTGGCAAAAAATCTGGAGGCGCGGGATGCGCTGGCGGCAAAATTGAATCAGGTGCTTGAGCACGATTTCAGCAACATTGTGGCGCGCGTGTCCGCATTGGAATTGGGGCCGCCGGTGGGCTGGCCGCTTAAATATCGGGTCGCAGGGCCAGATATCCATCGCGTCCGCGACATTGCCCAAGGGCTTGCCAGTCTGGTGGGCAATCAGGCCGATGTGCGCGAGGTCAACCTGACGGCGGGGGAACCGGAACGTTCGGTGAACGTGGTGCTGAATCAGACTGAAGCGCGTGCGGTCGGTATCAGTTCGCAGGATGTGGCTAGCATGCTGGCGGCGATATTCTCAGGTTCAACGCTGACCTCGGTACGTGATGACAATCGACTGGTGGATGTGATCGTTCGCGGTACGCCGCAGGAGCGACGGGATGTTGCTACGATCGCGAATCTGCAAATCCCGATTGCAGATGGGCGTTCCGTACCGCTGGGACAGATTGCTACCGTGGCCTACGGCGTTGACGATCCGATTATCTGGCGGCGTCAGCGTGAACCGTTCATTACGGTGCAAATGGATGTCGCACCGGGCGTGCGGGCACCGGCGCTGTCTCAAAAACTGGCACCGGAAATTGAACGCTACCGCGCCGCGTTACCGGCGGGCTATCACATCACGGAAGGCGGCGTGGCGGCGGAGTCTGATAAAGGCAATGGCTCCGTATATGCGGTGCTGCCGGTTACGCTGTTGGTGATGCTGGTGCTATTAATGATTCAGCTCCAGCGTATTTCCCGCATGGTGCTGGCCGTCCTGACCGCGCCGTTTGGCCTGATCGGCATTGTTGCCGCGATGCTGCCGACTGGCACGCCAATGGGGTTTGTGGCGCTGCTAGGTGCGATTGCGCTGGCGGGAATGATTATTCGTAATGCCGTCATTCTGATTGGCGAAGTCGATCTGAATGTGAAAAATGGACAACCCGCCACGGAGGCGATTGTGAATGCCGCCCACCATCGTTCACGCCCGATCGTGTTGACCGCGCTGGCGGCGATCCTCGGCATGATCCCGATTGCGCATCAGGTGTTTTGGGGACCGATGGCGTACGCGATTATCGGCGGATTGATGGTGGCGACGCTGCTGACCCTGCTGGCACTGCCTGCTGCGCTGAGCCTGTTGATGCAGTGGGAAGGGCGGAAAGCGGTTAATCCTACGAAGTAGGTGCAATGTCGGCAGGTCGTGGCGCGATGCGTGGTTGCCACGACCTGTCGATACGCCGTTATTGATCGACGACGGAACCGTCGACGTGCAGTCGGGTTTTCAGGCCGCGACGACGGTAGGGGAAGCGGTTCTCCAGATCGTCCGCCAGCTCAATGCCGATGCCGGACAGTGTCGGTATCTCCATAAATCCATCTACGCATTTGAACGTGTTCTTCACCACGTCTTTTTTCCGCACGCCGTTCTCTACGCCCGTCGCACCAAATTTTTCCGACAGCGCCGGTTGGTCATCTCCTGGATACTCCAGCAGCGCAAAATTCGGGATGCTGACGGCGATCTGCAAACAGGCGGCGGTAGAAACCGGGCTAAGCGGGTTATGCGGCACCACCATCAGATCATTGGCCTCTGCCAATGCGGCCACTTTCTTCGCACCGGTAATCCCGCCGCACATGCAGACGTCAGGACGCACATAAGCGACCGCGTTGCGGCGAATCAGCATCGCGAACTCCTGCGGGTTATTCAGGCGTTCACCGGTGGCGATAGGAATATTGATTTTGTCGGCCACTTCCGCCATCGAATCGAAGTTATCCGCGCCGATAGGGTCTTCAATAAAGTAGGGATAAAACGGCTCAATGCCGCGGGCGAACACCACGGCATCGGCGGGTTTCAGGCGGCGATGGACTTCAATACACAGGTCGACATCGTTCCCGACCGCTTCCCGATAGAGGCCGATGCGTTCGATGGCTTCACCGATCTCTTTGGCGTGGGTGGTGAAATAAGGTGTATCGCGCGACTCATCCAGAAACGGCGTGAGATGACCAATTGCGGTAAAGCCGTCGGCTTTGGCTTTTTTCAGATTGGCGATGGTCTCTTCTGTGGTTCGTCCTCCCGCGTGGGCATAAACGCGCGCCTTGTCGCGGCAGCGGCCGCCCAGCAGGTTATAAACCGGTGTGTCGTAATACTTGCCTGCGATGTCCCACAGGGCAATATCAATCGCGCTGATGGCACCCATGATCGCGGCACCACGGAAATGCCAGCAGCGGTACATATACTGCCAGTGATGCTCAATGCGCAGCGGGTCTTGCCCGATCAGATACGTGCGCAATGCCTCGACGGCCCCTTTGGAGGCATCGAGAAAGCCCCAGGCACCGGATTCGCCAATGCCCGTCAGTCCCTCGTCAGTGGTGACCTCAACAAACATATAGCGGTTCGCGAGAATCACGCGCACGTCGGTAATTTTCATCAATCCTTTCCTTAAATTAGCCTGCTTAGCATTGAGTCTAATCACAGAGGCGTGCGGGTTGTCAACGCTGACGTCAGCAGCGTGGTGAGCGCATCCGGTGTGTCGATCATCGCATCGTGGTCGCTGTCGAGCGTCAGAAATCGCCAGGTCGGATCGGTCTGAGCGCGTTGTACTGAGGTAGTGAGGTAATTGCCCGCCGCGCGCGTGCAGCGGATGTAGGTCTTCTTCAGCGTCGGTGGTGCGGGTGCCAGTGCGACGGGTTCAAAGTAGGTGTTTACCGGCTGCGGTGTCAGGCGGGAATCGACCCACTCGCGATCGGCTTCGTTCACGCCAAACAGCAGTGACGGAAGCGGGGGAATGTGCCACGTGGGGTCGCGCGCCGCCTGTGTCTGGTAGGCGGCGATGAGATCGGGCGCGTGATCCAGCAACTTTTCGCCCGGTGTGGGTAAAAACGCATCTAGCAGAATCAGGTGGCTGACGACATCAGGTAGTTGATACGCGGCGGCCGTAGCGGGAAAGCCGCCGTAGCTGTGGCCGACCAATGTCACATCGCACCAGCCCTGTTGGCGGATCGTGTCGGTAATATCGTGAATGTGGGTGGACAGGTTAATGCCGCGCGATAGCTCGTCACGGCGTTCTGCCAGCCCGGTGAGCGTCAATGCCGAAGAGGCAAAACCTGCGGCGGTAAGTCGCTCGGTCACTCGCGACCAGCACCAGCCGCCGTGCCAGGCACCGTGTATCAATACAAACGTGGTGGCGTGGGCGTCAACCGACATGGGAAGGATTCTCCTGATTCTGCGCATACAGCGCCGCATCCAGCCGTACCAGCGCAATTACATAGACCGGCAGTGCCGCCAGCAGCGAGGGCAGATGGATCACTTCGTCTGCGCCGTGCGGTAAGCCGTGGCCGATAGGCAGGAAGTCCGGGCTATTGGCCTCGGTACGCAGGTAGCCGGGGCCGAACGTAATCGCACGCGGCAGCACTTTGGAATGCGTTACGCCCCCCATTGAATAGGCTGGGTCTGCACGGCCTGTCACATCGTGCCAGCTCTGCTGCAAGACCTGCCGCGTGCTGTCCTCTTCCGGCAGATAAAACGGTGGCACATCACGCCATCCGTCCACCAGCGAGATGTCGGTTGCCACTGTGGCAAGTTGGTCGCGTAATGCTGCGATGATCGCGTTTCCTTCCCGCGTCACCGGATAGCGAATGTCGGCAAGGAGAGTCAGTGAACCGGGAATGGTCGACTGCCAGAGGCCCGCGTTCAGCGTCAGCCTGCCCGACGGCGTATCCTCCTGCGCCAGCCCAATATGTTCGCCATAGGGAGAAGCGAAAATCTGCTGTAGCTGCGCGGCTAGCGTGCGTTCCCGTTCTGGCAGCAGTTCCAGCTCGCGTAATGCGTCCAGCAGCACTACTGCGGCGCTGAGCGTGCCGTCAGGGAAGGCTGCATGGCCGGCAATACCCTGCGCCTGTAGCGTGATCCCCTGTTCGGCGGGGATCAGCGTGATGCGTCCGGCACCCAGACTGCGCAGCCTATCGATGCTGAGATCGCGGGGCGCATTGGCGAGCGTGATCTGCGCGGTGGCAGGAATACTGTTGGCCGCGTTGCCAGCAGTCAGGTTCGCCAGCACGCCCGCTTCGGCAATGTGCAGCCGGAACGCGATTTGCCCTTTCTGCGCATAGTTCACCGGAAATTTCCCGTCGGTGACCAGAGAAATACGCGGTACTGGCCCGTGTTGGGCAAACCAGGCGAGATCGGCCATATCGGTCTCTTCCGCCAACCCATAAACGATGCGCAGATTGTGATGCAGGGGAATATCCAGCGCGCGGATCAGCTTGAGCAAATAGAGATCGAGGATTGCGGGGCCTTTGTTGTCAGCAACGCCGCGTCCGATCAGAAAATCACCGCGACGCGTCAGCGCAAACGGCGGGTACGTCCAGTGTTCACCTGCGGGTACAACATCAAGGTGGCTAATCAGGCCGATATCCTCGCTGTGCTCGCCATAAATCACCGAACCCGCGTAGCCCTCATGACGCTCGGTACGGAACCCAGCCTGTTCCGCCAGTGTCAACGCGGTATCCAATATGCGGGCGCACTCGGGGCCAAATGGCGCGCCCGGCTGAGTGAGATCGGCGCGGCTAACGCTGGGAATGGCAATCCACGTCGCCAGCTCATCAATCAGCGAGTCACGCTGTGCGGCAATCCAGCGCTCGATTTTGGGTAACAGGGCGCTTTCTTGTGGGGTAAGGGCTGTGGACATACTTTCCTCCATTAAGTGACCAAATAACATAAAACATCTGCCCGCTGCGCCTTAGCATGATTCTGGCTATGGATATCTGTAGGCGGCATATATCGCTGGCTAATCCCAAATTTTGGCAAACGATAGCGAAATTTATTATTCGTCCCACTTCCTGCTGACATGGTAACTACGAGGTTATTAACGACAGCTTATTATTTATAACGCTTGGTATTTTTTGGCGCATCGCGTCTTTTCATCAGGAGAACGGGGTGAACACACTTGCGACGACTGGCGCGCGGGTAGGGGTGGACGTCGGCGGCACCTTTACCGATTTTGTTTTATTCGACCCTATTCAGCAGCGGTATTTTTTTCATAAACAGCCGAGTACGCCAGAGGATCCGGCGCATGCCGTGCGTGACGGATTGTTGGCGCTTCTGCATAAGAGCGATCTACCGGCTTCTGCGATAGCGTTCCTGTTGCACGGCACGACGCTCGGGCTCAACGCGATTATTCAGCGGCGCGGTGCGCGTATTGCGCTGGTTGTTAGCCGAGGTTTTCGCGATGTGTTGGAAATTGGTCGTGCCCGCCTGCCGTCTTCTTTTGATTTTCATGCCGATCGTGAACCGCCCTTTCTGCCGCGCCAGCGTGTGCTGGAGATCCCGGCGCGTTTTACCCCGCAGGGAGAGTGGTCATCGCGTCCAACGGCAGAGGATATCGCTACGCTGGCGACACAGATACAGGAGCTGGAGGTCAGTGCGGTCGCGCTAATGACGATTAACGGCTATGCCAACCCGCAGGCAGAGGCCGAGCTGGCACAGCAAATCGGCGAGCAACTGTTGGATATTCCCGTGCTGTCTGCCGCGCAGCTGTGGCCGGAGATACGTGAATATGAGCGCACGCTGGTCGCCGGGCTTAACGCTTATATTCAGCCGCTGATGCAGCGTTATTTTTCCCGACTGGCGGCGTTGTTACAACAGGAGGCCATCAGCGCCCAACTGCTGATCACGGCGTCTAACGGCGGTGTGCTGCCGTTAGAGAGTGCGCGGCAACGTCCGGTTGATACCTTGCTCTCCGGTCCGGCTTCTGGCGTCAGTGCCGCTGCCCGGTTGGTAAAACGCGCGGGCGGCGGTGGATTTCTCTCCTTCGATATGGGGGGCACCAGTAGCGATATGTCGCTTTCGCTCGACGGTGACGTCGCTCGTGTGACGCGTACGGATATTGGTGGCCTGCCGTTGATCTTACCGGTGGTGGGCGTTTCGGCGATAGGGGCTGGCGGAGGCTCTGTCGTGCATGTGGATGATTACGGGATTTTAAAGGTTGGCCCAGAGAGTGCGGGGGCGGAACCTGGCCCGGTCGCTTATGCGCGCGGGGGCGAGCGACCAACCCTTACCGACTGCTATCTGGTGAGCGGAATTGTACCAGCGGATACCTTTCTGGGCGGGACGATGCCGCTGGATGTCGCGCGTGCCCGAACGGCGTTGACGAATCTGGCGATACGGCTTGGGTTTTCAGATGAAGATGCGGCTCAGCAGGCGGCCAGTGGGGCATTAGCGGTCGCGACGACGCAGATGGCGACCGAATTGAATAAAGTGCTGGCGCAGCAGGGAGCCTCACCAGACGTGCTGACGCTGGTGCCGTTTGGCGGCGCGGGGCCGACGCATGCCAATTTACTGGCTGACGAAGCGGGTATTTCTCGCATTCTGGTGCCGCTGCGTCCTGGGACGTTTTGCGCTCAAGGGGCGGTAACGGCGGATATTCGGCGCGATTTTGTCCGTAGCCTGCGTGTAACGGTGAGTGATGATACGCAAGCGCCTATTCTCGCCGCGCTGGCCGCGTTACGCGATCGGGCGCAGGCCTGGTTCGTGCAGCAAGGCGCGGCTTTCAGCACGCGTGTCACGCTCGGTGTGGAGGCTGACATGCGTTATACCGGGCAGGCTTACGAACTGACGGTGTCGTTAGGTGAACCGGATTCGGTCAACGTGGCCGCGCTACTGGCGGCATTTACGCAGCGACATCGGCAGCATTATGGTTTCGTCAATGCTGATGGAGAGGTTGCCTTAACGACGCTGCGTTTATCGTTAACGGCCTGGCTACCGGCGTTACCGGATGAGCACTCCACGCTCGTGACAGCAGATACTGCGCCCACCACACGCCGTTTTTACTTTCGTCAGCGCTGGCATGATGCCGCGATATGGCAACGAAACGCGCTACGTGAAGGTGATGTGCTGAAGGGCCCGGCTATCGTCGAGCAGGAGGATACTACCACGCTAATTTTACCCGGCTGGCAGGGTTCGGTGGACATGCAGGGAAACCTGCTCATCGTCAAACGTCCGATGGGAGATCAGGCATGAAGCTGGATGCGATTACGCTGGAAATTCTCAATAACAAGCTGACCGCGCTGACCGAAGAGATGTGCCATATCCTGCAACGCACGGGACGCACGCTCTATGTGAAAGAAACCGCTGATTTCTGTTGTGCTGTTGCCGATCGGCATGGCCGTTTCTTTGCCTATCCGCGTGGGATCGGGGTTTCCGGTTTTGTCGGATTGAACAGTTTGCCAACCATGCAGGCAATCAACGATCTGCAACCGGGCGATGTGATCCTGACCAACGATCCGTATCGTTCACGCGGGTTAGCCACCCATCTTCCTGACCTGCAACTGTTGGCTCCGTGGTTTATTGACGGTGAGATTGTCGCGTGGGGCTGGGCGTTCCTGCACGCTTCTGATGTGGGGGGACGAGTGCCAAGCAGTATTTCGCCAACGAACAGTGATATTTTTCAGGAAGGGCTGCAAATCCCACCGATCAGGCTGGTACGCGGCGGCGAGATTAACCGCGAGCTGATGCAACTGCTGGCGGCCAACAGCCGTACTCCGGAGGCCAATGCCGGAGATATTCAGGCGATGCTGGCGGCGCTAAATACCGGGCAGCAGCGGCTGGCACAGATTGTGCGCCTGCATGGTGTCGCCGATGTGGTGCAGGCGCAGCAGGATTTACAAGACTACGCGGCGGCGCGTTCCCGACAGGTATTACGCCGTATTCCGAATGGGACTTACACGTTTGAAGATTATCTGGACGATGCCGCAGGCAGCGGACTGCCAGTGCGACTGGCGCTCAGCGCACGGGTAGACGACGGCACTGTCCATCTGGATTTTACCGGCAGCGACGCACAGGTGGCGGCTGCCATCAATATTCCCAGCCACGGCGAGCCCCATGCCTGGCTCACGTTGCGTATTCTGGCGCTGGTTTGCACGCTCGATAAAACCGTACCACTGAATGCCGGTCTACTGGCGCCGATAACCCTTTTCGCACCGCCCGGTTCGGTGGTTAACCCGCAATTTCCCGCGGCGGTGGGGGTGCGCCACGCGACGGCGGTGCGGGTTAATGATGTGCTAAATGGTTTACTCGGTCAGGCGCTGGGTGACGTGATGCCAGCGGCCAGCGGCGGCACCATTATTCCTCTGGTGGTCGCTGAACGGGGTGGGCAAGGGCGCGAACAAAATGTTCAGGTGATAGAACCGATGGTGGGCGGCGGCGGCGCCCGATGGGGACGCGACGGCATTGATGGCCGCGACAACAGTATTTCCAATCTGGCGAACAACCCGGTCGAGATGGTTGAGGCAGAAACGCACGTTGAAATTGTGCAATACGGCCTGCGTGAGGACTCTGCGGGTGCCGGACAGTGGCGTGGCGGGATGGGACAACAGATCCATATTCGCCTGCTTCAGGACGACAGTACCATTCTGGCGCGTGGCATGGAGCGTATGGTGTTTCAGCCGTGGGGGGCGCACGGTGGCTTACCGGGTGAGCGAACCACGATGACGCTAAATCCCGGCCGTGATGATATCGAATTAGGCAAAATCGATCTGCTCAGCGTGACGCGGGGCGACGAGATTTTACTGCAAACGCCGGGCGGCGGCGGATGGGGCGATCCCTTGGCGCGCGATACTGCGGCGGTGCTGGACGATGTTGAGAACCAGTTGATTAGCGAAACGTCAGCCCGCGAACGCTATGGTGTGGTCGTTGTGAATGGCGTGCTCGATCGTGCTGAAACCGCCAGACGCCGGGCGTTCGCGTCTCAACATTCGTCATTCGGTTCTGCGCGAGATAATTGGCTGGCGGTGTTTGAGCCGACGCTGCTGACGCGCCTCAATGTCTTGTTATATCCGCTGTTGCCCGCTGAACGGCAGCGTCTTCGTCAGCAAATATTTGCTGTGGCGCTGGCACATCTGCCCGCTGGCTTTCCACAGCGAACGGCTCCTTCTATCACGCTTGCCCAACAGGGCTTTGCCGATGCTGTTGCTGCGTTAGAACGGCAGGCATCCTCGTTTTCCGCGCCGTCAACGCGCACATAATCACCAGGAGATATTATGCGAGTCACCCTTCTCAGAACGTTAGTGCTCAGTGCGCTGTCTGCCACGTTTGCCACGGCGGTGTATGCCGAGTCGGCGACGCCGCAAGCCACCGATTCGGTTGTGATCGGCGTCTATGGCGGCGATTGGGAGAAAAATATTCGCGCCGCTGGGCTAGAGCAGTTTGCGAAAGACAATAATATTAAGCTGACCGTCGTGCCGGGTGCTGACGCCGAGTGGTTTGCCAAACTGCGAGCCAGTAAAGGGCGACGGGCACCTTACGATATTGTGGTGTTCCAGCCAGACACCGTACAGCGTGCAATTGCCGCCGATCTACTGCAACCGCTCGATGCACAGCACATTCCTAATCTCGACAGGCTTTATCCCAGTGTGCAGTCGCGTTTTGTTAGTGATAACAAAACCTACGCAGCAGCGTTTAGCTTGGGGCAGCTTGGGCTGGCGTATCGCAGCGATCTGGTGAAAACACCGCCGACGAGCTGGCTGGATTTGTGGAAACCCGAATATAAGGGCCATGTGGCGATCTCCTCTCCAACCTATGCCGCGGGATTACAGTTTTTTGCCGGTCTGGTGAATGCGCTGGGCGGAAAACTGAATAACCCTGCGGATGTCGACAACGCATTTGCCAAGCTGACAGAACTGCGCGGCAACGCCGTCGCCTTCCCTGACAGTCCGGGAGCGATTCAGACGCTGCTGGAGCGAGGTGATGCCTGGATTGTGCCGTACTGGGATGGGCGCGTGTTTGCGCTCAAGCAGCAGGGGGTGAAGGTTGATTTCGTTTATCCTTCTGACGGCCCGGTGGTCGGCGCGGCTAACTGGGTGATCCCGAAAGGGGCACCGAATCTGGCGAATGCCTACAAATTGGTGAACGCACTCTCCGGCGATAAGGCGCAAAAAGCCTTTTCCGATAAATCCCTGTACGGCATGACGAATAAGGACGTGCAGTACAGCGCGACGTTAAAACAGCAGGTTCAGGTTGGCGAGGAGGCTTACAGCAAGCTGATCTGGATCGACTACGCCACCGCGACGCCGCAACTGGCCGACTGGACCAGCCGGTGGAGTAAGGCGCTGGGGGGCGGCAAATGAGTGCGGTGTCCATTGATACCGTTGTACGGGAGTTTGACGCGCACCGAGCGCTGGACGGCGTTAGCCTTGAGATTGCACAGGGAGAGTTTTTCTCCCTGCTGGGGCCGAGCGGCTGTGGTAAAACCACGCTGCTCAATATCATTGCGGGCTTTCTTGCGCCCACCGCCGGACGTGTGTGTATCAATGGGCAGGATATTACCGACTGGCCGCCTTATCGCCGCAACATCGGGATGGTGTTTCAAAATTACGCGTTATTTCCTCACTTAAGTGTTGAGGAGAATGTTGCCTATGGCCTCAAGGTCCGGCGTGTCAACCGTCAGGAGCAACAGCGGCGGGTGAAAGAGGCGCTGGATCAGGTGCGGCTCGAAGGGTTAGCGACGCGCAGGCCACATCAGTTATCCGGCGGGCAGCAGCAGCGCGTGGCTATTGCCCGTGCGCTGGCGATTGAACCGCAGGTCCTGTTGTTGGATGAGCCACTTTCTAACCTTGATGCACGGTTACGCAAAGTGATGCAGGATGAGCTGCGTGCGTTGCAGCAGCGTGTGGGGATTACGACCGTACTGGTGACGCACGATCAAGAGGAAGCCTTAACACTGTCAGATCGTATCGGCGTTCTTGGTCATGGCCGTCTTCAGCAGCTCGGTTCGCCGTGGCAGCTTTACCACGCGCCGGAAAACCGTTTTGTCGCTGAATTTATCGGGCAGGCGAATTTGTTGACGGTAAGCGCGGATGCTGCCAGTGGTCACTATGTGGCTCAGGATCATTTCGTTGCGGTGTCACAACCGCTGCGGATTGCCACCACAACCCGTGCTCTTCAGGCTCAGCGGCTGATGATTCGACCAGAACGAATTGCGCTGGCATTCGTTCCGCCCGAGGGACGGTCGGGTGTTAACCAGACCGACGCAACGGTGAAACAGGCCAGCTACGCCGGTGCGTCGGTACGCCTGACCTGCCAATTGCCCGGCGGTGGGGAGCTATTGGTGCAGGCCGATGAGCAGACGTTTTCTCGTTTGCCCGCCATCGGTGAGGCCTGCTTTTTGCACTGGCAGGTGGACGATGTTGTGATTTTACCCGCTGAGGGAGATACCGCATGAGTCCCCCGCGTCTGAAAGAGCAAAAGAACGCGTTTCCATGGTTGATGCTGACCCCCTGTCTGGTGTTCCTGCTGTTATTTTTACTCGTGCCGATTCTGCTACTGGTCGATCAAAGTCTCACGGAGGTTGACGGGCTATTGGAGCCGCTGCCGGGATTCAGCCTGACGCAATATGTCGCGGTGTTTACACAGTTCGACTACCTGTACGCGCTATGGACTACGTTGTGGGTTTCCGTGCTCACGGCCGCGTTGACCGTTCTGCTGGCCTGGCCTGCCGCCTGGCTGCTGGTGACCCTGCGCAGCCGAACGTGGCGCACGCTGCTCTACATCATTTTGATTTCTCCGTTGCTGACCAGCGTGGTGATTCGGACTTTTGCCTGGATTGTCCTGCTGGCGCAAAATGGGTTGGTTAACAGCGTATTGATGGCGACAAGCCTGATCCCGCAGCCGCTCAGCCTGTTGTGGAACATGAATGCGGTGATTATCGCCTACGTGCAGGTGATGCTGCCGTTCGCCGTGCTGCCGTTGATCACGTCGCTCAACGAAATGGCACCGTCACTACGGTTGGCATCAATGAGCCTTGGCGCGACGTCGGCACAGACGTTTAGGTGGGTCGTACTGCCGTTGACGCTCCCGGGGATGGTGACGGGCTTTGTTATCGTGTTTTCGTTAGCGGCGGGGAGCTACATCACGCCGCTGTTGATTGGCGGGCGGCTGCAACCGCTATTGCCTATCTCGATTTATCAGCAGGCGATGCAAATAGCCAATTTGCCGATGGCGGCCGCGCTGTCGCTCACGCTGCTGGTCATGACGCTGTTAGTGGCAGGGGCGGCGGGTCACGTGCTGAAACGTTGGGAGAGGAAAAACCATGGTTACTGATCGTTCGCCGGGCATCCGTTTACGTCATTACGCTGTCACGCTAGCGGGTATCCTGGTTTATGCTTTCCTTGCGCTGCCGGTGCTGGTAATTGTGTTATCCGCCTTCAGTCCTGAAACCTATCCGCAGTTCCCACCGCGCGGTATATCGCTGCGCTGGTTTCGTGCGCTGTTGGAGGACGAAAACTGGCGTTCATCACTGGGTATTAGCCTGCTATTACTGGTGATTGTCACGCCGCTGACGGTGATCGTCGGCACGTTTGCCGCTTGGGCGCTCGCGCGGCTGGAATTTCGCTATCGTGAAAGCCTTCAGGCTTTCATTTTATCACCGCTGATGATCCCACAGGTTGTATTGGGGATCGCATTGCTCTATGTCCTCATGGCTGTGGGGCTCGCGGGGAGTGTGACAGGGTTGGTGATCGGCCACATGGTGGTGGCGCTGCCTTATGTGGTTCGTACGGTCAGCGTCAGTCTGGCGGCAATGGACAGACGGCTGGAAGCGGTTTCGATGAGCCTCGGTGCCGGACGCGTATACACCTTCCTGCATATCACACTACCGCTGATTAAACCGGGTATGCTGGCAGGGGCAGTTTTCGCGGCGGTAACGTCATTCGGCGAGGTCTCGGTGAGCCTGTTCCTCAGCGCACCGGATACCATCACGGTGCCCGTCCGTATCTTCAATTACGTCGATCAAACCTTCGATCCGACGGTGAACGCCATTTCGGTAATTTTTATCGCCATTGCGGTGCTGGTGCTCATCATTATTGAGAAGCGCATCGGTTTGACCAAAATTCTTTAATTAATAATTTGATATAAAAGAACAAAGGTGATTTTTCACTGTGCATGAGTCATGTCTAAACGGTATAAGCACGGCCTTGTTTCTATATGATATAGGATATATTTTGGAGTATGTAAATTAACCACCCTAGAGGAGTTGAACAGGATGTCGACCACGCCGTTGCTGGACGTTAATCACCTGACGATTGAAACCGATACCGGGTTACGACTGGTTGATGATGTCTCTTTTTCTGTGGGAAGACGGGAAATTGTTGCACTCGTGGGAGAGTCGGGTTCGGGGAAAACCCTGAGCGCGCTGTCGCTGATGGGATTATTGCCCGCTGGCGTGCGCCACGCGGGCGGCAATATCTGTCTCAATGGTCAGATCATTGCTAATCCGGATACATTTTCCGCAGTATCTCTACGCGGTCAGCGTATGGCGACCATTTTTCAGGAGCCAATGACCAGCATGAATCCGGTGCTGAAAGTGGGTGAGCAAATTGCCGAAGTGTTGGTGAGACATCAGAAACTGAGCTGGAAACAGGCGATGCGCGACGCGGTGGCGCTGATGGAACTCGTGGGAATTATTAATCCTGCGGTTTGCGCACGACAATATATTCACCAGCTTTCCGGCGGTATGCGCCAGCGGGTGATGATTGCCAGTGCGATTAGCTGCAAACCTGACTTACTGATTGCCGATGAGCCGACGACGGCGCTGGATGTGACGATTCAGGCTCAGATTCTGACGCTGCTGCAAACGTTACAGCGTGAGATGGGCATGGGCATTTTGCTGATCACGCATGATTTAAGCGTCGTGGCTCGCTATGCGCACCGTGCGTGTGTTATGCATCGAGGACGTATTGTGGAAC
>NZ_RJTN01000032.1 GCF_005497185.1 Pectobacterium polonicum | reverse complement strand
AATCTGGTGGTTGTAAAGAAATTCGGTGGAGCGGTAGTTCAGTTGGTTAGAATACCTGCCTGTCACGCAGGGGGTCGCGGGTTCGAGCCCCGTCCGTTCCGCCACTTATTAAAATACTATGCCTGCTAACTTTAGCAGGCATAGTGTTAAGAAAAATATAGGGGCGTAGCTCAGTTGGTAGAGCACCGGTCTCCAAAACCGGGTGTCGCGAGTTCGAGTCTCTCCGCCCCTGCCAGATAAAAAAAACCTTCACGTTGCTGTGAAGGTTTTTTTTTTATTTGCACTTTATGCTCAATCCTGCCTGTATCCCTCTTCCTGATTTCTCCATTATTTATCTCTATCGAATATCTGGTTAATCTAATGCATTGTTATTTAACAGATAAAATCCTTTAATGCCCTTCTGACAGATCGTGCTGATTTAGCTGTAAATATGCACAAAATCACCGTAATACCAGGTTGTGAACTTGCTCATCTACCTTGTTCGATATTTGAACTAAAACTATCTACAACCTGAGTGAAGGGTAAATCGTTTTCAAAACACTCCTTCAGGTTACATTCACTTGTGAGTGATATCCGCCAACATCACATCGGTAGCGCTATAGCATAAATTTGCGGCGCTATGCTGTACCTGAAATCTGACTACGTAGCTGTAAAGCGACACAGAAGGAGTTTAAGTATGTACAGACGTTTACTGGTAGCTGTTGCTGTAAGCACGGCATTGTGCGGTGCCGTACAGGCAAAACCCTTAACTGTTGGTTTTTCTCAGATTGGTTCAGAATCAGGATGGCGCTCTGCGGAGACTAAAGTGTCAAAGCAGGAAGCTGAGAAACGTGGAATAACGTTGAAGATCGCTGATGCTCAGCAGAAACAAGAGAATCAGATCAAGGCTGTGCGGTCATTCATTGCTCAGAGCGTAGATGCCATATTTATCGCACCGGTCGTTGCCACTGGCTGGGCTCCAGTCTTACAGGAAGCTAAAGAAGCAAAAATCCCGGTTTTTCTACTTGATAGGACGATTGAAGTCAGTGATCCATCGCTGTACACCGCTGCTATTGCCTCTGACAGTGTCTATGAAGGAAAAGTGGCAGGGGAATGGCTTGTTAAAGAGGCCGCAGGTAAACCTTGTAATGTTGTCGAGTTACAGGGAACGGTTGGGGCTAGCGTAGCGATAAACCGTAAGAAAGGGTTTGCTGACGGTATAGCTTCAGACCCGCAGATAAAAATTATCCGTTCACAATCAGGAGACTTTACTCGCAGTAAGGGTAAAGAGGTTATGGAAAGCTTTATTAAAGCTGAACAGAACGGAAAAAATATCTGTGCAGTTTATGCACATAATGATGATATGGCTATAGGTGCTATTCAGGCAATTAAAGAAGCGGGGCTAAAACCTGGCTCACAAATAAAAGTTGTCTCTATTGATGGTGTCCCTGATATTTTCAAGGCCATGATGAATGGTGAAGCTAACGCCACCGTTGAGTTAACACCTAATATGGCTGGACCTGCTTTTGATGCCTTATTAGCGATGAAGAAAGACGGAAAGCAGCCGGAAAAATTTATCCAGACAGAATCTCGTTTATTATTGCCTGACACGGCAAAACAGGAATATGAAACCAAAAAAGATCTTGGTTATTGATTTTTATATTATGGATTCATCATTTATATAAATTTTGCTAAATACCTGGCAGAAATATGAATATGGAAAAGTGGGTTTACCCTGTTTTCTGCTCCTTTAAACAAAGGAGCAGTGAATATTGTCAGCCTACTTACCATAATATTACTCAGGTGTGATGTAGCCTTGTTAAGTTGTCGTATAGGTGATGCTGATGGAAACGACACGGTTGTTAGATATTCGGGGCATGAGCGTTGAGTTTCCGGGGGTGAAAGCATTAGATCTGGTGGACTTCACGCTTAATCGCGGCGAGATAGTAGCGCTATTGGGGGAGAACGGTGCAGGTAAATCAACGCTGATTAAGGCGCTGACTGGCGTTTATCATCGCTCATCGGGCGACATTATCCTCGATGGCATTGCGATTAATCCTGTTAATACGGCCCATGCTCAATCGTTAGGTATCGGTACGGTATATCAAGAAGTTAATCTATTACCGAATCTGTCCGTTGCGGCAAACTTATTTATTGGCCGTGAACCCACACGCTGGGGCATCGTTGACCAACATAAAATCTTGCGCCAAGCCGAAGCAATATTATTGAATTATGGGCTGATGATTGATGTTAGTCATCCTCTTGGCAATTATTCCATTGCCGTTCAGCAAATTGTCGCTATTGCCAGAGCTATCGATCTCTCTGCTAAAGTTTTAATTCTCGATGAACCCACGGCAAGCCTTGATGCAAAAGAAGTCGAGATGTTGCTGGATATATTACGGAAGTTGCGCGATCGCGGAATCGGCATGATATTTGTTACGCATTTTCTGGATCAGGTTTATCGCATTAGCGACAGAATTACCGTTTTACGCAATGGGCGGCTAGCCGGGACATTGCCTACTACAGAATTACCGCGTATTGAATTAGTTCAAATGATGTTGGGACACAGTTTTGATGAAACATTATTGAAGCGGGGTAAACACAGTGACGTCTCGGGTGAACCCATTGTGCAATTTAAACACTATGGCCGACGTGGTTCAATTAATGACTTCGATCTTTCCGTACGCCCTGGAGAAATCGTTGGTCTGGCCGGTTTATTAGGGTCCGGCAGGACAGAAACGGCGCAATTGATATTTGGCATCAACGTATCTGATGCCGGAGAAGCCAGGGTTGATGGCAAACAAGTCAGCATTCGTACGCCGCGTGCAGCAGGAAAGTTGGGTTTTGGCTATTGCCCAGAGGATCGTAAAACTGACGGTATTGTCGGCACCGCAACGGTACGAGAGAACATTATTCTGGCGCTTCAGGCGCAGCGCGGCTGGCTGAAGCCCATTTCTTTACGCGAGCAAACCCGTATCGCTGAAAAATTTATTAGCCTGTTAGGGATTCGCACACCCAGTGCTGAGCAGGAAATTCAGTATCTATCGGGAGGGAATCAGCAAAAAGTTCTGCTATCGCGCTGGCTGGCAACTGAGCCGCGTTTCTTGATTCTGGATGAGCCAACGAGAGGAATCGACGTTGGTGCACATGCCGAAATCATTCGCCTGATCGAAAAACTGTGTGAACAGGGGATGGCGCTATTGGTGATCTCTTCCGAACTGGAAGAACTGACCGGCTATGCCGACCGCATCATTGTGCTGCGTGATAGGCAACACGTTGCGCATCTTGAACATAGCGAGATCTCGGTTGCCGCAGTGATGCAGGCAATCGCAGTACAAACGGGAGCGGCTGATGACAGACAATAACATCAAACCTGCCAAAAAAGTGCGCCTAACGTTTACCAAGGGAATGCCACAGCTTCTGGCGCTGGTTGCTATTCTGTTGATCGACAGCATGGTTGCGCCAAACTTCTTCTCCCTCCACATTCAGGATGGACGCTTGTTCGGTAGCCTTATCGACATTCTTAACCGCGGGGCACCCGTTGCGCTGCTGGCATTAGGAATGACGCTGGTTATTGCAACGGGTGGCATCGATTTATCGGTCGGTGCAGTCATGGCGATTGCAGGTGCGACAGCTGCAACGCTGACGACTGCTGGTCATCCACTCCCTTCCGTATTACTGGCCGCGTTATTGGTTGGCGCACTATGTGGGTTATGGAACGGCTTTCTGGTCGCGGTGTTGCAGATTCAGCCGATTGTGGCGACCTTAATGCTGATGGTCGCCGGTCGAGGTATTGCTCAACTGATTACCGAAGGCCAAATTATTACATTTGATAATGCCGGGTTGGCTAAGCTGGGCAGCGGAACCCTGTTCTATCTACCTATGCCAGTGATGATTGCCTGCGTAGTGCTGCTGGCGCTGTGGGCTCTGACGCGTAAAACGGCGCTTGGGCTATTTATTGAATCTGTCGGTATTAATCTGCGATCGGCTCGCAACGCTGGCGTGAGTACGAAGCTGGTATTAGTCGCGGCTTATGTCATCTGCGGCGTATGCGCCGCTGTGGCAGGCGTTATCGTAACGGCTGATATCCGCGGTGCGGATGCGAATAACGCGGGCCTCTGGCTGGAATTAGATGCGATTCTGGCTGTGGTGATCGGGGGCGGTTCCCTACTCGGAGGACGCTTTAATTTACTGCTCTCTGTCGTCGGCGCTTTGATTATTCAAAGTATGAATACCGGAATTCTGCTATCTGGCTATCGGCCGGAATTTAATCTGGTTTTGAAAGCGCTCGTCGTTCTGCTGGTTTTGGTCATGCAATCTCCGCGCTTTTCGCTGCATCAACTGTTTAGGAGGAAAACATAATGTTGAAACGCCACTTCCCCCTGTTGATGACGATTCTGGTATTTATTGTGGGTTATTTATTCTGTCTCAGCCAGTTTCCCGGCTTTGCTTCGACGCGAGTTTTCTTTGATTTACTGACGGATAACGCTTTTTTAGGGATCGTGGCGGTTGGGATGACGTTTGTTATTCTGTCTGGCGGGATCGATCTCTCTGTAGGGTCAGTTATTGCGTTTACCGGTGTGTTACTGGCCAAATTGATCGGTGCGTATGGTATTGATCCTTTCTTTGCGTTCGCAATTGCGCTGGTGATGGGAGCCATGTTTGGCGGATTGATGGGATGGATTATCGATACGCTGAAATTGCCTGCATTTATTATCACGCTGGCTGGCATGTTCTTTGTCCGGGGTATGAGCTTTATCGTTTCACAGGAGTCGATTCCCATTGAGCACCCGGTCTACAGCCAACTGGCGGGTTTAGCATGGCGCATGCCCGATGGAGGGCGTTTTACCTTTCTGGCGCTGGTTATGCTGATTGTGGTGCTGGTAGGGATGGTGATGGCGCATCGTACCCGTTTCGGTAACCGTGTTTATGCGATTGGCGGTAACAGCTATTCTGCGGAATTGATGGGGGTTCCAGTCAGGCGGACGACGATCCATATCTACATGCTTTCCAGTATGTTAGCGGTTCTGTCAGGCATTGTTTTTTCGCTCTATACCTCAGCGGGTTATGCCCTGGCGGCAAGCGGTGTGGAATTGGACGCCATCGCTGCCGTTGTAATCGGCGGCACGCTACTGACCGGCGGTGTCGGAACCGTATTGGGAACTCTGTTTGGCGTATTGATTCAGGGCCTGATTCAGACGTATATCACGTTTGACGGCACTTTGAGCTCATGGTGGACAAAAATCGTCATTGGTTTCCTGCTGTTTGCTTTCATTGGGTTACAGAAGGCGTTAAGCACATTCTGGTTAACCAGACGTGCTTAAGTCAGATGTGAGCAAAAACAGGTCATGAATTAATCACGATAGGCGTTTTCAGTAACTGACGGATCATCGTCTGCTGATCGCTGTTTTGTAACCAAACGGCATAAAATGGGCGCACGACGGGCTGGTTGTCGCCGACTACCCTCAGATTGGTGTACGTTTGTAACCAATGGCTAGGTAAAAACGCGCAACCGCCGGTTATTTCAAGTAACTGGCGGGTTAAATGAGCTGATGTTGTTGTCAGGACGGGGAGCTGCTCGCTGGCCAACAGGCGAGTCTCTTGCTGATGAAAATCTGCTCCCCATTCAAGTTTTATATAGGGCAGTTCCTGTCCGGGTGGGTGCGCTTCTGCTGCAAACAGCGAAAGGGAAAAATTGCCCAGTAGCTGGCTCGCCAATTCTTCCATTTTAGGTGGCTCAGTCGTAATCAACAGATCCAACTGGCGTTCATGGAGCTGTTTTACCAGCGAGTGGCGCAAGGCAATTCGCGCTTCTAACTGGAGCAGTGGGCGCTGCTGGTAGAGTGATTGTAGCCACGGTGTTAGATACACTTCCCATAATGAGGCAGTTGCCCCTACCGAGAGCAGACTGTGTTGCTGCGAACGTGCGACCTCTTTTTTGGCTATCTGCCAGGTACCGATAAGGCTTTCCGCATAGGGTAGAAGCCGTTCGCCGGCGGGGGTCAGACGTATATTGTTCCGATGGCGCGTGAACAGGTTGGCACCAAGCTGCGTCTCTAACTGGCGAATCCGAAAACTCACCGCTGACTGCGTCAGATACAGGGATTCGGCAGCACGGCCAAAGTGTCTTGTCCTGCTGACTTCCAGAAAGGTTTTTAGTAATTCGGTATCCACGCCCATCTCCAAAAAAATTTTGTCGTAATGATTTAAATGTTTTGTTTTACACAATGTCAAGCCTATCTAATACTCCGCGCCATAAACAACACGACCATAGAAGAATTAGGAGCGTGTAAGATGGCAGAAAGCTTCTCTACCACTCATCGTTTTTTTGATAACAAGTTCTACCCGCGTGGTTTTTCCCGACATGGCGACTTTACGATTAAAGAAGCACAACTGTTGGAACGCCACGGTTACGCGTTTAACGAACTGGATTTGGGTAAACGTGAACCAGTGACTGAAGAAGAAACATCGTTTGTTGCAATGTGTCGCGGCGAACGTAAAGCGGAAACAGAACTGGAAAAAATCTGGTCCAAATATCTGGAACGTGTCCGTCGTCCTAAACGCTTCCATACATTGTCTGGCGGTAAGCCGCAAATGGATGCAGTGGAAGAATACACTGAAAGCGATGATTAATTAAGAATGGGGCATTAGCCCCATTTCCTTTTGGGGCAAGTTATTACCGCACTTCCGCTATTCAAGGCTTTTATGGAGCTGGATGAGTAATCGATCCATACAACGGTAGCTCAGCGCTTCGGCAAGATGCTTTCTCTCAATGTTGTCCCGATCGCCAAGGTCAGCGATCGTGCGTGCGACTTTCAATATCCTGTGCCAGGCGCGTACGGATAAGCCAAGTTTGTTCATCACTTCTTCCAGGTAAGCCGCATCAGGTGGCTCTAACGCACAGTGTTTTTCTATTTCGCGTGAAGTTAGCAGTGCGTTAATTTTATTTGCCCGCTTCAGCTGTATCTGTCGTGCGATCAGTACGCGTTCGCGAATCGTCGCGCTATTTTCCCCTTGATAATGTTGCTGAGATAACACGCCAGGTGGCAGTAAAGGAACTTCGATCGAAAGGTCAAAGCGATCCAAGAAGGGACCGGAGAGCTTACTGAGATAGCGCAGTATCTGTTGGGCCGGCAATCGGTTATGAATACCTTGATAATGCCCTGACGGGCTGGGATTCATCGCGGCGACGAGCTGAACGCGTGCCGGATAGCACACTTTGGCTCGGGTACGGGAAATGATAATTTCACCAGATTCCAGAGGTTCTCGCAGCGAGTCTAAGACGCGTCGCTCAAACTCTGGTAATTCATCCAAAAACAGCACACCGTTGTGGGCGAGTGAGATTTCTCCGGGTTTGGGCAGCGAGCCCCCGCCTACGAGTGCCGCCATAGAAGAACTATGGTGAGGTGCTCTGAAGGGTCTGGCTCGCCAGCGCGTCATGGTGGCATCAATGTTGACCAGGCTGTTGATAGCGGCGCTTTCTAACGCTTCTTCATCGCTCAATGGCGGCATCAGATTGCCTAGCCGACTCGCCAGCATCGTTTTCCCTGTTCCCGGTGGCCCTAGCAATAGCAGATTGTGGCCACCTGCCGCCGCGATTTCCAATGCGCGTTTAGCTTGCTCCTGACCGATAATATCCTTCAGGTCTAGCGTATCTTCCCCTGCCAGTGTAACGGGTGTGATAGTGGAACAGCTGAGCAGTTCCTCTTCTCCACTGAGAAAAGCACACACCTCTAGCAGATGACCAGCCATCAGCGCTTCACCCTGCGGTATCAGCGTCATCTCCCGTTTATTGTCATCTGGCAGGATAAGCTGGCGGCCTGCTTTTATGGCTTCCAAGGCGGCAGGAATCGCGCCATTAACGCCACGTAAGGTGCCAGACAGGCCGAGTTCGCCGAGAAACTCGTAGCGGCTTAGCTTTTCACCATCGATTTGTTCTGATGCCGCTAGAATCGCCAGAGCAATCGGTAGATCGTAGCGTCCCCCCTCTTTTGGCAGGTCTGCGGGAGCGAGATTGACCGTGATGCGCTTTGCTGGAAAGGTAAATCCGCAATTGATGAGTGCGCTGCGCACGCGATCGCGCGCTTCCTTCACGGTGGTTTCTGGTAATCCTACCAGCGTTAAAGCGGGCAGCCCGCTGCTGATGTGAACTTCGATGTAAACGTCCGGTGCTTGTACACCAATCATTGCCCGAGTATAGGTAACTGCCAATGACATGCTATTTCCCCTTTGATGATGGCTTGCATCATGTGCTGTAAGGGGGAAAAAGTAGAGACTGCTGTCGCTAGCTTGCGCGGCAGCGTCATAAAATAATCTTCTGTTTCAGCAATGGATAAAATTTGTGCGTACTGCGCCGCATTTATTTGGGGAAACGGTTCTCTTAACATTATCTGGCGATCGGCAACGCATGTTTTCATTACTACGTTTCCTCTTACTTGCTCATTTTTACACCAATAGACGAAAATAATTTTGCATGCTTCTACCTTATGATTACGTTGTGTTTTTTTCCGTATCATAGGTAATTCTTACCTATGGCAATGAAAAAAAATGGTTGTAATGGCATGTCTTACTGTGATAACTCTGTAGGCATTCGTTCGACAGAAGATTAATGAACAACCTATTATGAAAGCCCTATCCCTAGTGATTAGCCTAGTCGTGATTAGCGTGGTGGTGATTATTATCCCACCGTGCGGGGCTGCACTTGGACGAAGAATGGCTTAGAAATCAAGGCCCGATTCAAGAAAACCCCCGCACCGAAAGGTCGGGGGTTTTTTGTTGGGCGTAATCTATAACGGAAAGGAACAGAAAATGAGCATCAGCATAAAATTCTGTTATTCCCATAAGATGTCGGGGAAATAACTATGAATGGAGCACAGTGGGTGGTACAAGCGTTGCGAGCACAGGGAGTGGACACCGTTTTTGGGTATCCGGGTGGCGCGATAATGCCAGTCTATGATGCACTTTATGACGGCGGCGTAAAACACCTGCTGTGTCGCCATGAGCAAGGCGCGGCAATGGCGGCGATTGGCTATGCCCGCGCGACGGGCAACGTCGGTGTCTGTATCGCGACATCTGGCCCTGGTGCTACCAACCTGATCACCGGTCTGGCCGATGCGTTGCTGGACTCCGTACCTGTGGTAGCGATCACTGGACAGGTGGGGTCGGCGCTGATTGGCACCGATGCTTTTCAGGAGATCGACGTGTTGGGGCTGTCACTGGCCTGTACGAAACACAGTTTTCTGGTTGAGTCTCTCGAATCATTGCCGGAAGTGATGGCAGAAGCGTTCGCGATTGCCAACAGCGGTCGTCCTGGCCCTGTTTTGGTCGATATTCCTAAAGATATTCAGTTAGCTGTCGGCGATTTCACGCCGAACTTTGCGCCCGTTGCTAACGATGTTGATTTCCCTGAACAAGATATCGCACAGGCGTATGCCCTGTTGGCGAAAGCGCAAAAACCGGTGCTGTACGTTGGCGGCGGGGTCGGCATGGCGAATGCGGTTCCTGCGCTGCGTGAATTCTTGAGTGTGACGGATATTCCTTCGGTGTCGACGCTGAAAGGACTGGGTGCCGTGGATGCCAATCATCCCTATTACCTCGGTATGATTGGTATGCACGGCACGAAAGCGGCGAACCTGATTGTGCAGGAGTGCGATCTGTTAATCGCGGTCGGGGCGCGTTTTGATGACCGTGTGACCGGCAAGCTGAATGCCTTCGCGCCTCATGCCAGCGTTATTCACATGGATATCGACCCAGCGGAGCTGAGCAAATTGCGCCATGCTAATGTTGCACTGCAAGGCGATCTGAAGGCGATATTGCCTGCGCTGCAACAGTCGCTGAACGTCAGCGCATGGCGTCAGCAGGCCACCATGATGAAGGCGGAATATCCATGGCGTTACGATCATCCTGGTCAGGCGATTTATGCCCCCGCGCTGTTGAAAACGATCTCTGAACGCATGGATGCGGATACCGTGGTCACGACCGATGTCGGCCAGCACCAGATGTGGGCTGCACAGCATATGACGTTCAGCCGTCCTGAGAATTTCATCACTTCTAGCGGCCTCGGCACGATGGGCTTCGGCGTACCCGCTGCGGTAGGCGCACAGGTTGCGCGCCCGGACGACATGGTTATCTGTATTTCCGGCGACGGTTCTTTCATGATGAACGTTCAGGAACTGGGGACTATCAAGCGAAAACGGCTGCCGTTGAAGATCGTGTTACTGGATAACCAACGGTTAGGCATGGTGCGCCAGTGGCAGCAGCTATTCTTTGATGAACGCTATAGTGAAACCGACCTCTCCGATAACCCTGATTTCCTGACGCTGGCGAGCGCGTTTGATATCCCCGGCCAGCGCATCACTCGTAAAGATCAAATTGATGTCGCGCTGGATGCTCTGTTTAACAGCGAAGGACCCTACTTACTGCACGTATCTATCGATGAATACGAAAACGTCTGGCCGCTGGTTCCGCCGGGTGCGGGTAATGAAACGATGCTCGATAAAACCAAATAAGCTCGACGAAACCAACTAATGGCTGACTTACACAGAACAAGTGCTGGAGACAACAGAATGACACACCATCAACTTTCGATTCAGGCGCGCTTTCGTCCCGAGGTTTTGGAGCGTGTATTGCGTGTTACCCGCCATCGCGGTTTCAAAGTTTGTGCCATGAATATGGTGCAAACCACTAATACCGATCACATTAATATTGAACTGACCGTTGCCAGCCATCGTTCGGTGGATTTATTGTCAACACAATTGAGCAAGCTGTTGGATATCGCCTGCGTTGACATTCAGCCGATGACGACATCACAGCAGATCAGCGCCTAACGCAAAAGAGTAAGGAAAAAAAGAATGACAAAAAAAGCGGACTACATTTGGTTCAATGGCGAGATGGTTCCTTGGGCTGAAGCAAAAGTACACGTGATGTCGCATGCCCTGCACTATGGCACGTCTGTGTTTGAGGGCGTTCGTTGCTACAATTCACACAAGGGTCCGGTGGTTTTTCGTCACCGTGAGCACATGCAGCGCCTGCGTGATTCGGCAAAAATTTATCGCATGCCGGTCGCACAAAGCGTGGATGAGTTAATGGAAGCCTGTCGTGAAACGCTGCGCAAAAATAACCTGACCAGCGCGTATATTCGTCCACTGGTGTTCATTGGTGATGTGGGTATGGGCGTTAACCCTCCAGACGGCTACCAAACCGATGTGATCATTGCGGCCTTCCCGTGGGGGGCGTATCTGGGTGAAGAGGCACTGGAAGCGGGTATTGATGCGATGGTGTCGTCCTGGAACCGTGTCGCGGCGAATACCATTCCGACTGCCGCTAAAGCGGGCGGTAACTATCTGTCCTCCTTGCTGGTGGGGAGTGAAGCACGCCGCCACGGCTATCAGGAAGGGATCGCGTTGGATGTTCACGGCTATGTTTCCGAAGGGGCGGGTGAGAACCTGTTTGAAGTGAAGGACGGTATTATCTTCACGCCGCCGTTTACCTCTTCGGCTCTGCCGGGCATTACGCGCGACGCCATCATCAAGTTGGCGAAGGACGCTGGATATGAAGTGCGTGAGCAGGTGCTGTCCCGTGAGTCACTGTATCTGGCGGATGAAGTGTTTATGTCCGGCACGGCGGCGGAAATTACGCCGGTACGTAGCGTCGACGGCATTCAGGTCGGCCTTGGCAAACGCGGCCCGGTGACCAAAGCCTTGCAGCAAGCATTTTTTGGCCTCTTCACGGGTGAAACCGAGGATAAATGGGGCTGGTTGGACCCGATAAATCAGTAGACTATATACCCTAACTCGTTCGAGCAGCAGGACAAATCGGTTTAGCCGATTTGAACGTCGCTTGCGGTGGCCCGTCATGGTGAGGCTCAGAAATGAACAGAGTATCGCCAACGCACATGCAGCTTGAAATATAATGGGTATAGAGACAGACAGTCAGGCGGTGGCACGTTCCGTCATCGCCACATTCGTAATTTTTGGAGTAACAGAGCATGCCTAAGTACCGTTCAGCCACCACCACGCACGGCCGTAATATGGCCGGAGCCCGAGCCTTGTGGCGCGCCACCGGGATGACCGACAATGATTTTGGTAAACCCATTATCGCGGTGGTTAACTCCTTCACCCAATTCGTGCCTGGCCATGTGCACTTGCGCGATCTGGGGAAATTGGTTGCCGAGCAAATCGAAGCTTCTGGCGGTGTCGCGAAAGAATTCAACACGATCGCAGTGGACGACGGCATCGCCATGGGTCACGGCGGTATGCTCTATTCTCTGCCTTCCCGCGAACTGATTGCCGACTCGGTAGAATACATGGTGAATGCCCACTGTGCAGATGCGATGGTGTGTATCTCCAACTGTGACAAAATCACCCCAGGGATGTTGATGGCGTCACTGCGCCTGAATATTCCCGTGATCTTTGTGTCCGGTGGCCCGATGGAAGCGGGAAAAACCAAATTATCCGATCAGATCATCAAGCTGGATCTGGTTGATGCAATGATTCAGGGCGCAGATCCGAAAGTATCCGATGAGCAGAGCGATCAGATCGAGCGTTCTGCCTGCCCGACCTGTGGTTCCTGTTCCGGTATGTTTACCGCCAACTCGATGAACTGCCTGACTGAAGCGCTGGGCCTGTCTCAGCCGGGTAACGGTTCGCTGCTGGCGACGCACGCTGACCGTAAGCAACTGTTCCTGAATGCAGGCAAACGTATTGTTGGTCTAGCGAAGCGCTACTACGAGCAGGATGATGAGAGCGTGCTGCCACGCAACATCGCCAATAAAGCTGCTTTTGAAAACGCCATGATTCTGGATATCGCGATGGGCGGCTCCACCAATACCGTCCTGCACCTGTTGGCGTCAGCGCAGGAAGGCGAGGTGGACTTCACTATGACCGATATCGACAGGCTGTCACGTCAGGTTCCACATCTGTGTAAGGTGGCGCCGAGTACGCAGAAATATCACATGGAAGACGTACACCGTGCAGGCGGCGTGATCGGTATTCTTGGCGAGTTGGATCGAGCCGGTCTGCTGAACCGTGAAGTCAAGAACGTGCTGGGCAAAACGCTGCCGGAAACGCTGGAAGCTTACGACGTCATGCTGACGCAGGATGAAAGTGTGAAAAGCATGTATTCCGCCGGCCCGGCGGGTATCCGTACCACGCAGGCGTTCTCGCAGGATTGCCGCTGGGATTCACTGGATACCGATCGTCAGGAAGGCTGTATTCGTTCCCGCGAGTTTGCCTACAGTCAGGATGGTGGTCTGGCCGTGCTGTACGGTAATTTGGCAGAGAATGGCTGTATCGTGAAAACCGCTGGCGTGGATGAAGGTAGCCTGGTATTCCGCGGTCCGGCGAAAGTTTATGAAAGTCAGGACGATGCGGTAGACGCCATTCTGGGTGGCAAAGTCGTGGCGGGTGATGTGGTTGTTATCCGCTATGAAGGGCCGAAAGGCGGGCCGGGTATGCAGGAAATGCTGTATCCAACCACCTACCTGAAATCGATGGGGTTAGGTAAAAGCTGTGCGTTGATCACTGACGGTCGCTTCTCTGGCGGTACCTCTGGTCTGTCTATCGGCCATGCGTCTCCTGAAGCGGCCAGCGGCGGCACCATTGCTCTGGTACAGGACGGAGACGTCATTGCGATTGATATTCCGAACCGTAGTATCGCGCTGGTTCTGGATGACAATGAGTTAGCGAGCCGCCGCGCAGCGGAAGAGGCGAGAGGCGAACAGGCCTGGACGCCACATAATCGTGAACGTCAGGTTTCTTTTGCGCTACGCGCGTACGCTAGCCTGGCAACCAGCGCAGATAAAGGCGCTGTGCGGGATAAAAGCAAGCTGGGAGGCTAATGCTGATGGCTGTGTCACAACCTCTTCCTGCCGCGCCGGGGGGCGCGGAGTATCTGCGGGCGATCTTGCGGTCGCCAGTGTATGAAATCACGCAGGTCACACCGCTGGAGAAGATGGATAAGATCTCTTCGCGGCTGGGTAATGTCATTCTGGTAAAACGTGAAGACAGGCACGCGGTGCACAGCTTTAAGCTGCGCGGTGCGTACGCGATGATGGCGGGTCTGAGCGATGAACAAAAATCACACGGTGTGGTAACAGCGTCAGCCGGTAACCATGCGCAAGGCGTCGCGCTCTCTTCCAGCAAGCTGGGAATTAAATCGCTAATTGTGATGCCGGTAGCGACGGCCGACATCAAGGTGGATGCGGTGCGTGGTTTTGGCGGTGAAGTGCTGCTACACGGCGCTAACTTTGATGAAGCCAAAGCCAAGGCGATTGAACTGTCAGAGCAGCAGCATATGACCTTTCTGCCGCCGTTCGATCACCCTGCGGTGATTGCCGGACAAGGTACGTTGGCGCTGGAGTTACTACAGCAGGATGCCCATCTGGATCGCGTGTTTGTGCCCGTCGGTGGTGGTGGCTTGGCAGCCGGTGTTGCCGTACTGATCAAACAACTGATGCCGCAGATTCAGGTGATTGGCGTGGAAGCGGAAGATTCCGCCTGTCTGCGTGCGGCGCTGGATGCTGGGCAACCGGTCGATCTGCCACGTGTTGGGCTGTTTGCCGAAGGCGTGGCGGTGAAGCGCATCGGCAATGAAACCTTCCGTCTGTGTCGGGAATATCTGGATGACGTGATTACCGTCGACAGTGATGCTATCTGTGCAGCTGTGAAAGATCTGTTCGAAGATGTCCGTGCGATTGCGGAACCGTCTGGCGCGTTGGCGTTGGCGGGGATGAAAAAATATATCCAACAGCATCAGATTCAGGGTGAGCGTCTGGCGCATATCCTGTCTGGTGCGAACGTCAACTTCCACGGTCTACGTTACGTTTCCGAACGCTGCGAGCTGGGTGAACAGCGTGAAGCCTTGCTGGCTGTGACGATCCCCGAAAAACAGGGAAGCTTCCTGAAGTTTTGCCAACTGCTGGGTGGTCGCTCGGTCACCGAGTTCAACTATCGCTATGCGGATGCCAAAGACGCCTGCATTTTTGTTGGTGTGCGTTTGACGCGAGGCTATGCGGAGCGGCAGGAAATTATCGCTGAGCTTTCCGCCGACGGTTATGAAGTGGTGGATTTGTCCGATGATGAAATGGCGAAGCTGCACGTGCGCTACATGGTTGGCGGACGGCCTTCCAAACCGTTACAGGAACGGCTGTACAGCTTTGAGTTTCCAGAGTCGCCGGGGGCGTTACTGAAATTCCTGCATACGCTGGGGGCACACTGGAATATTTCGCTGTTCCATTACCGCAGCCACGGTACGGATTTTGGCCGCGTTCTGGCCGCGTTTGAACTGGAAGCAGGCGATCGGGAATTCGAACAGCACCTGCAAGCGCTGGGCTATGAATGCCATGACGAAACCAATAACCCAGCGTTCCGCTTCTTTCTGGCGGGTTAATTGCTGAGTTTCCCCCTAGCACCGCCGATGGTGTTTCACCGTCGGCGGCGCGATCTTTATGCCATCTGGTAGCAACAGGGATGGCATCTCTTTATGTCAACGTCGTTCCGCACGCTGGTGGATGCAGAATGTTGTGGCCTACTTAGAGGCTCTGACGACCAGAATATAAGTCAGAGTAAAAGACAGCACGATGGCGATCGCCATACCGGAGATAGCGTAGCTAAAGTACGGGCCGATATACGCTGGCAGGCTGAAAATACTCGACAGAATGTAGCCATACAGCCGGACACCGAAGTACGCGATGAAGGCTGAGGCGATGGAGCTGGCTACCGTGGCGGAGATAAACGCTTTTTTGTACTTGGTCAGCACGCCGAAGAGTGCGGGTTCGGTGATGCCCAGCAGCGCAGACACGCCAGCAGAGAGCACGACAGATTTGTCCTGACGGGTTTTGGCATGGAAGTAAATGGCAAACGTGGCACCTGCAATTGCCATATTGGCCATACACATCATTGGCATCAGCATATCAAAACCCTGGTCAGAGAAGTTTTGTAGCGCAATGGGTGTCATGGCGTGATGCATACCGGTCAGGATGGCGACAGGCCGGATCGCCCCCACCACAAAACCAGCGAATACCGCGGATATATCGAACAGGCTCTGGATAAACAGCGCCAGCAGCTTGCCGAGATAAATCCCGAATGGTCCGATAACGGTGAGCGACACCAGTGCGGTGATAAACAGCGTCAGCGTTGGGGTAAACACCGTTTTCAGCACCGAAGGCATAATGTGATCGACCCAACGGTGGATATAGCTCAACGCCAGAACGGAGAAAATCACCGGAATGACGCTGGCGGAGTAGTTGAACACCGAAATGGGCAGTACACCCATGAAGTAAAAGGCGCTGACCGCATCAGGGCTGTGGCTGGCTAGCGCTTTTGCAGCCTCCATCAACGATGGATACATCAGGCATGCCGCTACCGCTGCGGCTAAATATTCGTTCGTTTTGAATATCTTGGCAGCCGAGACGGCGAGGAAAAACGGCAGGAAATAAAATACGCCGCTAGCGATCAGATCGATGACGATCACGGTATCGGTTTTAGCAGAAACCACTTTCAAGGCAATCAGCCCTGCCAGCAGCCCTTTGATCATCCCCGCACCCGCAATGGCGGGTACGATCGGACCAAATACGCCAGAAACCGTATCCATGAACAGCGAAATCAGCCCTTTTTTCTGCTTTTTCGCGTCTGACAGTGCCGTGGCGGTAGGAGAAAGCTGCGCGTTCAACAGCTCGTAATACTCGCTGACCTGCGGCCCGATAATAATCTGAAATTGCTCACTTTGGTGTTGTGCACCTAATATTCCGGGCAGGCTCTTGATGGCGTCGGTTTGTACTTTACTTTCATCAACTAAATCAAACCTAAGCCGCGTCATGCAGTGCCAGACTTTATTAATATTATCGTTTCCGCCAACCAGTTTAATGATTGACTGAATAACCTCATTTTTTCCCATGGAATAAACTCCCCAAATCGCCTTATGTTATTTCTGGCCGAATTATTTCCTAAGATAGTAGAAAATTAAAAAATAAAAAACAAACCAATAAAACATGAGATTCATCACATGATTAGTCTATTAAGGGGGTTTTGTTGTTGTTATTCTGTAATTGGTCTGGTTTTTTAATGAATGAAGCCGGTTTTCCAAACCAAAATAATTCTTTTAAAGAATAGGTTTACAATAAAAGAAAAAATAAGTAGAAAACAAAAAAAGAAACTGATTTTAGACTGTGTTTTTACCGGGCATAGCTATTTCGGTAAGCGCACCGGAGGATATTTTTGTGTTGCCGACAATCATCACTGATATTGAATGTCTTGTTACTCGCCCTGACCGTCATAATTTAGTGACGGTGGTGGTTCATACGGATAAAGGCGTGGCGGGTTATGGGTGTGCGACTTTCCAGCAACGTCCGCTAGCCGTAAAAGCGATGGTGGACGAGTACCTCAAACCGCTTTTAGTGGGAAGAGATGCGAACCATATCGAAGATCTGTGGCACATGATGATGGTCAACGCTTATTGGCGTAATGGGCCGGTTATCAACAATGCCGTTGCAGGCGTTGATATGGCGCTGTGGGACATCAAAGGTAAGCTGGCGGATATGCCCCTCTATCATCTGTTTGGTGGGAAATCTCGCGATGCGATTGCCGCTTACAGCCATGCTGCCAGCGATACGTTGGATGGGCTCTATCAGGAAGTGGAACGGCTGTATGCGCAGGGCTATCGCCATATTCGCTGCCAGTTAGGGTTCTATGGTGGTAACCCTGACGCGTTGCACAGCACGCGACAGCCAACGGAGGGAGCTTATTACGATCAGGATCAGTACATAGCTAACACACTGGCCATGTTCCGTGCCTTGCGGGAGAAATACGGCGATCGTTTCCATATCCTGCATGACGTCCATGAACGCTTATTCCCGAATCAGGCAGTACAGTTTGCTAAAGCGGTAGAAACTTATCGTCCCTATTTTATCGAAGATATTTTGCCGCCTGCACAAAATGAGTGGCTGGCGCAGATCCGCAGTCAGAGTGCGGTGCCGCTGGCGACGGGAGAGTTGTTTAACAATCCCGCTGAGTGGCAGAATGTGGTGATTAACCGTCAGATTGATTTCATTCGCTGCCATGTCTCACAGATTGGCGGGATTACGCCAGCGCTGAAGCTGGGCGCATTCTGCCAGAACTTTGGCGTTCGTCTCGCGTGGCATTGCCCACCGGATATGACGCCTATCGGCGCGGCGGTCAATATTCACCTCAATATCCACCTGCATAACGCCGCGATTCAGGAATTTGTCGCTTACCCGGAAAATACCCGCAAGGTTTTCCCGCAGGCAGTAGAACCAGAGAATGGCTACCTGTATCCGATCGAACGCCCTGGTATTGGCGTTGGGATCGATCTGGATGCGGCGCGGCAGTTCCCTGTCGTCTATCGTCCGCACGAATGGACGCAGAGTCGCCTGCCGGATGGCACGATGCATACGCCTTAAGCCGCATTACGGCGACTGGCGAAAGGCCAAATTATCGAGGTTTAAGGGGATGACGTAGGTACAGGTGTAGTTGATGTCGATGATATCGCTTGATTCGTACACGCGGCCGCCCTGTAAAATACCGCGATTAAGAATATGCATCGCCGCCGTACCTTTCTTGCAACCCAGTAGCTCAGCCTGTGCTTTCGTGACGTTAACCGCCTGATAATGTGTCAGATAGTGCGAAATCGCATAGCCCTTGCTGAGCACATACTGCTGAATAGAACCTTCAATAATCTTCTGACTCATTTCCGGGAAGTCTGCGGCAGGCATTTTCGAGATCTCGATCTGTACTTTGCGGTTATCGACATAACGTAACCGACTGAATTCCCAGATGAACGCATTTTCGCCGATCGCAAATACCTGCTGCTCCTCTCGGTTCGGTAGCCGTTTATGTAGGCTAAGCAGGCGAGATGAAATCTGAGTAAATTTCTTTTCGGTAATCGAGTTATAAACCAGCGGATTACTGCGAACGCCCTGATTAATAAAGTTACCAGAACCTTGCACCATATGGATCGCACCGATACTGGCAAGCTTTTCCAGCGCCTGACGAATAGTGAAGCGCGACACGCCATATTCTTCCGCCAACTGGCGCTCCGGCGGCAGCTTTTCTGGGAGCGGATCGGTGTGCTGATAGATTTTGCTCAGTAAATCCTGTGCGATGAAATCTTTCTTTTTCATGAGCTGTCTCAACATGGCCTTACCAGCGTGGCTGACAAGGCCGCTTTCATCGGATCAGTGGTGGCAGAAGTGATGAATAACCTGCGAAATCAGTTCCCGCGTCGGTTTGATAAACGCAGTATCAATATATTCATCCGGCTGATGTGCCTGCTCGATCGAGCCTGGACCCAGAACCAGCGTCGGACACAGCGTCTGAATAAACGGTGCTTCGGTACAGTAGTTCACGATTTCCGTTTTCGTCCCCAGCAGATTCTCCACGACCGATATCAGACGGTGATCCGGCGGGCACTCATAGCCGGGAATCGGCGGATGCAGTTCGCTGACGGTCAGCCGACCCGGCCAGCGCTGACTAACAGGCTCAAGCGCTTCAGACAGCAGTCCATCGAGATCGTTAAGCGTAATGCCCGGCAGCGGACGAATATCCATATGCAGTTCACAGCAGCCGCAGATGCGGTTAGCTGCATCGCCGCCGTGAATGTGACCAAGGTTCATTGTGGGATAAGGAATGTGGAAAATCGGGTTGTGATAGCGTTCCTGTAGCGTGTTACGCAGCACCAGCAAGTGGGAAATCGCTTCGTGCATCAGCTCAATCGCGTTCACACCGCGCGAAGGATCGCTGGAGTGGCCGGATTGTCCCTGAATACGGATCGCGTTTGACATGTGGCCTTTGTGCGCCCGCACCGGTTGCAGCGAGGTCGGTTCGCCGATGATGGCGCAGTCTGGGCGAATCTGCGTGGATTCGGAGAAATACTTGGCGCCAGCCATGGTTGTCTCTTCATCGGCAGTCGCCAGCACATAGAGCGGCTTCGTGAGCTTGGTGGGATCGATATCGCGCAAGGCGTCCAGAATAAAGGCAAAGAACCCTTTCATATCCGCTGTACCCAAGCCGTACAGCTTGTTGTCGTGTTCAGTCAGCGTGAAAGGGTCGCGCGTCCAGCGGCCATCGTCGAACGGCACGGTGTCGGTATGCCCTGCCAATAATAAGCCACCTTTTCCTTCACCAATCCGCGCCAGCATATTAAATTTATTGAGGGTGCCGGGAACGGGTTGGACTTCCACATGGAAGCCGAGATCGCCGAACCAGCCTGCCAGCAGGTTGATTAAGGTATGATTACTTTGATCGAGCGCGCTGTCGGTGGCACTGATGGACGGTGTGGCGATCAATGCCCGATATAGCTCAATAAAAGGGGGTAAATTCATCTTCACTGTTGACAGCCTCTGGTTAGGATAGTATCAATATTCATGCATTTATTTTGAATAAAAATACAATAATGCTCGGCGAAAGGAAACCCAAAGGTGCGGCGATGACGATTCGTCACTTTCACTGAGTTTCGCGGGTGAACAGCGTACCGACGCTGGTGAACCCTGTTACCTGTTTCATAGATGAATAAGAAGGTATACGGACCCCATGCTGAATACGCTGATTGTTGGTGCAAGTGGTTATACCGGCGCTGAGCTTGCGCTCTACCTGAACCGTCACCCACAGATGAACATAACCGCTTTGATGGTTTCTGCGCAAAGTGTCGATGCAGGAAAATTGATTTCTGATTTGCATCCGCAGCTCAAAGGCATCATTGATATCCCGGTAAAACCGCTGACCGATGTTGAAGAAGCGGCGAAAGGCGTGGATGTCGTTTTTCTGGCGACTGACCACAAAGTCAGCCACGATCTGGCCCCGGTTTTTCTGGCGGCAGGCTGCACTGTTTTTGATTTGTCCGGCGCGTTCCGCGTACAGGATGCCGAATTTTATCGCCGCTATTATGGCTTCGAACATCAGCATCCTGACTGGCTGGCAAAAGCGGTTTACGGGCTGGCCGAATGGCGTGCTGACAGCGTAAAACAGGCACAGCTGATTGCTGTGCCGGGTTGTTATCCAACGGCTGCGCAACTGGCGCTGAAGCCGTTGCTGGATGCGCAACTGTTGAATCCGGCTCAGTGGCCTGTGATCAATGCTGTCAGCGGCGTGAGCGGAGCAGGGCGTAAAGCATCGATGACCAACAGTTTCTGTGAAGTCAGCCTGCAACCATACGGTATTTTCAACCACCGTCATGAGCCTGAAATTTCAACACATCTCGGTACGCCAGTGATCTTCACGCCGCATTTAGGCAACTTCGCCCGCGGTATTCTGGAAACCATCACCTGCCGCCTGCAACCGGGCGTCACCCAGCAGGATGTCGCCGAGGCTTATCACAACGCTTACCACGATAAGCCGCTGGTTCGCCTGTATGATAAGGGTGTCCCGGCGCTGAAATCCGTTGTCGGCCTGCCGTTCTGCGATATCGGTTTCTCGGTTGATGGTGAGCACCTGATCGTGGTGGCAACCGAAGATAACCTGCTGAAAGGCGCGGCGGCACAGGCTGTGCAATGCATGAACATTCGTTTTGGTTTCCCTGAAACTCAATCGTTAATTTAATCACTACTGGTCCCGACATTTCGAGGCGTGAAGCATAATGAATCCGTTAATTATCAAGTTAGGTGGCGTTTTACTGGATAGCGAAGAAGCGCTGGAGCGTCTGTTTACCGCGCTGGTGGCTTACCGTCAGGAGCATCAGCGTCCGCTGGTGATTGTGCACGGTGGCGGTTGTCTGGTAGATGACCTGATGAAGAAACTGTCGCTGCCTGTCGTGAAGAAAAACGGCCTGCGCGTCACGCCTGCCGATCAGATCGACATCATCACTGGTGCGTTGGCGGGTTCCGCTAATAAAACCCTGCTGTCATGGGCGAAGAAGCATGATATCAACGCCGTCGGTTTGTGTCTGGGCGATGGCGGCAGCACGACGGTCACGCAGCTAGACGAAGCGTTGGGCTTTGTGGGTAAAGCGGAAGCGGGCTCACCTGCGTTGCTGAATACGCTGCTGTCAGCGGGCTATCTGCCTGTCGTTAGCTCCATCGGGATTACGGCGCAGGGCGATCTGATGAACGTCAACGCCGATCAGGCGGCGACGGCGCTAGCGCAAACGCTGGGCGCGGATTTAATCCTGCTGTCTGACGTGAGCGGTATTCTGGACGGTAAAGGCCAGCGTATTGCCGAAATGACGGCGGAAAAAGCCGAACAGCTGATTGCTCAGGGCATCATCACCGACGGCATGATTGTTAAGGTCAATGCCGCGCTGGATGCCGCTCGTGCGCTGGGGCGTCCAGTTGATATTGCCAGCTGGCGTCATGCCGAGCAACTGCCTGCGCTGTTTAACGGCGTGGCGATTGGTACACGTATTCTGGCGTAAGTCGTTTCTGGGTATGGCATGATGCGATACCAACATGAATTAAATTCTGGGAGTAATAGTTATGGCTTTGTGGGGCGGTCGGTTTAGTCAGGCAGCAGATCAGCGTTTTAAACAATTTAATGACTCACTGCGGTTTGATTACCGTCTGGCGGAACAGGACATCGTTGGCTCGATCGGCTGGTCGAAAGCGCTGGTGACGGTCAATGTGCTCAGCGAGCAGGAACAGCAACAACTGGAACAGGCGCTGAATGCACTGCTGGTTGAGGTACAGGCCGATCCTGAGATGATCCTGCAAAGCGATGCAGAAGACATTCACAGTTGGGTTGAACTGCGCCTGATTGAGAAAGTCGGTGATTTGGGCAAAAAACTGCATACCGGTCGTAGCCGTAACGATCAGGTCGCAACTGACCTGAAACTGTGGTGCAAGGCGCAGATTGCCGAGCTGCTGCTGTCAGTACGCCAGCTGCGTCAGGCGCTGGTCACAACGGCAGAAGCGAATCAGGATGCCGTAATGCCGGGTTACACCCACTTGCAGCGTGCACAGCCGGTAACGTTTGCCCACTGGTGCCTGGCCTACCATGAAATGCTGGCGCGTGATGAAAGCCGTCTGGAAGATACGCTGAAGCGTCTGGATGTCAGCCCACTGGGCTGCGGTGCGCTGGCGGGAACGGCTTATCCGATTGACCGTGAGCAGTTGGCGGGCTGGCTGGGCTTTGCCTCGGCCACGCGCAACAGTCTGGATACGGTTTCCGATCGCGATCATGTACTGGAACTACTGTCTGACGCTTCGATCGGCATGATCCACCTGTCGCGTTTTGCCGAAGATCTGATCTTCTTCAACAGCGGTGAAGCGGCGTTCGTTGAGCTGTCTGATCGTGTGACATCCGGTTCTTCCCTGATGCCACAGAAGAAAAACCCGGATGCGCTGGAGCTGATTCGCGGTAAATGTGGCCGCGTACAGGGTGCGTTGACTGGCATGATGATGACGCTCAAAGGCCTGCCGCTGGCGTATAACAAGGACATGCAGGAAGACAAAGAAGGGCTGTTTGACGCGCTGGATACCTGGCACGATTGCCTGATGATGGCGGGTCTGGTGCTGGAAGGTATTCAGGTGAAACGTCCGCGCTGTAAAGAAGCGGCCGAGCAAGGCTACGCCAACTCGACAGAGCTGGCAGACTATCTGGTCGCGAAAGGCGTTCCGTTCCGTGAAGCGCACCACATCGTAGGTGAAGCGGTGGTAGAAGCCATTCGTCAGGGTAAAGCGTTGGAAGCACTGCCGTTGGCCGATCTGCAAAAATTCAGCGCCGTGATTGGCGAGGATGTGTACCCGATTCTGGCGTTGCAATCCTGCCTGGATAAGCGTGCGGCACAGGGTGGCGTATCACCACAGCAGGTTGCCAAAGCGATTAGTGAGGCGAAGCAGCGCTTAGCCTAAGTCGTACTCTGCGCTAAGTTACCCCTTCCATTCCCTCAACGTGGTGTTTCGCGTTGGGGGAATTTCTGCGTTACCCATCTGATTCTTCTGCAAATTATCGTTTATCCATTCTCATATGGAATGCGGCTCGCATTTTTCTGCTCAGCGTCTTCCCTACCGGAATTGTTTCTGGACATCCATACAGTATCATTTTACCTTGACCGACAGCGTGAAAGGCCTGCGGAGGCAAAGTGGATATCAGCATATTTTATGGTCTGGGCGGCAGCGCGGTTGGGCTACTAGTCGGGTGGTTGATTGCCAGCCTGATTCATCAGCAGAAGCTGTCACAGCATGATACCGAACAACGGCTGCTGGCACAGACATTACAGCAAACCCAGCAATCGCTCAGCGAACAGCAGCAGGTAAAGCAGCAAGACGAACAGCGGCTGCGGCAAAACGAGCTAGAGCTGCGCACGGTTCACGCGCAACTTTCTGCCAGCCATGAAAAGCTGCAACAGCTCGGTGAACTCCGTACCGAGTGCGTGCAGTTAAATCAGGAACTGCGAACGCTGCGTGAAATCAATAGCGCGCAGGAAGCGGAGTTGCGGGAAGTCACCATTCGGCTGGAAGAAACCCGTATGGCGGCTGAAGAGAAGCAGCGACTGCTGGCAAACAGTGAACAGCGGTTGACAACGCAGTTTGAGAATCTGGCGAACCGCATTTTCGAACACAGCGGCCGCAAGGTGGACGAGCAAAATAAACAGAGTCTGGATAAGCTGCTGATGCCGCTGCGTGAGCAGCTTGATGGGTTCCGCCGTCAGGTGCAGGATAGCTTTGGCGCGGAGGCGCGCGAGCGTCACACGTTGGCGCACGAGATCCGCAATCTGCAACAGTTGAACGCGCAGATGGCACACGAAGCCATCAACCTGACGAAAGCGCTGAAAGGGGACAATAAAACGCAGGGGAACTGGGGCGAAGTGGTGTTAAGCCGTGTGTTGGAAGCGTCTGGCCTACGCGAAGGGTATGAGTATCAAACGCAGGTCAGTGTGCAAACGGGGACAAATAGCCGTTTGCAACCTGATGTCATCGTGCGTTTACCGCAGGACAAAGATGTCGTGATCGATGCCAAGATGTCGCTGGTGGCCTACGAACGCTATTTCAATAGTGACGATGATACAGAGCGTAGTGCGGCGCTGAACGAACATTTGCTCTCGGTTCGCAGCCATATTCGGCAGTTGAGCAGCAAAGATTACCAACAGCTTCCGGGGCTGCGTTCGCTAGACTACGTGCTGATGTTTATTCCCGTCGAACCCGCTTTTCTGGTTGCCATCGATCGCCAGCCTGAACTGATCAACGAAGCGCTGAAGAACAATATTATGCTGGTTAGCCCGACCACACTGCTGGTGGCATTACGCACCATCAACAATTTATGGCGCTATGAACAACAGAGCCGCAACGCACAGCAGATCGCCGAAAAAGCCTCGCGGCTGTACGATAAACTGCGGTTGTTCGTCGATGATATGGAAGTGCTAGGGCAGAGTCTGGATAAAGCGCAGGGCACTTATCGTCAGGCGATGAATAAACTTTCGTCTGGGCGTGGTAACCTTATTGGCCAGGCTGAGGGTTTCCGCGCGTTGGGTGTAGAAATTAAACGCACGATCAGCCCATCATTGGCGGAAAAAGCAACGGCTCATGAGCACGCTGAACGCGATGAATTACTCGGCTCTACCTCGTCTGACGCGGATTCACCGACTGTAAAAATGGAAGGTGAAGAAGGGCGGCCGCCGCACAGGCAGCTTGAATTATGACGGTATAAATAGGTATGGATTTCGCGGGCTTGGCACCTTCGCTATGCGAAATTAGTGCAGTGGGGTTTTTATCCGGGTCTGGTACACTCTTACCATTAATGGGTAGACCCGAAATTTGACTGAAATAGTAGGCGGATAAGATGGCAAGTGAGCAGGAGAATACGGCCGACTTTGGTTTTCGGACTGTCGCCAGGGATGAAAAAGAAGTCATGGTGGCTGAGGTTTTTCATTCTGTAGCCGCAAAGTATGACCTGATGAATGACCTGATGTCTTTTGGTATCCACCGTATCTGGAAGCGTTTCACTATTGAATGTAGTGGGGTAAGACGTAACCAGCGCGTTCTGGATCTTGCCGGAGGGACAGGAGATTTAACCGCTAAATTCTCCCGCATGGTTGGTGAAGGTGGTGAGGTCATTCTGGCAGACATCAACGCATCAATGCTGAAAGTCGGCCGCGAGAAACTGCGTAACAAAGGCATTATCGACAATATCAACTACGTGCAGGCCAATGCAGAAGCGCTGCCGTTCCCTGATGATTTCTTCGACTGCATTACCATCTCTTTTGGTCTGCGCAACGTGACGGACAAAAACAAAGCGCTGCGCTCCATGTACCGCGTGCTGAAGCCCGGTGGTCGGTTACTGGTGTTGGAGTTTTCCAAACCGGTGATTAAACAACTAAGCTCCGTTTACGATGCGTATTCATTTCATATCCTGCCGAGGATCGGCGAAGCCGTGGCAAGTGATGCCGGGAGCTATCGCTATCTGGCGGAATCCATCCGTATGCACCCCGATCAGGAAACGCTGAAAGGGATGATGAGCGATGCCGGTTTTGACAGCGTTAACTATTTCAACCTCACTGGTGGAATTGTTGCGCTGCACCGTGGGTTTAAATTCTGATTGGAAATGCCAATGCTGATAACGTCTTTTCTGACTGCTACGCTGGAAACCGCGCTGAATCAGCTGCTTTTTCACGATACCGTTTCTTGCGATCGCAGCATGAGGTCTGCCCGTCAGCGCTTACAGGGGAAAACACTCCAGATCGCGCTGGCTGAACTGGATGTCCCCTTGGTGCTGGTGTTTAGCGAACAGCGTCTGGACGTTGTCAGCCAGTGGGGCGAATTGGCTGATTGTCGTCTGAACACACGCGTTCCGGTTCTGATGAAGTTACGCGATCGTCAACAGCTATCATCGCTGATGCGCAGCGGTGAACTGGTTATTGAAGGTGATATTCAAGTCGTTCAACAGTTCATCGTGCTGTGCGATCTGGCGGAATTCGATCCGGCGGAATGGTTGTCCCCTTATCTGGGCGACATTGTTGCTCAGGGGCTTAGCCAGACTGCACAGAAAACCCTGAACTTCCTGAAGCGGTCATTACATCAGCAGCAACATTTCTTGTCCGAGACGTTAACGGAAGAGTGGCGACTGGCTCCGGGGAAACTGGAAAATGCCTGGTTTCATGAGGAAATTGTTGCGCTGGATAAATCCGTCGATGCGTTGTTCGAACGACTGGCGAAACTGGAGGCTTTACGATGACGCCCGGTGAATTACGCCGCCTTTACAGCATTGTACGTGTATTGCTGAGCTATGGTCTGGATGAACTCATTCCTAAAATGCGTCTGACGTTTCCGCTGCGTGCGGGGCGTCGCCTGCTGTTCTGGTTACCTAATCGTCACCGCAATATGCCTTTAGGGGAACGTCTGCGTTTGGCGCTTCAGGAGCTGGGACCCGTGTGGATTAAGTTCGGGCAAATGATGTCGACGCGTCGCGATCTATTTCCACCTTCTATCGCCGATCAGTTAGCGATGTTGCAGGATAAGGTTGAACCGTTTGATGGCAAACTAGCGCGTGAGCAAATTGAGCTGTCGATGGGGGGAATCCCTCTTGAAGAGTGGTTTGACGATTTTGATATCAAACCGTTGGCCTCTGCCTCGATTGCGCAGGTTCATACCGCCCGTCTGAAAAGCACGGGAAAAGAGATCGTTATCAAGGTGATCCGCCCGGATATTTTGCCTGTCATCAAGGCAGATATGCGCTTGATGAAACGTCTGGCTGGCTGGTTGCCCCGCCTCTTGCCGGACGGTCGCCGTCTGCGCCCGCGCGAAGTCGTACTGGAATACGAAAAAACGTTGCTTGATGAGTTGAACCTGCTGCGAGAAGCAGCCAACGCCATCCAACTACGACGTAATTTTGATAACAGCCCAATGCTGTATGTGCCAGAAATTTATTCGGATTATTGCAGCGAAAGTATGTTAGTCATGGAGCGCATCTACGGTATTCCTGTTTCTGATGTCGAGGCGCTACAGGCCAATGGCACGGATATGAAATTGCTGGCAGAGCGTGGCGTTCAGGTTTTCTTTACGCAGGTCTTTCGCGACAGCTTCTTCCATGCGGATATGCATCCCGGCAATATCTTTATTAGCTACGAGCACCCGGAAAATCCGCAATACATCGGTATTGATTGCGGTATCGTCGGTTCGTTGAATAAAGAAGATAAGCGCTATTTGGCCGAGAATTTTATCGCTTTTTTCAACCGTGATTATCGCAAAGTCGCCGAGCTGCATGTAGATTCAGGCTGGGTGCCGGCGGACACCAATGTGGCAGATTTTGAATTTGCTATTCGGACGGTCTGTGAGCCGATCTTCGAGAAGCCGTTGGCGGAAATCTCGTTCGGCCATGTATTATTGAATTTGTTTAATACAGCGCGTCGCTTCAATATGGAAGTTCAGCCTCAGTTGGTCTTGCTGCAAAAAACGCTGCTGTATATTGAGGGCGTGGGTCGGCAGCTTTATCCACAGCTGGATCTGTGGAAAACCGCCAAGCCGTTTCTGGAGAGCTGGTTGAAGCAGCAGGTCGGTTTACCTGCGGTTTTCCGGGCGCTAAAAGAAAAGGCACCGTTCTGGGCTGAGAAATTGCCGGAAATCCCTGAACTGTTTTATGACGGATTGCGTCAGAATAAGATGTTAAAACAAAGCGTCGATAAGCTGACACATGAGTTGAAAGCGCAGCATGCTCGTCAGGGACAGTCACGATATCTTTTGGGTATTGGCGCAACGCTACTAATCAGTGGTACGTTGTTGCTAATCAGCGGTGTTGAAGCCGATATGGTTCCCGCAGGGTTGATGGCAGCAGGAATAGTTGTCTGGATTATCGGTTGGCGTCGCACTCGTTGAAGCAGATCATGATGTACGCCAGAATTACCCGATATAATAACGAGAATTCTGTCGTTCCCCTTTTTGAAAAGAGGTAAATGTTATGGGTGGTATTAGTCTCTGGAACCTGCTGATTATTGCAGTTATCGTCATCTTGCTGTTCGGAACTAACAAGCTGAGAACGCTGGGTTCAGATTTGGGCGCGTCAATCAAAGGCTTTAAGAAAGCGATGGGTGACGAGCAGCCGTCCACTAGCGCAGACAAAACGCAGCCAGATGCTGATTTCGCTACCAAGTCTATCACTGACAACCAATCAGACGTTAAGCAGGGCGACACGAAGAGCCAGCATAAAGAGCAGGTGTAATCTGTGTTTGATATCGGTTTTGGTGAATTGCTATTGGTGATGGTTCTTGGCCTGATTGTTCTCGGGCCAGAACGATTGCCCGTTGCTGTCAGGACAGTTGCAAGCTGGATCAGGACGCTGCGTTCGCTGGCGTCTACAGTTCAGAATGAACTGTCGCAGGAGCTGAAACTCCAGGAGTTTCAGGAAAGCCTGAAGAAAGTCGAAAAAGCCAGTTTGCAGAATCTGTCGCCTGAGTTGAAAGCCTCAATGGATGAACTCAAAGAGGCAGCAGAAGCGATGAAGCGTGGCTATACCGAGACATCGTCGCCGCAAAAATCAGATGACCACCAAAAATCGGATGGGCATAGCGCGACGATGGAACCGCAACATAACACCCCGCTGAACGATCCCGAAGCGGCCTACGACGGGGTGATTGAAGCGGAAACAGCAATACGTCCAACAGACAGCCAGCCTAAACCTGAAAACGGTGCTGCTGCTGAACATCACCACGATGGTCGCAACGCCACGCGTGATGAAGCTGTCGGCAACGATAATGTCAAACCTGAGCAGTCCCAGTCTTCTGCTGTTTCTGCCCGCCAACCGAGCGATAGTCGTTAGTTTATGGCCGATGAAGATACTCAACCGCTAATTAGCCACCTGATTGAGCTACGCAAGCGGCTACTGAACAGCATTATCTGTGTGCTGGCGGTATTTGTTGTGCTGGTGTTCTTTGCCAATGACATTTACCAAGTGGTTTCTGCACCGCTCATCGAGCAGTTACCTGCCGGTGCTAGCATGATCGCGACTGATGTCGCTTCGCCTTTCTTTACGCCGATAAAGCTGACGATGATTGTTTCAGTGTTTGTCGCTGCGCCGCTGGTGCTCTATCAGGTGTGGGCGTTTGTCGCTCCTGCTCTATATAAACACGAGCGTCGCTTAATGATGCCGTTGCTGGTATCCAGCAGCCTGCTGTTTTATTCAGGCATGGCGTTTGCGTACTTTGTGGTGTTTCCGCTAGCGTTCGGCTTTTTCGCGAAAACGGCACCCGTTGGCGTGTTGATTGCGACCGACATCAATAACTACCTCGATTTTGTTATGGCGCTGTTCATGGCGTTTGGCGTATCGTTTGAGGTGCCGGTTGCCATTGTACTGCTCTGCTGGAGTGGTGTGGTGACGCCAGAAGACCTGAAGAAAAAGCGGCCTTATATTTTGGTGGGCGCATTCGTTGTCGGGATGCTGCTGACGCCGCCGGACGTTTTCTCACAGACGCTACTGGCGATTCCGATGTATCTGCTGTTTGAGATCGGTGTCTTCTTCGCGCGGTTTTATGTTGGCAAAGGCCGACGGGCTGAAACGGAAGAGCCATCGCAGTAACGAACAGTTCCCTGCGGCAGGACGGTAAAATGACCTCTCTTTGAGAGGTCTTATTTTTTTATTCGCCAGAGTGAGAGTCATGTTTGATATTGGTGTCAACCTAACCAGTTCTCAGTTTGCAAAAGACCGGGAACAGGTCGTCATCCGGGCAAAGCAAGCGGGTGTCAGTGGCATCTTGATCACCGGAACCAACGCCCAGGAAAGCCATCAGGCCATGTTACTGGCGCAAGCCTATCCCGATTACTGTTGGTCAACGGCGGGCGTTCATCCGCATGATGCCAGCCAATGGAATGACGCCATCGCTGAACAGCTTCATCACATGGCAAGCGCCGTCTGCGTGGTTGCTATTGGTGAATGCGGGTTGGATTTCAACCGTAACTTTTCGACTCCAGAGGAGCAGGAACGGGCATTCAGCGAACAGTTAGCGATAGCGGCTGAGCTGTCGATGCCGGTTTTTCTTCACTGTCGTGACGCGCATCCCCGCTTTATTTCCCTGTTGACGCCCTGGCTGAATCAGTTACCTGCCGCCGTGATTCACTGCTTTACCGGTAATCGCCATGAATTGGATGAGTGTCTTGCTGCGGGGCTGATGGTTGGCATTACCGGTTGGGTTTGCGATGAGCGCCGTGGGCTTGAGCTGCGTGCCTTATTGCCGCATATTCCTGCCGATCGGCTGTTGGTGGAAACCGATGCACCTTATCTGTTACCCCGGGATTTACGCCCTAAACCGGCTTCCCGCCGTAACGAACCCTGTTATCTGCCTCATATTATTCGCCAGATTGCGGAGTGGCGTGGAGAAGATGCCACATGGTTGGGACAGACAACAGATGAAAATGCCCGCCGGGTTTTCCGGCTGGCCTGATTCAGGAGAATAATGACATGAGCACTGCTTTTCCCGGCACGTTCCCTGGCCGACGTATGCGCCGTATTCGCCGCCATGATTTCAGCCGTCGTCTGGTTGCTGAAAATCAACTGACGGTGAATGATTTGATTTATCCCGTTTTCGTGATGGAAGGGACAAATCATCGCCAGGAAGTTCCCTCCATGCCGGGGGTATACCGGATGACTATCGACGTGCTTCTGAAAGAAGCCGAAGAGATCGCTAAGCTCGGCGTTCCGGTGCTGTCGCTGTTCCCCGTCATTGAAGCGGATAAAAAATCACTCTATGCCGAAGAAGCCTATAACCCGGATGGTCTGGTTCCTCGCACGATCCGCGCGCTGAAAGACGCCGTCCCTGAGCTGGGTTTGCTGACGGATGTGGCGCTCGATCCCTATACCACGCACGGGCAGGACGGAATTATCGATGCGGAGGGTTATGTGATTAACGATGTCACCAAGGAAATTTTGGTACGTCAGGCGCTGTCCCATGCAGAAGCCGGAGCAGAAATTATTGCGCCTAGCGATATGATGGATGGCCGCATCGGCGCTATTCGTGACACCCTTGAAGCACAAAATCTGATCAACACCCAGATCATGGCGTATTCAGCTAAATATGCATCGTGCTATTACGGCCCTTTCCGTGATGCTGTGGGTTCTGCGGGTAATCTGAAAGGTGGCAACAAGAAAACCTACCAGATGGACCCGGCCAACAGCGATGAAGCCTTGCAGGAAATTGCACAGGACTTGCAGGAAGGTGCGGATATGGTGATGGTCAAACCGGGGATGCCTTATCTGGACGTGGTTCGTCGTGTCAAAGACACGTTCGGCGTGCCGACGTTTGCTTATCAGGTCTCTGGTGAGTATGCGATGCACATGGCAGCGATTCAGAACGGTTGGTTGCAGGAGCAACCCGTCGTGATGGAGTCGCTGTTGTGCTTTAAACGGGCGGGTGCAGATGGCGTGCTGACCTACTTCGCTAAGCGTGTCGCACAGTGGCTACACGATCAGCATATGCAACGCTAAGCCTATTCTCATCCGGCGTGGTATAAACGCGCCGGATAGGGGCGGCGCTGGGCTAGGATTTACGAAACTCTCGGTTATCTATACTGTGTTTGACCTGCTTGTTTAGCATATTCAGCAGTAACATTGAGCGGGCTTCACCATCAGGTTCGGTGTAGATAGCTTGGAGACCAGAGAAGACACCATCGGTTATCACTACGCTATCACCGGGCTGTGGCGTCAACGGGTCAATGACTTCCTGCATAGGGCGAAGTGATAACTCATCGATAACCTGCTGCGGAATGATCGCCGGTAGTGCGCCAAATCGCACAAAATTACTCACCCCCCGCGTTGCGCTGATAGTGGTGGTGTGAATGCGTTCTGGGTCGAATTCTACAAACAGGTAGTTTGGAAATAGCGGCTCACACACTTCCGTTCGTTTTCCTCGAACGATCTTATCCAATGTGATCATCGGGCTCACGCAGATGACTTCCTGACGTTCCAGATGTTCTTTTGCTCGCAGCAGTTGACCGCGTTTACAATATAGTAAGTACCAGGCTTCCATAATTTCGCAGACTTATGATTCCGACGAGCAAGCATAACAAAAGCGAGCAAGGATAAAAAATTTTCGGCAGATATTTTTTGTTACCACACTATGACGAACGGATTCTTGATGATGATTGGATTCTTGCCATAAATAGGCATTGCGGGAAGCGACAGGCTGGCGAAGAGACTTTATAATAGCCAGAACGATAGACTGCCCCCGATGAATAGCATGAAATACCGTGACTTACGCGAATTCCTCTCACTGCTGGAAGAGAGAGGGGAGTTGAAACGCATTACCCAGCCCATCGATCCCTACCTTGAAATGACGGAAATTGCCGACCGGACGCTGCGTGCGGAAGGTCCAGCCCTCCTGTTTGAGAACCCCAAAGGCTATGACATGCCAGTGCTGTGCAATTTATTTGGCACGCCGAAACGTGTTGCATTGGGAATGGGACAGGAAGAGGTCAGCGCATTGCGAGACGTAGGTAAACTGCTGGCATTTTTGAAAGAGCCAGAGCCGCCGAAAGGGTTCCGCGATCTGGTAGATAAAATGCCGAAGTTTCGTCAGGTATTGAATATGCCGACGAAGCGACTGTCTTCTGCGCCGTGTCAGGAACAGATTTGGCAAGGTGATGATGTTGATCTACGTCGGATTCCGGTGATGCAGTGCTGGCCGGAAGATGCTGCGCCGCTGATCACCTGGGGGCTTACGGTGACGCGGGGGCCGCATAAAGAGCGGCAGAATCTGGGGATCTATCGCCAGCAGGTGCTGGGTAAAAACAAACTGATTATGCGCTGGCTATCACATCGCGGCGGCGCACTGGATTTTCAGGAGTGGTGCCAGGAAAATCCGGGGCAGCGTTTTCCCGTCGCCGTCGCGCTGGGGGCTGACCCAGCGACGATCCTCGGTGCGGTGACGCCTGTTCCTGACACGCTGTCAGAATATGCCTTTGCGGGCTTATTGCGTGGGCATAAGACGGAAGTGGTGAAGTGCCTGTCGAACGATTTGGAAGTCCCCGCCAGTGCAGAAATTGTGCTGGAAGGCTATATTGAGCCGGGAGAAATGGCGGCAGAGGGGCCGTATGGTGACCATACCGGCTATTACAATGAAGTCGATCACTTTCCGGTCTTTACCGTCACGCATATTACTCAACGCCAAAATGCCATTTATCACTCGACTTACACCGGGCGTCCGCCGGATGAGCCCGCGGTGCTGGGCGTGGCGTTGAATGAGGTTTTCGTACCGATCCTGCAAAAGCAGTTTCCTGAGATTGTCGATTTTTATTTGCCACCGGAGGGTTGCTCTTACCGTCTGGCGGTCGTTACCATGAAGAAACAGTACGCGGGTCATGCTAAACGCGTCATGATGGGCGTCTGGTCTTTTTTACGCCAGTTCATGTATACGAAATTTGTTATTGTTTGCGATGACGACGTTAACGCACGCGACTGGAAAGACGTGATATGGGCGATCACGACGCGTATGGACCCGGCACGCGATACGGTATTAGTGGAAAATACGCCGATAGACTATCTTGATTTCGCCTCGCCGGTTTCTGGCCTAGGCTCCAAAATGGGTCTGGATGCCACCAATAAATGGCCTGGCGAAACGCAGCGTGAGTGGGGACACCCCATTAAGAAAGACCCACAGGTTTGTGCCCGCATTGATGAAATATGGGACGAGTTGGCCATTTTTAGCGACAGAGCCCCCCAGCGTTAACGGCTGCTCTGTTCTCAGTTTTGCTTTTATGACCCTATAGAGGGAATGCATGACAACATTGAGCTGTAAAGTGACTTCGGTCGAAGCCATAACCGATACGGTTTATCGCGTTCGTTTGTTACCTGAAGCGCCTTTTTCCTTTCGGGCTGGCCAATATTTGATGGTGGTGATGGGGGACCGAGATAAGCGTCCTTTCTCACTGGCATCAACCCCGATGGATAAAGATTTTATTGAGTTGCATATTGGGGCGTCCGAACTGAACCTTTACGCGATGGCCGTGATGGAACGCATTCACAAGGAAAAAACCCTGACGGTCGATATTCCGCATGGCGAAGCCTGGCTGCGAGAAGAGAGTACGCGCCCGCTGGTATTGATTGCGGGCGGAACGGGGTTTTCGTACGTGCGTTCTATTTTGCTGACTGCGCTGGCGCAGCAACCTGAGCGCGATATCTCCATTTACTGGGGCGGACGTGAATCCCAGCATTTGTATGATTTAACGGAGCTTGAGGGGTTTGCGGCCAAGCACCCGACTTTGCGTGTGGTGCCGGTCGTTGAACAGCCGGAAGAAGGGTGGGATGGTAGAACAGGCACCGTTTTGAGCGCGGTTTTGCAGGATTATGGCTCGCTGGCGGAACAGGATATCTACATTGCTGGGCGTTTTGAGATGGCAAAAATTGCGCGTGAGCGTTTTTGTAACGAGCGCGGGGCGCTGGCGGCCCACATGTTCAGCGATGCGTTTTCTTTTATTTAACGCAACCCTATTTATTTGGCTCAACCATACTGTATCGTTAGCCCTGTCACCGGACGGGCTAACGCTGACACTAAATAAAATTCAGAGCCGTTAACTCCTCCAGACTCTCCTCGCGGTATTTTGCCATTCCGGTTTTCATACGTCTGAAGCCAACGTGTTCATACAGGCTGACGGTTTGGGGATGGGTGTATAAAATAATATTGCACTGTGCGACCGTATCAACCAACGCTTGAATGATCCGTTTCCCCAATCCCTGTCCGTGATAGCGTTCATCAAGCGCGATATTATAAATAGCCGCCTGACAAACGCCGTCTGAGAGGGTTCGTCCTACGCCGATCAGCAAGTCCTCGTCGAACAGAAAGACAACGGAGAAGCTGTTTTTGAAGATTTTCTCCTGTGTGGCCGCGTTGTCATCACTTAAATCGTAAAAAGCCAGCAGGTCAGCAACGCGCTGCCAGGGAATGTTATTGGTCGTTGTCTCTACTCTGATAGACATCATCGTGTTCTCGTGTCAGATGGTATATTCCGGTTCATAACGTTTGTAGTAGCGAGAAAGAAATGCTTTGGTTCTCTCCATTTGCGGGCGTTCAAAAACCTGCTGCGCTGTACCGTCCTCAATGATTTTTCCTTTTTCTAAAAACAGTACGCGGCTGGCGACCTGACGAACAAACTCCATTTCATGAGAAACGATCACCATGGTATTACCCGCCTGCGCAGCCTGTTTAATGACATCCAATACCTCGTCAACCAACTCTGGATCGAGCGCAGAGGTGGGTTCATCCAGCAGTAAAAGCTGCGGTTCCATTGCCAACGC
>NZ_RJTN01000031.1:0-37500 GCF_005497185.1 Pectobacterium polonicum | reverse complement strand
TTTGATTTGCTGAACTCGTCAGCGATGCTCAAAGAATTAAAACTGTTTATTCGTAATGAATTTACTGTTGTTCACTCTTCAAGACTTTTTTATATCGTTAAGATACGGTCTTGTGAGTGCCCACACAGATTGTCTGATTATATTGTTAAAGAGCAGTGCGTTGCGGTCTTAACCGCTTCGCGAGGTGGCGTATGTTACGCTTTCCACCTTCAGAGTCAACGTTTATTTTAAAGCGTTTTCTCTTTCTTTATCGACCCGGTTGTGTGTTCACAGCGCCGTGTTGATGGAGGCGCATTATAGGGACTTCTCGACCTGCCGCAATAGGTATTTTAAAGAAAAATGACTGTTTGCTGCATTCCACAGCAAAACCCCACCTTATACCTATTTTTGCACAAAGTTATCCACAGAAAGTATTCTATTCAAAAATTGACGAGCATCACGCAAACGTTTTCGCTACAATTCACCGCGTTCAAAATCGTCGTATTTTGGCGAACGCTAACTGAATATTTCTCTTTATTCCGCAATTATTGCTCTGACAAAGACGATATTCACATACCGTTCTTTACTGACTACCCAAATCCAGGGGATAACATCATCATGCAACAACGCCGTCCAATTCGCCGCGCTCTGCTCAGCGTTTCTGACAAAGCAGGTATTGTCGAATTTGCTCAAGCTCTGTCCCATCGTGGCGTCGAGCTCCTTTCAACGGGTGGAACAGCCCGTTTGCTGGCAGATGCTGGCTTGACCGTGACTGAAGTCTCTGACTACACCGGTTTCCCGGAAATGATGGATGGGCGAGTAAAGACCCTGCACCCGAAAGTACACGGCGGCATTCTGGGACGACGCGATCAAGATGATGCGATCATGACGCAGCACGACATCAAACCGATTGATATCGTCGTAGTAAATCTGTATCCGTTTGCTCAGACCGTCGCTCGTGAGAACTGCACGTTAGAAGATGCAGTTGAGAATATCGATATCGGTGGCCCAACGATGGTTCGCTCTGCCGCCAAGAACCATAAAGATGTGGCTATCGTGGTCAAGAGCAGCGACTACAGCGCTATCATTAATGAAATCGATGCCAACGAAGGTTCACTGACCTACGAAACCCGTTTCGATTTAGCCATTAAAGCCTTCGAACACACTGCCGCTTACGACAGTATGATTGCCAACTACTTTGGTGCACTGGTTCCGCCTTACCACGGTGAAACCGATAAACCATCGGGCCACTTCCCGCGCACGTTGAACCTGAACTACATCAAAAAACAGGACATGCGCTACGGTGAGAATAGTCATCAGCAAGCAGCCTTCTATATAGAAGAGAATATTCATGAGGCCTCAGTCGCCACTTCTATACAGCTACAAGGCAAGGCGCTGTCTTATAACAACATCGCCGATACTGATGCTGCGCTGGAGTGTGTGAAGGAATTTGCCGAACCAGCCTGCGTTATCGTTAAACATGCGAATCCGTGTGGCGTAGCGATTGGTGGCTCAATTCTTGATGCCTACGAACGCGCCTATAAAACTGACCCGACATCTGCATTCGGTGGCATTATTGCCTTCAACCGCGAACTAGATGAAGAGACGGCGCAGGCCATCATCAGCCGCCAGTTTGTCGAAGTCATTATTGCCCCATCTGCCAGTGATGCCGCATTGAAGGTGACCGCTGCCAAACAAAACGTACGTGTCCTGACCAGCGGTAGCTGGCAGCAACGCGTTCCGGCTCTGGATTTCAAACGCGTCAACGGTGGTTTGCTGGTACAGGATCGCGATCTGGGCATGGTCGATGCATCTCAACTGCGTATCGTGACCGAGCGCCAGCCGAGCGAACAGGAATTACGCGATGCCCTTTTCTGCTGGAAAGTCGCTAAATTCGTTAAATCTAATGCGATTGTATACGCACGTGACAACATGACCATCGGGATAGGTGCCGGTCAGATGAGCCGCGTTTACTCAGCAAAAATTGCCGGAATCAAAGCGGGCGATGAAGGGCTAGAAGTAAAAGGCTCTGCCATGGCATCCGATGCGTTCTTCCCATTCCGTGATGGTATTGATGCTGCCGCAGCCGTTGGCATTACCTGCGTGATCCAACCGGGCGGGTCTATTCGTGATGATGAAGTCATCGCTGCTGCCAACGAGCACGGGATTGCGATGATCTTTACCGACATGCGCCACTTCCGCCATTAATTCTGGAGCTGACCGAAATGAATATTTTAGTAATTGGTAATGGTGGGCGCGAACACGCGCTGGCCTGGAAAGCGGCACAGTCACCGCTGGCGAAACAGGTTTATGTTGCTCCAGGAAATGCAGGCACTGCACTTGAGCCAGCGCTGACCAACGTCGATATCGCCGCCACGGATATTCCAGCGTTAGTCGCCTTTGCGCAGGCAAACCACATCGATTTAACGATCGTTGGTCCAGAAACACCGTTAGTTATCGGTGTTGTGGATGCGTTCCAGCATGCAGGCCTAAAAATCTTTGGTCCAACGCAAGGTGCAGCACAGCTAGAAGGCTCGAAAGCTTTTACTAAAGATTTTCTGGCACGCCATAATATTCCATCGGCGGAATACCAAAACTTCACCGAAGTGGAACCGGCACTGGCCTATGTACGCAGCAAAGGTGCACCTATCGTCATCAAGGCAGACGGATTAGCCGCGGGCAAAGGCGTGATTGTCGCGATGACGTTGCAGGAAGCGGAAAACGCTATTCAGGATATGCTGGCAGGTAATGCATTCGGCGATGCCGGACACCGTATCGTGGTGGAAGAGTTCCTTGATGGTGAAGAAGCCAGCTTCATCGTTATGGTGGACGGCAAGAACGTGCTGCCGATGGCAACCAGTCAGGATCATAAACGCGTTGGGGATAAAGATACGGGTCCGAATACCGGTGGTATGGGCGCTTATTCGCCAGCTCCCGTCGTGACCGATGAGATCCACCAGCGTGTGATGGATCAGGTGATTTGGCCGACCGTGAACGGCATGGCTGCTGAGGGAAATACCTACGTTGGTTTCCTGTATGCCGGCCTGATGATTTCTGCCGATGGCCAGCCAAAAGTGATCGAGTTCAACTGCCGCTTTGGCGATCCAGAAACGCAGCCAATCATGCTGCGCCTACGCTCCGATCTGGTAGAACTGTGTCTGGCAGCCTGTGATGGCACATTGGATCAGAAAGATTCAGTCTGGGATGAACGTCCGTCTCTGGGTGTGGTATTGGCCGCAGGTGGTTACCCGGCTGACTACAATACAGGCGATGTTATTTCTGGTTTACCACAGCAGGATGCCGAAGATGGCAAAGTCTTCCACGCTGGCACCAAGTTGAACGGCATTGATGTCGTCACCAACGGTGGGCGGGTACTGTGCGTCACTGCATTGGGTAATACCGTTGCAGAAGCGCAACAACGTGCTTATGAAATAGCCGCAGGTATTCAGTGGCAAGGCGTATTCTGTCGCAAAGACATCGGCTACCGTGCCATTGAACGCGAGCAAGCCTGATAAACGATGATCCGATAACGATTATCTGATAAATACTGAAGCCCGGAGAAATCCGGGTTTTTTAATAGCTATGGCTGCCACAGGCAGACATCATCCTCCACCACCAGCAATAGCTGCGTTCCTTCCGGTGCTTCCAACCACGCTACGTTTAGCGGACGCGTGGCATGCGCTTTTTGCTGCGCGATCCATTCACGTGAATCGCTGTCAAAATCAGGACGAACGACCGTACCGTCACAAGCCTGCACCTGACCTTCCAGCCATTTCCCTTGCTTTAGCCTCACCTTGCCTGCACGCAGGACATCACTCAGTTCCAGCATGCGTTTAGCATCAAACTGGTAGAGTGCAACATCATCATCGGATACCGCTTCACGTCTTTCAGCCAGTTGCCGCTGCATAAAGCTGACGGTTCCATCTTCGGCAAAGCGTAAGCGCATATCTTCTTTTTGCGCCCCGAGCTGATTACGCCGTATCTCGCGTAGCTTATCCTGCTGGAACGTATAGCGCGTCACCACCAGAGCACTGCCCTGAAGCGGGTTATACACGGTAGTCAGCGCCGTCGTATTCTGCGCATCATCCTTACGCCAGATACGCACAATACCGCGATCGGCAACGTAACCGCTGGCGAACACTTCCGGCGGTGCGGTGCGGCTACTACAAGCGACCACGGCTATAAGCACGAGGCCTGTGCCACACAAACGTCGTAAAAGCAAAAGGGGCGAAAACGCCCCTCTGCTTAAACTTTTAACCGGCATGGGCTTATTTAACAGCGTCTTTCAGAGCCTTGCCAGAAACAAACGCTGGCACGTTGGCAGCAGCAATTTTGATTTCTTTACCGGTTTGTGGGTTGCGGCCAGTGCGCTCATTACGATGGTTGACTTTAAACGTACCAAAACCAACTAATTGTACTGCATCACCTTCTTTCAGAGACTCGGTAATTGCCGCCAAAGTTGATTCCAGAGCTGCTTTAGCCTGTGCTTTTGACAGATCAGCTTTGTCCGCAATTACATCAATCAGTTGAGTCTTATTCATAAGTTATCCTTACAGTGTGTTTATCGCTTGCTAAGCATCGAGTGCGACGGATATGCCCTTTCCCGTTTTAGGGTGTAATAGCACTCTCCTGCATACACGCACCGACAGCCACTTTTTTTACGCCCCCCAAATGTAGACCAGACAGGGTGCGAATGTGAAGCCTTAAGACAGGCCATTTCAGGCCTTAAATCACGTTTTATCGCGTTATTGATGCAAATTTATCCCGATGTTACTACTTCCGGCCTCGCGCAGATCGGAACGGAGCCCTTTGATCAGCTCAATGTCGCGTTCTTCACAGGCCGCCAACAGGCGAAAAATCTCCCATTGGATGTCCCATTCTTCTTCAATCGCAGGCAAAACCTTTAGCTCATCGTCGGTCATTTCTTTGCCAGCCTGCGTCATTTCCAACATAGCAACCGTACGGATAGACGCTTCACTGATGGCTATCGCATGTTCCAGCGTTTCACCGCTTAAACGCGAATGAATCAATTCGCCCAGTGCGATGCAGGCATCAATAGCCGGATAAACGCCGTAAAGATCGTAATCCTCCGCGGCGGGAACCGCTTCTTCCAGCTTTTCCAACTGGTTATCGAAATTAACCTTCGCATCTTTAACAACCAATGTTTCCCATACCAGATCGAGAATGCGGCGGTAAACCATCGCGTCTCCGAATGCTGTTTGACGACAAAACTCGTGGTAATTTGGATACATACGTTCACAAAGACATGCCATAAAAGTGACATGTTGCCAGCTCGCCAGCTTTTCCAGACGTAAATGAATGGGGTTACGTAACATTTTTATGCTCATTAACGGCGACGGACGGCAGTGTACCTGAAATCACAGTGACGCCCTATGCCTGAATTCCTAAAGTTTTACGACAATACGCTAGCCGCTTGTAGCCGCTGCCAACGCACAAATGCGGGACGATTCGATGCGACAGCATCAGCCCAACGGGTCGGTTCCGGTAAACGGTAGCCGCGCATACAACATTGTACCCAGTGCAATGCACTATCTTGACTGACTCGATGCCCCGTCGCCACAAACAGCGGATTACAGCGCGCTTTGCTGCGCCATACCCAACCAATTTGCTCGCCCTTATCCAGCAAGGGCTGCTGGCTACCGACGCCCTCCGCCAGCGGCTCAAATCGACCACAAAGCCGACTTTTCGCTACGCCAATCGTCGGAACATCAACGAGCAGGCCAAAATGGCTGGCAACGCCGAGACGGCGCGGGTGGGAAATCCCATGCCCATCGACAAACAGCAGATCTGGTTTCTGTTCAAGCAGCGCCCACGCGGCGAGTAGCCCAGGGCATTCACGAAACGAAAGAAAACCGGGGATATAGGGCATCGTCGTGCTGATACGCGCAATCTTGTATTCTATCAGTTCCAACGAAGGATAGCGCATTACCGCAATTGCGGCGCGAGTTACCGAGCCTTCTTGCTCAAAGCCAACATCTGCACCCGCGATAAACGCGGGCTGCTCAAAAGGTAAATCGTCGTGGCGAATCACATCAGAAGCGCGGGCCAACTGCTCAGCCCGCAGCTGTTGTGTATCAATCACATCACCTCCTGTGAATCATGCGTGATAAGCGCGGGACAACCGATGCACGGCCTCAACAAAAACGCCCGCATGTTCCGGCGGCACATCCTGATGAATGCCGTGACCCAGATTGAAAACATGGCCGTTGCCTTCTCCAAATCCAGCCAGGATCGATGCGACTTCCTGCTCGATCCGTGCCGGATCGGCATACAACATTGAGGGATCCATATTTCCCTGTAGCGCGACTTTATCGCCTACGCGACGGCGTGCATCGGCAATATCACTCGTCCAGTCCAGCCCCAGCGCATCGCAACCTGTTTCAGCCATCGCCTCCAGCCACTGCCCTCCGCCCTTAGTGAAGAGCGTCACGGGCACACGGCGGCCTTCATTCTCGCGCAGTAAACCATCAACAATCTTGTGCATGTAACGCAGGGAGAATTCTTTGTAGTCGCGTCCGCTCAGCGCGCCGCCCCAGGTATCAAATACCATCACCGCCTGCGCACCCGCGCGAATCTGTGCGTTGAGATAAAGAATGACGCTGTCAGCTAGCTTATCCAGCAGCAGGTGTAGCGTTTTAGGTTCAGCGAACATCATTTTCTTGATGACAGTAAACGCCTTGCTGCTACCGCCTTCCACCATATAGGTCGCCAGCGTCCACGGGCTGCCTGAGAAACCGATAAGCGGCACTTCGCCGGCAAGGTTTTTACGGATCGTTCGCACCGCGTTCATCACATACCCGAGTTCCTGTTCTGGATCGGGAACAGGTAGTTTAACCACATCGGCATGCGACGTGATCGGGGAGTGAAAGCGCGGGCCTTCCCCCGCTTCAAAGTAGAGCCCTAAACCCATGGCATCAGGGATCGTGAGAATGTCAGAGAACAGGATCGCAGCGTCTAACGCATAGCGCCGTAAAGGTTGTAACGTGACTTCACAAGCCAGCTCTGCGTTTTTACACAGCGACATAAAATCACCCGCCTGCGCGCGCGTTGCCTTATATTCCGGCAGATAACGCCCCGCCTGACGCATCATCCACACCGGGGTGACATCAACGGGTTGGCGCAATAACGCCCGCAAATAGCGATCGTTTTTCAGATCAGTCATGTTCTTTTCCTTTCAACCTCACGGCGGTTCTACACCGGATAGATGTGATGAAACGGATGCGTTATAAGGCAAACGCTTTATGACGCAAATAGTACCACGTCAGCCTTCGTTCTCGTGATAAGCACGGCACAACACCACCGTATCTTCGATAAGTCGACGTGCTACGGTGCCCAGCGGAGGCAACTGCGGAAGTTGGTCGTAGCGGAACCAGCCCGCATCACGCAACTCTTTCGGATCGTGCTTGATGTCTCCCCCCGCATAATCCGCTGTAAACGCCATCATCAGCGAATGAGGGAATGGCCAAGGCTGCGAACTCACATAACGCAGATTTTTTATCTGAATTTGGCTCTCTTCCATTACCTCACGCACGACCGTCTGTTCCAGCGTTTCGCCCACTTCCACAAATCCAGCCAGCACGGTGTACATGTTTCCGCGATGTCGGTTGTGCTGCGCCAGCAAAATCTCCTTGCCACGCCGAATCGCGACGATGATGCAGGGCGCGATCTGCGGATAATAACGTTCCTTGCAGTGGTGACATAAGCACGCCAGCTCCGTTTTGCTCCGCACCATTTCATGGCCGCAGTAACCACAAAAGCGATGGGAGCGATAGAATTCAGCAAGCTGAACGCCTCGCCCCGCCAGTTGGAATAAGCCCACGTCTTGATCGAGCAGTTGGCGAACGGATGCCATGCCCGTGTCCCGCCCTTGGCAAACCAGCCAAGCTGGCTGCCCTTGCCATTCACCGATTTGACGAGCCACTTTCCCCTGTAACGACCACTCCGTCGCCGTTCCGCACGGTAATTCTCCTTGGGGTAGCCAGATTTGTATCGCATCGCTCACTATCCACCAGCCGGTTTCATCACCTTTTAGCGTCTGTTCCATATCTTTTTATTGCTCCACTGCCACTTCACTGGCATTTTACATTCAGAGTGATTACATAAGTTTTATAACTGGGATTTCAGTTATTTCTTACCGTTCACGGAGTCAACAATGCTAAACCAGCTACAAAGTCTGACTGAATACGTTGGTGGCAATAATGCGTTAATCGACCAATGGCTACAAGCGCGTAAGCAGCTTCTGGTGGCTTACTATCATCTGGTTGGCATCAAGCCGAACAAGGAAGCGCTTTCTCTTTTGGATGAAGAAGCATTGGATAATTTTTGCCAGAATCTGGTGGACTATCTTTCTACTGGCCACTTTCATTTATACGAAAAAATGCTGCATGAAGCAGCGACCCACAGCGAACAAGTATTAGCGCTTTCCACCCAGCTCGACCTCGCCCTGCAAAACAATACGCAGCAAATCATGACGTTTTACGATAGCCATCTGGCAGCCGCCATCGACCATGATAACTGCATTGAATTCCAGCGGGCACTTTCCAGCGTCGGCGAAGCATTAGAAGAGCGTTTTACGTTAGAAGACAACATGATCAGGCAGGTTTACGACAACTAGCCGTCATTTGACGTTATTTAAGAACATCATCACACGCTGTACAGGCAACAGCGGCACGCTTTGACATCCGCGTTTTGCCGTCATACAGTGTAGGGGTTTTATTGACCCGTTTAACAGACGGGCAAATCTTGTCGGAGTGCCTAGCGTGCTCGTATTTCGTTTTACGAAACTTACGAGCGCACAGGCTGAGACCGTTAATTCGGGATCCGCGGAACCTGATCGGGTTAATACCTGCGAAGGGAACAAGAGTAATGCACCTCATTGAGCCCAAGGCTGTGTATTCCCACATACCTGCTCTGACGCTCAATATCATTATTACTCCCTCCGGCTCCAGACAAGCAATCTTCCCTTTACGTCTTACAGGAACTTGCTATGTCTACAGAACCCTTGTCTATAAAAACCTCGTCGGTAAAGACAGAGTTATCTACAGCATCCAAATCAGGTCGCCGTGAACAACGCGTCGCCGCTCAGCAGTTTATTGAAACCTTACAGGGAACCGCCTTTCCCAATTCCAAACGCATTTACCTTGCAGGCTCACGTGACGACATCGCCGTACCGATGCGGGAGATTCAGCTTAGCCCGACGTTACTTGGCGGCAGTAAAGACAATCCCCAATACGAACCCAATGAGCCAATCCCGGTTTACGATACGTCAGGGCCTTATGGCGATCCGGCTGCGCAACCCGATGTCCGCGTTGGGCTAGCGAAGCTGCGCGCCAGCTGGATTGCAGAACGTCACGACACCGAAGCGTTATCCGGCGTCAGCTCTGATTTCACCCAACAGCGTCTGGCGGATGCAGGTCTGGATCATCTGCGTTTCGAACACCTGCCACGACCTTTGCGTGCTAAAGCGGGCCAACGCGTCACCCAGCTCCACTATGCGCGACAGGGCATGATTACCCCCGAAATGGAATTTATCGCCATTCGCGAAAATATGGGGCGCGAGCGTATTCGCGGCGAGGTACTGCGCCAGCAGCATCCGGGACAAAGTTTTGGTGCCCTTCTGCCAGAAAACATCACGCCGGAATTTGTCCGTCAGGAAGTGGCTGCCGGACGCGCCATTATTCCTTCAAACATCAATCACCCCGAATCGGAACCGATGATTATCGGCCGCAATTTTCTGGTGAAGGTTAACGCCAATATCGGCAACTCCGCCGTGACGTCTTCCATCGAAGAAGAGGTGGAAAAGCTGGTCTGGTCTACCCGCTGGGGCGCGGATACCGTGATGGATCTCTCAACAGGCCGCTATATTCACGAAACCCGCGAATGGATTCTGCGTAACAGCCCCGTACCAATCGGGACAGTACCGATTTATCAGGCGCTGGAAAAAGTGAACGGCGTGGCGGAAAACCTGAACTGGGAAATGTTCCGCGATACGCTGCTGGAACAAGCAGAACAGGGCGTGGACTATTTCACCATCCACGCGGGCGTGCTGTTGCGCTACGTGCCGATGACGGCCAAACGCCTGACTGGCATCGTCTCGCGCGGGGGTTCCATTATGGCGAAGTGGTGCCTGTCGCATCACAAAGAGAGCTTCCTGTACGAACACTTCCGGGAAATCTGTGAAATTTGTGCCGCTTACGATGTCGCGCTGTCGCTGGGTGACGGTTTACGTCCGGGCTCCATTCAGGATGCCAACGACGAAGCCCAGTTTGCCGAGCTGCATACGCTGGGCGAGCTGACCAAGATTGCCTGGGAATACGACGTACAGGTGATGATCGAAGGCCCCGGCCACGTTCCGATGCAGATGATCCGCCGCAACATGACCGAAGAGCTGGAACACTGCCACGAAGCGCCCTTCTATACGCTCGGCCCGCTGACCACCGATATCGCACCGGGTTACGATCACTTCACCTCTGGTATCGGTGCCGCCATGATCGGCTGGTTCGGCTGTGCAATGCTCTGTTACGTGACGCCGAAGGAACATCTTGGCTTGCCGAACAAAGAAGACGTCAAACAGGGGCTGATTACCTACAAGATCGCCGCTCACGCCGCTGATTTGGCGAAAGGCCACCCCGGTGCGCAGATCCGTGATAATGCCATGTCAAAAGCACGTTTCGAATTCCGCTGGGAAGACCAGTTCAATCTGGCACTCGATCCCCAGACCGCCCGTGCCTACCACGATGAAACGCTGCCGCAGGAATCCGGCAAAGTCGCCCACTTCTGTTCCATGTGCGGCCCTAAATTCTGCTCGATGAAAATCTCACAGGAAGTACGCGACTACGCCGCGAAACAGGAAGCAGAAGCCAAACCGGTTGAAGTGGGTATGGCACAGATGTCGCAAGAATTCCGCTCGCGCGGCAGCGAGCTTTATCACAGCGCCACCAGCCTGCAAACCGAGGAAAGCAAATGACGGACTCGACGCCTTTTGCCCCAACGGCACAGCGACTGGGGCTTTATCCCGTCGTCGATAGCGTGGAGTGGATCGAGCGACTACTCAGCGTCGGGGTGAAAACGATCCAGCTCAGGATCAAAGATCGGTCAGATGAACAAGCCGAAGCCGATGTGATCCAGGCGATCGCATTGGGTCGCTGTTATCAAGCACAGCTCTTCATCAATGACTACTGGAAATTAGCGGTAAAACATCAGTCCTACGGCGTACACCTGGGTCAGGAAGACCTGGATACTGCCGATCTGGCCGCCATTAAAAAAGCGGGTCTGCGCTTAGGCGTCTCCACGCACGACGATCGTGAATTGGCACGCGCGGTAGCGATAAACCCGTCCTATATCGCGCTGGGACATATTTTCCCGACGCAAACCAAGGATATGCCATCAGCGCCACAGGGGCTGACCGAGTTGACTCGACACATTGCCGATCTGCAAGACCGTTTTCCCACGGTTGCCATTGGTGGCATCAGCATCGACAGAGTACCTGCGGTGCTGGCAACGGGCGTCGGCAGCATTGCCGTCGTCAGCGCCATTACTCAGGCACCAGACTGGCGGCAGGCCACCACGACGCTGCTCAAAATGATTGAAGGACGGGGGGCATGACATGGTAACGACTCACCATCCAGCGCCTGCCGGACTGAGCGATAGCGAATTCATGCGCTACAGCCGCCAACTGATGCTGGAAGATATTGGCCCGGAAGGTCAGGAGAAGCTCAAAGCCGCCCGCGTTCTGCTGGTGGGGTTGGGTGGGCTAGGGGCGCCCGCCTCGCTCTATCTGGCCGCCGCTGGGGTCGGCACGCTACTGCTTGCCGACGATGACTCACTGCACATCAGCAACCTGCAACGCCAGATTCTGTATCGCACCAGCGACACCGACAAACCCAAAGCCGTGTTGGCGCAGCGTCAGCTACAGGCATTAAATCCGCACTCAGAAGCGATTGCGATTACCGAAAGGCTCAGCGGTGACGCGTTATACAGCGCCGTCAGCCGCGTCGATCTGGTGCTGGATTGCAGCGACAACATGACCACTCGCCACGCGGTTAACGCCGCCTGTTTTAGCGCAGGCAAGCCGCTCATCAGCGGCAGCGCCGTCGGTTTCAGCGGCCAGCTCGCGGTCTTCGCACCACCTTATCACTCAGGCTGCTACGCCTGCCTGTACCCTGATACGACCGAACCACAGCGAAACTGCCGTACCGCCGGCGTGCTGGGTCCGGTGGTCGGCGTGATTGGCACGCTTCAGGCGCTGGAAGCGATCAAACTGCTGGCCGGTATACCGTCCGCGCTAGACGGCAAGCTGAGGATGTTCAATGGCAAGCAGCAGAGTTGGAACACGCTCCAGTTGACGCGCGCCCCCCATTGCCCGGTATGTGGAGGGAAGCATGAAAATCACGCTGAATGATGAACCCCTTGAATGCCCAGAGGCCACCACGGTTGAAGCGCTGCTGAGCCAGATAAATCGGCTACAGCCTGGCACCGCGCTGGCCATCAACCAAACCATTATCCCACACGCTACCTGGTCACAGCATCAGGTGCAAGACGGTGATGATATTTTGCTTTTTCAGGCAATAGCGGGAGGATGACATGCTGCACATTGCCGATACGACATTAACTTCACGACTGCTGACCGGCACCGGGAAATTCGCCACGCCAGAACTGATGCTGGCAGCACTTGAGGCTTCTGGTTCTCAGTTAGTCACCATGGCGATGAAACGCGTTGACCTGAACGGCGGCAACGACGCCATTCTCGCCCCGCTACGCCAGCTCGGTATTAAGCTGCTGCCGAATACCTCAGGAGCCAAAACCGCAGACGAAGCCATTTTTGCGGCCCGACTGGCGCGAGAAGCGCTAGGCACTCGCTGGCTGAAGCTGGAAATTCACCCCGATGTGAAATACCTGCTGCCCGATCCGATCGAAACGCTGAAGGCCGCCGAACAGCTGGTAAAAGAGGGATTCACGGTGCTGCCTTACTGCGGTGCCGACCCTGTGTTGTGCAAACGGTTGGAAGAAGTCGGCTGCGCGGCAGTGATGCCGCTGGGCGCACCTATCGGTTCCAATCAAGGACTGCAAACGCGTGATTTTCTCCGCATCATCATCGAACAGGCACGCGTTCCGGTGATTGTCGATGCGGGCATTGGCGCGCCCAGTCATGCGGCCGAGGCACTGGAAATGGGAGCCGACGCTGTACTGGTCAACACAGCCATCGCCGTTGCCCGCGATCCTGTGGCGATGGCGCACGCATTCAGGCTGGCAGTCGATGCAGGTGGGCTTGCCCGTCAGGCCGGTCTGGGAAGTAAGCAGTTTGTCGCCAGCGCCACCAGCCCGCTCACCGGTTTTCTGCACCAGCAAACGGAAGGGGCGGAGCGATGAACGTCGATTTCCAAACCGTCTGGGAACAGCTCGACTGGGATGACCTGACGCTACGCATCAACGGTAAAACCGCACGCGATGTTGAACGAGCGCTTGCTGCACCACACCTGACGCGTGACGATTTTATGGCGCTCATTTCACCTGCCGCCAGCACCTATCTGGAACCGCTAGCCCAGCGGGCACAGCAGCTCACCCGCCAGCGTTTCGGCAATACGGTGAGCTTTTATGTGCCGCTGTATCTGTCCAACCTGTGTTCTAACGACTGCACCTACTGCGGCTTTTCAATGAGCAATCACATCAAGCGAAAAACGCTGGATGAGGCAGAGATCCTACGTGAATGCGCCGCCATCAAGGAACTGGGGTTTGAACACCTGCTGCTCGTGACCGGCGAGCACCAGCGTAAAGTAGGCATGGATTATTTTCGTCGCGTCTTTCCGCTGATCCGACCGCTCTTCAGTTCGCTGATGATTGAAGTTCAGCCGCTGTCGCAGGACGAATATGCCGAGTTGAAAACGCTGGGGTTGGATGGTGTGATGGTCTATCAGGAAACCTATCATCCAGCGACCTACCAGTTGCACCATCTAAAAGGACAAAAACAGGATTTCCATTGGCGACTCGCCACGCCGGATCGGCTTGGGCGGGCGGGGATCGACAAGATCGGGTTAGGCGCGTTAATCGGCCTGTCCAATAGCTGGCGCACCGACTGCTATATGGTGGCGGAACATCTGTTGCACTTACAGCAGAACCACTGGCAGAGCCGATATTCTATCTCGTTCCCTCGGTTGCGCCCCTGTACAGGCGGCATTGAACCGGCATCGCTCATGGATGAAGCGCAGCTCATGCAGGTCATTTGTGCATTCCGGTTGCTGTCGCCGGATATTGAGCTGTCACTTTCCACGCGTGAATCGCCTTTCTTTCGCGATCATGCCATTCCTATCGCGATTAACAACGTCAGCGCCTTTTCCAAAACCCAGCCGGGTGGCTACGCCGACGACCATCCTGAACTGGAACAGTTTTCACCGCATGATTCACGACGCCCTGAAGATGTAGCGCAAGCCATCATACGGGCAGGTCTCCAGCCCGTATGGAAAGACTGGGACGGTTATTTGGGTCGGTAGCCAACCGTGGCGATATGTATGATTTGCGAAGCGGTTCGCAGACCGGAATGAGAATTACACGGAAGGTGACATTCTCAGGATCGCGCTTCGCAACATGAAATTCGCCCTATCGTCACTGATTTCGGTAAAGAATACAGTAGCGTCGTTGGCAAGCCTGAGCATGATTATGGAGCTTGCTGGCCGGAGCCGTTTGCTACTTATCGGCTCTGCACATCAACCCGCCGATACGGGGCTTATCCTTACCCGTATCGGCCCTTCCTTAACAATTATCAGGGTACGCTCTGGTCAGGAAAAGTGTGCATCATCTTCGCGACTTCATTGCCCACAATGCGCAGCCCTTCCCTCATTTCTTCCGTAAAGCGATTGGCATAATTGAGTCGAATACAATTGCGATATTTCCCTGAGGCGGAGAAGAGCGAACCCGCGGCTATCTGTATGCCCGCTTTTCTGACCTCACGACTGAGCTTGAGTGAATCAAAATATTCGGGCAGCTCAATCCACATCAGAAAGCCCCCTTGGGGACGGCTCACACAAATATTGGACGGAAAATACTCACGCACCCAGCAGGTAAACGTGTCCAGATTAGCCTTGTATTGGGCGCGCATGCGGCGTAGATGAGGTTGATAGTGTCCGTTACGAATAAATTCCGCCACGGCTAGCTGAGGCTGCACCACTGTCGATCCTGTACTGATGTATTTTGTATGAATCACTCGCTCCAGATAGCGCCCCGGAGCAATCCAGCCAACGCGCAAACCGGGAGCCAAGTTCTTGGAAAACGAGCTGCACAACAATACGCGTCCATCTTCATCAAACGACTTTATGGCGCGGGGACGCGGATATTCATAGGCCAACTCGCCATAGGCATCATCTTCAATAATCGCGATATCAAAATGCTGCGCCAGCGTAACCAGAGACTTCTTACGGGCATCAGGCATGATGAAGCCAAGCGGGTTGTTACAGCTTGGCACCAAAAGTACAGCTTTGACCGGCCATTGATCCAGCGCCAGTCGCAACGCTTCAAGACTGATCCCCGTCACGGAGTCGGTTGGGATCTCGATCGCTTTGATATCTAGCCCACGAAGGATCTGCATCGTGCCCGGAAAAGCCGGTGACTCAACGGCCACGATGTCACCGGGCTGACAAACGGCGCGGACGGCCACAAACAAGGCTTCCTGACACCCGGTGGTGATCACAATATCATCTTGCGTCAGTTGGCAGCCACAGTCGACGGTAAGACGGGCAATCTGTTCACGCAACGCAGGCACGCCATATACGCTGTCATATTGCAGAATACGGGCGTCCTGATATTGGCAGAGGCGACTCATCTCTTTCCACAGTGGTTTGATGGTCGGCTGGCTCACATCCGGCATTCCGCTACCAAACTTCAGCACGTTAGTTTCCAGACGCACGTTCACCAGCTCCAGCACCGATTCCCACTGCGTGATTTCGACCGGGCGTTGGGCAGGACGCGTCAGCGCGGGTACAGGCGGCGTTGCCTTACGCGGCGTAACAAAGTATCCCGAACGCGGCTGCGGCATAATCAACTGCCGGGTTTCCAGCAGATGATAGGCTTGCTGTACGGTACTGATGCTCACACCATGCTCTGTACTGAGTGCCCGCACAGAAGGCAGGCGCTCCCCGCTTTGATACAACCCTTGTTCAATCCGCTGCTCTAACAGCCCAGCCAGGTGTTGATAACGCGTCATCAGTATCATTCTCCATCATGATTCACAGCAGTAACCAGTACAGATTCAAATAAAAATCACCATTCAGATGCAATATCACACAATCTGTATGCTAAAAAAATGGATTTTTTGCGTCTGTATTGAAAATACCTTTCACCTCATCATAGCGATCATTCACTGGCGAGGGGGAAAATATGGAATTTCATGAGAATCGATCACAAAAACCGTTCCGCGAGTCACCGTTTTGGCTCATGCTGATTTTGCCGTACCGCTTGTGGAAAGCCTGGCGAGCAAGAGCGAACACGCTGAAGATACTACGAAATATGAGCGATGAGGGTCTCAAAGACATCGGGCTGAAACGAAGCGATCTCGATCGCTTCAGGTAACATAACAACAAAAAAATAGAGATATCGCCGATACAGGTAGTGTATCTGTATCGGCAAGATAAAGAGGTTAGTGAGGTACCGTATTGTCTGCGGGTGCTTTCATCCGCATCCCGACAACTGCTGACAGTAAGCAGCCGATGGCAAGATAGGCCGCCACCGCGTGCCATGAACCATCCATCAACTGCACCAGCAGAACAGCGATAAAAGGCGTAAACCCGCCGCCGACCACGCTGGCAACCTGATAACCCACGCCAGCCCCGCTATAGCGATACGCCGTACCAAATAGCTCGGTAAACATCGGTTGCTGTACGCTAACGATCATATCGTGAGCAGCATTCGCCAGCATGATGGCAAAGAACAGAATCAGCAGCGTGTTATGGCTTTCCAGCGCCATAAAGAATGGCACTGCACTCACCGCTCCAATCAACGCACCGGTAACATAGATACGACGGCGGCCAAAGCTATCTGCCAGATAGGCAAAGCAAGGAATGGATACGCAACTGATCGCCCCCACCAGCAACCCGATATTCAGAAAGATATCCCGCGATAGCCCAAGATGGGTGGTGGAGTAATTGAGTGCAAATGCAGTGACGATATACATCGTCAACAGTTCACCAAGCCGTAACGCAATAATCAATAGAAAGGCTTTCGGATGCTGGCGCAGTGCTTCCATAATCGGGAATGAACGCAGTTTGTTTGCTCTTTCTCCCAAGGTTTTATTCGCCTCAAACTCCTGAGACTCATCCATCCCGTTACGTACCCACCAGGCGATAGCCACCAGAATCAGACTGAACAAGAACGGCAAACGCCAGCCCCAGGTGGTAAATTCTTCATTGGTGGTCAAATTGCTGACCACAGAGACCGACCCGGTTGCCAGCAACAGCCCGACGCCAAAACCAACCTGTACGCCACTGCTGTAAAAAGCTTTCTTTTTCTTCGGCGCACTCTCTACCGCCAACAATGCCGCCCCGCCCCATTCGCCACCGACCGCGAACCCTTGAATTGCCCTCAGCGTGACCAACAGCACCGGTGCCCACCAGCCAATAGAATCAAACGACGGCAACAGGCCAATCAACGCAGTAGAAATGCCCATCATCCAGACCGTGATCATCAACATCCGTTTACGGCCCAGCTTGTCGCCGAAGTGGCCGAACACCATTCCACCCAACGGTCGGAACAGGAAACCAACGCCGAACGTACCAAACGCCGCCAGCGTCCCCATCGTTGGGCTAACCTGTGGGAAAAATTCGGTATTAAATACAAGAGCGGCAACAATTCCGTACAGCAGGAAATCGTACCAATCGACAACGGCACCCACAAAACTGCCCCAAGCGGCGCGTTTTGCTCGATGTTGAGAATGGCTTACTGACTGTGTTTGTAGGGTTTTATCAGAAGAAAGTGAATCATCTTGCTGAGGTAATGAGCCGCCAGGCTGTGAGAGTGTTGGCGTAGTTGAGGTGTCCATGTAGGTTCCGTTCTATTTACTTTACACTACTGTACAACAAAAAATTTCAGGAAGAAATAAAACGCAAGGAGCGTTTTATAACGACGCACAGCGTTGGCCCGTCAGGGTGGAAGGCAAGGACGCCTTCCATAAATTTTTAACGTCGCTTGCGACGGCCTTTAGGTAGCGCACAGGGATGTGCGCTATAAAAAATTTCAGGAAGACATGCCTAAGCGTCGTTTACGACGGGCGTCCGCTGGGAATCAGCCATAAAAAAACCCCGACCATAATAGCCGGGGTTTCTGTTATTTACCGCATGATGGTGCAGCGCAAAAAGACTTATTCGTCGTCGCTGCTACCAAAGCCAGCATTCAGCAGCTCAGCCAGGTTAGCAGAAGCTTCATCGGCACTCACTTGAGGCACGACAGGCGCTTCGCCCGCCTGACGGCGGCGCATACGATCCTGATGGTACGCATAACCCGTACCTGCTGGGATCAGACGACCTACGATAACGTTCTCTTTCAGGCCACGCAGTTCATCACGTTTACCGGCAACAGCCGCTTCGGTCAGTACGCGAGTGGTTTCCTGGAACGATGCCGCAGAAATGAAGGACTCGGTCGCCAGAGATGCTTTGGTGATACCCAGCAGATCGCGGCTGTACGTTGCCGTGATCTTGCCATCCGCTTCCAACTGACGGTTGGCAATCTTGATGCGAGACACTTCTGCCTGTTCGCCTTCCAGGAACTCCGTGCTGCCCGCGCTAACGATGGTGCCTTTACGCAACATCTGACGAACGATAACTTCAATGTGTTTATCGTTAATCTTAACGCCTTGCAGACGGTAAACTTCCTGAACTTCGTTGGTAATATAACGCGTTACTGCATGTACGCCACGCAGACGCAGGATATCGTGCGGAGACTCAGGGCCGTCAGAAACAACGTCACCACGTTCCACAACTTCACCTTCGAACACGTTGAGCTGACGCCATTTCGGAATCATCTCTTCGTAAGCATCGCTGCCATCCAACGGAGAAATTACCAGACGGCGTTTACCTTTGGTTTCTTTACCAAAGGAAATGATCCCGCTGATCTCTGCCAGAATCGCCGGCTCTTTCGGACGACGTGCTTCGAACAGGTCTGCTACGCGTGGCAGACCACCGGTAATATCTTTGGTACCACTGGATTCCTGAGGGAGACGCGCCAATGTATCACCGGCACCAATCTGCACTCCATCTTCCAACTGAACAATCGTTTTACCCGGCAGGAAGTATTGAGCAGGCATATCAGTACCAGGAATCAGTACATCTTCACCTTTACCGTCAACAATTTTCAGTGCTGGACGCAAGTCTTTACCGCTACCGGTACGCTCTGCGCTATCCAGAACGACGATAGAAGACAAACCAGTCAGTTCGTCGGTCTGGCGAGTAATGGTTTGACCGTCAATCATGTCAGCAAAGCGGATGAAACCGCTCACTTCGGTCACCACTGGCATGGTATGCGGGTCCCAGTTTGCGACAGTTTCGCCACCGCTAACTTCTGAGCCGTCACCCTTCGCCATCACCGCACCGTAAGGCACTTTATAGCTTTCTTTGGTACGTCCGAATTCGTCGATCAGTTTCAGTTCGGTATTACGTGAAGTAATAACCAGTTTACCGTTGCTGTTCATAACGAACTTCGCGTTGCTCAGTTTCAGGCTACCTTTGTTTTTCACCTGAATGCTGGACTCAGCAGCCGCACGCGATGCCGCACCACCGATGTGGAACGTACGCATGGTTAACTGTGTACCTGGCTCACCGATGGACTGTGCCGCGATAACCCCGATAGCCTCACCTTTGTTGATGATATGACCACGAGCCAGATCGCGACCGTAGCAATTGGCACATACGCCAAAGTCGGTTTCGCAGCTTACAACTGAACGTACTTTAACGGCATCAACAGAGTTCTCTTCCAACATGTCACACCACTGCTCGTTCAGCAGCGTGTTACGTGGAACCAGAATATCCGCGGTGCCCGGTTTGATCACGTCTTCAGCCGTTACACGGCCCAGTACGCGCTCACGCAGTGGCTCTTTAACATCACCACCTTCGATAACCGGCGTCATCATGATACCTTCATGGGTACCACAGTCGTCCTCGGTCACAACCAGATCCTGCGCAACGTCAACCAGACGACGCGTCAGATAACCGGAGTTCGCTGTTTTCAGTGCGGTATCCGCCAGACCTTTACGCGCACCGTGCGTCGAGATGAAGTACTGGAGTACATTCAAACCTTCACGGAAGTTTGCGGTAATTGGTGTCTCGATGATGGAACCATCTGGTTTCGCCATCAGACCACGCATACCCGCCAACTGACGAATCTGTGCCGCAGAACCACGCGCACCGGAGTCGGCCATCATAAAGATGCTGTTGAAAGAAACCTGCCGCTCAACCACGCCATCACGGTTAACCACATCCTCAACGGACAGGTTTTCCATCATCGCTTTCGCAACACGTTCGTTCGCCGCTGCCCAGATATCGATCACTTTGTTATAGCGTTCGCCCGCGGTAACCAGACCAGACTGGAACTGCTCCTGAATCTCGGCCACTTCGGTTTCTGCTTCTTCGATAATCTCGGCTTTTTTCTCCGGGATAACCATGTCATCGATACCTACGGAAGCACCAGAGCGCGCCGCGTAAGCAAAACCGGTGTACATAGTCTGGTCAGCAAAGATAACCGTCGGCTTCAGACCCAAAATGCGGTAACAGGTGTTCAGCATTTTGGAGATCGCTTTCTTGCCCAGAGGCTGGTTAACGATCGAGTACGGCAGACCTTTCGGTACGATCATCCACAGGATGGCGCGGCCGATAGTCGTATCAATAATCGACGTCTGATGCGTAACATCGCCTTCGATGCTCTTGATCTCTTCCGTGATACGCACTTTAACGCGCGCATGCAGAGAGGCCAGACCGGCACGATAAACACGCTCAGCTTCTTTAGGACCCGTGAGCACCATGCCTTCGCCTTTGGCGTTAACACAGTCACGCGTCATGTAATACAGACCCAATACCACGTCCTGAGAAGGAACGATGATTGGCTCACCATTCGCAGGGGACAGGATGTTGTTGGTCGACATCATCAACGCACGCGCTTCTAACTGGGCTTCCAGCGTCAACGGTACGTGTACAGCCATCTGGTCACCATCGAAGTCGGCGTTATATGCCGCACAAACCAGCGGGTGCAGTTGGATCGCTTTACCTTCGATCAGAACCGGTTCAAATGCCTGGATACCCAAACGGTGCAGTGTTGGTGCACGGTTCAGCAGTACCGGGTGTTCGCGGATAACTTCGTCCAGGATATCCCATACGACAGCTTCTTCACGCTCAACCATTTTCTTGGCGGCTTTAATGGTGGTAGCAAGACCACGCAGTTCCAGCTTGCCGTAGATGAACGGTTTGAACAGCTCCAGTGCCATTTTCTTCGGCAGACCACACTGATGCAGACGCAGGTATGGACCAACGGTGATTACGGAACGACCGGAGTAGTCAACACGCTTACCGAGCAGGTTCTGACGGAAACGACCCTGTTTACCTTTGATCATATCGGCCAAAGATTTCAGAGGACGTTTGTTAGAACCGGTGATCGCACGACCGCGACGGCCGTTATCCAGCAGGGCATCAACCGCTTCCTGCAACATACGTTTTTCGTTACGTACAATGATGTCTGGCGCAGCCAGATCCAGCAGACGTTTCAAACGGTTGTTACGGTTGATCACGCGACGATACAGATCGTTCAGATCGGAAGTCGCGAAACGACCACCGTCCAGCGGAACCAACGGACGCAAATCTGGTGGCAGTACTGGCAGAACGGTCAAGATCATCCACTCTGGCTTGTTACCAGACTGTACGAACGCTTCCAGCAGCTTAATGCGCTTGGTCAGCTTTTTACGTTTGGTTTCGGAGTTGGTTTCGGTCAGCTCTTCACGCAGCTGCTCGCATTCCTGCTCCAGATCCATGTTCTTCAGCAGAGCCTGGATCGCTTCGGCGCCCATTTTCGCGTCAAATTCATCACCAAACTCTTCCAGCGCATCCAGATACTGCTCTTCAGTCAGGATCTGACGGCGCTCAAGGTTGGTCATGCCGCCTTCAACCACGACATAAGATTCAAAATAAAGCACGCGCTCAATATCACGCAGCGGCATATCTAACAGCAAACCGATACGGGAAGGCAGTGACTTCAGGAACCAGATGTGCGCAGTCGGAGAAGCCAGCTCGATGTGACCCATACGCTCACGACGTACTTTAGTTTGGGTTACTTCAACGCCGCACTTCTCACAAATAACACCACGGTGTTTCAGGCGCTTATACTTACCGCACAAGCACTCATAATCTTTTACTGGCCCAAAGATACGGGCGCAGAAAAGGCCGTCACGCTCAGGCTTGAACGTACGGTAGTTGATGGTTTCTGGCTTTTTAACTTCACCAAAAGACCACGAACGGATCATGTCTGGCGAGGCCAGAGCAATTTTGATCGCATCAAACTCTTCGGTTTTAGTTTGCGCTTTCAGAAACTTTAATAAGTCTTTCACGGATTGGCTCCTGTCGGAGTTAGACCTGATAGACACCTGAATCATGCCGTTAAAAACACAGTTCAGGTGTCCCTATGACGAATGCCAGCAATACAACGAGCTGGGATTACTTTTCTTCCAGCTCGATGTTGATACCCAGCGAACGGATTTCTTTCAACAATACGTTGAAGGATTCCGGCATGCCTGGTTCCATCTGATGATTGCCATCCACGATGTTCTTATACATCTTGGTACGGCCGTTCACGTCATCAGACTTAACGGTCAACATTTCTTGCAGGGTATAAGCTGCACCATAAGCTTCCAGCGCCCACACTTCCATCTCACCGAAGCGTTGGCCACCGAACTGAGCCTTACCACCCAGCGGCTGCTGAGTAACCAGGCTATAAGAACCGGTGGAGCGGGCATGCATCTTATCGTCAACCAAGTGGTTCAGTTTCAGCATGTACATGTAGCCCACTGTAACCTGACGCTCAAATTGCTCACCGGTACGTCCATCGTACAGGGTAATCTGACCGGAGGTAGGGATACCGCCCATCTGCAACAGTTCCTTGATTTCTTTCTCTTTTGCACCATCGAATACCGGCGTTGCAATTGGCATACCTTTCTTCAGGTTTTCAGCCAGACGCATAACTTCTTCGTCGGAGAAAGTACTCAGGTCGACTTTTTGACGCACATCGTCGCCCAGATCGTAGGCTCTCTGGATAAATTCACGCAGCTTAGTCACTTCTTCGTGCTGTTTAAGCATGGCGTTAATTTTCTCGCCGATACCTTTTGCAGCCATACCCAAGTGGGTTTCCAGAATCTGACCGATGTTCATACGTGAAGGTACGCCCAGCGGGTTCAGTACGATATCGACCGGCGTACCGTTCTCATCGTAAGGCATATCTTCGATCGGGTTGATCTTGGAGATAACACCTTTGTTCCCGTGACGACCTGCCATCTTGTCACCCGGTTGGATCTGACGCTTAACAGCCAGATAAACCTTAACGATTTTCAGCACGCCCGGTGCCAAATCATCGCCTTGGGTGATTTTACGGCGCTTAGCTTCGAGTTTTTTCTCAAACTCGTGCTTCAGCTCATCATACTGTTCTGCAAGCTGTTCCAACTGATTTTGCTTATCTTCATCAGTCAGACCCAGTTCCAACCAGCGCTCGCGCGGCAGTTTGTCCAGTTTGTCAGCTTCTACGCCGCCAGAAACCAGCACTGCGTGGATACGTCCAAACAGGCCCGCTTCCAGAATCTGCAACTCTTCAGTCAGGTCTTTCTTCGCCTGCTTCAGCTGCATTTCTTCGATTTCCAACGCACGTTTGTCTTTTTCCACGCCATCGCGGGTAAAGACCTGTACGTCGATAATCGTACCTGAAACACCGTTTGGTACACGCAGAGAAGAGTCTTTAACATCAGACGCTTTCTCACCGAAGATCGCACGCAGCAGTTTTTCTTCTGGCGTCAGCTGGGTTTCACCTTTCGGCGTTACTTTACCAACCAGAATGTCACCACCGGTCACTTCTGCACCGATGTAAACGATGCCGGACTCATCCAGTTTAGAAAGTGCTGCTTCACCCACGTTCGGGATGTCCGCAGTAATTTCTTCAGGCCCTAACTTAGTGTCACGAGACACACAGGCCAGTTCCTGAATGTGGATGGTCGTAAAGCGATCTTCCTGAACCACACGCTCGGAAACGAGGATGGAGTCTTCGAAGTTGTAACCATTCCATGGCATGAATGCCACGCGCATGTTCTGACCCAGCGCCAGTTCACCCAGATCGGTGGACGGGCCATCTGCCAGAACGTCACCACGTTCTACCGGCTCACCCAGAGACACACACGGCATCTGGCTGATGCAGGTGTTCTGGTTAGAACGGGTATATTTGGTCAGGTTATAGATGTCGATCCCGGCTTCGCCCGGATACATTTCATCGTCATTAACGCGGATTACAATACGGGATGCATCCACGTACTGTACTGTACCACCACGTTTGGCTACGGCAGTTACACCGGAGTCAACCGCAACAGCACGTTCCATACCGGTACCAACCAGCGGCTTATCAGCGCGCAGGGTCGGAACGGCCTGACGTTGCATGTTCGCACCCATCAGGGCACGGTTGGCGTCATCGTGTTCCAGGAACGGAATCAGGGATGCACCGACGGAAACCACCTGCTGTGTGGAAACGTCCATGTATTCAACCTGATCGCGGCTGAACAAGCTGGACTCACCTTTGTTACGGCAGGTAACCAGTTCGTCGATGAAGCGGCCTTCTTCGTCCAAATTGGTGTTCGCCTGGGCGATAACGAAGTTACCTTCTTCAATCGCAGACAGGTAATGGATCTCATCCGTAACCACGTTTTCACGCACGCGACGATACGGGGTTTCAAGGAAACCGTATTCGTTGGTTTGTGCATAAACGGACAAGGAGTTGATCAGACCGATGTTCGGACCTTCCGGCGTTTCGATAGGACAAACACGACCATAGTGAGTCGGGTGTACGTCACGAACTTCAAAGCCAGCACGTTCGCGCGTCAGACCGCCTGGGCCCAATGCAGAGATACGGCGTTTGTGCGTAATCTCGGACAATGGGTTGTTCTGATCCATAAACTGTGATAGTTGGCTGGAACCGAAGAACTCTTTCACGGCAGCCGAAATCGGCTTGGCGTTGATCATGTCCTGTGGCATCAGCGTATCGAGGTCGCCCAGAGACAGACGCTCTTTTACAGCACGTTCTACACGCACCAGACCAACGCGGAATTGGTTTTCAGCCATTTCGCCGACGGAACGGATACGGCGGTTGCCGAGGTGGTCGATATCATCCACTTCGCCTTTACCGTTACGGATATCAATGAGCTTCTTCATCACTTCGATGATGTCATCTTTGCTCAGGATACCGGAACCTTCGATCTCGTCACGCAGCAGAGAACGGTTGAACTTCATACGGCCAACCGCAGACAAATCGTAGCGGTCTTCAGAGAAGAACAGGTTCTCAAACAGCGTTTCTGCTGCTTCACGCGTTGGCGGCTCACCAGGACGCATCATGCGATAGATTTCAACCAGCGCGCTCAGACGATCGTTTGACGGATCGACACGCACGGTTTCAGACATGTATGCACCGTGATCAAGATCGTTGGTGAACAGGGTCTCAATACGCTTGTGACCGGATTGGCTCAGTTTCGCCAGCAGATCCAGCGACAGCTCCATGTTGGCTGCGCCGATCAGTTCGCCAGTGCTCTCATCGATATAATCTTTGGACAATATTTTGCCAGCAATATATTCAACAGGCACTTCAATGCGCTCAATACCGTCTTTCTCTAACTGACGGATATGACGCGCAGTGATACGGCGACCTTTTTCGATATAAACTTTACCGTTCGCTTCGATATCAAACGATGCGGTTTCACCACGCAGGCGCTCAGGAACCAGATCCATCTGCAATTTATTGCCATTGATTTCATAGACAATTTTATCGAAGAAAAGATCCAGAATCTGTTCGGTGGAGTAACCCAGCGCGCGCAGGATAATGGTCGCAGGCAATTTGCGACGACGGTCGATACGGACAAACAGGTTATCCTTCGGATCAAACTCAAAATCCAACCAGGAACCACGGTAAGGAATAATACGTGCGTTATACAGCACCTTACCTGAAGAGTGGGTTTTACCTTTGTCGCTATCGAAGAACACACCTGGGCTACGGTGCAACTGAGACACGATTACACGCTCAGTACCGTTGATCACGAAGGTGCCGTTATCGGTCATGAGCGGAATCTCGCCCATGTACACTTCTTGTTCTTTGATGTCTTTAACGGTGCCTTCAGGCGCTTCGCGCTCGTAGATCACCAAGCGTAGTTTAACACGCAGCGGCGCAGAGAACGTGACACCACGGATTTGACATTCTTTAACGTCAAATACTGGTTCGCCCAAGCGATAGCTAACGTATTGCAGCTCTGAATTGCCGCTATAGCTTTTTATAGGGAAAACAGAACGGAATGCAGCTTCCAAACCGTACTGACCTTCCGGGTCTTGCTCGATAAATTTCTGGAACGAGTCAAGTTGGATAGAAAGGAGATAAGGTATGTCCAAAACTTGTGGACGTTTACCAAAATCCTTACGAATGCGTTTTTTCTCGGTATAGGAGTAAACCATAGGGTTCCTCAGCTAGCTGACAAGTCGAACCACTCTGTCTGCCCTAACAAGGACAGTTCATGCAACACTATTTATGTTGGTCGGAAAATAGAGAACTTTCCGTAATACGTCTTTCTATTACTCTTAAACCATTTCATTGCTTTTGCTTAGGCAAGGAACCTATGCTGGAAAGCAGTATATTAAGTCGTCAATAGAAAAAAATATTGGGGAAATCAATGGCTAAACAGTGTGAAATCCCATTGATGCCCTACAGCGCAAAAAGGCTGGTGACTAAAAAGTCACCAGCCATCAGCCTAATAAATCAGGCTGCAACCTGAAAGGTTGGCTTATTTAACTTCAACTTCTGCGCCAGCTTCTTCCAGTGATTTCTTCAGTGCTTCAGCGTCATCTTTGCTCACGCCTTCTTTCAGAACTGCCGGAGCAGATTCAACCAGATCTTTAGCTTCTTTCAGGCCCAGACCAGTTGCGCCGCGAACAGCTTTGATTACAGCAACTTTGTTAGCGCCGATAGCTTTCAGCACAACGTCGAACTCAGTTTTTTCTTCAGCAACTTCAGCTGGGCCAGCAGCAACAGCTACAGCAGCAGCAGCAGAAACACCGAATTTTTCTTCCATAGCGGAAACCAGTTCAACAACATCCATTACAGACATAGCTGCTACTGCTTCCAGAATTTGATCTTTAGTGATAGACATAACAATTGTTCCTAAGAATCAGAAATAGTTTATACGTTAGCAAGTGCGTTAGAAAAGAAAGTGCTATTAAGCCGCTTCTTTTGCATCGCGAACAGCAGCCAGAGTGCGGACCAGTTTGCCGGCAGCGGCTTCTTTCATGGTCGACATCAGACGTGCCAGTGCTTCTTCGTAAGTCGGCAGCGTTGCCAGACGGTCAATTTGAGCCGCCGGGATCAGCTCACCTTCAAAGGCTGCAGCTTTGACCTCAAATTTTGCATTCGCTTTCGCGAACTCTTTGAACAGACGAGCAGCAGCGCCCGGGTGTTCTAAAGAATATGCAATCAGGGTCGGACCAACAAACGTGTCTTTCAGGCATTCAAATTGAGTGCCTTCAACGACGCGGCGCAGCAGGGTGTTACGAACAACACGCATGTAAACGCCAGCTTCACGACCTGCTTTACGCAGTTCGGTCATTTTATCAACGGTAACGCCACGGGAATCCGCAACAACCGCAGACAGCGCACCTTTGGCTACTTCGCTGACTTCAGCAACAATCGCTTGTTTGTCTTGAAGATTTAATGCCATTAGCTTTTGCTCCTGGATTTAGCCGGAGAAACTCTCCGGAACTCACTTCACTTATCGCCAAAATTAGAGATAAGCGTTGAAACACGGTGAGCAGAATCCAGTAAAAAATTATTCTTTATAAAAAAGAAAAACGTTATTTAGGCTCTGTCACCGTCTACGCAGGAGAATTAAGTTTCTTCCGAAACACCTGCGGTCTTGGACGGAGGCCTGGATAGGCCAGGCTCCAACCGAAAAATTCTTGCGTCGATCCACTTAAGGAACAACGGGCGTAAAATTATAGGTAAATCTCACACCCGAGTAAAGCGGAACAAAAGCTATTAGTTAGCAGCAGCGTTCAAACCGCTCTGGTCGATGGCAACGCCAGCGCCCATAGTGGTAGACAAGCTAACTTTCTTGATGTACACGCCTTTCGCCTGAGATGGTTTTGCTTTTTTCAGCGCAACCAGCAGAGATTCCAGGTTTTCTTTCAATTTGTTAGAATCGAAATCAACCTTACCGATAGTGGTATGGATGATACCGTTCTTGTCGTTACGGTAACGAACCTGACCCGCTTTAGCATTGTTAACCGCTTCAGCAACGTTAGGGGTTACAGTACCCACTTTCGGGTTTGGCATCAGGCCACGTGGACCCAGAACCTGGCCCAATTGGCCAACAACGCGCATTGCATCTGGAGAAGCAATAACAACGTCAAAGCCCATTTCGCCTTTTTTGATCTGATCAGCCAGATCTTCCATACCCACGAACTCAGCGCCAGCAGCTTTAGCCGCTTCAGCGTTTGCACCTTGGGTGAAGACAGCAACACGAACAGAACGACCAGTACCATGAGGCAGAACGGTTGCACCACGAACGTTTTGGTCAGATTTACGTGCATCGATGCCGAGGTTAACAGCAACGTCTACACTTTCTACGAACTTAGCAGTGGCCAGCTCTTTGAGCAGAGCAACAGCTTCGTTGATGTCATACTGTTTAGTTACATCAACTTTGTCACGGATCACGCGCATGCGCTTGGTCAGCTTAGCCATTTATTAATCCTCCACTACCAGGCCCATGGAACGAGCAGTACCTGCGATAGAACGCGCCATGGCGTCTACGTCAGAACCTGTCATGTCCGCAGCTTTAGTTTCTGCGATTTCACGAATCTGCGCGCTCGTTACTTTACCTACTTTGTCTTTGTTCGGCTTGCCGGAACCAGACTTGATACCAGCGGCTTTCTTCAGCAGAACTGCTGCTGGAGGCGTTTTGGTAACGAAGGTGAAAGAACGGTCAGAATAAACGGTAATAACAACTGGAGTCGGCAGACCCTTCTCAAGGCTTTCTGTTTTAGCATTGAATGCCTTACAGAATTCCATGATGTTAACACCTTGTTGACCCAAAGCTGGACCTACCGGTGGGCTCGGGTTAGCCATACCAGCTGCAACTTGCAGCTTGACATAGGCTTGTACTTTCTTGGCCATTTAACTTTCCTCGATTGGGTAATAGCGCCTCGTAAAAGGCTCCCCGTGGTTTGTATACGTTTCAGTCGCCATTAAGGCCACTAAAAAACAAAAGGCGCGAAATTATAGGTTAATTTCGCGCCATAGGCAAGTCGCTATTTTCAACAAGTGTTGTCAGGCAATTAGCCTTTTTCGACCTGAGCAAAATCCAGTTCAACGGGTGTCGCACGACCAAAGATAGAGACAGACACCTTCAGGCGGCTCTTCTCATAATCAACTTCTTCGACAACACCGTTAAAGTCAGCAAATGGACCGTCATTAACACGAACCATTTCACCCGGTTCAAACAGCGTTTTCGGACGAGGTTTGTCACCAACCTGCTGGAGACGATTCATAATCGCATCCACTTCTTTGTCACTAATTGGTGCAGGGCGGTCAGATGTGCCACCAATGAACCCCATAACACGAGGTACGCTGCGGACAAGATGCCAGCTCGCATCTTCCATCACCATCTGAACTAAAACATAACCAGGGAAAAACTTACGTTCGCTCTTGCGACGCTGGCCACCGCGGATCTCAACGACTTCTTCAGTTGGAACCATGACTTCGCCAAACAGTTCTTCCATATTATGGAGTTTGATGTGCTCACGCAGCGACTGTGCTACGCGGCCTTCAAAACCAGAAAACGCCTGAACGACGTACCAACGTTTTTTTGGAGCTTCAGACATCTTAGAACCTCAGGCCAGTGATAAACGATACCAAACGGACCAGAATACCATCCAGCCCCCACAAAATCAGTGACATCACGGCAGTCACCGCGGCAACGATTAACGTGGTGTGTAACGTTTCCTGACGAGTCGGCCAAATTACTTTGCGTACTTCAGTACGCGCTTCGCGAGCAAACGCTACGGTTGCTTTGCCTTTCGTGGTCAGCAGTGCCACACCACCGGCTGCAGCAATCAGGATAACAACGGCCAATGCACGCAGAGGAAGACTAAATTCGCGGTAATAATAATTGCCAACAATCGCAACGACCAGCAAGGTACCTACTGCTAGCCACTTAATCACTTCCAGGCTACGCCCACTATCCTGAGCTTCGGTATTCGCACTCATAAACCAACCTGTCACAATGATTCAGACAAATAACTTTGCCCCGCAACTACGGGGCAACCAAACCGAAAGATGTTCTGTAAAACGAATAATTCGGTATTTACGCCGTATCTACAGAGCCTATCTCACCAATGATTATATCTCACAATCGCTGATGAGATAGGTTCTACCATGACAGCGTAGAAAAAGGGCATCAAATGATGCCCTTTTATCGCGTGTCGCGTCAAACGTTATCAGCGATTAAGCGATAACTTTAGCAACAACGCCCGCGCCTACAGTACGGCCGCCTTCACGGATTGCGAAACGCAAACCGTCATCCATCGCGATTGGGTGGATCAGGGTAACAACCATTTTGATGTTGTCGCCCGGCATTACCATCTCTACGCCTTCTGGCAGTTCGATGGTGCCCGTTACGTCAGTCGTACGGAAGTAGAACTGAGGACGGTAGCCTTTGAAGAACGGAGTATGACGGCCGCCTTCATCTTTGCTCAGGATATACACTTCGGATTCAAACTGGGTGTGCGGCTTGATTGAACCCGGCTTAGCCAGTACCTGACCACGCTCGATTTCTTCACGCTTGATACCACGCAGCAGAACACCAACGTTCTCGCCTGCACGACCTTCGTCCAGCAGTTTGCGGAACATTTCTACACCAGTACAGGTAGATTTCGCCGTATCTTTGATACCCACGATTTCAACTTCTTCACCGACTTTAACGATACCGCGCTCTACACGACCAGTAACAACGGTACCACGACCAGAGATGGAGAATACGTCTTCGATTGGCAGCAGGAACGGCTTGTCAATGGCACGCTCTGGTTCTGGGATATAAGAATCCAGGTGCTCTGCCAGTTCGATGATTTTTGCTTCCCACTCAGCTTCGCCTTCCAGCGCTTTCAGAGCAGAACCACGAACCACTGGGGTATCGTCGCCTGGGAAGTCGTACTGAGACAGCAGCTCACGCACTTCCATCTCAACCAGTTCCAGCAGCTCTTCGTCATCAACCATGTCACATTTGTTCAGGAACACGATGATGAAAGGAACGCCAACCTGACGACCCAGCAGGATGTGCTCACGGGTCTGAGGCATTGGGCCGTCAGTCGCAGCAACAACCAGGATCGCACCGTCCATCTGGGCAGCACCGGTGATCATGTTTTTCACATAGTCGGCGTGTCCTGGGCAGTCAACGTGCGCGTAGTGGCGAGACGGGGTATCGTATTCAACGTGAGACGTGTTGATGGTGATACCACGTGCTTTTTCTTCTGGTGCGTTATCGATCTGGTCGAATGCACGCGCGTTACCACCGTAGGTTTTAGCCAGAACGGTAGTGATTGCAGCGGTCAGCGTTGTTTTACCATGGTCAACGTGGCCGATAGTACCGACGTTAACGTGCGGTTTTGTACGTTCAAATTTTTCTTTAGACATCGATTGTCCCTCTAAGACACGGATAAATCGGTGGTATCACCACATCAACCAAGCGATAGCTTGCTGAATTTATTCACAGAAAGAAAATCAGGAGGAGGAAAAGGAAGTGGTGCTGATAGGCAGATTCGAACTGCCGACCTCACCCTTACCAAGGGTGCGCTCTACCAACTGAGCTATATCAGCACATCTTGGAGCGGGCAGTGGGAATCGAACCCACATCATCAGCTTGGAAGGCTGAGGTAATAGCCATTATACGATGCCCGCATCCTGGAACTCGGCTACCTAATTTTTCTGTAGATTTTGAAGTTGAGGAATAAGATTTTATAGACCCCGCCTTCGTCGATCCGGTTTAGTCTGACTACCGTATCGAATATCCTGTTGCCAGGATTGAATTTGGTGGTGGGGGAAGGATTCGAACCTTCGAAGTCTGTGACGGCAGATTTACAGTCTGCTCCCTTTGGCCGCTCGGGAACCCCACCTGATTGTGTACTTGATGGTGCCGGCTACCGGAATCGAACTGGTGACCTACTGATTACAAGTCAGTTGCTCTACCTACTGAGCTAAGCCGGCTTCAAGTGCTGCGCATTCTAGGTAGACAGAACGCTCGATGCAACAAAAAAATTGCGTAAAATGCGCTATCGCTTAGATTTTATCCAAATTCAGCTATAAATCTAGAGTAACAGTAAGAATTAGCGCAAAGAACCACCAAATTCACCCAGCAAAATGAGGATGTCATCATCAAACGCGCCATCATTTCTCTGCACCACAAATACATTTTTTCCCTTTAGGAGAGCAGACACTGCATTAACAGATGCTATTTTGTTCGCTTTCCGAAGCGGATAGGCTTGGAATACATTTTGTTTGGTTAGACATCAATTTCAGTCGAGCGAAAAAAGACGATGAAAATAATTCAACTCAATACGGCAACCTAACTCATCAATCCCAAGGAACTGACCAAAGATACCGTAGAAAACGTGCTTCTATTGGATAGCACGCGACGAAGAACGCATCGCCGAAAATGCACATGTAGGGCGGTGTCAAAAAACCAAATGAAAAACAGAGCTGTAATCCAAAAGTCCTTCGTCCACAGCAGACCAAGGCTGCAGGGGTAAACCGACTGCTAATGCAGTTCTTGGGAGAAAGTGCACCTTTCCAACAGAGGGAGTTATTCTATTTAGACACTAAAGCACGCTTCTCACAGAGGCTTTCTATCGCTCCGAGGATATCGTCATTCGAGAGAACTCTAGGCTATGCTTGCACACCTAGTAGCCACTACACACCCGATCTACATCCATTATAAGCGTATCTTTATTGGGCATGGTTTAGGTAAAATAAGCGCAGGCCAGCGCCCCTCGCGGTACAAACACAAAAGCATCCACCACAGAACCGATTTTCTCTTCTTATTTCTATCAGCAAAGTGTTAACCTGCCCATTATCAAAAATTTATTACACAAGAGAAGGTGCAGCGATCATTGCGTTGGCTAAGCTAACAGCCCGCTTTCCTCGCTAGGCTAGAAGTCCCTTTTCTTACCTGTTAAGCAGGCAGAACACGACTTATGAGCAATAGAGAGCAATCTTTGGCCACGCCATATCTACAATTTAACCGCAGCCAATGGGCCGCCTTGCGCGATTCTGTTCCGTTAACACTGACAGAAGAAGAGATCATTAAGCTAAAAGGGATTAATGAAGATCTTTCATTAGACGAAGTCGCAGAAATTTATCTGCCATTATCTCGCCTACTCAATTTTTATATCAGCTCTAATTTACGTCGTCAGGCTGTACTTGAGCAGTTCTTAGGGACTGATGGACAAAAAATACCTTATATAATTGGCATTGCAGGCAGTGTTGCAGTAGGAAAAAGCACCACGGCCCGTGTCCTCCAGGCGTTATTGAGTCGTTGGCCAGAGCATCGCAGTGTAGAACTAATTACAACCGATGGATTTCTTCATCCAAATAAGGTACTAAAAGAACGTGATTTGATGAAGAAAAAAGGCTTTCCGCAATCATATGATATGCATAGCCTAGTGAAATTTGTTTCTGATATAAAATCAGGGACACATAAAGTTACGGCTCCAACATATTCTCATCTGACATATGATATTGTTCCTAATAATAATAAAGTGTTGGAACAGCCTGATATTTTAATATTGGAAGGCTTAAACGTCTTACAAAGCGGAATGGATTATCCACATGATCCGCATAGAGTTTTTGTTTCCGATTTTGTGGATTTTTCTATTTATGTCGATGCACCTGAAACACTGCTTCAAACATGGTATATAAATCGTTTCCTGAAATTCAGGCAAGGCGCATTCTCAAATCCAAATTCATATTTTCATAACTATGCGAAACTGACGAAAGAAGAGGCTATTGGCATCGCATCTCAATTATGGAAAGAGATTAACGGACTTAATTTAAAAGAAAATATTCTACCCACCCGGGAAAGAGCTAGCCTTATTATGACTAAGAGTGCTAACCACGCCATTGAATCTGTTCGATTAAGAAAATAAACATATAAAAATGGGGCTAGCCCCCATTTTTATGCACCACGTAGGGAAATTTCACCACCAATATATGGCGTAATCAAACCGTCACTTTCTAATAATAACGCCCCTTGGCGATCTATTCCACGATCCACTCCATGTATTTCACGGTTTCCGATAATCAAACGAACTGGGCGGTTAAAATAATTATCTAATTTTTCCCATCTGGAAATAAATGGTTCAAGGCCCTCTAGTTCAAAGACAGCCAAAGAGCTTCTTAATTCAGAAATGAGAGTCGAAGCCAGTGTGTTGCGATTAATGTCTATGCCAGCTTCTTGTAAATTTATCCAACCTTGATTAATCGTATCTGGAGCTGGCTCCCTCATTTGTAAATTAATACCTGCGCCAATGACTAAGTTAGCAGCATCACCCGTTTTCCCCGTCAATTCAACAAGAATACCAGCTAACTTTCGATCTTTTAGATATAAATCATTAGGCCATTTGACCCGCACACCATCAGCACCAAGCTTATGTAGCACTTCAGCCATGACGATGCCGATTACCAAACTGACTCCAACAGCCGCAGCGGGTCCCTGCTCTAGGCGCCAATATAAGGACAAATACAAATTCGCACCAAAGGGTGAAAACCATTGCCGACCACGACGGCCGCGACCAGATTGCTGGTATTCAGCAAGGCATGCATCACCGGAGGATAATGTACTTAATCGTTCTAAAATGTACTGATTAGTAGAATCGACGACAGGTAAAACCGTCACTCCACCCTCTGGTAGATGTTTTAGAATCGCTTCTTTATCTAATAATTGCATTGGTGCCGGTAAAGAGTAACCTTTGCCTGTTACAGTAAAAACGTCGATACCCCAGTCACGTATAGTTTGAATATGTTTATTAATAGCAGCTCTGCTCATCCCCATCATTTCACCCAGAATTTCACCGGAATAAAATTCGCCATCAGAGAGAGTCTTAATTAATTTAAGGGGAACCGTAATATCTTTCATGATAATACCTCGATAGCATTAACCTCACCATACGCAGCAATAAAGCGGACTTCAGGTTCCAGCAGTATAGAGAACTTTGCATCGACTTGATTACGGACATAACGAGCTAATTCAACAATATCTGAGCTTTTTGCATTATTTTTATTAATCAGGACTAATGCCTGTTTCTCGTGAACAGCAGCACCACCAAGCTGGAATCCTTTAAGTTTGCACTGATCAATTAACCATCCAGCTGCCAGTTTAACTTTGCCATCAGCTTGTAAATACTGAGGCGCATTCGGATACTCTCGTAAAATACTCTCAGCATGCTGTTGTGTAATTATCGGGTTTTTGAAGAAACTACCCGCATTACCTGTCACTGTAGGATCGGGGAGCTTACTTCTGCGCATATGGCATACAGAATCAAATACCTGCTGTGGAGTCACGGTTTCAGGATTCAGTTTTGCCAAATCGCCGTAGTTAAGTACTGGATTCCATTCTTTCTTTAAAAAAAGCCCTACAGCGGTAATCGCAAACCCAGAGCGATATTGATGCTTAAATATGCTTTCACGGTAACCGAACTGGCATTCCTCAGAGGTAAAACGCATTACTTTACCTTCAGCCAGATCCAATACGTCAACATAATCACAAACATGCTGTAATTCGATACCGTACGCACCTATATTCTGTATCGGTGCAGAACCCACACATCCGGGAATTAATGCCAGATTTTCTAACCCAGCAATGCCACGCTTAAGCGTATATTCAACTAATTGGTGCCAATTCTCACCTGCACCAACATGAAGGTACCAGCCATCTCTTTCTTCTCTAATATCTATACCCTTGAGCCGATTTAGCAGAATAGTACCTAAAAAATCTTCAAGAAAAAGGACATTACTCCCTTCACCTAGCAACAAAATCGGCTCTTGTGATGCGCTGGCGACGCGCCATCCTTCAATCAATTTTTCCTGAGTATCCGCAACCTTAATACAAGATGCGGAAACAGGTAACGAGAAAGAGTTATAAGACTTTAATGAAATAACGCTCGACGCCATGATAGAAATACCTACTAATTCAGATATCACATAGTCTACCTGATCTGCGCAAGATACCGGCTGTCTTTTGCCATCGGATACGTATAAACAACCGTTCCTAACGCCCATAGCAAAAAGCCCCTGTCTTGCGACAGGGGCTTTCCACGTAGTTGATGCCTGGCAGTTCCCTACTCTCACATGGGGAAGCCCCACACTACCATCGGCGCTACGGCGTTTCACTTCTGAGTTCGGCATGGGGTCAGGTGGGACCACCGCGCTATCGCCGCCAGGCAAATTCTGTTTCATTCCAACCGTCATGCTTCGCTCACGCTCTCGCACAACCATCAGAACCAATCTTTGAACAAGCTAAATATCAAAACATGTCTCTATGAGTCATCATCACTCAAAACACCTTCGGTGTTGTAAGGTTAAGCCTCTCGGGTCATTAGTACTGGTTAGCTCAACGTATCGCTACGCTTACACACCCAGCCTATCTACGTCGTCGTCTTCAACGGCCCTTCAGGGACATCTAGTGTCCAGGGAAGACTCATCTCGAGGCAAGTTTCCCGCTTAGATGCTTTCAGCGGTTATCTCTTCCGCACTTAGCTACCGGGCAATGCAATTGGCATCACAACCCGTACACCAGTGGTGCGTTCACTCCGGTCCTCTCGTACTAGGAGCAACCCCTCTCAATCTTCCAACGCCCACGGCAGATAGGGACCGAACTGTCTCACGACGTTCTAAACCCAGCTCGCGTACCACTTTAAATGGCGAACAGCCATACCCTTGGGACCTACTTCAGCCCCAGGATGTGATGAGCCGACATCGAGGTGCCAAACACCGCCGTCGATATGAACTCTTGGGCGGTATCAGCCTGTTATCCCCGGAGTACCTTTTATCCGTTGAGCGATGGCCCTTCCATTCAGAACCACCGGATCACTAAGACCTGCTTTCGCACCTGCTCGAGCTGTCACTCTCGCAGTCAAGCTAGCTTATGCCTTTGCACTAACCTCCTGATGTCCGACCAGGATTAGCTAACCTTCGTGCTCCTCCGTTACGCTTTGGGAG
>NZ_RJTN01000030.1 GCF_005497185.1 Pectobacterium polonicum | reverse complement strand
TTCCTGTCACCACAACCGCGTGTCGCTGTTGCCGTGTCAGTGGAGGCGCATTATAGGGACTTCTCGGCGGCTGACAAGTGCTAAATGCAAAATAATTACCGAGTGAGGATTTTTTCAGCAAAGCGAATTAAAAGACGCCGTTATGCCGGATTTTTCAGCGTTTTCTTAGCCAAAATATTACCGAACAGACTGACGCACCATTAATTCCGGCGTCAGCACCAACACATTCGGTTCAGTATTTGGATGTTCCAGACGATACAACAGCGTATCGACTGCTAATTCGCCGAGCTCATCCTTTGGTTGATGAACCGTAGTGAGAGGCGGAGACATATAGCGAGCGAGTTCAATATCATCGTAACCAATAACCGCCATGTCTTGAGGGATTGAAAGTCCCGCCTGATAAAGAGCGTGGTAAACACCCACAGCCATTGCATCGTTACTGGTGAACACCGCTTCGGGTTTATCTTCCAGCGCTAATAACTGCTGCATCGCGCGGTAGCCTGTTTCAAATTCAAAATCACCAAAAATCTCATAATCAGCGGGAATGGGTAGCCCTGCGAGTTGCATCGCCTGTCGATAGCCCTCCAGTCGGTTATAGGCTGTCGTCTTATCTTTCGGCCCCGCAATGCAGGCTATCTTTTTATACCCACGGGAAATGAGGTGATTGGTTGCAATCTCTCCGCCAAGCAAAGAGTTATCTTTAATAACATCGATAGCGCCTTCAAAAGGAGCCCAATCCATCATGACCATAGGAACAGAAGGATAGCGGCTCATCATTTCAGGCAAGGGGCGATGACTTTCAGTGCACATCAGCAATACGCCGTCGACCCGCTTTTGCAGCAGCGTTTCAAGGCTATGACTCATTCTGTCGCGATCACCTTCGGTGTTGCAGAGAATCAGGCTATAGCCCCGCTCATAACAACAGCGTTCAACGCCACGCACGACTTCAGCATAAAACGGGTTACTACTGGCCGTGAGCAACATACCGATAGTGCGGGTCTGGTTTATTTTCAGACTTCTGGCCAGCGCAGACGGCGCATAGTTGAGATCCTCAACGGCCTTCATCACTTTTTCGCGAATGGTATCGCTGACAAAGCGATTGTTATTAATGACGTGAGATACTGTAGAAGTAGAAACGCCCGCCAAACGGGCGACATCTTTCATGGTGGCCAAAAATCACCCCTGAACTTGCAAAAATGCGTCGATCTCTTCGCGCCACGGGACAGAAGGTTGAGCACCTCGGCGAGTTACCGCAATCGCAGCCGCAGCATGAGCGAACTTCACAGCAGAAGACATTGGCCGGTTTTCCAGCAAGGCGGTAACCAACGCACCATTAAAGGTGTCTCCAGCGGCAATAGTATCCACCGCGTTTACGCGATACCCCGGAATACGCTGCCCTTGACCATGTTCACTCAGCCATACGCCACGGCTACCCAATGTAATAAGAACCGTCTCGATACCTTTATCGTGCAGAACCCGTGCAGCGCGAGCGGCGTCCTCTTCCGTCTCAATCGTAATTCCTGTCAGGAACTGTGCTTCGGTTTCATTCGGCGTGATCATATTGACCAGCGATAACAGTTCATCAGGCAGTTCACGAGCAGGAGCCGGGTTGAGAATCACTTTAGTCTGGTGTTCATGTGCCAGTTTAGCTGCCTCGATAACCGTTGCCAACGGCGATTCAAGCTGCATAAGCAATGCAGAAGCATCAATAATGTGTTGCCCATGACGATGAAGATAATCAGGCGTCACCGCTGCATTCGCGCCAGCATTAATTGCGATCATGTTCTCAGCTTCAGCGTTAACAAAAATCAGCGCAACGCCCGTTGTTTCCCCGGAGATAGCCTCAACGGCGGAAACATCAATATTGTCCTTGGATAGCTGCTGACAAATGCGAGCGCCGATATCATCTTCTCCGACGCAGGCAATAAAGGCGATATCCGCACCGCTTCGGCCAGCGGCAACGGCCTGATTAGCGCCTTTCCCGCCGAAAGCGACGCTATATTGTTCACCGATCACCGTTTCGCCCGGGCGGGGAAATTGCTCAAGATTGAGAATATGGTCAGCATTAATACTGCCCAGCACCACCAGCTTACCCGTTTTCATTATGTCGAATCCCGCTACGTTAATAATGCGCCACCACAAACGGATGGCGCGAGCCCTGCTTTATTCTTTAATTATTTAGCGACCAGCTTCAGGTCAACTGGAATGATGGCCTGCGTTTTTTCACCTTTCAGCACTTTCGCAGCCGTTTCGATACCGATTACGCCGATCTGGTCTGGTCGTTGAGCCACCGTTGCTGCCAGTTTGCCTGACTCAACGGCTTTCACACCGTCTTGAGTACCGTCAAAGCCCACAACCAGCACATCAGTTTTTCCAGCGGTTTGTAATGCACGCAGTGCGCCTAACGCCATTTCATCGTTCTGAGCAAATACCGCCTGAACGTCAGGGTGTGCGGTCAGCAGGTTCTGCATCACGTTCAACCCTTTAGTACGATCGAAATCAGCAGGTTGGCTTGCCAGCATAGCGAATTTATTTTTCTCAGCAGATTTCATGAAACCCGCCCCACGCTCACGCGCAGCAGAGGTTCCTGCAATCCCTTCCAACTGAATCACCTTGGCACCTTCACCCAATTTCTTGGCAATGAAATCACCGGCAACTTTACCGCCGAAAGCGTTATCAGAAGCAACGTGGCTTACAACTTCACCACTGCTAGCGACACGGTCCAGCGTAATGACCGGAATTTTTGCCTGATTAGCCATTTTAATCGCATTGCCTACTGCATCAGAGTCAGTCGGGTTGATCAGCAATACTTTGGTGCCACGGACCGTTAAATCCTGAACGTTAGCCAGTTCTTTCGCAGGGTTATTCTGGGAATCCAGCACAATCAACTCATAGCCCAGTTTGTCAGCTTCTTTCTGTGCCCCCTCTTTCATGGAAACAAAGAACGGGTTATTCAGCGTAGAAACCACCAGAGCAACCGTATCTTTGGCCAAGGCATTAGCACTGACAGTCGCGCTCAGCGCAACAGCGGAAACCAGAGTAGCCAGCTTTTTCATATTCATAACTCAATTCCTGTGTGAATGAAGGTTATTTACTGCTTTTGTTATCTACCAGAACCGCCAGCAAAATGACGACTGCTTTGACGATCATTTGGTAGTAAGAAGAAACACCTAATAAATTCAGTCCGTTGTTGAGGAAACCAAGGATAAGTGCGCCGATCAATGTGCCAACAATACGCCCCTTGCCTCCTGCCAGACTGGTGCCGCCCAATACCACAGCCGCGATGGCATCCAGTTCATACCCTGTACCCGCGGTAGGCTGAGCAGAGGACAAACGTGCGACTTCGATAATTCCCGCCAGGGCAGACAGCAGCCCACACAGGGAATAGACAATAATCTTGATCTTATCAACGCTGATACCGGATAAGCGGGTCGCGGATTCATTACCGCCAAGCGCATAGATATAGCGCCCCAGTCGCGTATGGTGCAGCATGTACCAGGTTGCAACGAAGACGATAGCCATGATCCAGATTGGCGTCGGAATCCCCAACGGACGACCGATACCGAACCAGCCAAACGCATCTGCCACGTCGGAAAATCCCGTATTAACCGGGCTACCGTTGGTATAAACCATCGTCACGCCGCGCAGTAATAGCATCATGACCAGCGTAGCGATAAATGCCTGCACTTTGCCTTTTGAAACAATGATACCCGTGCCTGCGCCAATCAGTGCGCCCAGTGCCAGCGCACCAAATACCGCCACCAGCGCATTCACCTCAAGCCCAACAATGGAAGCCGCAACGGCACCCGTCAGCGCCAACAGTGAACCCACCGACAAATCGATGCCCGAGGTCAAAATCACCAGCGTCATACCGACGGCCATGATGGCGTTTACCGACGTCTGCTGGAGAATATTGAACAGGTTATTCAGGGTGAAAAAATTAGGGCTCATGGCGGAAACAACCGCAATCAGGATTAGGAGCGCGATCAGCGATTTCTGCTCCAGTAACCACTCTTTGCTAAACCAGCGTTTTGCCGCGATAGATTGAGAACTCATGTCTGACTTACTCCTGCTTTGCGCCGTATTGCTTACCAACGGCCGCAGCCATCAGTGCTTCCTGGGTTGCTTGCTCAATCGGGAAATCACCGCTTAAGCGCCCTTCATGCATCACAATGATGCGATCGCTCATACCCAAGACCTCTGGCATTTCGGATGACACCAATATGATGCTCAACCCTTCTTCTTTGAATTGATTGATTAGCTGATAAATTTCTTTCTTCGCCCCCACGTCAACGCCACGCGTCGGCTCATCAAGGATCAAGACATTCGGGCGCGTCATCAGGCCACGGGCAATCGCCACTTTTTGCTGATTACCACCGGAAAGCAGGCCGATAGGCTGTGTCATAGAAGGCGTTTTAACGTTGAACAGACGAATAAAGTCAGCGACCGCCAACTGTTCTTCGGCGTGTTTGAGACGACCGCCAGCATGGCTGAAATAGCGCAGTGCGGTTAACGACATGTTTTCTTTTACCGACATGCCCAGCACCAGACCATCTCGCTTGCGATCTTCAGAGATATAAACGATGCCGTTCGCTAAGCCATCCTGCGGTTTACGGGTCACTACATCTCGGCCATCAAGCGTCACATTGCCGCCAGTACGCGGTAGCGCACCGTAGAGAATCTTCATCAGTTCAGTTCGGCCCGCGCCCATCAGCCCTGCGACACCCAGGATTTCACCTTTCCGTACCGTAAAGCTAACGCTGTCTACACCAGGTCCAGACAGGTTCTGCACCTTAAGGCGCACCTCTCCCGGTGCTTGATTCGAGCGTGGGTACTGATCTTCCAGCTTGCGCCCTACCATCATTTCAATCAGCGTATCTTCCTGTAAGTCGCTTACCGGACACTCACCGATAAACTGACCATCGCGGAAAACGGTAATGTCATCGCAGATTTCAAAGATTTCTTTCAGGCGGTGGGAAATATAAACGATGCCGCATCCCTGAGATTGCAGCTCTTTGATCACACTGAATAGCGAAGCGGTTTCGGTATCGGTCAGGGCATCGGTCGGCTCATCCATGATGATGACTTTCGATTCAAAGCTCAGCACTTTGGCAATTTCCACCATTTGCTGATCGCCAATCGATAAATCCCCTACCATACGGCGGCTGTCGTAGCGCAAATTAAGGCGCTTTAGCAGCTTATCGGCTTCCGCATACATTTTGTTCCAGTCGATACGACCGAAGCGGTTGGTAAATTCACGGCCAAGGAAGATATTCTCGGCAATCGTGAGCTGGGGAATCAGGTTAAGCTCCTGATGGATAATACCGATACCTGCTTCCTGAGACGCTTTCGGCCCGCTGAAATCCACCTCTTGCCCCAGAAAATGGATGCTGCCGGCATCTTTACGATAGATCCCGGTCAGGACTTTCATCATGGTGGACTTGCCCGCACCGTTCTCGCCCACCAGCGCCATCACTTTTCCCGGGTAGACATTGAGTGCCGCACCGGAAAGCGCTTTAACGCCCGGAAAAGATTTCGTGATGCCTTGCAGTTGCAGTAAAGGTTGCATTGATACCTCAGAACGTTACGCCAGCACAAAGGATGACATTGGCATACGGTGAACACTCTCCGCTGCGAATGATCGCCCGGCTTTTGCCGCTTTGGGTTTTAAATTCTTCATGGCTGACATAGTGCAATGCAATTGAGTTTCCCTGGTGTTGTTCAAGTTGCTTCAATTGATCGAGTAATGCGTCATGGACTGCGGGGTTCTTTTCAATAATCTCTTCCGCCAGAATAGCGGCCTCGACCTGCATTTCACTGGTGACAACATTAACCACCTGCAAAAACGTTGGCACATTGTGCGTCAACGCCAGATCGATACGGGTTGTCGTTTCTGGAATCGGTAAACCAGCATCACCAACAACAAGGCTATCGGTGTGCCCCAACCGAGCAATCACGGAAGAAATATCTGAATTCAATAATGCTGCTTTTTTCATCTCTCACCCCACCAGCGAAACGTTTCGCTGATAATATTCTAGAAAAAGAAGAGAGAAAGGCAACGAAGAAATAAAAAAAATGTGATCACCATCGAAACGTTTCGCTAACAAAAAATAAAGACAACACAATGCGGTTATCTACCCTAGATAATTCAGGTTTCAGGAAGATGGCAAAGAAAGATGTCTCGGGGGATTAATCAAGTCGATCGCTTGAGTGAATAAATACTGGCAACGTGAAAAATGACGGACGTAGATGGTTGATAAAGAGAGAAATGGCGGGAAATCGCCCGCCACTCAACAATTGAAGATAACGGATTAGAGTTTACGGATCTGCTTCACATCCAGCTCGACTGAATTGAAGTCTTTATCCAACTCACCCTGGATTTCCACTTTATCCGTGGGCGAAATCATCTGACCATTCCAACGCTTGTGATCAATTTCAACTTCTATCGTGCCCGTCGCATCGCGGAACAGATAGTTCTCATCACCAATCCGTTTTTCAATATTGCCACTCAGCGTAACCCAACTGTCGTCACGCAGATCTTTAGCTTTAACTACCGTCGTGAGGGAATTCTGCGGATCGATGAATCCCCCTTTATGTGTGCCAACCGCCGGCGTTTCCGGGTTGACGAAACCACCGCCGCTTTGTGCAGCAAATACCGGAGCAGAGACTAGAGCGGTAATGGCGAGTAACGCAGCTGCTTTTTTCATATTTACCTTCCTTATTTTGTCTGTCGTTTCACGGTCAACGATTTCGCAGTCAACCTGCGGGAGTAATCGGTCTTCGGGAAGGATTAAAACAAACCGTTCTTAACAGAATCTTAAGGAGTCATCCTTTGCATTTTTATTTTTTTATATTGCCGGAATCGCCTGATTTCAGCGATTTGTCCTGTACACACCGCCTCTCTATTTCGTATAAAACCGGAAAAGGCATAAGCGCATTCCCTGCGAGGCAGCCATGAGAATATTGTTAATCGAAGACGATCGCTTGATTGGTGACGGCCTGAAAGCTGGGTTGAACAAACTGGGCTTTAATATTGACTGGTTTATAGAAGGTAAATCGGGTGCCGCTGCATTGAAGGCTGCCCCCTATGATGCAGTGGTGCTCGATCTCAGCCTGCCGGGCATGGATGGGATGGATATTCTGCGTCAGTGGCGTCAGGCGGGACATGACGAACCGGTGCTGGTTCTGACCGCCCGCGATGCGCTGGAACAGCGCGTGGAAGGGCTGCAACAGGGTGCCGATGATTATTTATGTAAGCCCTTTGCCCTGACGGAAGTCGCCGCTCGCCTACAGGCACTGATTCGCCGCCGTCACGGTCAGCTCCAACCGGCATTAACGCACGGCCCAGTATCCCTTGAACCGGGATCGCGGAGCGTCACGCTTAACAACGCGCCTCTCATATTAAAATCCCGCGAGCTGGCGCTGCTGGAACTGTTTCTACTGAATCCGAACCGCGTGCTTACACGTGCGCAACTGGAAGAAAAGCTCTACGGATGGGACGATGATGTCTCCAGCAATGCGGTCGAAGTGCATATCCACCACCTGCGCAAAAAACTGGGCAGCGGGTTTATCCGTACCGTGCATGGCATTGGCTATATTCTGGGGGACACACCATGAACCGACTCAGCCTGCGTTTACGCCTGATTGCGGGTTTTACGCTGCTGACAGTGATGTGCTGGGGCGTAGCCAGTCTGCTTTCGTGGTCTCAAACGCGCCATAACATCAATGAACTATTTGATACCCAGCAAATGTTGTTTGCCAAACGTCTGGCCACCATGAATCCCGATGAATTGCGAATCCAATCAGCTTCTCTGCCCAAGACCAAAAGTCTGGTACATAAAGACCGAGGTAAACAGGATGATGATGCACTGGCCTTCGCCATGTTTACCCACGATGGGAAAATGGTGTTGAACGACGGTGAAAACGGCAAAGATTTCATTTTTGACTATAAGCGCAACGGCTTCACCGACGGCAAACTGCGCGATGATAACGACGCATGGCGCATCGTCTGGCTGACGACGGAGGATAATCGTTACGTGATTGCGGTGGGTCAGGAGTGGGAATACCGCCAGGATATGGCGTTGGATATTGTAAAAACCAACCTAATGCCCTGGCTGTTTGCGCTGCCGATCATGCTAGCACTGCTGTTCTGGCTGGTAACACGCGAACTCTCGCCGCTAAAACGGATTGCCGCAGAGCTTCAGTTACGCTCCCCCGACGAAAGTACACCGCTTGCAACGCAGCACATCCCACAGGAAGTCCGCCCGCTGGTCAACGCGTTGAATCTCCTGTTCTCTCGCATCAGCGATATGTTGATTCGTGAACGCCGTTTTACTTCTGATGCGGCTCATGAATTGCGTAGCCCGCTGGCGGCGCTGAAAGTTCAAACCGAAGTCGCACAGTTGGCGCATGACGATGAAGCCATGCGTCACCATGCACTGGTCAATCTGGACAAAGGTATCGATCGGGCTACACGGCTGGTGGATCAACTCCTGACGCTATCGCGGCTGGATGCAGAATCGTCCCCCGAAGGGATGCAGCCCGTTCAGTTCAATGAACTGCTGCAACAGGCGGCAATCGCGCATTATCACACGGCACAAACCGCAGGTATCGAACTGACGCTGGACTTACCGGATACTCAGGTTACCCGACAGGGTCATCCGCTGCTGCTGGCGCTGCTGGTGCGCAATCTGTTGGATAACGCCATTCGCTACAGCAATGCGGGGGGAACGGTCAGTCTGACGCTGACAGAACGCGGCTTTAAGGTAGCCGATAACGGACCGGGCATCAGCGATGAAGCGTTGGCAAGAATCGGCGAACGTTTTTATCGTCCACCAGGGCAGGAAAAATCTGGCAGCGGTCTGGGAATTTCCATCGTGAACAACATCGCCACGCTGCATCACATGCGGGTTACATTCATCAATCAGCCCGAAGGCGGGCTGATTGTGTCGGTGAATTGGTAAAGGTTGTTAGACGTTACGTTGGGGTAAGATCGAGATACACGGTCGACCACGGGGCGAGGTATCCCTGCGGGAACCTCATCCCCGTGTTTCCCTAATAACAAACAACGAGTCGCTGTCAGTGTGTTAACGATAGATAATTTAGTGGGATCACTTAAATCTCGACCTGTATCCCTAGTTCGATCAGCCTGTTCGGCGGTATTTCAAACTGATCCGCAGCCCGCAGCGCATTACGGCTGAGCATCATGAATAGCTTACCGCGCAGGCGCAGATACCATGGACGCTCACCGATAATCAGCGATTCATTGGACATAAAGAAAGACGTTTCCATCATTTGGCAAGTCAATCCATCCTGCCAACAGCGTTGAAAGACCTCCTCTACATCCGGCGTCTCACGCCAGCCATAGTTAGCGATCACGCGCCAGAACGTCGGCGAAAGCTGTTCAACCGTCACGCGTCGCGCGTTCAATACATAGGGCGCATCCTCCGTTCGCATGGTCAACAGCACCACGCGCTCGTGCAGGATCTTGTTGTGTTTGAGGTTATGCAGCAGTGCGAACGGAATCACGCGAGTCGCACGCGAGAAATACACCGCCGTACCAGGAACCCGCGTTGGCGGCGATTTCTCCAGCGATGCAATCATGGCATCCAGCGAATTACCATGCTCATGCAACCGGCGCAGTAACCTGAAGCGCTCGCTTTTCCAGGTCGTCATGATAATAAACATCACCATGCCCAGCGCCAGCGGCAGCCAGCCACCAGACAAGATCTTGACCACGTTTGCCAAAAACATGGGCAGGTCTATCATTAGCAAGCCTGCCAACAACACCCATGCCAGATAGCGGTTCCAAAGCCAGTTCTTCACCGCGACCGTACAGAACAGAATGCTGGTAATCACCATCGTGCCCGTTACCGCAATCCCGTAAGCCGCCGCCAGATTGCTCGAATGCTCGAAGCTGACGATCACGATGACGACAGCGATATACAGCATCCAGTTAATGGCGGGAATATAAATCTGACCGGATTCCATATCCGACGTGTGTACGATACGCATCGGCGGTAAATAGCCCAGCCGCACCGCCTGACGCGTCAGGGAGAACACACCGGAAATCACTGCCTGCGAGGCAATAATCGTCGCCAGCGTCGCCAGTACCATGAGTGGAATTAGCGCCCAATCAGGCGCCAACAGAAAGAACGGGTTTTTGATCGCCTCAGGGTTCTTTAACAGCAACGCGCCCTGCCCGAAGTAATTTAATACCAGCGACGGCAGCACTACCGTAAACCACGCCAGACGAATAGGGAATTTACCGAAGTGGCCCATATCGGCATACAGCGCCTCGACACCGGTGATCGCCAGCACCACCGCGCCCAGTGCGAAGAACGACACCGCTTTGTATTCAATAAAGAAACGCACTGCGTACATCGGATTCAACGCCTGCAAGACTTCAGGGTTAGCGATAATGCTGCGCGCACCCAGTACGCCGAGCGTTAAAAACCAAATCAGCATCACAGGCGCAAACAGCTTGCCGACGCTGCCAGTGCCGTGCTTTTGAATGATAAACAGTAACGTCAGGACGACAATCGACAGCGGGACGATATAGCTGTCCATCGACGGCGCGGCGATTTCCAGCCCTTCCATCGCAGACATCACCGAGATGGCAGGCGTGATGACCACTTCCCCGTAGAAGAAGCTGCCGCCGATCAATCCCATAATGACTAGCACGGACGTCATGCGATCGGAGGTATTACGCCCAGCCAGCGACATTAATGTGAGAATTCCACCTTCACCCGCGTTGTCGGCACGCATCACATAGGTCAGGTATTTCAGCGAAACAACGAGGACCAACAGCCAAAAGATCAGTGAAAGAAAGCCAAAGACAGAATCAGGCTCGACCCCAAAACCAAACTGCCCTGATAAACATTCCCTTAACGTATAAAGAGGGCTGGTTCCTATATCTCCATAAACCACCCCGATGGCCGCCAGCGTGACAGCCGGAAGCGAACGTTTATGTTCTGAGCTCATAAACCTATCTTCTGTTATTAATCAGTCCGCGAAGCGCGTCATTAACAGCAACTCGTCCAAAAGCGCACAGTATGCACAAATCAGGGTAAAAACCCATTTTTATTGTGCGGGCCACCTGTATACGAAACATCCTGTAAAAAGTGGTTTATTGCTTACTCACCCCGTTAGGGTGTAATAATCCGTAAAAGTATTCTAATAAAAATCTGTGATCTGCCGTTTATTATTACTATTGTCTTTCTGAAAGTAGGGTTTTTCTGAGACGCCGCTTTCAGTAGAGCAACCAAATTCAAAAATAAACGATTTCAGTACATCACATCATGGGACTAACGGATTAATTATGCGTCAAACTGCGGCATTGGCTGAAAGAATTTCTCGCCTCAGCCATGCGCTAGAACACGGGCTCTACGAAAGACAGCACGCCATTCGCCTCTGTCTACTGGCGGCACTGAGCGGAGAAAGCGTATTTCTGTTGGGTCCACCGGGTATAGCTAAAAGTATGATCGCCCGGCGTCTTAAATTCGCTTTTCGTCATGCGAACGCATTTGAATACCTGATGACCCGCTTTTCTACCCCGGAAGAGGTGTTCGGCCCCCTGTCCATTCAGGCGCTAAAAGATGAAGGCCGCTACCAGCGCCTGACCGCCGGTTATCTGCCAGAAGCTGAAATCGTCTTTCTGGACGAAATCTGGAAAGCAGGCCCCGCTATTTTGAACACGCTGCTAACGGCCATTAATGAACGGCGTTTCCGTAATGGCAACAGCGAAGACACCATACCCATGCGCCTATTGGTCGCGGCCTCGAATGAACTGCCAGAGGCAGACGGCGGTCTGGAAGCGCTTTATGACCGAATGCTTATCCGTCTATGGCTCGATCGCGTGCAGGAAAAACAGAATTTCCGCGCACTACTCGTAAATAACAGCAGCGATCGCGATAACCCCGTACCACCCGCTCTCAGCGTCAGCGATGAAGAGTACCAACAGTGGCAGAAGGACATTGAGCACGTCTCGCTGCCAGATGTTGGCTTCGAGCTGATTTACACGCTGCGTCAGCAGCTTGATGCGCTGGAACAAGCGCCCTATATTTCCGATCGACGCTGGAAGAAAGCCTTGCGCCTACTTCAGGCCAGTGCGTTTTTCTGCGGTCGGGATGCCATCACGCCAGTTGATATTATTCTGCTGAAAGACTGTCTCTGGCATGACCAAAGCACGTTGACGCTCATCGAACGCCAGCTTGAATTGTTGATTACCGAGCACGCCTATCAACAAAAAAGTCTGCTGTTCCGTCTGCAGCAGGTGAATACCAAACGCCAACAATACCAGCGTGAGCAAAGTGAATTGCAGGCATTTTCCGTGGAGAAACAAGGACACTTTCTGGGTCGCAAATTCCATTACACGTTGCCTGATACGATCGTCGCTGAAATGCTGGATCTGGTGCTGCAACGCCCGCTGATCCTGCACGATATTGAAGTTAACCATCTGATCATTGAGAAAAATACCCTGCAAGACTGGCTGCAAAAAGGGGGTGAGATCCGGGGTAAGCTCAACGGCATTGGTTTTACCCAACGCCTCGATCTGCTGGTGGACGATCGCCAGCATCTGACGATCCGTGATATCAGCCTGCAATCTTCTATTCTTTCTCTGCCGGAAAAACGCGACTGTGCGCTTCCTGCCGAAATTACCGATGAATATGAAAAGCTGAACCTGCAACTGCGCGAACAGCGTCGTTTGTTCAGCCAGCATCAACCCTGCCTGTTCGTCCCTGGTGAGTGGCTGGCGAAAATAGAAGCCAGCCTGCAACAGGTTGCCGAGCAGATCCAGCAATCAGAGCAACAGGACTAACGCCCATGATCACGCTGGAATCACTGGAAATGCTGCTGTCTATCGATGAAAACGAGCTGCTGGACGATCTTGTCGTCACACTACTGGCAACACCGCAGCTCGCATTCTTCTTCGAAAAGTATCCCAGCCTGAAATCCGCGTTGCTCAACGATCTCCCTCACTGGAAAGAAACCTTAAAGCAGCGCCTGCGCGCCACGCAGGTACCGCCAGAGCTGGAAAGGGAATTTAGCTGCTACCAACGTTCACAATCGATCGACAACCAGGCTTTTCAGACACGCCTGCCTGCGATTATGGATACGCTAAACACCGTGGAATCACCGTTTCTGACGCAGGCCTCACAGCTCATTACCTCTCCAGAGAGAACCTTAGGGCAGAAGATAACGAGTGGGCTCCACGCGCTCTTTCTTCAGCGCTGGCGGCTGAGCCTGACATTACAAACCGTTTCACTACATCAGCAATTAATGGATCAGGAACGGGAAATCCTGCTGGATGAATTGCAACAGCGTCTGACCCTCAGCGGCAAACTTGAACCGGTTTTGGCAGAGAATGAAAATGCAGCCGGACGGCTCTGGGATCTTAGCGCCGCACAGCGTATCCACACCGATCCCCGCCCATTACTGGATTTCGGTGCTTTCCTGCAACGTCAGCCTGCACTGCAAAAACTGGCGGAACGCCTGGGGCGCAGTCGGGAGACCAAATCCATCCTTACGCAGGAAGCACCACAAGAAGCCTTCCGGGTAAGAGTACGGGAACCTGCCACTGTTCCCGAACAGGTGAGCGGCGTGCATCAGAGTGATGATATCTTGCGTCTGATGCCCACTGAGTTAGCCACGCTGGGCATTAGTGAACTGGAATACGAATTTTATCGTCGCCTGCTGGAACATCGGCTGCTGACCTATCGCTTACAAGGGGAGAGCTGGCGCGAGAAAGTTACCGAGCGCCCGGTGGTGCACCAACAAAACGAACAGCAGCCACGTGGCCCGTTTATCGTCTGCGTTGATACTTCAGGCTCGATGGGCGGCTTTAATGAACGCTGTGCCAAAGCTTTCTGTCTGGCGCTGATGCGTATCGCACTCGCCGATAATCGCCGTTGCTACATCATGCTATTTTCCACTGGCGTGGTGAAATACGAACTCACGTCTGCGGACGGACTAGAGCAGGCGATACGTTTTCTCAGCCAGTCCTTCCGTGGCGGCACGGATATGAGCGCCTGTCTGTCAGCATTGTTGGATAAGATGGACGATGCACTCTGGCATGATGCTGATGCGGTGGTGATTTCAGATTTTATCGCCCAGCGGTTGCCGGATGAGGTCGTGAACAAGGTGAAAAGCCGTCAGAAACAGCTACAGCATCGTTTCCATGCTGTAGCGATGTCCGATCATGGCAAACCCGGCATCATGCACATTTTTGACCACATTTGGCGCTTTGACACTGGGTTAAAAAGCCGCTTAATGCGCCGCTGGCAGCACGGCAAGGCTTATTAAAGCAGGCCGGAAACTGACTCACGCAGCGGCTGTGGCCACACACCGCACTGAACCTGACCAATGTGCGACAGTTGTAGCAACAGCATGACCAGGCGAGACTGACCAATTCCCCCGCCGATCGTCTGCGGCATCTCGCCACGCAACAGCGCCTGATGCCACTCTAATTTCAAACGTTCTTCATCCTGCGTCAGCGCCAGTTGGCGTGTTAAGGCTTCCGCATCCACGCGGATGCCCATTGATGAAATCTCAAATGCATCGTTCAGAACCGGGTTCCACACGACGATATCACCGTTCAGACCTGCCAATTCCTGCTCACCTGGCGTCGTCCAGTCATCATAATCCGGTGCACGCACGTCGTGAGATTCCCCGCTAGACAGCTTACCACCAATCCCAATCAGGAAGACCGCACCCAGCTCTTTGGCAATGGCTCGCTCACGCCCTTTGGCATCCAGATCGGGATAGCGCTTCAGCAACGTTTCGGTATGCACAAAATGAATCTGCTCTGGCAGGAAAGGCTGAATGCCAAACGCCTGATGTACCGCCGCTTCCGTCGCTTTAATGCCCTGATAAATACGCGTCACCGTCGACTTCAGATACTCGGCATTGCGCTCGCCATCGCCCATCACGCGCTCCCAGTCCCACTGATCGACATAAACCGAGTGGATCGGGCTCAGACGATCTTCATCTGGGCGCAGTGCCTTCATATGGGTATAGATACCTTCGCCGAAGCTAAAATCATACGCGCCCAGCGTTTTACGTTTCCATTTCGCCAATGAGTGCACCACTTCAAATGTGGCATCTGGCAGGGCTTTAACCTTAACCTGCACGGCTTTTTCCGTACCAGACAAGTTATCCTGCGTGCCATCGCCGATACGGCTAAGAATCGGTGCCTGGACTTCAATCAATCCCAGAAGCTGCTCCAGTTGGCTGGAGAAGAAAGACTTAACGAAGCTGATTTGCTGTTGTTTTTCGATGTACTGCTTTTTCATTGCCGCGTCTCTTATTCATCGTATTTAGTTATTCATTAAGCAATATAAACCGCTAGTCATTCAATAATCTTATGGATAAATTGCACTTGTGCTTTTAATCCGTCATTTTATAGCGGTATAAAATCATTATTCGATAAAATAGGAGGCTCAAAGTGGCAGAAATTTATCAGATCGATAATCTCGATCGCGGCATCCTTTCCGCCTTAATGGAAAATGCACGCACGCCTTACGCCGAATTGGCAAAACAGTTTTCCGTTAGCCCAGGTACGATCCACGTTCGGGTGGAAAAAATGAAGCAGGCGGGCATCATTATCGGCACGCGGTTAGATGTGAATCCAAAACAGCTGGGCTATGACGTATGTTGCTTTATCGGCATCATACTAAAAAGTGCTAAAGACTATCCCTCAGCGCTGGAAAGACTCAACAATCTGGAAGAAGTGGTCGAGGCCTACTACACCACTGGGCATTACAGCATCTTTATTAAAGTCATGTGCCGTTCGATCGAAGCGCTGCAACACGTACTTATCAACAAGATCCAAACAATTGATGAAATTCAGTCCACTGAAACACTCATCTCCCTGCAAAACCCCATCATGCGGACGATCGCGCCGTAATGTCTTTTTCCTATACCCATATTATCCACAGGTAGATCCCAGCCAGATCACAGCGTACAATGTCCCGTCTTTTATCAGATGGGATCGCTATGGCAGACATTACCTTAATCAGTGGCAGTACCCTTGGCAGCGCAGAATATGTGGCAGAGCATTTGGCTGAACTGCTGGAGAAGGATGATTTTTCCACTGAAACGCTCCATGGCCCCACACTTGATGCGCTGCCTGAAAGCGGTGTATGGCTGGTAGTGACGTCTACACACGGTGCCGGGGAATTCCCAGACAACCTAAAAGCGCTGTTCGAACAGTTGGAACAGCAAAAGCCCGATCTTTCTCAAGTGAATTTCGGTGCGGTGGGGATCGGGAGTAAAGAGTACGATACTTTTTGTGGCGCGATCCAAACGGCGGATCGTGTACTCACCCAGCTAGGGGCTAAACGGATCGGTGAAATCCTCGAGATCGACATCACCCAGCACCAAATTCCAGAAGATCCAGCAGAGGAATGGCTAGGATCGTGGGTTGATTTACTCAAATAAGATGAAATATTCAGCAGTTGAATGTGGATAACTATGCTTAATTTCGGTGTAAAAGCAGTAGTTATCCCAATAACAACCCGAGTATGTTTTTTGTCCTGTGCATAAACCCGCATTTAGATCCCAGCTTATACGGGCTAGGATCACCGATCATTCACAGGTAAGGATCATCCGCATTCTCTTGATCTTTAATACGAATAATCACTTATCCACACAACATGACGATCCTAATAAGAGATCTAATAAAGAGATCTTTAAATAAAAAGATCTTTCTTTAATTAACGAGAATCCAACGGGCTTGGTCGTTGGCTCAAAGTTGAGTAGAATCCCCCACCCCAGGGCAAATAACGATCGTTTACCACTCATCATTCGCAATAATGCGAGGAGCAGCACCATGTTTTATCCAGATCCATTTGACGTCATCGTGATCGGTGGCGGTCATGCCGGAACAGAAGCGGCTATGGCTTCTGCGCGAATGGGCCAACAGACGCTTTTACTCACACACAATATTGATACGCTAGGACAAATGTCCTGTAATCCAGCGATCGGCGGTATTGGGAAAGGCCATCTGGTTAAAGAGATCGATGCCATGGGAGGGTTGATGGCGCGTGCCGTCGATCAGGCAGGCATACAGTTTAGGATACTAAACAGCAGCAAAGGTCCCGCGGTTAGAGCCACTCGTGCACAAGCGGATCGCGTGCTCTATCGTCAGGCCGTGCGCACCGCCTTGGAGAATCAGCCAAATCTAACGATCTTCCAGCAGGCGGTTGACGATCTGATCGTAGAAAACGATCGCGTCGTTGGTGCAGTTACCCAGATGGGGCTTAAATTTCGTGCAAAAGCGGTGGTATTAACGGTAGGTACTTTCCTTGACGGCAAAATTCACATTGGGCTGGATAACTACAGCGGTGGGCGTGCAGGCGATCCGCCTTCCATTCCACTTGCGCGCCGCTTGCGTGAACTGCCTCTGCGCGTCAACCGCCTAAAAACCGGTACGCCGCCACGTATTGATGCCAGAACAATCGATTTTAGCGTGCTGGCACAACAGCACGGTGACAACCCAATGCCGGTTTTTTCATTCCTAGGTAACGCGATTCAGCATCCGGCGCAAATGCCGTGCTATATCACGCATACCAATGAGAAAACCCATGATGTGATCCGTAATAATCTGGATCGCAGCCCGATGTATGCCGGGATCATCGAAGGGATCGGCCCGCGTTATTGCCCCTCGATCGAAGATAAAGTCATGCGTTTTGCCGATCGAAACACGCATCAGATCTTTCTTGAGCCAGAAGGCCTGACCAGCAACGAAATTTATCCTAATGGGATCTCAACCAGTTTGCCGTTCGACGTTCAGTGGCAGATTGTTCGTTCAATGACAGGTATGGAAAATGCCCGCATTGTCCGACCTGGCTATGCCATTGAGTACGATTTCTTCGATCCCCGCGATCTGAAGCCGACGCTGGAAAACAAATTTGTTCATGGTCTGTTCTTTGCCGGACAAATCAACGGTACAACAGGGTATGAAGAAGCCGCTGCGCAGGGCATGCTGGCAGGGCTGAATGCAGCGAGACTGGCTGCCGATAAGGAAGGCTGGTCACCACGTCGCGATCAAGCTTATCTCGGCGTGTTGGTTGACGATCTCTGTACGCTGGGGACAAAAGAACCCTACCGTATGTTTACGTCGCGTGCCGAATATCGTCTGATGTTGCGCGAAGATAACGCCGATCTGCGTTTGACTGAAATGGGTCGTGAACTGGGTATGGTCGACGATCATCGCTGGGCGCGTTTCAATGAGAAGCTTGAGAACATTGAGAAAGAACGTCAGCGCCTGCGCGACATTCACGTTCACCCGCAATCTGAGCAGCTAGATCAGGTTAATTCACTGCTGAAAACCCCCTTGTCGCGTGAAGCGAATGGTGAAGAACTGCTGCGTCGCCCGGAAGTGGATTACGCTCAGCTTACCGCGTTACCGCTGTTTGCACCGGGATTAATCGACGAGCAGGCTGCCGAACAGGTTGAAATTCAGGTTAAATACGAAGGGTATATTGCTCGTCAACAGGATGAAATCGAGAAACAGCTGCGTAATGAAAATACGTTGCTGCCAGCCGATCTGGATTACAAGCAGGTTAACGGGTTGTCCAACGAAGTTATCGCCAAACTGAACGATCACAAACCGTCATCTATCGGCCAAGCTTCACGGATTTCCGGTATTACGCCAGCGGCGATTTCAATCCTGCTGATCTGGCTTAAAAAACAGGGTCTACTACGCCGTAGCGCCTGATTTAAGGTAAACTTATCTTCTAAATAGCCGGTTATCCGGCTATTTTTATTATTAACTTCATATTTTTCATCGGGATCTTATTGTGCGCACCACACTCGATAATCTGCTAAATGCGGCTGGCATTGTGATTTCAGATAAGCAAAAAAATCTTCTGATACAGTATGTTGATATGCTGAATAAGTGGAATAAAGCTTATAACCTGACGTCTGTACGCGATCCACAGCAAATGCTAGTCCGCCACATCATGGACAGTATCGTGGTTGAGCCGCATTTACACGGACAGCGTTTTATCGATGTGGGAACAGGGCCTGGGCTGCCAGGGATTCCATTGGCGATTGTTCGCCCTGAGTCGCATTTCACCTTGCTGGATAGTTTGGGTAAACGTGTTCGCTTCCTGCGCCAGGTACAGCATGAGTTACAACTTGAAAACATCACGCCTGTGCAGAGTCGCGTTGAGGAATTTCCCGCAGAGCCACCTTTTGATGGGGTGATCAGCCGGGCATTCGCCTCTTTGCAGGACATGATTAGCTGGTGTAGCCATCTTCCAGCCAGACCGACGGGGCGGTTTTATGCTCTAAAAGGCGTACTTCCTGAGGATGAATTGTCATCCTTGCCACAAGGTGTCCTATTGGATCAGGTCGTTCGCTTATCCGTTCCCGATCTGGAAGGTGAGCGCCATTTGGTTGTGCTTAAACCAAACTAATTTTGTTTTTTATCAAAAAAATTATAACTAAATATTGCGTGTCAGGTTGCCACCTTGTCTGTGAGTGGCATCGTTCCAGAACCCATAGCGATCACTGAAATTTTACATCTTCGTTTTTTCAGTGGCTCTCTTTTACTTTCGTGCTAAATAATAACGAGCGAAAATAAATCATTGGCATCAAAATTTAGTTATTTTTGTGTTAATTGAGTAAAAAAACGATATCAATAATGTCAATAGGTGGTTGAAACGTTGTTTATTACGTTTTTTGAATGAATTTTTTTGTAACTTATTGAAGTTAAATAAAATAAATGACTTATTTTGCTAAAGACAAAAAAAAACATGTTCTGTTATAAATAGTCGCAAAGCCTTTTATGTGAGTCGCATCACAGATTAGAGGGCTTTAGAAATTAATGACACCAGATATGATCAGGGATGATTGTTAGTAAAAATGGGGCTTCAGAAAGAAATTTAAATAATTGTTCACCTTTTCGCTACTTATCGATTGAATTCGCAGGTATGACCCGTATAATTTGCTCGTTTTTTGCTGCTTGACTCAGTGGTGTAAAGGCAGTTTTATACGTCATTCGGTATACCTCTGAAAAGGTACGGAGAGAGCAAACGTCATGCCTGTATCCCTTTACAGCGGAAAAGTAGCCTTAAGGCTACTGTTGCTACAGTTAGTGACTTTTGCTTTGTTGAGTGCTGTTTTCAGCCTCAATAGCGTCAACGCTGCCGCTTCTGCATTAGGCGGGGGATTGGCAGCCTGGTTACCGAATGTCTTGTTTGTGCTGTTTGCCTTACGTCATCAGTCACACAAACCTGCTGATGGCCGTGTGGCTTGGTCGTTCGCGATTGGTGAGGCGCTTAAGGTATTTATCGCCATTGCACTGTTAGTGGTGGCGTTAGGCGTGTTTAAAGCGACATTCTTTCCGCTTGGCCTGACTTATTTATCGGTGCTGGTTATGCAGATCGTGGCACCGGCCGTAATTAATCGTTACCGTAATTAACAACAAAAGGGTAAGAGACATCATGGCTGCTGGAGAAATCTCTACTCCGCAAGAGTATATCAGTCACCACTTGCACCATTTGCAGGTAGGGACGGGTTTTTGGTCGATCAACGTCGATTCGATGTTTTTCTCCATCGCTCTTGGGGTCCTCTTTCTGGTTATCTTTCACCGCGTAGCTAAACGTGCGACCAGCGGTGTGCCAGGTAAGCTGCAAACGGCTGTCGAACTGATCATCGGTTTCGTTGACGGTACCGTACGCGATATGTTCCATGGCAAAAGCAAACTGATTGCTCCTCTGGCGCTGACCATTTTCGTCTGGGTTTTCCTGATGAACCTGATGGACCTGCTGCCTATCGATCTGTTGCCGCAAGCCTGGGCGGGTATCTATAGCCTGCTGGGATACGATCCGGCGCATGCTTATCTGCGTGCCGTGCCGACGGCTGACGTGAACATCACGCTGTCGATGGCGCTTGGGGTGTTTATCCTGGTTCTGTTCTACAGCATCAAAATGAAGGGTCTCGGTGGTTTTGTTAAAGAACTGACCATGCAGCCGTTCAACCATCCAGTATTTATTCCTATCAACCTGATTCTTGAAGGTGTCAGCCTGCTGTCTAAACCTATTTCCTTAGGCTTGCGACTGTTTGGCAATATGTATGCGGGTGAGTTGATCTTCATCCTGATTGCTGGTCTGTTGCCGTGGTGGTCACAATGGCTGTTAAATGTGCCTTGGGCTATTTTCCACATTTTGATTATTACGCTTCAGGCTTTTATTTTCATGGTTCTGACGGTTGTTTATCTCTCGATGGCATCTGAAGAGCATTGATTTTCTTTCAACAAATAACGTTTTTAACTGAAACAAACTGGAGACTGTCATGGAAAACCTGAGTGTGGATCTGCTGTACATGGCTGCCGCGTTAATGATGGGTTTGGCGGCAATCGGTGCTGCGATCGGTATCGGCATTCTGGGTGGTAAATTCTTGGAAGGCGCTGCTCGTCAGCCTGACCTGATTCCTTTACTGCGTACACAGTTCTTTATCGTCATGGGTCTGGTTGACGCCATCCCAATGATCGCTGTTGGTCTGGGGCTGTATGTGATGTTTGCGGTGGCCTAAGCAGAATGTTTTCTGCTGAGGTTAAAACATCAACTTATTTAACTTTGAAAGAGGCATTGTGCTGTGAATATTAATGCAACAATCCTCGGCCAGGCCATTGCGTTCGTCCTGTTTGTCTGGTTCTGCATGAAGTTTGTATGGCCGCCGATGATGGCTGCCATCGAGAAGCGTCAAAAAGAAATTGCTGACGGTCTTGCTTCTGCTGAACGTGCCAAAAAAGATTTGAACTTGGCTCAGGCCAATGCGACAGATCAACTGAAGAAAGCCAAAGCGGATGCTCAGGTTATCATTGAGCAGGCGAACAAACGCCGTGCTCAGATCCTGGATGAGGCGAAAGCTGAAGCGGAAGCTGAACGTAACAAGATTGTGGCGCAGGCGCAGGCTGAAATCGAAGCCGAACGTAAACGCGCTCGCGAAGAGCTGCGTAAGCAAGTTGCCGTATTGGCGATTGCCGGTGCCGAGAAAATTATTGAACGTTCCGTGGATGAAGCTGCTAACAGCGACATCGTTGATAAACTGGTCGCTGAACTGTAAGGAGGGAGGGGCTGATGTCTGAATTTGTCACGGTAGCTCGCCCCTACGCCAAAGCAGCTTTTGACTTTGCGGTTGAGAATCAGGCCTTGGATCGCTGGCAGAACATGCTGGCGTTTTCGGCTGAAGTCGCGCGCAATGAGCAGATTGCCGAGCTGCTTTCTGGTGCTGTTGCACCGATTGAGCTGGCGAAAACGTTCATTGCCGTTTGTGGTGATCAACTTGATGAAGCCGGTCAGAACCTGATTAGGGTAATGGCCGAAAACGGACGTTTACCAGTGCTTACTGAAGTACTGGAACAATTTATTCAACTGCGGGCAGCACTGGAATCGACGGTTGATGTCGATGTGATTTCTGCCAACACGTTGAATGAGCAGCAGCTATCAAAAATCGCTGCCGCTATGGAAAAACGTCTGTCACGCAAAGTGAAGCTGAATTGCAAAATTGATAAGTCTGTCATGGCCGGCGTGGTTATTCGCGCGGGCGATATGGTGATAGATGGCAGCATTCGCGGTCGTCTGGAACGTCTGGCAGACGTCTTGCAGTCTTAAGGGGACTGGAGCATGCAACTGAATTCCACCGAAATCAGCGAACTGATCAAGCAGCGCATTGCTCAGTTCAATGTGGTGAGCGAAGCTCACAATGAAGGTACTATTGTTTCCGTCAGTGACGGAATCATCCGCGTCCACGGTCTGGCAGACGTGATGCAGGGGGAGATGATCTCTCTGCCGGGTAACCGCTATGCAATCGCACTGAACCTGGAGCGCGACTCCGTTGGTGCGGTAGTCATGGGACCGTATGCGGATCTGGCTGAAGGCATGAAAGTAAAATGCACCGGCCGTATTCTTGAAGTTCCGGTTGGTCGCGGCCTTTTAGGTCGTGTGGTCAACACGCTGGGCGCACCGATTGATGGTAAAGGCGCTCTGGATCATGACGGTTTCTCTGCGGTTGAAGCGATTGCGCCTGGCGTTATCGAACGTCAGTCTGTTGATGAGCCAGTACAAACGGGCTATAAATCCGTTGACGCCATGATTCCAATCGGCCGTGGTCAGCGTGAGTTGATTATCGGTGACCGTCAGACGGGTAAAACCGCGCTGGCCATCGACGCCATCATCAACCAGCGTGATTCCGGTATCAAATGTGTGTACGTCGCCATCGGCCAGAAAGCCTCCACGATTTCTAACGTGGTGCGTAAACTGGAAGAGCATGGCGCACTGGAAAACACCATTGTTGTTGTTGCTACCGCGTCTGAATCTGCTGCTCTGCAATATCTGGCACCGTATGCCGGTTGTGCGATGGGCGAGTACTTCCGCGACCGTGGTGAAGATGCGCTGATTATTTATGATGACCTGTCTAAACAGGCCGTTGCTTATCGTCAGATTTCTCTGTTGCTCCGTCGTCCGCCAGGTCGTGAAGCTTATCCTGGTGACGTTTTCTATCTCCACTCCCGTTTGCTGGAGCGTGCATCGCGCGTTAACGCCGATTACGTTGAAGCATTCACCAAGGGTGAAGTGAAAGGGAAAACCGGTTCGTTGACCGCTCTGCCGATCATCGAAACGCAAGCGGGTGACGTTTCTGCGTTCGTTCCGACCAACGTAATTTCTATTACCGATGGTCAGATCTTCCTGGAATCCAACCTGTTTAACGCCGGTATTCGTCCTGCGGTTAACCCAGGGATCTCCGTATCCCGTGTGGGTGGTGCAGCGCAGACCAAGATCATGAAGAAACTGTCCGGTGGTATTCGTACCGCGCTGGCACAGTACCGTGAGCTGGCAGCATTCTCTCAGTTCGCTTCCGATCTTGATGATGCAACCCGTAAACAGTTGAGCCACGGTCAGAAAGTGACCGAGCTGTTGAAACAGAAACAGTATGCGCCGATGTCTGTCGCACAGCAGTCTCTGGTTCTGTTTGCGGCGGAACGTGGTTATCTGGAAGATGTTGAGCTGTCGAAAGTCGGTAGCTTTGAAGCGGCACTGCTGGCTTACGCTGACCGTGAGCATGGCGAACTTCTGCAACAAATCGACCAGACTGGCGCTTATAACGATGAGATCGAGGGCAAATTTAAAGGCATCCTCGATACTTTTAAGGCAACCCAGTCCTGGTAACGCCCGGTGGCCTGCTGTAAAGCAGGCCGCAAGGCTTTGAGGAGAAGCAAAGATGGCCGGCGCAAAAGAGATACGTAGTAAGATCGCAAGCGTCCAAAATACGCAGAAGATCACCAAAGCAATGGAAATGGTCGCCGCTTCCAAAATGCGTAAATCGCAGGATCGTATGGCGGCCAGCCGTCCTTATGCGGAAACCATACGCAATGTGATTGGTCACCTTGCGTTAGGAAATCTGGAATATAAACACCCGTACCTGGAAGAACGCGACGTTAAGCGCGTTGGGTATCTGGTGGTGTCTACTGACCGTGGCCTGTGTGGTGGTTTGAACATTAACCTGTTCAAGAAACTGTTGGCCGATATGAAATCCTGGAGTGATAAAGGCGTTCAAACTGATTTAGCGCTGATTGGCTCCAAAGCGGTTTCTTTCTTCGGTTCGGTAGGCGGAAACATTGTTGCTCAGGTTACCGGTATGGGGGATAACCCTTCCGTATCAGAACTGATCGGCCCGGTTAAAGTTATGCTGCAAGCCTACGACGAAGGTCGTCTGGACAAGCTGTATATCGTAAGCAACAAGTTTATCAATACCATGTCTCAGGAACCGCTTGTTGTTCAAGTGTTACCGTTACCGCCTTCGGATGACGGTGAGTTGAAGAAGAAAGCCTGGGATTACCTGTATGAACCCGATCCTAAGTCGCTGCTGGATACCCTGCTGCGTCGTTATGTGGAATCTCAGGTTTATCAGGGCGTCGTAGAAAATCTGGCTAGTGAGCAGGCCGCGCGAATGGTTGCGATGAAAGCCGCGACCGATAACGGCGGTAGCCTGATCAAAGAGCTTCAGTTGGTATACAACAAAGCTCGTCAGGCCAGCATTACCCAGGAACTCACCGAAATCGTCGGGGGAGCCTCCGCGGTTTAAAGCAGGTTTACGAATTACGTATTGTCGAATTACGTAGAGGATTCAAGATGGCTACTGGAAAGATTATCCAGGTAATCGGCGCCGTGGTGGACGTCGAGTTCCCGCAAGATGCCGTACCGAAGGTGTACGATGCGCTTGAGGTAGAGAACGGCGCTGAGAAACTGGTGCTGGAAGTGCAGCAGCAGTTGGGCGGCGGTATTGTTCGTTGTATCGCAATGGGTTCTTCTGACGGTCTGCGTCGCGGGTTGAACGTAAATAACCTGGACCACCCGATCGAAGTGCCGGTAGGTAAAGCAACGCTGGGTCGTATCATGAACGTGTTGGGTGATCCCATCGACATGAAAGGCGATATCGGCGAAGAAGAGCGCTGGGCTATTCACCGCGCGGCTCCGAGCTATGAAGAGCTGTCAAACTCACAGGAACTGCTGGAAACTGGCATCAAGGTTATCGACCTGATGTGTCCGTTTGCCAAGGGCGGTAAAGTGGGTCTGTTCGGTGGTGCGGGCGTAGGTAAAACTGTAAACATGATGGAGCTGATCCGTAACATCGCGATCGAGCACTCCGGTTACTCTGTGTTTGCTGGTGTTGGTGAGCGTACCCGTGAAGGTAACGACTTCTACCACGAAATGACCGATTCCAACGTAATCGATAAAGTATCACTGGTTTATGGCCAGATGAATGAGCCACCAGGTAACCGTCTGCGCGTAGCACTGACCGGCCTGACCATGGCAGAAAAATTCCGTGATGAAGGCCGTGACGTATTGTTGTTCGTCGATAACATTTATCGTTATACCCTGGCCGGTACGGAAGTATCTGCACTGCTGGGGCGTATGCCTTCTGCGGTAGGTTATCAGCCGACGCTGGCGGAAGAGATGGGCGTTCTGCAAGAACGTATCACCTCAACCAAAACCGGTTCTATCACCTCCGTTCAGGCCGTTTACGTTCCTGCGGATGACTTGACTGACCCGTCACCAGCCACCACCTTTGCCCACTTGGATGCAACTGTGGTACTGAGCCGCCAGATCGCTTCTCTGGGTATCTACCCGGCCGTTGACCCGCTGGACTCCACCAGCCGTCAGTTGGACCCGCTGGTAGTTGGTCAGGAACACTACGATGTTGCCCGTGGCGTGCAGTCTATTCTGCAACGTTATCAGGAACTGAAGGACATCATCGCAATTCTGGGTATGGACGAGCTGTCTGAAGAAGATAAGCTGGTGGTATCCCGTGCGCGTAAGATTCAGCGCTTCCTGTCTCAGCCGTTCTTCGTTGCTGAAGTATTTACCGGTTCTCCAGGTAAATACGTTTCCCTGAAAGACACCATCCGTGGCTTTAAAGGGATTATGGAAGGCGAATACGACCACCTGCCAGAGCAGGCGTTCTACATGGTTGGTTCCATTGAAGAAGTCGTGGAAAAAGCCAAGAAACTGTAACGCCTTGTAGGAGGGTGACATGGCTATGACTTACCATCTGGATGTCGTGAGTGCGGAACAGCAAATGTTCTCCGGTCTGGTGCAGAAGATCCAGGTAACGGGGAGCGAAGGCGAACTGGGTATTTATCCGGGACATGCCCCTCTGCTCACTGCCATTAAACCGGGTATGATTCGTATCGTTAAGCAGCACGGTGAAGAAGAGTATATCTACCTTTCTGGTGGCGTCCTTGAGGTGCAGCCGAATATGGTTACCGTACTGTCCGATACCGCTATTCGTGGACAGGATTTGGATGAAGCCCGTGCGTTGGAAGCGAAACGCAAAGCAGAAGACCATATCCGTAATTCGCATGGCGACGTGGATTATGCTCAGGCTTCCGCAGAGCTGACTAAAGCGATTGCGAAACTGCGCGTTATCGAGTTGACCAGAAAAGCGATGTAGCAGATAAGCTTGCAATAATTGAAGGCCAGTCAGTTCACACTGACTGGCCTTTTTCATTTAAGGTGATGTTATACGCCGAGATAAAAAATGCCTGCGAGAGCAGCAGGCATTCAGATTGTTGACGAACCATTAACTACTGTGCTCGACGCGTTTTATTAGCAACCCCACCTTCTTAGGCGGGGTTTATTTGAAGTGGCTTATTTCTTCTTCAGGAAGTCGCCAAGTACCAGATTGCCTTTGGCATCACGCGTAAACGTCTCAGGGACGATAACTGAAACGAAGTTATTTACTGTGACTTCCTTACCTTGCGCGTTAACCGAACGGTCGCCTTTGATGAAGTAGTTGGTGTTATCGATATTGCCGACAACTGCATCATCATATTTACCCGCTTTGGTTTTCAGTGAAATGTTGTTCTTGAAGACGCCTTGTTTTTCCGGGCCAGAGTAAGGGCTTGGACGGAAAATAAAGTTAAAGCGTTCATTATCTAACGCGATGTTGTCTTCAACGATCAGTGCACCAGGGTTGAAGTTATCAGTGAAACCATCAAGTTTGTTACCCACTGCAATACTGTTTTTAACCTGATGCGCCACTGGCTGACCTTCGCCACCCATTTTGAAGCCATTGCTGGTGTTGTTCATAGCAATTGAATTCTCGATCACCACAACGCCGTTTGCACCGTCTTCAATTTTGTTAAACAGGTCGAAGCCGTCATCGATGTTGTTGTGTGAGAATGCGCCGCGGATTACGTTGCCTTCACCGACACGCATTTTTACCGCAAAACCGTCAGCGTTAATTTTGCCAGGGTCCTGGTTGCTGTGAGATTCTGAGTTCAGGATCAGGTTATGGCTAGCCCACAGTGGTCTGCCTACATCGGCCGTTGAAGTTACCTGAATACCGGTATCGTCAGCGTGGTGCGCCAGAACGCGTTCGATGGTGTTGTAGCTTCCTTCGATACGGAACGGTTTCTCGGTGATTTCAATCCCTTTAACATGCCAATGGCTTGCCTTCAGTTGCAAGCCGTGAATGACGGCTTTATTACCGACGGTAAACAGGTTCTTGACGGCTTTTTGCTGGCCGCTGGCGCTGACAGGGATTTCAGCCGCGCTGTAATCGCCATCGTTGAGCCAAATTGTGCCGCCTGCTGGCAGAGCGGCGACGGCGCTGGCTAAATCGAGCGGTGCATTTTTACTGCCGTCGTTGCTGGCTGAACCCTGTGGCGAAACATACAGATTTTTGGCATCTGCATAGGCCACTTTTTCAACCTTGAACGTGCTCTCTTTGACCGCTTTATCATCCCCATCCGCAGGCTGGTAAGCGAGCTTGAATTCTGCGCTATTACCGGCAATTTTTGCTGGCAGAGAGAACGTCTCACCTGCTTTTACCTGCTTGGCATCACCGAGAGATTTACCGTCTTGTGAAACGGCGATCGTACCGTTGTAATTGGCTTTAGCCTGTACAACATAGTTTTCGCTGGTGGTTTTAGGCGATGACATCACCTGTAGTAACGGATCGTAAGCCTTGACTTTAAATTCCGGTGAGGCTTTGGTTTGCGCCGGTGCTGTAGTCAACTGTGCATTACTGACGATGATTTTGGCGTTACGGGAGGCAAAGAAACCGACGTAGTAGTGGTCTTTGTCCAACTTGGTGACAACATCTGCACCTTTGACTTCTTTTGATACCCAGTTATCCGTGCCTTTTGGTGCATAAGAGGTAATGAAGCCGTCGTTGGTACGTTCCAGTTTCAGACGGAACGTCGGTGTCTGCTCCAGATTGACGTTTTCCTGATAGCTGGTTTTGGTAATTTTCGCGCCCGCGTTGCCCCACGGTTGCGTGACGCCATTACGCAAAATAGCTTGTAGCTTGATTTCGGTATGCGATTTTTTATCCTGCGTCATGATGGCGTTCATCACCATGTTGGACGCCGCAGGGAATTCTTCATACCCTTCTTTCAATGGTTCCTGACGTGGCACGCCGATAATATCGCGTACCAAAATCCCTGCACCTTCCTGAGCCGCAGGTTTGGCACCATTTTCTGGCCCAAACTGTTCCACTGTAATATCAGACTGAAGCGTAAAATTCACATTGGCAGGCAACTGCGTATAGAAGAACGTCAATCCGTCATGGGTGTTGGCAATCTTTCCGCCACGGCTTTCAATCGTGATCGGTGCGGACAAATCAGCATTATCCCCTGGCGCTAATTTCTTGCCGTTGATGGTGACATCGTTGACGCCAATTTTTTCCGGCAGAACGTTGGACGAGAAGTTTACATCTGTCGACTGACCAAATGCCATTCCGTGCCAGACGGGGGTTGATTCTGTCGCGGCGTGTGTACTGAAGCTGAAGAGTAATGCATTCGTCAACGCGACGGCTGCGAGGCGTGAAGAACGGTGTTTCCGTACAAAATCACATTTTTGTGAAGAACAACGTTTCATTGTGTCTCCTTCGTTATTGAATTATTCGCCCGCGTATATTGCTATAAATGAAACGCTGTTTCTTTTGTGTGTGTCACAAATAGAAATACTTAAAAACAAAGTCTGCTTTTTATAAAACCATGTGCCATTTTTGTTGTTGAGAACCTCATACTTTCCTCATGTGTATTCATGGCTTTGCGAGCGACTTTCAGAAAAAGCTCACCAAAAATTATCTGCGTTATGCCGGAATTTCGGTAAACTCTGGTTATTCAGGTCGTAATCGGCTGGTCATTTTTATTCTGCGAGGCAGTGGCTTCGTATTGTCAGGATGCTTATGTCAAATAGTGCTATGAGTGTAGTTATTCTCGCTGCGGGTAAAGGAACCCGTATGTATTCCGACCTTCCTAAGGTGTTACACCAATTGGCGGGCAAGCCGATGGTTCAGCATGTTATTGATGCGGCCATGACGACAGGCGCACAGCATGTGCATCTGGTATATGGTCACGGCGGTGATTTGTTAAAACGTGAATTGGCCGATCCGGCGTTGAACTGGGTGCTTCAGGCGGAACAGTTGGGAACCGGGCATGCGATGCAGCAAGCTGCCCCTCATTTTGCTGATGATGAAGATATCTTGATGTTGTATGGCGATGTGCCGCTGATTTCATCGCAAACACTGGGACGTTTACGTGAGGCTAAGCCGCAGGGCGGTATCGGCCTGTTGACGGTGAAGCTGGACGATCCGACGGGCTATGGGCGAATTGTGCGTGAAAAGGGCGCGGTGGTTGGGATCGTCGAGCACAAAGATGCCAGCGAAGCACAGCGCCAGATTAACGAGATCAATACCGGCATTCTGATTGCGAACGGCAAGGACCTGAAGCGTTGGCTAAGCCAGTTGAATAACAACAACGCACAGGGTGAGTTTTACATCACCGATATTATTGCGATGGCAGCGGAAGAAGGTCAGCGCGTTGAAGCGGTCCATCCAGAGCGGCTGAGCGAAGTTGAAGGCGTTAATAATCGCCTGCAACTGTCGGCGCTAGAGCGGGTTTATCAGCGTGAACAGGCGGATAAGCTGCTGCTGGCCGGTGTTATGCTGCTCGATCCGGCACGATTTGATCTGCGTGGCGAACTGACTCATGGTCGCGATGTGGTGATTGATATCAATGTGGTCGTGGAAGGCAATGTTAAGCTGGGCAACCGGGTGAAAATCGGTGCTGGCTGTGTGATCAAAAACTCCATCATTGGCGATGATTGTGAGATCAGCCCTTATTCCGTAGTGGAGGATGCCGTTCTGGAAGCGCAGTGCACCATCGGGCCATTTGCCCGCTTGCGCCCAGGATCTGAGCTGGCCGAGGGGGCGCACGTTGGCAATTTTGTTGAACTGAAAAAAGCGCGTCTGGGGAAAGGCTCAAAAGCGGGACATCTTAGCTATTTAGGTGATGCGGATATTGGTTCCGGTGTTAATATTGGTGCGGGAACGATCACCTGTAATTATGACGGTGCTAATAAACACAAAACGATTATTGGTGATGATGTGTTTGTCGGTTCGGATTCTCAATTGGTGGCGCCCGTCAGCGTTGCCAACGGCGCGACGATTGGTGCCGGCACAACGGTCACGCGTGATGTCGCAGAGAACGAACTGGTGATTGGTCGCGTGAAACAACGGCATATCTCCGGGTGGCAGCGTCCGGTGAAGAAGAAATAGTCGTTTAGCGATATACCTCCGCTTGTGGCGGAGGTGGTTTTGTCCTGTGCTTTGTCTCCCAGAGCGCAAAACAAAACATAATAATCCCCAACTCTCTACAAGGCTCGGGGAACCCGGAAAAACCGGAACAATCAGGTCTAAGACATCCCAGGTGACACAATATGTCACTTTTATAGGAATACACATCGATGTGTGGAATTGTAGGCGCAGTCGCGCAACGTGATATTGCAGAAATTTTACTGGAAGGTTTACGCCGTCTTGAGTACCGCGGCTATGACTCTGCGGGCCTGGCGGTTGTTGACAGCGAAGGGCATGTCGCTCGTTTGCGCCGTTTGGGTAAAGTGCAGGTGCTGTCTCAGGCTGCTGATGAGCATGAGCTACACGGTGGTACAGGCATCGCTCATACCCGCTGGGCAACGCACGGTGAACCTTCTGAAGAGAATGCGCACCCGCATGTTTCTGAACATATCACTATCGTCCATAACGGTATTATCGAAAACCACGAGCCGCTACGCGAACTGATGATCGGTCGCGGCTATCGTTTTGTTTCTGAAACTGACACTGAAGTCGTTGCCCACCTGGTTCATTTCGAACAGCAGCAGAATGGCGGGACGCTGGTTGAAGTCGTTAAGCGTGTGATCCCACAGCTGCGCGGTGCCTATGGCATGGTGGTGCTAGATAACCGCGACCCAAGCGTATTAGTCGCTGCGCGCTCAGGTAGCCCGCTGGTGATTGGCCGTGGTGTGGGTGAGAATTTCATTGCCTCCGATCAACTGGCATTGCTGCCTGTGACGCGCCGCTTCATGTTCCTGGAAGAAGGCGACGTGGCGGAGATCACCCGTCGTGACGTGCGCGTGTTTGACAAATCAGGCCAGCTTGCTACACGCGAAGAAATTGAATCAAAAGTGAATTATGATGCCGGTGACAAAGGCGCATATCGTCACTACATGCAGAAAGAGATCTACGAACAGCCGATGGCAATCAAGAACACCCTTGAAGGGCGTTTCAGCCACGGTGAGATCAATCTTTCTGAATTAGGCCCTAAAGCGGATGAACTGCTGGCGAAAGTTGAGCATGTTCAGATTATCGCGTGCGGGACGTCCTACAACTCCGGTATGGTTTCCCGCTACTGGTTTGAAGCGCTGGCGGGGATTCCGTGTGACGTAGAAATCGCTTCTGAGTTCCGCTATCGCAAACCTGCCGTGCGTAAGAACAGCCTGATGATTACCCTGTCTCAGTCTGGTGAAACGGCGGATACGCTGGCTGCGTTACGTTTGTCCAAAGAACTGGGTTATCTGGGGTCGCTGGCTATCTGTAACGTTGCAGGTTCCTCGCTGGTGCGTGAGTCCGATCTGGCGCTGATGACCAAAGCAGGCGTAGAGATTGGCGTGGCCTCGACTAAAGCTTTCACCACTCAGCTTACCGTTCTGCTGATGCTGGTGGCGCGCGTTGGCCGTCTGCGCGGTATGGATGCGCAGATTGAGCATGATATCGTTCATGGTTTGCAAGCGCTTCCCGCGCGTATTGAGCAGATGCTGTCCCAAGACAAGCTCATCGAGTCTCTGGCAGAAGGTTTCTCTGACAAGCATCATGCGCTGTTCCTCGGCCGTGGCGATCAGTACCCGATCGCGATGGAAGGGGCGCTGAAGCTGAAAGAGATCTCTTACATCCACGCGGAAGCCTATGCGGCAGGCGAGCTGAAACACGGTCCGCTGGCGCTGATTGATGCCGATATGCCGGTTGTCGTGGTAGCACCGAACAATGAACTGTTGGAAAAATTGAAATCCAACATCGAAGAAGTTCGGGCGCGCGGCGGCGAGCTGTATGTCTTCGCTGACGAAGATGCCGGTTTCACCAGCAGCGAAAATATGAAAATTATTCCGCTGCCGCATATCGAAGAAGTGATTGCGCCAATCTTCTATACGGTGCCGTTACAGCTGCTGTCTTATCACGTCGCGCTGATTAAAGGTACGGACGTCGATCAGCCACGTAACCTGGCGAAATCCGTTACTGTAGAGTAATTTTTTAAAAACGGAGGTAAATAGCGATTGTGTTATTTACCTCTGCTTATTTTTATAGTTCATCTCATTTTTTATCCCCCTTATTTTAAGTCCACCGCACTCTCCTTATCAAAATTTATTGGGTATATTGGTTTACCCATATTAAACATTGATTAGTTCTTAATATGAATAACAAACAACAATATCTGGATATCGCTGAAGGGAAGGGTGAAAAAGCGCCTTCAACGATGGTGGCTTTCTCCTCACGCGAGATGAACTATCCACTGTTGGAGAGCTTGTTAGAGGCGCAGTCATTTTTCACCGAAGGCGAAATAAGCTATACCGAGCAGGAACAGGGCGGATTCTTTTATACCTGTCGTCATCACGATCGCGAGCTGACCTTTTATCTTGAGGTAACGGAGCGCGATCCCGAGAATAACATCACGCCGATACATTCAACCGATGAGATTTCGCCGGAGCTGCTGGCGCAGGCTAATGCGGCAACGCAGGAAGTGATGGTTGAGTGTATTTTTGGCCCCAATCCGCTGGAAGATTACGTTCATCAGCTCCGCTTATTAAGCGCCGTGGTGCCGGATTTTCTCCTGGGTATCGATATTTCTGCGGCCGGTAACGTGTTTACCCGTGAATGGCTGAGTTTTCAGCTGGAAGATGATGTCCTGCCGGAAATTGAATCGCTGTATACCATTCATGCCGTGTACGACACCGAGAACGATCCGCCAACGACATTCTGGTTTCACTCGCATGGTCTGGCGCGATGCGGCCTGACGGAGGCTGAATTAGTTATTCCTGAGACGCTGAGTTCGTATTATGGCATCCCGGATTTATTCCGAAGCTTTGTTAATAATGCGATTCAAAATCAGAAAATTACCTTTAATGAGCCGATTCTGTGCGGGCAAACGGACAGCGGCTATGAATATCTGGTGGCGTTGCCGTTTGAAGAAGGGCTACGGCATGTGAATCAATCCACACCGATTGACCAATTGCGGCCTCTGGAAGAGATGCACTACGATCTGGACGGAACGCCGGAAGGCGTGTTTCTGGGCGATCGCGCCGATCGGGATGACGTGCATCAGGAGCCTTCCTGCATACTGTTTCGTACCAACGAAGAGAATCCGGTACTGCAAACGTTCTTCAAAGGGTTTGATGAGCAGAACGCCATCATGTTCTGGCGCACGAATGCGGAAACGGCAGAAATGTCACGTAAAGCGCAGCTGCGCTGGCGTTATTTCGTCAACATGTTTAAAAACTACCATGTGAGTGACGAACCGGCTAAGCCGGGATTTTTAGCTAAGCTATTAAAAAAAGCACCTAAACCTGTCGAAAGTGAATGGCGCTTTATGGTGAAGTTTGGCATTCCTCATGGCGAAGAGGGAGAAGAGCGTGAACACATGTGGTTTGTGCCCGAAAAAATCGACGACGCGGTCGTCACGGGGACATTAATCAATCATCCGTTCTACGTTGAGGATATGCAGGAAGGCGGTGTGTATTCTATTGATATATCGTGGGTAACCGACTGGGCGATTTATTATCAGGGCGATAGCTATAAGCCTGATACGATTTACAAATTGCTTAGCCATAGCCAGACTCACTGACCGCTCTCCTCCACCAGTCAGAGCGCCTGTTCTGGCTGGTAGTTCCTGAACTTTCCCGCCTGCTGCTTGCTTGTCATAAAACTGTCATATTGCGTACATTTTACTGTCACTAAATTGTCCTATTTTTCCTCCTGCGAACTACACTCTGATTTGATAACTCTGATTTGATAACGGCTCTACGTCGACACGTCGAGTATCCCACAGGAGGGATTATGAAACTGATGCGTACCACTCTTGCCAGTGTTGTTGCGGCAACCTTTTCTCTGACAGCGGTCTCCGCTTTTGCTGCCGCTAACCTCACCGGTGCCGGTGCGACATTCCCTGCGCCTGTTTATGCCAAATGGGCTGACTCCTATCAAAAAGAAACCGGTAATAAAGTTAACTATCAAGGCATCGGTTCTTCTGGCGGTGTAAAACAGATTATCGCTAAAACGGTAGATTTTGGTGCCTCTGACGCGCCTCTGGCCGATGACAAATTAGCACAGGATGGTTTATTCCAGTTCCCAACCGTTATCGGTGGCGTGGTACTGGCAGTAAACGTTCCTGGTATCAAATCTGGCGAATTGACGCTGGATGGTAAAACACTGGGTGATATCTACCTGGGTAACATTAAAAAATGGAACGACCCGGCAATCACCAAACTGAACCCGAACGCCAAACTGCCGGATCAGGATATCGCTGTGGTTCGTCGTGCTGACGGTTCTGGTACGTCTTTCGTGTTCACCAGCTACCTGGCGAAAGTGAACCCAGAGTGGAAAGAGAAGATCGGCGCGGGTTCTACAGTGAACTGGCCGACCGGTCTGGGTGGCAAAGGTAACGATGGTATCGCGGCGTTCGTACAGCGTCTGCCTGGTTCTATCGGTTACGTAGAATATGCGTATGCCAAGCAGAACAACCTGGCTTACACCAAACTGATTTCTGCCGATGGTAAAGCGGTTAGCCCAACGGGTGCCAGCTTCAGCAACGCGGCTAAAGAGATCGACTGGAGCAAATCTTTCGCTCAGGATCTGACCAACCAGAAAGGCGCTGATGCATGGCCGATCACGTCCACCACCTTCATCCTGGTTCACACCAAGCAGGAAAAACCTGAGCAGGGTGCCGAAGTGTTGAAATTCTTCGACTGGTCGTTCAAGAAAGGCGGTGAGCAAGCTGAAGCGCTGGATTACGCCACGCTGCCAAAAGAAGTGGTTGAGCAAATTCGTGCCGCCTGGAAAACCCAGGTAAAAGACAGCAACGGTAAAGCGTTGTACTAAGCCAGAGCGTGAGTTCTGGAAATACGTAGTGGAATAACACGTCGTATCGGGGCGGAGAGGTGATAAGCCTCTCTGCCTTCAATAATTTATCAAATGCAGTTAAATCGAGAAGAGAGACGTATGGCGGAGTACAAGCCAACTATCAAAGCCCCGGGGAAATATGGCGATATCCTCTTCAGCACGCTGGTAAAACTGGCGGCGCTGGTCACGCTACTGTTGTTGGGAGGCATCATTGTTTCCCTGATTGTGGCGTCCTGGCCCAGCATCGAGAAGTTCGGTTTTGCCTTCTTGTGGACGAAAGAGTGGGATGCGCCCGCAGAGCAGTTTGGTGCACTGGTTCCGATTTACGGTACGGTCGTAACCTCACTGATTGCACTGATTATTGCGATTCCGATTAGCTTCGGGATTGCGTTATTTCTGACAGAATTGGCCCCGGCCTGGTTGAAACGCCCGCTTGGCGTAGCAATTGAATTGCTGGCGGCCATACCGAGTATTGTCTACGGCATGTGGGGGCTGTTCATTTTCGCTCCGCTGTTTGCCAAATACTTCCAGCAACCGGTAGGTAACGTCCTGTCCGGTATTCCTATTGTTGGCTCGCTGTTCTCCGGCCCGGCATTCGGGATTGGTATTCTGGCGGCCGGCGTTATTCTGGCCATCATGATTATTCCTTACATTGCAGCGGTGATGCGTGATGTGTTTGAGCAAACGCCAGTCATGATGAAAGAGTCCGCCTACGGCATCGGCTGTACGACGTGGGAAGTGATCTGGCGCATTGTGCTGCCTTATACCAAGAACGGTGTCATCGGCGGGGTGATGTTGGGATTGGGGCGCGCCTTGGGGGAAACCATGGCGGTTACCTTTATCATCGGGAACACTTACCAGCTCGACAGCGCGTCGCTGTATATGCCGGGCAACAGTATTACCTCTGCGCTGGCGAACGAATTCGCCGAAGCCGAATCCGGCGTGCATACCGCGGCGCTGATGGAGCTGGGTCTGATCCTGTTTGTGATTACCTTTATTGTTCTGGCGTGTTCAAAGCTGATGGTGATGCGTCTGGCTAAAAATGAGGGGGCGCGCTAATGGCTGCATTAGGCATAGAGCAAGACGCTGCTCTGGAGCGTTCGCGGCGTAAAATGCAGGCCTGGCGTCGCCAGAAAAACCGCATTGCGCTGTTCTTATCGATGTCCACGATGGTGTTCGGCCTGTTCTGGCTGGTCTGGATTCTGTTTTCGACGGTGACCCGAGGCGTGGATGGCATGTCTCTGGCGTTATTTACCGAAATGACGCCGCCGCCCAACACGGCGGGTGGTGGATTGGCGAATGCCATCGTCGGGAGCGGATTGTTGATCCTGTGGGCGACGCTGCTGGGTACGCCACTGGGGATTATGGCGGGCATTTATCTGGCGGAATACGGTCGTAAATCCTGGATCGCCGAAGTGATTCGTTTCATCAACGACATTCTGCTTTCAGCACCGTCGATTGTGGTGGGTCTGTTTGTCTACACGCTGGTGGTGGCAAAAATGCAGCACTTCTCCGGCTGGGCGGGCGTGATTGCGCTGGCGCTGTTGCAGGTGCCGATTGTGATTCGTACCACCGAGAACATGCTTAAACTGGTACCGGATAGCCTGCGTGAAGCGGCTTATGCGCTGGGTACGCCGAAATGGAAAATGATTTCTGCGATTACGCTGAAGGCATCGGTATCGGGCATCATCACCGGGGTATTACTGGCCATTGCGCGTATCGCTGGGGAAACCGCGCCGCTGCTGTTTACGTCGCTGTCGAATCAGTTCTGGAGCACGGATATGATGCATCCGATTGCTAACCTGCCGGTCACCATATTTAAGTTTGCCATGAGCCCGTTTGTGGAGTGGCAACAGCTGGCCTGGGCGGGTGTACTGCTGATTACGCTGTGTGTGCTGCTGCTGAATATTCTGGCGCGCGTTATTTTCTCTGCCAAGAAGCACTAATTCGCTAAGAAATAGTCGTTTTCTGAGAAACATTAAATAAATTCAAGGCGCTGCCAGGCAGCGCCAGGAAAAAGAGAGAAGTCTTGATGAGTATGGCTACTGAGACATCCAACAAAATCCAGGTACGCGATCTGAATTTCTATTACGGAAAATTCCATGCGTTGAAAAACATTACGCTGGATATTGCCGCGAATCAGGTTACCGCGTTTATCGGTCCGTCCGGCTGTGGTAAATCTACGCTGCTGCGTACCCTGAACAAAATGTATCAGCTCTACCCTGAGCAGCGTGCCGAGGGCGATATCCTGCTGGATGGCAATAACATCCTGACTGATAAGCAAGATATCGCGTTGCTGCGCGCCAAGGTCGGCATGGTGTTCCAGAAGCCGACGCCGTTTCCGATGTCGATTTACGACAATATCGCGTTTGGTGTGCGTCTGTTTGAAAAACTGTCTCGTGCCGATATGGATGAACGCGTTCAGTGGGCGCTGACCAAAGCCGCGCTGTGGCAAGAGACGAAAGATAAGCTGCACCAGAGCGGCTATAGCCTGTCCGGTGGTCAACAGCAGCGTTTATGTATTGCGCGTGGTATCGCGATTCGCCCAGATGTCTTGCTGCTGGATGAACCCTGTTCTGCGCTTGACCCGATTTCTACCGGCCGCATTGAAGAACTGATCTCCGAGCTGAAAAAAGACTACACCGTGGTCATCGTGACACATAACATGCAGCAGGCAGCGCGTTGTTCAGATCATACGGCGTTTATGTATTTGGGTGAGCTGATTGAGTTCAGCGATACTGATACCCTGTTTACTGCCCCACGGCAGAAGCAGACTGAAGATTACATCACCGGCCGTTACGGTTGATTAGGAAAGCATCATGGATAATCTGAATCTGAACAAACACATTTCCGGTCAGTTTAACGCCGAACTGGAACACATCCGCACGCAGGTCCTGACGATGGGCGGGCTGGTGGAGCAACAGCTGAGTGACGCGATTACAGCGATGCATAATCAGGATGCGGAGCTGGCTCAGCAGGTGATTGAAGGCGACGCCAAAGTTAACATGATGGAAGTGGCGATCGATGAAGCCTGCGTGCGTATTATTGCGAAACGTCAGCCGACCGCCAGCGATCTGCGTTTGGTAATGGCGATCATCAAAACCATCTCTGAACTGGAACGTATCGGCGACGTGGCGGATAAAATCTGTCGCACCGCGCTGGAGAAATTCTCCCATCAGCATCAGCCGCTGCTGGTGAGTCTGGAGTCATTAGGGCGCCACACCGTGCAGATGCTGCATGATGTGCTGGATGCCTTTGCCCGTATGGATCTGGACGAAGCGATCCGTATTTATCGCGAAGACAAAAAAGTGGATAAAGAGTACGAAGGGATTGTGCGTCAACTGATGACCCACATGATGGAAGATCCTCGCACCATCCCAAGCGTACTGACGGCGTTGTTCTGCGCCCGTTCTATCGAGCGTATCGGTGACCGTTGCCAGAACATCTGCGAATTTATCTTCTATTTCGTCAAAGGTCAGGATTTCCGTCACCTGGGTGGCGATGCGCTGGAAAAGCTGCTGGCTGAGAAAGACAGAAAAGCGGAAGAGTAACGTTATTTCGCGTTTAACGTCTGATAACGCCCTGCTTGCAGGGCGTTAGTTTTTATATGAAGGCGGCGAGTTACTTACGACCGATATACGCGGTGGCATGTTTCAGCGTGTTTTCCACCGTATGTGCAAGCCGCTCTACCTCGTCAGCGGTAATGACCAGCGGCGGCGTCAGCGACAGTGCGCCACCATGAATGGACAGGATGACACCTTCATCTTCACGCGCGAAGCGGGGAATCTCTGCCAGCAGCTCAGGATAGTGACGAAAGAGCGACACCTTCGTACTCTTATCCGCTACCAGCTCCAGACCAATCATTAACCCGCGACCGCGAATATTGCCGACGATACCCAGCTCGTTTAACGGTGCCAGCGCCTTGAGTAACTGTTCGCTACGCGTGCGGGAGGCCTGAACCAATTGCTCATTCTCAATGATATCGATATTGGCGCTGGCGACGGCACAGGCAACCAGATGCCCAGCGAACGACCCGCCGCCGCCAGCCCCTTCAACGGTTTCTGCGAACGATTCGCTGAGCAGGAGTGCGGCAATCGGCATATATCCGCTGGCAATTCCCTTCGCAAGAACGATC
>NZ_RJTN01000003.1 GCF_005497185.1 Pectobacterium polonicum | reverse complement strand
TTGCGAGTCAGCGCCTTCAGCGGCTTGAACGCGAACTAGGGGTGCGGTTGCTGAACCGCTCCACACGCAGTATGTACCCGACGCCGGAGGGGCAGACATTGGCAGATCAGGGGCGTCCGCTAATTGAGGAGCTTGTTGCCTTGGGTCAATGCCTGCGTGATTGCTCCACAACGGTGGCTGGTCACCTGCGAGTGACTATGTCGGCATCATTTGGGCGAATCTATGTGTCGCCATTGTTGTCCGAGTTCCAGACGATGTACCCAAAGGTGAACATCTCCGCTCATCTGAGCGACGATATGGTGGACATCATAAAAGAGGGCTTCGATTTGGCAATCAGAATGGGGCCACTGCAAGACTCGCGTCTGGTTGTGCGGCCTCTTTCTCCAGATCCTCGTGTGTTAGTTGCCTCTCCAGATTACCTAAACAAGCACGGTACCCCTTTGCATCCAGACGATCTGTCATCCCATGATGGGCTATTCTTGCTGGGTCGTGAGGGGCGTCAGGACATTTGGCCTCTGAGTACACCTAATGGTGGATTAATTAAAGTGAAAATGTCTGGAAACTTTGAAAGCAATCTCGGAGAAGTGCTACGCGATGCGGCTTTATCCGGGCTTGGAATTTCATATCAATCGGTTTGGAGCGTTGCGAGCGATTTAAAGCATGGTCGGTTGCGGGTAGTTTTACCCGAATATCCAGGCGTCCCTTCTCAGATCAATGCTATTACACCGACCCGGTCGATGCAGAGTCGCAGGGTACAGGCATTTGTTGATTTTCTGGCTGAGAAATTTGCTGATCCACTACTCTGGGAGCGCACATCCTGATTAGGCATTTAATACTAACTAATCCATGGCTTTGTTTTGGTGCTCGCTAAATAGACATTTAGATGATGTCCAACGTTATAGGACGTTGCTTTACGAAAGCACCAGCCAGCGTCGATCATTATATCGCCTGCTTGTACCCTGATATCATAAACTCAATTTTCTCCAGAAAGAAAAACACCCCGCCAGCATATGGCTGACAGGGCATTGGTTTGCGTATTAACCCAGAAGTGTAGCTTCAGGGTTTTTCATACTAGCTGGATCGGCAATAGCTTATGAACCGATTAGCATTGGGCCTTTAAGCTTTTTTCTTTCAGCAACATTCACCTCTCTTGTGAATGGATAGCCATTTCAATGTTTATAGGCAGGAGACGCCTGGATTACGATTCAAAGGTTGAGAGTTCCTCACATACCTCGCTCAGTGCTTTAACAAAGGTATCCGCTTCTTCCAGCGACAAAACCAGCGGGGGTTGTATGCGCATCACGCGGTTGTTATTCGCTGTCACGAAAGTCAGAATATGGTGATCTTTGGAAAGTTTGGTCATGATTCGCAGTACGAACATGTCCGCCAGTGTAGATTCTAATTCCTTTATTGCGGCTTCCAGATGTTCACGAGCTTTCATCGGCATCATCCGATAGGTTGCCGCAGCTTTGGCAGGCAAGCGGCTGGACATTTCCCGGACAAATGCCTCAATGCCATCTGAGACGTCATTCTGAAATTCGATCGCAATCATCAGCCCTTGTCCACGAACTTCCTTGATGAAGTAATGCCTGTCGGCTAATTCCTCCAGTCTTTTTCGCAGATGTGCACCAACCTGTGCGGCATTGTCGGCCAGATTTTCACGTTCGATCACGTCCAGTGCAGCCATCGCTGCGGCGGCGGCAAAGTTACCGCCGCCAAATGTTGATGTGTGAAGCGCGAAACGATCGATATTGCCATAAGCACGTTGCCAAACATGTTTGGATGATAGCGTTGCTCCAATAGGGACAAGGCCACCAGAGAGGGATTTTGATAGCACCATAATGTCGGGAGAAACGTCCTCCCACTGGCAAGCGAACATCTTGCCGGTACGGCCAAGTCCAGTCTGGATTTCGTCGAGGATCCAGAGGCAATCATGCTCTGAACAGAGCGTTCTTACGGCGTTGAGATAGCCATCGGGCGGTATCACCACGCCACCTTCCCCTTGGATGGGCTCCATGATAAAGGCTGCTATGTCTCCCTTTTGCAATCTGGCTTGTAAGGCTGAAGCATCGCCAAACGGAATTTCCTCACAGTGAGGTAATAGAGGCTCGAACACCTGCCGATGTTTCGCTCGTCCTGTTACGGACAAGGCCCCAAGTGTTTTGCCATGATAACCATTAGCGCAATAGAGCAGTGTTGGTTTGTCGCTGGCTGCCAGCGCTAATTTCAACGCGGCTTCCACGGCTTCAGTGCCAGAGTTACTCAGAAACACACGTTCCAACCCGTCAGGCGAAAGTGCCGCTAAACGCTTGGCCAGAAGGCTGGCATGGAGAGGTGCTGACAGATATTGAACAAAAGTAGGATGCTGCTGTAGCAGGTACTTTTGCAGATTAGCAGCAATATCTGGATGGTTATGGCCAGTATTGAGGCAACCATATCCTGCTACAAAGTCCAGATAGCGTTGTCCGTCCAGATCCGTTAGCCAACAGCCTTTTCCGTGGTTGAAAACCCGTTCAACATGGTTGAAAGCATAAAACTCTCGCAGAACGGGATTGATGTATTCTCCGAAGCATCTCAGCACGTCTTCACGAAGACGTTCAGGTTCGCGAAGATGTTCAGGGTTAATGTCACTGCCATCAGGAGTTGTGTGTCGTTTCCCGTTATGAAATCGACGCAGTTCGCGCAGTTTCACATCATCCACATTTTCACCGCGGCTTGACATGGGGCGGGGCAAAAAACCATGTCGTTCAGCAAGACGGCCAATCTCCAGAACCCGATCAACGGGTAACTCCCGACCAATCGAGAACGGTTCGGCCCAGCCTTCCAGAGCGAGAATGATGGTCTCAGCCAGACAACCATTGAGATGGCGTTTGGGATCCAGTCCTAACGTCATCGCGCCGAAACTGACGGCATCGGTTGCGGAAACTAATCCGCCATCAATCACCAGAATATCGTCACGAGTTTCCCAACCGGGTAATACATCTTTTGGCAGTGCGGCATCCACGACGATACTGCCTGGAGCCAGTCGCTGAGGGTCAATGACACCGCCACTGGATGTAGCGGCTACGAACAATTTCACTCGCTCGTAGCAGTCGTCCATGCCGGCGTGCAGCGTCACATTTCTGTGTAAGGATGCAGGCAGATAATCCAGTAAAGCCTGAGCATGCTGTTTCTCATCCCGGTGTATCAATCTTAGTTGGCATCCCAATGGGGCAAGCAGCCGTGCAACCGCCAACGCAATTGAACCGGGATATCCCAGTATCGCAACGTCGGCTTGCTCTGCTGGAATATCTAACGTAGAGAGGACATCCAGTATATTCACATAGGTTGCATAGGCCGTCAGTGAATTGCCTGTCGTGACAGGAATGTTTGTGCGGTCAAGGGTCTGTAGACCACGGTTGCCGACAATAGAGGTAAAGCCGCCGAGCCCTACTAGCTCCACCCCCTGATGCTTGAGTGTGTTGACCCCTTCGACTACACGCTCGGCAATGCGTCGGGGCTGGCTCAGCATTTGCTCTGCGGTTAACGGCATGAACTGTAAGATCCCCTCGCATTGGGCACCACTGGCGCTAACGATGCGGCTGAATTCGGCAAACGGGACCAGATTACGCCGTTGCCACAGCATAGGATCATAACCCGTTGCCTGTTCTTCCAGCATTCGGCCAGCCATATCGATCAGTTTTACCTGATTTAGAAGCTCTCTGGATGTTGGATGGGCAATAAAGCCAAATTTCATGGTGTTCCCTCATTACCAATATGAATACGGTTCCAAGAGTCCTCAGAGGCCAGACTCAAGCCATCACCCTCAGAATTATGTCCAAGCCAGATGTCGAAGAAGTTGACTCTCCCTGGTGCCAATAAGGCTTCACGTAACAGTGCTGGACAGAACTGACGCAGCACGCGGTGATGAACGTTGATTCCGTCGATTACGCGATGAGAAGGCCCCTTATCCAGCTCTATCAAGGGCACATTGACCTGACAACTGGCATTGAGCGCATAACGTTTGTCCATATAAGTCTGAATCATGGAGAGCACGCCGTTGGTCAGGTAAAAGACCGTGACATTACCGCCACGCCCTGTCACGCCCTTAACTGATGACCAGGCCAGACGTTGCTCAATATTCGGTACCATTGCTCGGGCACCATCGCCGACGAAAGCTAAAATATTGTGTTCGTTCTTCAGTGCGATATAGGGTAACGACATCAGACCATCTCCCATCAACGCACGGCCATACCAGCCGGAGAAACCAGGACCGGTACGTGGCACATTACGGATGGCCGATAAGCTACAGCGGCCTACATCGTAGACCCCTGTATAGCGATAATCGTGGTTCTCAATAAGTTCGGCGATAAGTTGGCCTAGCCTGTGGAAGAAATGATTGGATGTCATAGGCATGGTTTCGATCATATCGCTTGGCAACGCTGTCGGCAGCTGTCGCAGCCGCTTAAGCCCAGCACGACGATAAGACAATACGGTGCTGTCGATTTGTAGACGAGGTTCAAGATAGTCTAGGAAATCAGACAGTTGAATATCCAATCCCAGATCGGTAAAGGGTGAAAGGTGTGCCGGGTTGCGGTTAACCTGAGCGATGCGGAAATTACGTTTGAGCTTACCTTCTGAGTAAGGTGTTGCTGACTGCTCAACTTTGCCTTTTAAGAAAAACAGCCAGGGTGTGCCTTCTCCTTCTGCTGCTGGTGTTTCCAGGAACTCATAGACGGCGCGGTTGAAGCCATACATGGAAAGCGTACCCAGATAGTTATCTACCAGAGTGCCATCGCTATAAGCAGACACGCTGCCGGGGTGAATGATGCTGTCGACTAATGCTATTCCGGCCCGTTCTGCCAGCGTTAGGATGCGTTTGCGCTCTCGAGCAGTAAGCCGTCCGCAGTGCCACAGGATGCGGGCGTTATCATGATTGATGGCTGACACTGCCTGATCTAGCTGTTCACGTTGCTGTGCGGAAAGTTCCTCCTTCCTGGGAATGTGGGAAGGAATCTCGATTTTGAGGTTGTCTGCTTGAGATTCAAGGATGTTTTGCGTGGCTAAAACAAAGGTAGGCGCCGGACGTTCATCTAGTGAGCGAAAAGCACCTTGCAGACCGGTGGGCATTTCATCGGGTGTGCGGATGAAGCAATGCCATAAGCCACGGGCAGTAATAACTTCATGCCCGTCATTATCGGCGTCAAGCGTTCCCTGAAATGGATACCAGGTTGTTTGCGGCGAGTCCGCGCAGATAATCAGGCCTGGTGCAGCGGCACGCTTGAGGTTTGATAATGTCCCACGTGCTTCATCGATCATGCCGGACGTTATAGCAATCACATAGGAGCGCCCATATAATTGCCATCCTGCCAGTGCGCTGACGGCAAGAGCATGCTCATTATTACCCGTCAGACAGCGGTTTTCTGAACCGTGAAGTAAGGTTTTCATTGAGTCGATGAACCCTGCCACCATTGACCCGGTGTAGAAGTGAAAATCCCATTGATCGCCCCATCGCTCGGTCATATGACGATAAATCGTTTGCGCTAATATCCCAGGGCCTTCCGTTTTTTGGCAAGCACGTACCAGCAGGCGGTTGAAGTGTGCATGTTCAAGATGATCCAGCACCAAACGAAGGATATCGGCCCGCCGTTGCCACGGACAATCGTGTAGAACCCTGACTAATCGATTTCCTCCGAGTCTGCCCATCCATTTACCCAGAAGTTCCTCTTTGCAAAGCAACATGGCAGAACACGGTGAAAACCGTGACTCTGATGACTTCGGGGTGAATTGGGTAAAGGGATCTTCTGAACCGTGTAGCTCTTCGTGACGTGTATCTAATAACACACATTCGATAGGTGGTGGATGGTGTGCTGTCATCGCGTGATTTGCTGTTGCCATAGAATCAAAGCGCCGCAATGTCAGTGATAACGTTTTGTCACGCCGCTGTGATGACAGGTATTGACTTGCCTGAGATAGAACCCGCCGATAGGGCAGGCAGGTACCGTCTGGCGTTATACTCTTGGGGACATCAATATTGCCGCAGAGCAAATTATTGACACTTTTCAAAACGACATCCAGATCCTGTGTTAATCCTTCATCCTGGCTAACCAGGCAAACGCCAATGGTTCGTATGTCTTGTCGCATAAGCAGGTGCTCCTCTTTTGGTTACTGCTAATGTCGATCTTTTCAAGATCACGATTTCCCCTGGCTCAGTCTGTAATTGACGCAAACGGAAGCGATGTTTTCCGTGACGTCCGGAAATAAAATCAGTACCTAAAACAAGAAAAACTAGACGATATACCGCCGGATGGAGGTGCCGCCAACTCTGTTGGATGGAAATATCATCCAACAGGTAGAACGTAGCAATGATTTTTTTAGCTGTGTGTTTTTACTGCCTTTTAGGGACAGCAAGCCACTTGACGAAATAGAATTTCGCCGCAGAATTTAATCAATTTTTTTATTATACATTGCGAATATTATGTATAGTTGAGGCTGATGAAATGGCAATAATTGAGATGTGTAAATAGCTATTAATTTCTTTGTTTTTACTTATCTAATTGTATGGTATGGGTTTTTATTTGAATCGCTTTTATTAAAAATGCTATTATTAAGTAGTCTGGTAATAATGAATGAGTAACTTATTTTTCAATTTCATTGAAAGATTATTTTTATCGGTTTTTTATTTTTAATCATATTGTTAGATATGAATGAATAACATTGAATACTGAACAGTGGTGAAATAGATGAGACCGAATAACCTATTCTTTTCAATACCTAATAAATATATTACAGAAGGATATTTTCAACATTATTTACCATCCACGTATAGCTCTCCTGAATGCGTATCCGCAGCATGGTGACTTTCAGGAATCATCATGTTACCTGTTTGTATACGGATGTGGTGGTATCATCTCTATTCAGGTGGCAGAAAATGAGTGCGCCACGACAGGCCAGCGTTACAGGTAAATAATTATTTTGAGTGCAAATCGAATTTCATCCCCGTCTCTCCCCGTGCTAAAGCTTCTCGCGCTTGCGACAGCCGCATTTCTGACCTTACTGACTGAGATCATGCCCGCTGGGCTCCTCAGTTCGATCGCTACCGGTCTGGATGTTTCCGAAAGTCTGGCTGGTCAGTTCATTACCGCATTTGCGCTGGGGGCGCTTTTATCCGCGATTCCCGCTACGGCGCTGACGCGGGGAATGCGGCGCAAACCCCTGTTACTCGTTGTGATTAGCGGATTCGCCATCGTTAATGCGGTGACTGCGGTTTCGGATAACTACGTTTTATCACTGGCCGCCCGTTTTGTTGCAGGTCTGTTCGGCGGGGTGGTTTGGTCGATGCTTGCCGGGTACGCATCCCGTATGGTTCCTCGTTGGTTACTTGGGCGTGCTATCGCTATTGTCGGCGCGGGCTCTACGGCCGCGTTGGTTCTCGGTGTACCGATTGGTGGCCTTCTCGGGTCAGCGATCGGTTGGCAGGGGGCATTTGGACTTGTGTCGGTTATCGCGGTGCTCCTCGTTGTTTGGATCGCAATTTTTGCTCCTGACTTCCCGGGTGAATCGGCCGATAAACGGATATCGCTGCCTCAGGTCGCCGCCAAGCGCGGTGTCGGGGCGACGCTTGCGCTGATCCTCACTTATATTGTCACGCACAACATTCTCTATATTTACATCGAACCTTTCCTCGTCGCTTCTGCCATGGGTGACTGGCTCAACGGCGTGCTATTCATTTTCGGAGCCGGTGCGGTTTTTGGCCTTGTGTTGTCTGGCATCATCGTCGATGGAAATCTAAATCGTCTCGGCCCTGCCGAAGTTATGTTATTCGCCGCAGCGACGCTACTTCTGGGCCTTTGGTCCGATGTTCAGGTCATTTTGGTTCTGGCCGTCTTTATGTGGGGAATCTCTTTCGGGGGATTCTCTGTCGTCACGCAAACGGCAATGACCCATCTTTCGTCTGATGCCGTAGATGTCGCACAGTCGATGTCTACTACATCATGGAACACCGCTGTCGCGGCTGGAGGCGTTATTGGAGGATTACTCCTCAGCAGCGCAGGTCCGGGCGCATTTCCATGGGTGATGATTGGGATATTGACGCTATCATTCCTCGTTGTGATTCTGGGTGTTAACCGCGCGCTGACGGCTGCTAAACCCGCGCAGGCCGTCTCCACCCAAAACGATTCCTTAATTTCGAGTAACCAACATTTATGAAATACCGCCACTTCCTGTTTGACCTTGACGACACGCTGTTAGACTTCAAAGCCTCTGAGCGGCTTTCGTTCGCACGCACGCTGACACACCTTGGCGTCGATATTGAAAATACCACCCTGTTTGCAGACTATCAGCGCGAGAATTCTCAACTATGGAGTGAATTCGAGAAGGGGGAAATCACCAAAGATTTACTGAAAGTAGAACGATTCCGCCGCACGTTCTCTCTGCATGGCATCGATATCGATCCTCACAAAGCGAGCAATCTCTATCTGGAGTGCCTGCCTGAGACCGTGGTGTTGGTGGATGGCGCGGTTCAAATCTGTGAAGCGCTTGCCGAGATCGGTGAAGTTGGCATTATTACCAACGGCATTGAGTATGTGCAGGCGAAGCGAGTGGCGAACTCGGGGCTGGCAGACTGGCTCACGTTTGTCGCCACCTCTGAGGCTTGTGGATTCGCCAAGCCGGATGCGCGCTTCTTTGAGTTCTCAGCCAACAAATTCAGCGCATTTGAGAAAACCAAGGCAGTCATTGTAGGCGACAGGCTCGATGCCGATATTCTTGGGGCTAACCTGTACGGCATAGACAGTTGTTGGTTCAATGCAAACGGAGCCGCCAACGATTCGGATATTGCGCCAACCTACGAGGCTGCAACGCTACAAGATGTCTTCACGCAGATCGGCGCCAGGTCTTAAGTCTGTACCACGCAGTATCGACGACAATCACTGCTACCGACTCGCTTTGGGTTGTCGTCGGACTTACCTGTTAATCAGCGCAAATTCTCAGTAATCGCAGACCATGAATACCCGGTCGAAGCGTTGAGCGGCAAGGTCTGTGCGATGGATGATGAAGTTCAGTATGCCGTCATCCCACTGGAATTGCCCATCCAGACAGACCTGAAACAGCACCAGCCAGTCTTGTGCTTCGCCACCCAATTGCTGTGCTGCCTGCAACTCTGGTAATTCATGCTGGCTGAAACCACAGCCGTTGACTCGGGCAATACCCTGATATTCAGGCAGCGGCTCATCTGGCGGAAAGCCCGATGGCAGCATGTCGTTCTCGGTCATCCAGGCCAGTTGCTCTTCAGTCGCTTTACTATCAGGTAATAGATTGAATGCCCCCAACTGCCGCAGCTTCCAGGCATAATATTGTGCAAAGCCAAGGCGGGATAGCGCATCGTCGTATTCATCATCATCCAGTGCTGCCTGCTGTTCCAGACTCATGCGTGAGCAGAGTATGGAACCAATATGAGGATTTTGGCGTAATGCGTAAAAACTGGGTACGGTAACGCTGGCTCTGGGATGCAGTGTAAAGGCGGGCTTTTGCCCGAGGGTCTTCTCGTCATTGAAAGCCAGTTCGGCAAAGCGTTTTCCACTGCTCAGGCTTGCCGTGTCCTGCACATAGATAACTTTCCCTCTGGTCGTCAAAGGGCTACTTCCGCATTCCAGAAAGAAGAATAACGTGCCTTCGCGTGGCAAATAGCTCTGCAATGGGGCTAAATCACGGCAGTCTAACTGCGCAATAAATTCCAACGGTACACGATAGGTCTGTGTGACGTCGTCTCTGGGAAAAATGCAGACTTCTTCTTCGTCATCACCAGCTTCCCAGCACTCTTCGTACGCGAGCAGGGTGTCCTTGGCGACGTTGACACAAGGGTAAGGAATATCGACAGGTAAATCTGGCAGGCCGCCGAGCCGATGGTTACCCAGCCCTGAGTGATCGTCTTTTGCGCCATGATAGAAATCGATGCTACTGCGTAAAGTGCCAGATACGGCATAGGCGATAGGCGTGATGGCATCAGCCGAGAGTAATGTGTTCATAAGATGCTGGCGCTGTGGAGAATGTTCAGCCAGCAACGGGAGCAGGGCAGGATCTAGCGTTATAGGAGGGTAGATTGGTGTCTCTACGATGCTTCTCTGCTTTGTTTTCACATCGTTGCCCTGTGTTGTTGCCGTTTCTGCTCCCTTCGCTTGCAGGTGGCTGTGATATGCCGTTTCTGGTGTGGCAGTGACAATTCGCAGGCTGCGCAGTGCGGCTTCCATTGTTATGAAGTGCGCTTGTTGCTGCTCCAGCGGGCAGTATCCCCCTGCGAAAAGGCAAACCGTGTCGGTTAAGCGGATAAACGCGAACAGGTAAGCAAAGCCGTAAATCCCTTCAGCTGTCATTAACAATGCGCTGTCGTTTTCAAGGGCTAACGTTTTTTCTTCAAGCCAGGTGAGTTTCCCATAGATTTTTCCACAGAAAGAGCGGTATTGCTCAGCTTGTCCCGTTTCTGTTTTGTGTAGTAAGTCTCTATCAACCGGATAAATATCCAGCACGACGAGGCTGTCGTCAGTAGGATACTGACCGAGCGCACCCTGTCCGATTTGCTCAACGGAAGTGAAATTCGGGGGGAAATCTATAGATAAAACATCCGTGTGTATGATTGGCATGGCAATCCCTAACGCAGAAAAATATCGCCTTTGATGTGGTTTTTTATGATGCCACATTTGTCTGCCCCCGCAAGAGTGCGATGTCCTGACTGCTGGTGACTTTGCATCACTCCTCACTCAGCGAAGGCGGTGCGTGCTCTTTTCTTAATACGCCTTGTAGGCCAACAAACAACACGCCGATGAGTAGCAATATGGCGATGAGGCTGTCGTAACCGTAGAACGTCATCGCAGCACCGGATAATAGGGGGCCGCTGATGCTGCCAGCAGACCACACCAGTCCCAGAAGGGAATTCATCACAATCAATCGTTGACCAGCGAACCGCTGACCTGCCCGAACGAGGGACAGGGTATAAAGCCCACCTGCTGCGGCACCCAATATGATGCAGACGGTAGCAAGAAGTGCAGGAGAGGAGAACGAAAAGGTGATGCATATCAGCATGACACAGAAAAGAATGCCGCAACTGATGTGGATTTTCATGATGCCGCATTTGTCTGCCAGCCAGCCAATCGGCGTCTGAAATACGGCATCACCCAGAAAGATGAGTGTGACCAATAAGATCGCAGATTTTTCGTCCAACCCTTGCGCCATGCCATAAAGTGGAAAGAGCGACAGTATGCTGGCATCGAAAAAGGAGAAGCAGAGTACGCCAGAAGCAATCGCTGGGAGAAAAGGGATAAGGTCCCGATAAGACGCAGAGGACGGTTCATCCGCCCGAACCATATTGGCGCAATTCCTCAGCATGAACGCACATGTGGCGGAGATGCCACCAATCAGCCATAGCGCATACGTTTGAATATTCTCTCCAGCGGCAATAAGCAGCGGTCCTATTAGCTGACATCCTGTGAAAACGGATGCATACAACCCCGTCAGTGTTGCTTTGTGTTTGTCAGAGGCTCGGCTGGTGACCCAGGTTTCTCCCAGCACCACAAGTATCCCTGAAGCGAGCCCGGTTAGCAGGCGGGGTAAAATGAGTGAAACAGGGTGTGACAGTAGGAATGAGGCTACGGTTGATATCGCCAGAATGATCAGGCTGCCGGATAACAGATATCTGGCGTGCAGGTGGCGGCTGAGCCAAGGGGTAACAAAGGATGAGAGCATCATTCCCGCCGCCGGGAGTGCAGCCAGAATACCGAGCGTCGTCGTGCTGTGCCCGTGTTCTGCCAGCTTCAAACTGATTAGCGGTAGCGTGTATCCAGTGACCAGCCCCACGAGGGAGGCGGCAATAATCATGTTCAGTGTCGTGAAATTAGCTCCACGGGAATGTGCTGTCATTGTGCTTCCAGTATGGGGGTTAACAAGGTTCTTCAACCCCGGAAAGGCAGGTAGAAACTTCCTTCATGAGCCAGGTATGAAACCGTGCGTATTTTTCATTTTGCTCAAGAGGGACGGGCGATAGCAAGTAATAAGCAGAGCCATCCCGCGCAAATCCATACGGTGCATGCAATTGTCCGTTTCCAATCTCATCTTGCACCATCAGGAAAGACGCCATCGCCATGCCTAACCCTGAAACCGCAGCCTGAATGCACAGATAAAAATGCTCATAGTCCGCTCTGGTAGTGCCTTGGAGGGAGACGTGTGTCTGTCGCTGCCACGTTGCCCACGCTCTTGGTCGCGTTCCGGTGTAGAGCAAACGCATTCCCTCCAGGCTGTCTTGGCGCTCGGCTTTATTGCGACTTACTGGCCCCATCCATTCGTCACATACCTTTACCCCATGCGTTTGCGGTTCCCAGTGAAAGTCGTCACGCCGCAGCGCGAGATCAACGCCGCTACGCACAAAATCAATCGGTCCACCCGCAGCCACCAAATGAAGTTTGATATCGGGATGCGCCTGATTAAAAGCAGGCAGTCGCGGAATCAGCCATTTCATGGCAATCGTGGGTTCGCATGACAGCGTCAGTACATCATCCTGCGCCGCTTGCTGTAACCGATAAACCGCGCCTTCGAGTTGCTCGAAGACGGCCTGCGTGACCGTATGCAAAGAACGGCCCGCCGCGTTTAAAAAGATCGCCCGGTTACGTCGTTCAAACAGTTCAACGCCTAACGCGTCTTCCAGCAATCTAATTTGTCTGCTGACAGCGCCGTGCGTGACATGCAAAGACTCGGCGGCTTTAACAAAGCTACCTGTTTGTGCGGCCGCTTCAAAGAAGCGAAAAGAGGCTAACGAGGGAAGTTTCATATACACGATGAAATTTGACAGATTTACACCAAGATAAATCGCTTTTTTGACACATGCAAACGCTGAATAATCAAACTGCGCTTCAGCGTAAATACGTGTAATAGACTAAATAATGAGAAAATATTGTAGGGATGGCATCGTTAATCACCGTACTACATCACTGACCGCTGTATTTCTCTGTTAATCCACCTGTCTTCTATCTGTGCAAAATCATCGTAAAAATGATGGCTTGCTGAGCAAGGAAAATGTTAATGAATGAGTTAATTGCCGTCGCGACGATCACTATTTTGGCGGTTATCAGTCCGGGACCTGATTTTGCGATGGTAACCCGCAACAGCTATGCGTTTGGCTCGCGCACTGGGCTACTCAGCGCGTTTGGCATTGCCTGCGGCGTCCAGATTCATGTGATGTATACCGTTTTTGGCATCGCAGTATTCATTGTTAACTCCCCGATGATGTTTATCGCGATGAAGATTTTGGGGGCGTCATATCTGATTTATCTGGGATATAAATCATTAACCAATACGATAAAAATAAAATTAGAAGAGTCATCCGGTCATGCGCCGTCATCACTGGCTGCGTTCTGTATGGGGTTTTTCACCAATGCTCTTAACCCGAAAACGATGCTGTTTGTCGTCGCCACCTATACCCAAGTCGTGCAGCCCGACAGCCCAATGAGCCATAATTTTGGCTACGGGTTATTCATGTCGGTGGCGCACTGGGTCTGGTTCAGTATTGTTGCGCTGTTTTTTGCCGCACCGGCTATGCGTCGCCGGTTACTCGAGCGTCAGCATCTGGTCGATAAAGGGATCGGCATTGCCCTGATCGTGTTAGGTGCTTCTCTGGCGTTTACCAACATTGCTCTCTAGAGGTCGGGATGGCGAAATGATGAGAGGCGCTTCGAATCCGGTAGCCTGTACATAAATAAATGGAGGATCAGGCAAGAAAACAGTCGGAATGCTATACCTGTTTGCTGAGGGGATTTAGGAAAATAGTCTGTTTCTCAACAGAAAAGGAAATAGCCATGCTTGTACACGCGTATGGAGCCCATGCGGGCGACAAACCTCTTGAGCCGTTGAAGATTGTCCGACGTGCGCCAGGAGCTCACGATGTTCAAATTGAGATTGCGTACTGCGGCATTTGCCATTCGGACCTGCATCAGGTGCGTGCTGAATGGGCAGGAACACAGTTTCCCTGCGTTCCCGGCCATGAAATTGTTGGGCGGGTGTCTGCGGTCGGAGCGCATGTTTCCGCGTTTAAGGCTGGCGATCTGGTCGGGATTGGCTGCATTGTGGACAGCTGTCGACACTGCGAAGAGTGCGATGAGGGTTTAGAGAACTACTGTGATGGTATGGTCGGCACGTATAACGGTCCGACAGCGGATGAGCCTGGGTGGACGCTTGGCGGCTACTCTCAGCAAATCGTCGTGCATGAGCGCTATGTGCTGCGTGTTCGTCATTCTGAAGCGGAGCTGGCTGCCGTCGCCCCTCTGTTGTGCGCAGGAATAACCACCTATTCACCGCTGCGGCATTGGAATGCAGGGCCGGGTAAGAAGGTTGGCGTTGTGGGGATCGGCGGGCTTGGTCACATGGGGATCAAACTGGCACATGCGATGGGAGCCTATGTTGTTGCGTTCACTACGTCTGAATCTAAACGCGATGATGCAAAAGCGCTGGGCGCAAACGAGGTTGTGGTTTCTCGTCATGCTGAAGAAATGGCTGCGCACGCAGGCAGCTTCGATTTAATCCTCAATACCGTTGCCGCACCGCACGATCTGGACGCGTTTTTGGTCCTGCTGAAGCGAGATGGCGCGCTCACGCTGGTCGGTGCGCCTGCGTCACCGCATCCTTCTCCCAACGTGTTCAATCTGATCATGAAACGTCGTACGGTGGCGGGATCGATGATTGGTGGCATTCCTGAGACGCAGGAGATGTTGGATTTTTGCGCTGAACACGGGATTGTGTCAGACATTGAGCTGATCCGCGCTGATGAAATCAATACAGCCTACGAGCGGATGCTCAAAGGCGATGTGAAATACCGCTTCGTCATTGATAACGCCACACTGACTGCCTGATTAGCCTGAGTCCCACCGCACTTGTTTTCCGGTGCCGTGGGATTGTCACCGCGTGAGCATTCGCGCCTTCTTTGCACCATGAGAAAAGCCAACCCATCGTCATTTCCTGTCACCAAAGACGTGCAGATGCGGTACTATCCATTGTTACACCAACACGTTGATTTTCCTTCGCTATCATAACCAAAATACCATTTTAAATAGACGGTTATCTTGGTTTAGCTCTCCCGCTCTCTTCGCTACACCTCACTGCTATGGCGTAGCGAGGAAGGCAAAAATAGCATGCGTCGTGCTGCCTTTGGCGGTTGGTAAACACGCATCAATACTATTTTTTTGGCAATGTTTCACCTGCGATAAAAAGGAAAAAGAAAAATGACGGATAAGCATTCAAACGAAACCGGAGTATCACCACAACACGACCTGCCTTTGCGGGATGAATCGCTTAAGGTCATCAGTGAATGGTTTGACGCGCTGGAGAAAAGGGTCGGTGTTGATAAGATCGTATCCCGAACCACACTGCAAGCGGGTATCTATAACGATGTAGTACTGGATTATGCGCCGGGCCGGACGTCGATATCCTCTGAATCGAAAAGTGACGCTGATGGGCTGTCGCCCGGTAGCCGAAAAGGGGAATTGAGTGTGGCGCAAATTGAGGAAGATGTAGTTCCTGCGCTGGCTCAGGCTATTGCCCTGCGGGTTGAGAAACTCGCAGATACTGCGGTGATTGACTATCGGTTTTGCTTCCGTGCCGTGTTTCCAGCAACGGAAGGTCGCTTGCTGATTACGCTATTTACGTTCACCAACGAGGCAAAAAAACGGCAGCTACTCGAGTCTATTCACGCTTATATCGATCGGCACCTTACCCATGGCAGTGCACCGACAGAAGAGTTGCAAACCTTCTTTCTGGCTCGTCACCTGCTTGATGACCAACTCTTTCCCTCGCAGGATATCCGCTGGATCGTAACTCAGTTTGAACACATTCAGCAGCGAAACGCAGGGCATGCGGAATTGTTGGAGCATCGGCGCAGGATTGTCCGCGCATTAAGGACGTGGGTCGATCAGCAATTTTTGTTGCGCTATTGCGATGTGTCCAAGCCCGAATATTTCTTTGAACCGGATATCTATACCCTCAAGCCTGGTATTGCACTGGATGTACAGGAGGCACAAACGCTTCACCCCGTTGAATTAGTGCTCTATGCGGCAGTCATGATTCTGCGTTATGAACCTTCCTACAGCAAATCCCAGGCGCTGGAATATCTGGATATCGCAAAGCAATTGGGCTACTCACGTGCGGCCAGCATGATGGAAGAGGGAAGCGGCACGTTTGAACAAGAGCAGATCAACCTGAAGAATGAATGGGTTGAATGTGTAGCGAATGATGTGTTTTCTACCATCACGGTGCGTATTCGTCAGGAAAGCGCCGAAGCGTATGAACAGGCGCTACTTTTCATTACGCGTTTACTGGCGCTTGGTTTTCCAAAGAGTTACAAGATTGTTCTGAAATCGTCGACGCGACAGTACCTTCCCGTCAAAGGCGTGGCAAAATCGGATACCCATCGCTTTTTTGCTAACGCGTTGCAGTATGCATCGACCTACCCGTTTCTTGAGGATTATGCTCGTGCTGCGATTGAGAAATTTGAATGGTACGCCGATTCGGAAGGCGAAAAGTGCAGTATGCCGGGAAGCTATGCGGTATTTGGGCTGGGGCTGACCGATGCAGGGTATTTCCCGCTCGTAAAAGATTACATGGAAAGCGTGGATGACGAGCACCAATCGGTGCACGATGGCTTCATCCGTGCATTTTTCGATAAGCATGGCGTGACGGTACAGAACGTGGCGACACTGGTCGCCTGTCTGAGCCATGCGACGGAAAGCCTCAAGCTGAATATGCTGCCTGCGCTAGAAAATGATGCCTTGTTTGAACAGTTGGTTGAAGAGGTGCGGAAGCGGGAACCCGCGGTGATAGAACATATTTTGTATCTCATCTGGGGCAATGCCAAGAAGCTCGCCGCACTGGTGAAAAAATCGGAAGCGAAGCGCGGCAAGTTATTGACGTCGCTTATTCAGGCTTCTGCCGAATCCTAAACGTAATGATGATAACGCAGGGCGAGAACATATGTGCCTCACCCTATGACGGAGCGTATTGATGACCGCTATTCTGCTGCTGGACTCGCGTGCTGATGAAATCGGCCCTGTTTTAAATCATGGGGCACCGGAACTTGAGCTGAGGCTGTCAAACGGTACGGCAGAGCAGGCCGCGAGCTGCCCAATTTGGTTGGGGGAACCAGACACCGCAGCGGCATTGCTGGCTCAGGGAGCCAAACCGAAATGGCTACAGTCTACCTGGGCAGGATTCAAGCCGCTGTTGGCCGATGGGTTACCGCGAGATTACCGTTTAAGCCGCGCCGTTGGGGTGTTTGGGCAGCCGATAGCAGAATATGTGATTGCCTACATGCTCAGGCATGAGTTGCGTCTGGGGGAGCGGCAAATCAGCCAGGAAGAGCGGCGTTGGGATCACCGCCTGCCGGGATCGCTGGCGGATAAAAACGTGCTGATCGTTGGTGCGGGAGAGATTGGCTGTGAAGTCGCAGGTTTTCTACGGCCTTTTGGCGTTGAGCTATATGGCATCGTCAGTACGCCAAGGCATCGGCCTGATTTTAAAAAGATGATGAGTTTGGCAGAGCTACCTGTCGCGATACCGGAGGCCGATTATGTCATCAACCTGCTGCCAGACACGTCGGCGACCACCGACATCTATAATGCCAATCTGTTTGCCGCGATGAAGCCTTCGGCGCTGTTTATTAATGTAGGGCGCGGTAGCGCGGTAGTCGATGATGATTTACGGGCGGCGCTATGTGATGCGCAAATTGCAGGCGCGGTACTGGATGTATTCAGACAAGAGCCGCTACCGTACAGCCATCCGTTCTGGAATACGCCGAACCTGACATTGACGGCACATATTGCCGGACCGATGGTGCCGGGGCTGATGGGGCGATTATTTCTGGATAATCTTGCTCGTTTTTATGCTGATGATGTACTGCGCGGAGAAGTGGATTTTAGTCGTGAGTATTGATCGCTTAATTAATTACCGTCATATACCCGTCATACTTCAAGCTGCTTGTGCGTTGGCTGCCCTTGTTACTCGGCTCATCCATGAGCCTCGCCCCGTTGGGGCCGCTGCAAGCAGCGTTCAAATCTGCTCCCGGCAGATTTGTCACCCCAGTCACTTACTTGGGTAAGCTCCTGGGGACTCGCTCGGTTGCCGCCTTCACGCAACTCGAATTATTTAGGGTGTAAATTAATGTTTAAAACAATAATTACATATAAAAACTATTGTAAAGAATTCTGAAAAATAACCGTTAAGACTATAGCAGGGCGAAATAATGTTACCTTAATTTAGTCCGCTCTCAACCCTACGGTCAGGGTAAATCCCCTTATTTTAGCGGCCTCCAAGATAAGCAAATAGCAAGACCTATATTCGGTGCGGTGGATCAATTCAACCGAAATCGTGGTGGCTTTTATAGTCGTTTGGGGGCGTATTGCGCATACACCCGAAGACATAATTAGCATATTTTACAGTGCACTGGTGGCCCAGCTCAGAAAGATGTTGGTGCAGGAGGAAAAAGCGTTACTCATGTCACATTGAGCACATTTGCAGGGAAACCTTGTCACACAAACATAAAATTATGACACACAGGAGCAAATGGTATTATGAATAGTATTTCTACATTTGGATCGCACACAGTGGCATATTCAGGGCAACGTAATCTAGCGGTGAATAGCCAGACTGAAAAACAGAATGTCGCGAGTAATAACGGCGCGTTAACGAGGGAAACCATTGGGCGCCAGGTTGTAGAGATAAGCCCGGAAGCCCTCGCTAAATTTCAGGCTTATGCCGCAAAGCAAAAGCTGGACGATACGACATCTGAGCAACTCAGAACCGCTGAAGGTGCGAGAGTCTCCCAACCAGGGCCTCTTAGTGAAGAAGAACAAGCCTGGCGAGTGGAAGCAATGGCGTCTGGCAGCGCCAAAATATACGCCGCCTATCTAAAGAAGATAGATGATGCTTGGGGTAACCTTTCTCCGCTAACGAAGCAAATGGATCAAACTTATGCGTCTTTCTTGGATCAGCTTGCTGAAGATCACCCTGACTTGAAGGACGCATTTTTTGGGTTTAGCGTGAATAAAGATGGAACGCTTTTTGTAACGCAGGCGGAAGGCTTGGATAGCGAACAAATTGATCGTTTGGAAAAAGCGTTGAATGGCTCCGATGAATTAGTCGCTTTGGCCAATGATTTGGCGGATGCCCAGATTGAGGTGTTTAATGCGCATGATGGATTTAACACCCAAAAAACGCTTAGCCGAGATAATTACGGTGAAACCATCGATATGGGGGTTGATATCCTGACAAGACACCTCGCACGTTCCGCCCCTCGTGATGGGACTGCTGCGGCGATCCACCAACGGAACTGGGATAGCAACTGGTATAACCAAATATAATTAATAATATAAGGTTCCCGAGGCGCTAAACGGTGTAATGAAAAACCGCAGATGCCTGAGTGGTTGGCCCGTGGAAGCTGGTCCAGAGCTTGCTTCCACTGCTTGGTACTGGCTGAAATCGCGCGGAGATGTTTTTCAGTGAAAAGGACTTGCCACGCTAAGTTGATTGGTACATAATGCTGGCCGTTGAACTGATGATTTAGTAAATAACGATTAAATTCATTAAGTTACGCGCACTCTAACAGGGTTTATGCATTCTGATTTCGATAGGTTTTGCTGAAAGCAGAAGAGAGTAAATCCGATTCTATGCGGGAATAGCTCAGTTGGTAGAGCACGACCTTGCCAAGGTCGGGGTCGCGAGTTCGAGTCTCGTTTCCCGCTCCAAAATCTTTCATCGTATTTTTCCAATACCTTCCAATACCTTCCAATACCTTCCAATACACTGATATTAGGCTGTACCGCCTATTATTCATCCTTGTTAAATATTGATACCTCTAAGACTCTTTTAGACACCGGTTTTCCTACGGTTAAGAACATCGGCGTAGCCGAAGATTAACGCTAGCTTAGTTGAGTTCTTGGCATGTTGTTCAGAAACGAGCATCGAACGCGGCTATTTCATATTATTCCAGAGCGTATTACCTGTCTTAAGAAGATCCAGCATCATCATTGGAAGTCCCTGTACAGGATTTCCATCGATAAGGTTAAATCCATTCTTTAACCCGGTTTCGGTGACGAAGAATACCCCATCGATATTTCGAAAGTCTGGTTCCTCAGAATGCAATGTAATCTCGCTGGAGGTTTCAACAATGAAATTTTGATTTCCAGACTGTGTATAGACAGAGAATTTACCAGAGAAAGACTGACCTTCATTTACCGCCCCCTGACCGAAAGTGTTCACAACTTCTTCCAGGAATTCAAAATTTGTTTGATGATCGAACGAAAAGCCAGGGTCGAGCACATAGCGTAAAAATCCCGAATCCAGTGATGTTTTCGCGATCCCATCACCAGTTAGTATGCGTGCGGCTGTTGCAGTATCCGTTTCGGTAAATTTAAAGGTCTGCATGTGCCCACTGGTATCATATATTCCTCCGTTATTGACGTTGGCACTTACGCCCCCAAACATACGATAGTCACCCAAATCTCTCGCCAGAGCGTCCACATACCCCAAGTCTGTTCCTTGTTGTTGGCTCTGAGCGTACAACTCGGACAACATACTGCGATCCTCATTGGTGAGGAAGTTAACAGAGGACATCTGCATCGTCGCTTCGGTTAATTGTGTCTGCACTGACGGGATAGTATCTGTACCACCAAACAAGCGAGATATCATCAACCCTTTACCACTTATTTGAGCCTGTTTGGTCAATAATATCTCATCCTGCGCGCTATTTACCTGTGCAGGCAAGGGGCGAACTGTTTTTTGGTCGTCGCCTGATATATTTTTCATCTGAGCGTATGCCGCTGTGGATGTATTGATAATCATAATGGAAATTTCCCCTTGCCTGTTTTTTAAAGGAATCTCGAAATATATCGCTATCGTCAATTAGAACGATGTGAATAATTAATTAGGCTAATAAGTATATTCCCAGGTAATACTCTCTTTTTGTAATGGGTGTAGATTCTCTCCGGGTTTTCCCGTAAGTTTGTGCTGAATTTGAATTCGTACACCGTGGTCAAAACGTAATTCATTGAATTGAGAGGTTGTTCCAGATGTACCTTTAGGGACAATAATACATTTTGTTGGTGATGTCTGATAAGGTTGATAATAACATATGTCGACACTTTCAGTATATGCAGTGGGGTAGGACGCTACGCTATAATTTACCTGGGTCAGCTTCTTAGTTTTGCTCAATGTTCCAGAGGGAAACTTTGTTGCACTCGCATAAAACTGGTTCAACGCAGGGGTACTTGAGCCATCGGAATAAACAAATCTTATTTGTGCTGATAGTGGTGTTTCACCGATACTGCCAGTGGCGGCCATCAAAGGGAACGCTGCTACACTGGCAGCAATTAGTAGGGACAAAGAAACGAATTCCTTCTTCATAATTTCTCCTGGGTATTCTTACGTTTTTTTACGCATTACAGCGCTTTTCTGCATCAGGCATCATGGTGGTATTTTTTGCTATCGATATCAGGATGTCAGTCTCTTGACAGCCTTGTTACGGGGCAATAAACGTCCAACCATTGTGTCAGCAGATCCAGTACTTTGTTAACGGTTCCTATATGACGATTTCCTTCCAGCCAGTGTATTACAGCGAGGTTGGGTGCCCTATACGAATTCCGCAGTCACTATCCATTATTAACGGAATAAGAAAAGTAAAATTTAATGTTTATAAAAAATAAATCTAACCGATGAACATTAAAGTGTGTCGAATGTTGTTTGCCTATAACGGTGCTGATTTCTCCATAATATATATCATTCATGTCTGTGATTAGACTGTGATTTTTTAATTGATGTTGGTATTCAATAGTATGATCACGGTAATTATTACTGTGATCATCGTTTTTTCTGTGTGTGTTTTTATTTGTTGCGGTTGGTTTTTATTATTTCTGATGCTTTATGATGTCGACGAGTTTATAGGAAAATAAATTAAAGTTTTTTTCACCTTTGCCGTTAAATTTCACAAAGATTAACGTTATTTTTTTAGCGATCCTCTGGAATTATGGTGGGGGAAGTAATATTACGTCGCCACTGGAATGGATTTGTGGCGCAGATTCAAGGTCTGTGCCGCATCTGAGCTGGGCGGATGTTCCGTCATACAAGCAAAAAAACATTAACACATGGAGAAAAGTGCGATGACTTTTAAAAAGGTGCTTCTGGCTAGTATTGTGACTTCTATGTTTGCTGCTGGAGCGGCTTATGCTGGGCCTCCAGTGACTGTGACTTTCAAAAATTTGGGCAACGAAACCGCGACATACAAAGTTATTACTAACAATGAAGTCAGTACTAACGCCAGCGCCAGCCCCAAACCCGCTACGACTGTTCTTGCGAAGGGATCTGATATTTATCGGGTTCAGAATGTCATCAGCCCTGATGCTAATGCCGCAATTGTTCGTTATACCATGGGCAGTAAAACGTGCGTATTCGGTACTACCTTCGTAAATACCATCATTCCTGGCGGCCTTTTTAATCCTGGCGGCCCTAAAAAGGCGCCAAAATGGAATAAATCAGCGGAGGGGAGCGGTGGGGCTGTCTGTACTGCAACGATTACTTCACAGAGCTTATCCACATATGCGTGGAATGTTGAATTCACAATGAAATAATAAGTAGGCGATGTATTTTTGCTGATAGAGGCGAGAGGTCGCTTTTTTGTATAAAACGCATCGCTAGCGCTATTGTTATGTATGTCATGGGGACGTCATGCATCATTGACGTCCCTTTTTTGACTCGCTCAGCTTTGCTGGTATAGCACCGCGGTTCGCTCAATGTCATTGCATCGCTGCTTTTAAATAGGGGCAGATTATGGAAAAAATAAATTCACTTGATGCGGTATCCAGCCGTTATATGCCGGCCAATACGGTTGGAAAAAGCGCTGTTGATGAAAAGGCTATAGCATCGGCTCAAGAGAATAATGCAACAGCGACGAACAATGAGAGTACTCAGGTATCCGCACTCGCTCGTCAGTTAAGCGACGCTGCTGTTCGGGCTGTCGCCCGAGATGCAGGAACCGATCGTGATGGTTTAGGGGCGATCGCCAGATCGGTCACTGAGAAGCTGTTAGGCGCGAGCTATGATATGAACAAAGTCGCTCATGATGCCGAAGTGCCTAAAACAGAAGACCCCGAGTTATTAGCTAGGGCCAAACAAGCGACCCGTTTCGTGAATGGTGATGGTGCAAATCCGTTCAGGGGGATGTCCCGCGAGCAGTTAGCGTTGATCGCCTACGATGAAAGTGGTGATTTCACCGTCAATGAAAGACGTGCGGCCTGGATGGAGTCTTATGATCAAGAGCAGCAGTGGAAGCGTGCAGCGATCGCCAAAATGGATGAGGAGTATAACCGTACTGGACAAGTCTCTTCTGATACATTGTCAGAGATTCTGAAGCATTACAAATCCTTACCAGCAATTGAAGAAGCACAATTGCCGAAAGGATACGATGCGCAGCTATTGTCTCAGATTCAAGCTTCGGAAAGCGGTGGCTTACCTCAGAGCGTAAAGAACTTGCAAGCATTTCTGGATCGTATGACGGAGAGTTTGGCTTTTCCTAAAGCATAAACAGTAGGATAATCCGATTCATGTGATGCTCTAGGGGATCGGCAAAGAGGCAAGGATGTCTGATGCAAGAATAACGGACCTGATCTGTTTACAAGCTATTTCACACACCTACAGTACCGGTGCTTCTTCTCAATCGGTATTGCATGATATTTATCTATCCATTTCTGCCGGACAAAGCTGCGCTATTGTTGGCGCATCGGGTTCTGGCAAAAGCACTTTGCTCAATATCATCGGTTTACTCGATCAGCCCGTTTCTGGGCGTTTACTGCTTGCTGGGCAAGATATGACCAAGGCAAGTGCTGATGAACGTGCCATCATGCGCAATCAGGTCATTGGTTTCGTCTTCCAAAGTTTTAATTTGCTGCCGCGTCTGGACGCGTTGGATAACGTCGCACTGCCTTTGATCTATCGTGGAATGTCTCGGCAGGCTGCTCGACAAGCCGCGCAAATACAGCTGGCGCGCGTTGGTTTGGCCGAGCGAACCCATCATCGCCCTGCTGATTTATCTGGTGGTCAACGCCAGCGGGTAGCTATTGCGCGCGCACTGGTTGGTGAGCCAGCACTTCTTCTCGCAGATGAACCGACCGGCAACCTTGATAGCCAAACGGCTGATGACATCATCACGCTATTGCTGGCATTGAACCGCGAACAAGGGACGACGTTAGTGATGGTGACACATGATGAAGGTATCGCTTGTCGTATGGCTCGGTGCATTCATGTGCGGGACGGTCGAATCCATGAGGTGAAGCATGTCTGACCGTCGTTTACGAATGCAAGCGTGTCAGACCCGACAATCTCACTATGGTCCTTCGCTGCAACAGCGTCTGCTTGAGCCATTGAACAGTCTCATTCTTCTAGGGCGGCGCGCCGTTTTGGCCCTGCTGGGGATCGCGGTAGGGTGCGGTTCTGTCGTTGCGTTACTTAACATCGGGCACAACGCGGAAGCCGAAGCCATGGGGGTATTCAAAGGCATGGGCAGCGACCTGCTGGTCGCGGCCGTACAGAATCGGGTGGGGAGTCATGCTATTGGTTTGGTTCCTGCGGATTTGGATATCCCCGTTTTGCGACAAAATTTGCCTGATATTAAAGCGGCAACGGCTCTCATTATTACTGCGACTGAGGTGCGATTGCGCGGCCGTTCGTTTACCGGCATGGTTGTGGGGAGCAGGGCTGAATTGTCGGAAGTCTTAGGATTAAAGCTCGCACAAGGTCGCTACCTGAGCGATTTCGATGCACAAAGTACTTACATCGTGTTGGGGGCGAATGTCGCGGAACAATGGGTATCGCAGGGTGGCGTGGCTGCCTTGGGTGAACGCGTGCAGGTGGGTGGATACTTATTTGAGATCGTAGGAATCCTTCAGCCGCAGGGGAACAACCCTTTGGTTCCCGTCTCAGTTGACGACTCTATCCTGATGCCGATCTCTGGTATGCGCCGTGTCATGCCAACACCACAAATCATCAGCGTGATTGCACGTAACAGCAGCAGCGACACGCTGGTACAAACGGGCTCGCAGCTAAAGGATTATTTGGTGTCTCTGATGCCGAAGGTGGATATCGATGTGCAAATCCCACGGCAGTTGCTGGAGGGGATGGCGCAGCAATCACGGATGTTTTCATGGTTGCTAGCGGGGCTGGGAGGGATTTCCCTGTTGGTCGGTGGGGTCGGGGTGATGAACGTCATGGTCATGAATGTGTCTGAACGACGTCGTGAAATCGGGGTGCGTATGGCGTTGGGCGCGCGACCGCGCGATATTGCGGGGCTGTTTTTATTGGAGGCCGTTGTGCTATCCGCTTGTGGAGCCCTGATCGGGGCGGTGTGTGGTGTCACGGCTGCGTGGCTGTTTGTCTTTTTTTCCGATTGGTCTGCTTTTTCACTCTCGGTATTGTCACTTCCCCTCGGTATTGGCAGTTCATTGGCGATTGGCCTGTTTTTTGGGCTTAGTCCAGCGATAACAGCGGCTCGGCTTGAACCTGTGCAGGCGCTACGCGATGCGTAAATCTCTCCTATGTTTACTGGTTTTATTTTCTGCTCATGAAGGGTACGCGGAAACTGCTTTGAATCCTTCTCAGGCGACGCGGCAAGGGCTGGCGACCATTAGCGTATCGCTAAATGCGCAAACTATCGATCTCACGCTAAGCGATGCCATTTATCTTGGTTTGCGTGACAATCGCGCGATCCGCAGCGCCTATCTGGATCGTATCTCGCAGAAATTTGATCTGCGTGTCGCGGAGGATCGTTTTACTCCCAAATTGTCGCTGACGGGTAGCTATCTTTCCAATCGCAATCAAAGCGATCGCTATCGGCAGGGCAACCTGACGCCAACATCGACATTGCTCACGCCTTATGGCACCCGCTTCAGCCTAGGCTGGACCTACCGCCACACGCAGGCTGATAACGCAGGGTTATCGCGTAACGATGGTGCCAACATCACGGTGATTCAGCCTTTGCTTCGTGGGGCAGGTAAAGATGTCACTACCGCGCCAGTTCATATTGCGCGCCTGACTGAACAACTCAATCGTCTGACGCTGAAATCTACGGTCTCGCAGACTATTACGCAGATTATCGCTGCCTATCGGGAACTTCTACGTTCACAGGAGCAACTGCAAATCGCTCGTGATGTTCTGGCGCGTGCGCGCCAACTGGTTGACGTCAACCGTGCGATGATTGCCGCAGGGCGTATGGCCGAGTTTGAAATTGTGCAAACCGAAGCTGAAGTTGCCACGCAGGAATTGGCGTATGAGGAAGCTAGAAACCAACTGGATACCGCGCGGCTTGCGTTGCTGCAACTTCTGGCGTTGGATTTAAATACGCTGATTGTGGCAACGGAATCCATGCAGGCACAGCGCGTTGATGTCAACGCTGCGCAGGCGTTGAAACAGGCTGAAGCCTCTCGGCCTGCTTACCTTGCACAGATTATCGCTAACGAGCAGGCGTCGCTCAGTCTGGCGGTTGCACGTAATGATCGCCTGTGGGATGTCTCGCTAGTCGGCGGCGCGAGTCAGGTGCGTGACCGTGCGGCACAGAATAGCACTTCACGTACCTGGGAAAATTATGTTGGTGTTCAGGTGGAGATCCCCATTGGCGATCTGAGTACCCGTCAGGCTGAGGTTCAAGCGCGGGTCAATGTGCGTAATCAGTACATTCAGTTGGATGAAGTTAGGCAGCAGCTTGAACGTGATGTTGCCAATGCGGTGCGTGATATCGGGACACGCTGGCGGCAGTTCGAGATTTCTCAACGTGCACGAGATCTGTCGCGCCGTAAGCTGGACATTGAGCGAGAAAAGCTCACGGTTGGCCGTTCCAGTAACTTTCAGGTGTTGAGCTTCGAGAACGATTTACGCAACGCGGAAAATGCCCGTCTCAATGCGCTCATTAGCTACCTTAATGCGCAGGCTGAACTGGATGAGACGCTGGGCACTACATTACAAAGCTGGGATATTGCACTTAATGATTAGACATCGCTTTCTATCTCGACTGCGTCGGCGTCACTATATTGTCGTGTCGCTGATTGTGGCGCTTGGTGTGTTTATGTGGCTATTGACTGGACGTTCGGGCGAGCAGGAAAGCGTCCCTCAGGGGCAATGGCTACCCATTCAGCCTCAGCGATTGGAAAATCAATTAGGGCTGGTGGGACGAATTCAGGCCGCGACGCAGACAACGCTAGCGGCTCCTTTTGAAGGCGTTATCCGTGAGGTACTGGCGCGTGAGGGGCAACGCGTCGAGCAAGGGCAAACATTACTGGTACTGGACCCCGGACAAATTGAGATTCAGCTCCGTCAGGCGCAGGCTGAGTTGCTCAAAGCACAGCGTGAGGTGCAGTCACTCAAGCAGTGGGAGCAAAGCTCTGAGGTATCGCGGGCGCGGCGTGCGGTAAATTCAGCCCAGTCAACGTTTAGCAACACGCAGGCCAATCTTCGGGATACACAGGCGCTGTTCGAGCGTGGCATTGTTGCGCGAATGGAAGTGGATACGTTAAAGCAGCAGATTCGTACTCAGGAGCAGGATGTTATCGCGGCGCAAGAGGAGTATCGAACGGTGTTAGCACGTGCGAACGGTGAGGATCGCAAAATAGCGGAGATGGAACTGACCAATGCACAGGTTCGTTATCAGGCGTTGGCGACTCAGGTTGAACGGCAGAACGTCAAGGCACCGTTCAGCGGTTTTGTGGTACGGCCCGCTATGCCGGATAACGGCAAACCTGTGGTCATCCAACCTGGCTTACTCGTCAGTCAAGGGACACCGCTGTTTGGTGTTATTGCTCAGGACCGTTTTCAGGTGGCAACCCGGGTAGAAGAAACGGACCTGCATCAGTTACAAGAGGGGATGGCAGTTAACGTGACCGGGGATGGCTTTGCCGGGCAGACGCTGGCAGGCAAGATTGCTTCGATTGATATGCAGGCCGATGCTGCTGATATATCAGGCAGCGGTGCTTACTATGATGTGGTGGTGTCGCTTGATACACCGTTGGCAGACTTAAAGCAAAATATTCGACTGGGAATGAGCGCACGGCTGGCTATTATTGTCTATCGTAATGAGCAAGGTATCGCTGTGCCTGCACAGGCCGTGCATACCGATGAGCATGGCGATACCTATGTCATTTATCGCCAGACTGCCGATGCATCACCAAAGAAAACCAACGTAACGCTGGGGAAAACCGTGACGCAGGGCGTAGAAATCTCTGGCCTGGAAGCTGGTGAAGTGCAACTCCCTTAATTATCACCGTAAGCGTGTTGATGGCACCAGAAACGGTAATTGTGAGTATGGCGGTTGCTATTTTTTGAGCCGGAAGTGGGTGTTCAGGAAATTAGCACATGCTTGCTATTGGTTTCCCCCTGAACACCCTCCTCGAAAATTGACGACTATGGGACTGTTTATTCGGCTTATTCAGCCTTTCCCGTCGTGGTGATATGACTTCCTATCTGGACATTACGCGGTAAAAGCAAATCGAACAGACTGTTCAGCGGATGCGCATTTTTTCCTGGCTCACCGGTTACAAAATTGTAATCCATTGCTATCAGATGATTGAGCCGAGATTCGTAGTTGGCGGGAGCCTGTACCTGTTCGATGAGCGGTAAGCTTTCATGGTGTTTCAGGACGAGCTTGAAGAATTCTGTTTGTTTAAACTCCCCCGCGTTCCATTCTTGTTTGCTCTGTGCCACGACCCAATGGCTCCAGGCACTTCCCTGTTCACTCGACTCGAGTAATGCCGCCCTGCGCTCGTTGACGGTAAAGGTCTTGCTGTCGTCATAAGTAATAAGCGCGAGCTGATCGCGGGATAGCCCTTTAAAGGGGTTTGTACCGTGGCCATTCGCGAAATCGTTAGCCTGTTTGGCACGAGCGAGCAATTCGGGATCGTCAGTGGCGGGTAATTCTTCAGCATGTGTTTTGTGGCTGTTTATGTAACTGACGCCAGCCAACTCCTGAATAACAGACTGTGCATACGACGCCAGTTCGCTACGGCTATGACTGGCATCCCTTGCTTCTGCGCGTGCTGCGGCAGCACTCAACTGGCGTGCCAGTGACGATACGCTGCTTTTATCTTTTATTGTTGATTCAGTTGATAGCACAGGTGATGCCGTTTTATTTGATGTGTCACCTGTTGCCGCAGATGAGTGGGTTTTCACTGAGTCTCGAATATCAATGTTTTTGGTGGTGGGGAGGTTATTTAGATTAATCATCGTCAGTTTTCCAGGTAGCAGGCTGATATCCGATTTACTCATGTAATGCTTCATCTGAGTGGTCTATCTCATTGTGATTTCAACATCTGAGCCATAAGTTGTGACACGGGCATAAGTGACTCGTCGATCGCATCAAACACCATGACTTGGTGTTGTACTCTTCGTCTAGAGTGGGATTTTATTCCCCAGAACGTATTTGGCGGCATCTGAGACTACAGCCTTTCATCCTTAACCATAAAATTCAGAAAACCATCCTATGGTGATTTTTAAAATCGGCAAGTTATGTAAATAACTTTAATTACTTATGGTTATGTTGGCGTGGGTTTGTGGTTCATGTTGATATATTAAATTCACTGTTTTTATTACCTTGTTATTATTTAATTCCAGTGATTATTTTTTAATATCGTTTCATTCGTATTTATTGCTCATAATGAGAGGCGATTATTCTGAATGAATTGAGCGTTAACGTAATCCGTTCATCTGCCTTTTTTCAAATAAATAAACGACAGTGAGGTGACGATGGTAAGGCGACGTAAAGCGGTAAACGCTTTTCCATCGCCTTACGTTGTCATTGTATTTTAGAAACGGATATTCAGTTTCAGGTGAGCGGCATTATCGGTAACGCCGCCACCGAATTGGCCGCCATAAGATAATGACAGGTTCGCATTATCAGTGAGTTTTTTGCCGATGCCCGCTTCAACGCGTACGCTATTTTCAGCCAGTGGCGTTCCCGTCACGTTATAGTTATCAGCACCAATGAAGTGCAGGCGTGCCGTAGGGGCGATGTCGCCAAAAGCATGTCTCCAGCCGACGCTGCCATTCACTGTCCATGCGCGTGCTTGCGTGCCGAAGCTGCGTTCCAGACGTACGCCGAGGGTAGAAAAGGTGGTATCCATTTTGAGCGCTTCTCCGCCTAATGCGGCAGCACCGCCCGCTTCGCTGAAGCTGCCCATTTTACTGGCGACGTGCGCTAATCTGGCGAAAGGTTCTACAGTAACCACGTTAGCATCGAATTTCATACGTGCTTCTCCAAATACCTGGAGAGTGCGGGCATCCAGATCCGCTGACAACTTCTCATTCAGGGAACCGACGGTGACGTCGCGCTGCGCCGCTATATCGCCCCAGCTTCCGACCGTACCGAAGGTCAATCCCAACCGGTTATACGTGTAATTGGCATAAGCACCTAACTGGTAGTTGTCGACATCTGCGGAGAAACGACGTCCATTTACGTCAACATCTCCCTTGTCGGCTCCGGCGAAAATGCCGAGCGTCATGTTGTCGGACAGCGCACCGTCAATGCCGAGCAGAAAACCATTGCTGCGATAGTCAGTATCAGCCGTGCCGTTAGCGCCATTTGCATCATGGCGACCGCCATAAACATTGAGCCAGACGTTATCATCATGCGTGGTACGGGCGTGTTCTGTAACCGTATCGCTGACCGTCAATGCACCGCGTGTCATGGCACCAGCCAGCGAGGCATAGCCTTCACCCGATAACGCGTCAAAGGCGTTCTGTGGTGCGCCTCGATCGAGCATTGCGACTGCGTTATAAACGGCATTGCCTGTCCCTAAGGACTCTACTGCATTGGCGGCGGCTGACTGATTGGCCGTGGTAGCGACCGATGCAAATGTGATGTCATTACGTGCGAGCTGCATCGTTACCGCATTAGCGGTGTAACCCAGATTGGCATCGAGGAAGGCGTAACGACTCGTTACCGCGCCGAAGGTGCCAGATATGCCATTGTCTGCGGTCAGAATGGTATAGGTTGAAGCAATGCGATAATCCCCATTCTGGCCGACGTGCAGCACGGAAGCATCGCCCAGTGTAGCCGTGCCTGTCACGGCGATCAGATCGCTTTCGGTCGTCTCTGGATTGACTTCAACTTCATAAATAGCCCCGTTGGTTAACGTTAGGTCGCCGTTCACTCTTAGTGTGCCAATCGAGTTACCGGGTGCCAGCGTACTGCCACTGGCGACGGTCAGACTGCCTATCGTACCGCTACCCGAAACGGTCGCGCCATCGGCTACAACGATTGAACCGCCCAGTGAGCCGTTAATTGCCAATCTGCCGTTTGTCACCTGCGTTGTACCGGTAAAGGAAGACCCATTACCCGTATAGGTCAGCTTAGCTACACCGTCTTTGCGCAGTATCCCGCTACCTGAAATGTCATTCGCGAGCGTGTCGTCGGTGTTGATGTCAAAAGCTAACGTTGCGTTGTTAATGATAGCGCCAGTGCCGAAAGCCCGACCATTAGTACCAACCAGCGTCCCGTCTGATACGCTTGTACCACCACTCCAGCTATTACGTCCTGCGAGTGTGAGCTGCCCGCTACCTGATTTGGTCAAGGACCCTGTGCCTGTGATGTCGTTTAGCCACAGATCGGCGGCAGATAAGCCCCCATTTGCGGCGTTCATCACTACCGCAACATTGCTGTTGAACGCACCGTAGCCATTTGCTGCCTTGAAGAGGTTCAAACGATCGTAACCCATGCCGTTATCCATCACGCCGCCTGATGCATTCGATGTTGTCGCCAGAATGTCGCGCTGTTGGGCTGCGGTGAGGTAGGGGTAGCGTGTTTCGATCAGCACTTCGGCGTTTTGCGGAACAACCGCGGCGGCACGGGTGTCACCGATAGGGGTGAAGGCGTTTTCGAAGGTGTATTTAGCGTATAGGGCTTTATCGATCTGATACTGAGCGTAGGCTGCCTCGGCACTCCTGCCGCTGGTATAACATGCGGTGATGGTGCCACCACATTGCCCTGCGAAGAATGCCTGTGCCTGATCGTAGGCTTCTGCACGCAGCGTTGGATTGGCGATGAGGTCCTGAATAGCGTAATAGGTCGCGTGCATTCGCCCGCCTATCACATCCAGCGGCGAGTGAATACCCGTCACGACGCGGCTATAGCCAATCTCGCCAGCCCGTAGGATCAGATCGGAATATTGCTGCGGAACCGCGTACGCGAGACCGAAAGCGGAGAGATAGCCTGCGTTGGTATGTCCGCTAGGAAAACCGCCATCACCGTTTCCCGTTGCTGGCACGCGGGCAACGAGAGAGCGTTGCAGTACCCAGCTTAGATCTTCACCGTCCAGCGTTTGGCGGAAGGGACGTGGATAGTTGTAGTTGTTTTTGGCTGGCGTGGTGGAGGCTGGGTAGCGCATGGCGTTGACGAGTTCGACGACCTTGCCTAGCCCGCTGGCGGCAGACCCAAGTCCGTTGCCGCCATCGCTTACTCGACTACTGTATGCGCGGTCTGGAATACCGTCGACCGTTGTGAAAGCGCCAGTTTCCGTTTTCAAGATACTGGCTAGCGGGCCAAGACCAGCGATGACGGCGTAATTGGCATCTTGAGCATCGAATTCAAAAGCTGATATTTCTTGCGCCTGAGTGCGCGAACGGGCGATATCAATCACTGTTTGGATATTCTGTCGCAGTACGATCTCGCCAAGCGTAGTGGGTATGCCGTTATTCCAGGCTGTACCCGCAGTCCAGAATTTATTAAACCCTGAGAGAACATCAATTGCAGAAGCGGGTTCTGCTTCCGCCGCAGAGATGCTAAACGGTATTAATGAGGCTATTGCCGTAGCCAAAAGAGCCTTCGTTGGGGATGTCATTTATATTATTCCTTTATTTTTCCATGCGTTATGAAATTCCGGCGGCAGTGTAACGATGGCAAATGACTAAACGGTGACGGTGGTATGAACATTAAAAATGGCAGGAGAGTGGCGGGCGCGGTAAACAGTCGAAGAAACACTATTCACTCAAGTTACACACGTTCGATGTTACAGTAGGTCGTTCATTGATTCGTCTCGATAAAAGGATTTGCCATGTTTGCCCGTTCTCCATCGTTAAGGTTTTATTTGGTTATTGGCCTGCTTCAGGGGCTTTTATTTGTCACGGCGCTGGAGATGAAAGAAGGCATCGTTCAGACGTTGTTGATAACGATGGCGACGGTTGGCGGGATTAGCCTGCAATGGCTGGAACGTACTCTTTTTTTGAAAAAAACGTGGCTATGGATCGGCGTGCTGACTGTGCTGATGACGGCGATCAGCGGTTGGGTTTTCTATGACAGTGGACGAGATCGTCTGTCTGGTTCTTGGGTGCTGTGCGGCATCCTTCTCGGTTATATCTGCTGTACTTTTATTCGCTGCTGGTCAACCCGTGAAGGAAGATGGCCGTCTTATGACGCTCTCTGCAAACACGCCTGGAGCCATATTTTTACCGTGCTGTTGGCCTGGCTAGTCGTTCTGGTGGCCGTGCTGCTGCTCGTATTGTGCGGCATGTTGTTCAACATGTTGGGTTTCTCGCAGGTTAATAAAGTACTCGGTCATTATCGGTTCTATATGCTGTTCTTACCGGTCGTGTTTTCTATTGGTATGTACATCGGAATGACCAAAGAAGCGGTAGTTGGACTACTGCGGGGGATCTTGCTATCGGCGTGTCGTTTTCTGCTGCCGTGTAGTGCGTTGATCACGGTGATTTTCACCTTGACGCTGCCTTTTAGTGGGTTGGAACCGATATGGAATACGGGTCGTTCCACCCTCATTCTTCTATGTCTGATGGGCGTGAACCTCTTTTTGATTAACTGCGCATCTCAAGATGATAGCGAAGGGCGTATTTATCCGGCAGTTTTACGCGGGCTGGTTAGCGCCAGCGTGCTGTGCCTACCGATTTTGATCGCATTGGCGGGCTACTCCAGCTGGCTGCGCATCGAACAATACGGCCTGACTCCTTTCCGTTTTCAGTCACTCTTTGTCGTAGCGATCGCCATGCTTTACAGCCTAGCCATGCTATGGGCTGTCATCCGACGTTCTGGCGTCTGGTTAGGTCATTTACGCACGAGCAATCCGCTGCTCGCGGCTGTGACCTGCGTACTGATGGTATTGCTGCATACACCGCTGCTCAGCCCAGAAGCCTTTAGTGCGAGAAATCAGGTTCAGCGCCTGATGAGCGGGAAAACACCGATCGATAAGTTCGATCTATGGGCGTTGCGTGATGAGTTAGGGATGGCAGGGAGACAGCAATTCAACTGGCTGGCTGAAGAATTGCAGCAAGACCGAATATTGGATGCGGCAGGACGTCAGGCGCTGCGCGACCGCTTGCAGGGGAAGCCAGCAAAAGTCCGTCCTGTTCAGGTCGAATGGGTTGGCCCGTTGGAAGAGGGCGTCGAAGGCATGTTGCAGAAGGATAATTTGGGTAATCAATGCCGGGAAGCCGCGTGTGTGCTCTTTGCTATTGATTTGACAGGTGATGACCATAACGAAGTGCTCATTTTTCCCAGAGAAGGATGGGGGAGTGGTGGGAAGATTCTTGTTCGTGATGGAAAGGGACAATGGCAGATTGCAGCCAGTATGTATGGCGTGATGGAGACGGAACACCTGATCGAACTGGTGAAGGAGGGAAAAATTGAGGCCGTTGCGCCACGCTTCAAGACGATCAGGATTGGTGAAAAGAACATGGAGATCATGTATCCCTGATTTCACGCTACGTTAGGTATTACTTATTGATTCGATAAAGACAACGAATTGGTGATAACGATCACGTTTCTGTACTTTAGCCACATGCAAAAACACATGAGGATAACGTGATGTCAGTAATTAATACCCAAGTTAAACCATTCAAAAACATGGCTTTCAAAGACGGTCAATTCATTGAAGTGACGGAGAAGAATATCGAAGGAAAATGGAGCGTATTCTTCTTCTATCCGGCCGACTTTACGTTTGTCTGCCCGACCGAACTGGGTGATGTCGCTGACTACTACGACGAATTCCAACAGCGTGGCGTGGAAATCTACTCTGTTTCCACCGACACCCACTTCACGCACAAAGCGTGGCACAGCAGCTCTGAAACGATTGGCAAAATCAAATACACCATGATTGGTGACCCAACTGGTCAGTTGACGCGTAATTTTGAAAACATGCGTGAAGCAGAAGGTCTGGCTGACCGCGGTACGTTCATCGTTGACCCACAGGGCATCATCCAGGCAGTAGAAATCACGGCTGAAGGTATTGGCCGCGATGCCTCTGACCTGCTGCGCAAAGTCAAAGCCGCTCAGTACGTTGCATCTCACCCTGGCGAAGTATGTCCAGCTAAATGGAAAGAAGGCGAAGCCACGCTGGCCCCGTCTCTGGATCTGGTTGGCAAAATCTAAGCTGACACCACGGAAAATATGGCTGTTTTTCGGGTGCGCTGCACCCGATTTTTCTGGCCCGGCTCCTTTTCGGGCCAACGCTTCGTACTATTTTGCCTTTGTACCTATTTACCTCATTAAGGACGACCGATGCTCGACAATACGATGAAAGTCCAGTTGAAAGCCTATCTGGAAAAATTAACCAAACCTGTTGAGTTAATTGCGACTCTGGATGATTCCGCTAAATCTGCAGAAGTTAGAACCTTGCTGACCGATATCGCCGAGCTGTCCAATCAGGTCAGCTTTATTGAAAAGAATGATCTATCCGTCCGTAAGCCTTCATTCCTGATTACCAACCCGGGTTCACAAAGCGGCCCACGTTTCGCCGGTGCCCCGATGGGACACGAATTTACTTCCCTGATCCTGGCGTTATTACAGGTGGGCGGACATCCGTCGAAAGAAGCGAAAGAATTACTCGATCAAATCCGCAATCTTGACGGTTCGTTCCACTTTGAAACGTATTACTCGCTGTCCTGCCATAACTGCCCGGACGTGGTGCAGGCGCTGAATTTAATGGCGGTGTTGAACCCGAAGATCACCCATACCGCGATAGACGGCGGCGTGTTTCAGGATGAGATCCAAAACCGTAACGTCATGGGCGTTCCCACCGTTTTCCTGAACGGTGAACATTTCAGCCAGGGGCGGACAAGCCTTGCTGAGATTGTGACTAAAATCGATACCGGCGCAGGCGCTAAACAGGTTGAGCAGTTGAACCAGCGTGACGTCTATGATGTGTTAATCATCGGCAGCGGCCCGGCAGGGGCGGCAGCGGCAGTCTACTCGGCGCGTAAAGGCATCCGCACCGGTTTGGTTGGTGAACGCTTTGGCGGTCAGGTACTGGATACCGTCGATATCGAAAACTACATTTCCGTGCCGAAAACGGAAGGTGCCAAACTGGCGACGGCGCTCAAGAGCCATGTTGATGACTACGATGTTGATGTGATCGACGCACAGAGTGCAGAAGCCTTAATTCCTGGCGGAGAACCGGGTAAACCGCATCAGGTGATTACCGTATCCGGAGCAACGCTGAAAGCGCGTAGCGTGATTATTGCGACTGGCGCACGTTGGAGAAACATGAATGTGCCCGGTGAAGATCAGTACCGGACGCGCGGTGTAACGTATTGCCCGCACTGCGATGGCCCGCTGTTTAAAGGCAAGCACGTTGCGGTGATTGGCGGTGGAAACTCTGGTGTAGAAGCGGCTATCGATTTGGCTGGCGTGGTGAAACACGTCACACTGCTTGAATTTGCACCGGAGCTGAAAGCGGATTCTGTATTGCAGGAAAAGGTACGTAGCCTGCCGAACGTTGACATCATTCTGAATGCGCAAACTACAGAAGTGAAAGGCGATGGGCAGAAGGTGACGGGGCTGAGTTACAAAGATCGTGTTACCGATACGGTGCATGATTTAACCCTGGAAGGGATCTTCGTACAGATTGGTCTGCTGCCTAACACCCACTGGCTTGAGGGTACGGTTGCCAGAAACCGTATTGGTGAAATTGAGATCGATGCCAAGTGTGAAACCAGTGTGAAAGGGGTCTTTGCTGCCGGTGACTGTACGACGGTGCCGTACAAGCAGATCATCATCGCGACGGGTGAAGGTGCAAAAGCGTCCTTGAGCGCCTTTGATTACCTGATCAGAACGCGGGCGTAATATCGGCCTGTGGGAGAGGGGGAAATTCGCCCCCCTCCTATTACTCTGACAAAAATCTTAACTTTTTGCTCGGCGATGTCTCATAAAAGAGGCGTTGCCGTCATTTCGATCGTAAAAATTAGATCTCAGCCCTTGCCAAGGGACAATAAGAAATTCATAATGCTGGCCGCTCTGTGTTGTGAGCTGTTTTTTGCTGTTTTCACAGCATCGTATTTAGGGCGCTAGCGTTACCTCAATTCACATCGTTTTTTATCAGTTAATACAAAAAATCATATTCTTCTTAACAGACTTATCCACAGACTGTCTGTTGGTTATTTATTAACCCCACTATATTTTTGATAAAATACAATAGAGTATCCTATTGATATTTATTCATAAAATTTACTTATAAAACGCTATAACTATCGCTTGTACTTTTTGTGACAGTTGATTGGCAACGATTTTTTTTATTTATCCACAGCGCATACGGCAAACTGATGGCAACGGTTTTAGCCGCTCATGCATCGCGCGGTAATCCTTTCTCCACTGCACGGATGAGTCGTTTTTTCTGTGTGGATTGGACGTCAATTTCCAATGATGCGCGGCGTGCTAGCTGCTGCCGAATCGCCCAGTGAATATGTTCATCCAACAGTTCGCTTTCACCTAGGCGGGTTTGTAGTGCTAATACGATATTATCCTGATAGGGAGCATTCCCCAGGGCGACGGCAATATTGCGTAGCCAGCGGAGATGACCGATACGCCGGATCGGCGATCCTTCCGTAATTCGTAGAAATTTCTCTTCATTCCAGCCGAATAGCGCCAGCAGCTCCGGTGTGTGCAGCGCGGCACGCGGGCTGAAATCAGTCTCGTCGGTAAGTTGTGAAAAGCGATTCCACGGGCAAATAAGCTGACAGTCGTCGCAGCCATAGATGCGATTGCCCATCAGTGGACGGAATTCTTCAGGTATCGGGCCTTCCAATTCGATGGTTAGATAGGAAATGCAGCGGCGGGCATCAACGGTGTAAGGGGCAACAATCGCGCCAGTTGGGCAGGTGGTCATACAGGCGACACAGCGACCGCACTGTTCTTCTTGTGGCCGATCGACGGGGAGAGGCAGATCGATCAGCAGTTCACCAAGAAAGAACCAGGACCCCGCTTCTCTGTTTAAAATTAGTGAGTGTTTACCAACCCAGCCAAGCCCGGCTTTCGCAGCCAAAGGGCGCTCCATAATGGGAGCGGAATCGACGAATGGGCGAAAATTCAATTCACCACAGTATTCCTGAATCTGATCGCCAAGCTTCTTTAAACGCTGGCGTAACAGCTTGTGGTAATCACGGCCTAGTGCATAACGGCTGACGTAGCCGAGTTCTGGATTCTTTAAAGTACTGGCAAACGCGGCTTTGGCGGGAAGATAATTCATACGAACGCTAATGACGCGCAGCGTACCGGGCAACAGCTCATGCGGCCGTGCCCGCAGCATACCGTGGCGTGCCATCCAGTCCATTTCCCCGTGGTATTGCTTATCCAGCCAATCCTGAAGTCGAGGCTCTTCTGCGGACAAATCGGTGTCGCAGATGCCGACCTGCTGGAATCCCAATGCCTGTCCCCATTGTTTGATGTGTTGCGCTAATTCGTTGAGATCGTAGGGGTATGACATGATGGGCCACAGAAATAAACAAGACGTGGTGATATTACCATATCCGCGCGGTGTAGCCGATGCCTGCCGAGAAGCGCGGAATGCTGGCGGTGGTTTAGGTTGCTTGCTAATTTTAAGTCATTGTAATGAAGACCAAGAGCAAAGAATGACGGGTCACGTTTGGAAGCGAGAGGATGAGTTACCCGACTCGGTGTTTTACGCCGAGTGGGTACGCCGTGAAGAGGCTGGTGCAGCCCGTGAATCAGGGCTTTCATTGTGGGAGTTGATGCAGCGTGCGGGAGACGCCGCATTTCAGGTGGCTCGACAATGTTATCCCTCTGCCCGACGCTGGCGAGTGCTGGCTGGGCACGGCAATAACGGTGGCGATGGCTATGTGGTCGCCAGTTTAGCGCTGGCGGCGGGCATTGAGGTGGATGTTGTTGCCTGCATCAGTGACAAATTGCTGCCTGATGACGCCCGTCTTGCTCGGCAGCGCTGGCTGGAGCAGGGCGGTCATATTGAAGAGGTTTGTGCGCTGGGGGGTGACACGTCGTGGCCTGACGGGATCGATCTCATTGTGGATGCTCTACTGGGAACCGGACTTTCTGCTGCCCCGCGTGCACCCTATGCGGCGTTAATTACGCAGGCGAATGCCTATCCCGCCCCTATTGTTTCACTCGATATTCCCTCTGGCTTAGATGCCGAAACGGGTGCCTGTGCTGGTGTTGCGATCTGTGCGGCACAGACGGTGGCGTTTATCGCGCTGAAGCCGGGGTTACTGACTGGCCGCGCGCGTGAGCAGGTAGGATTATTGCATTATCACTCGCTAGGATTGCAGACGTGGTTGGGTGACCAAACTGCGCCGATCCGGCGGCTGACGGCGGCACAGCTTCCCGAATGGCTGGCGCCTCGTCCCGCCGGACAACATAAAGGGGATAACGGCAGGCTGTTGGTGGTCGGCGGCAACGCGGGTTTAGGCGGTGCGGCACTGATGGCTGCCGATGCGGCCTTACACAGCGGCGCAGGCTTAGTGCGAGTACTTACTCACAAACAATATCAATCCGCGTTTCTGACGGCTCGACCTGAGCTGATGGTGCAAGAATTGACGACAGATACGCTGCGACAGGGGGTGGAATGGGCCGATGTCGTGGTGATTGGACCCGGTTTAGGACAAGATGAATGGGGTAAAAACGCGCTGCGTCTGACAGAAAATTGTAACAAACCCATGTTATGGGACGCGGATGCACTTAACCTACTGGCAATCAATCCGCATAAGCGGCAGAATCGCGTGCTGACACCTCACCCCGGCGAGGCGGCACGTTTACTGAATTGCCGCGTATCTGATATTGAAAGTGATCGCTTACTTGCGGCGACAAAGCTGGTAAAACGCTATGGCGGTGTTGTCGTATTAAAAGGTGCGGGAACGGTGATTGCCAGCCAGCAAGGAGAGGTTGCTATTGCTGATGTGGGAAACCCCGGCATGGCGACGGGGGGAATGGGGGATGTGCTATCGGGTATTGTCGGTGGTTTGCTGGCACAAAAGCTCTCGCTGTATGATGCTGCTTGTGCAGGGTGTGTCGTACATGGTGCGGCGGCCGACTGGCTGGCAGCGCAACGTGGTACCCGGGGTATGCTGGCAACCGATTTACTGCCCGTGCTGTTCCGATATGTGAATCCTGATCGGGTGTTTTTTTAGCGCCGATGTTTTTAGAACTTATGTTTTTAGAACAATAGAATGAAAAAAATAGTCTTACTTCTGCCTGATGAGGCAGCAACCATTTCATTAGGCACTGCACTGGCGAAAGCCTGTGACGGCGCTTGTGTTATCCATCTTTATGGCGATCTCGGCGCGGGGAAAACGACGTTTAGTCGCGGCTTCCTACAGGCGCGCGGTCACCAGGGCAATGTCAAAAGTCCTACTTATACGTTGGTGGAACCTTATGCGTTGTCTCCACTGGCTGTTTACCACTTTGATCTCTATCGACTGGCCGACCCGGAAGAGTTGGAGTTTATGGGGATTCGGGATTACCTGACGCAGGATGCTATTTGCCTGATTGAGTGGCCGCAGCAGGGCGCTGGCGTGCTGCCCGACGCGGATATCGAGCTGCATTTGCGCTATCAGGATGAGGGCCGACAGGCTGAACTGTCCGCTGTCTCTGCTACGGGAGACGCGATGTTACACCGTTTTTCTCTTCAGCCAGGAACAACAGAATCATGATGAGTCGTATGGTTACGCTGTTCATCGGCGTATGGCTATTGCTTGCGGGATCGGCGTTGGCCGCCAATCTGTCGGATATCAAGGTGGATAACGCGTCAGGCCAAGCCACAGTGCGATTAAGCTTTAGCGGCCAGCCGATTTATGCCTTTTTCCCGCTCAGCAACCCTGCCAGAGTGGTTATCGATATTCGCCAGAGCGGCGTCATTCAGGGGCTGCCGTTAGATTTCAGCGGGCAAAATCTGATTAAGCGCGTGCGAACCAGCAATGCACAGGATGCACAAAGCCTGCGTTTGGTGCTGGATTTAACGCAGGCGGCCAAAACGCGGGCGGTGACGCAAAAAGAAGGTTCGGGTTACGTTGTCGTCTTCACCATCACGGGTGACAACGCGAAAACGGCACAAGCCCCAACGCCCCCTGTTTCACGGCAGCAAAATCGTGCGCCGGCAGAACCCGCAAAGAATCCGTTTACCAACAAGCCGACGGTCGTCGTGAGCGGCGGTTCGCCGTCGCCAGCCCGGCAGGGAAATGAACGCGTTGTTGTAGCGATTGATGCCGGTCACGGTGGACAAGATCCTGGCGCGATTGGCACGAACGGGCTGCGGGAGAAAAATGTCACCATTTCTATTGCCCGTAAGCTACAAGCTTTGCTGAATAACGATCCGGCATTTAAAGGGGTATTAACGCGCGACGGCGATTACTTTATCTCCGTCATGGGGCGTTCGGACGTGGCGCGTAAGCAGGGCGCGAACCTGTTAGTGTCGATCCACGCCGATGCTGCGCCGAACCGCAATGCTAAAGGTGCTTCGGTCTGGGTGCTATCCAACCGCCGTGCGAATAGTGAAATGGCTAACTGGCTGGAACAGCACGAGAAACAGTCTGAATTATTGGGCGGCGCGGGCGATTTGCTGGCGAACAGCGGTGCCGATCCTTACCTCAGTCAGGCGGTGCTGGATCTGCAATTTGGCCACTCCCAGCGCGTTGGGTATGACGTGGCGACCAAGGTGCTGCGTGAGCTCCAGCGTGTTGGAGGTTTGCATAAACGGCGGCCAGAGCATGCCAGCCTGGGTGTGTTGCGCTCACCGGATATTCCTTCTCTGCTGGTGGAAACCGGGTTTATCACTAATCTCTCGGAAGAGCGGCTGTTAGGAAGCAACGATTATCAGGAAAAAATCGCCAATGCGATTTATCAGGGGCTGAGAAGTTACTTCCAGACGCATCCGATGCAATCCCTCCCAAAGCAGGAAAGCCGCCCACTACAGTCGGCGGCAAGTAATACAACAACGTCGAGCGATAACGTCAGTACGGCAAAAGCGAGTGCGGGCAGCACGCGTCATACTGTTGCGCGTGGCGAAACACTTTCTTCGATTGCACGGCGTTATGGTGTCAGCCTCGCGGCAATGCGTGACGTGAATAAGCTGAACAAGGATATCGTCTGGGTTGGGCAGCGCCTGAATATTCCGGCTACCGGAACGAAACAGACGGCGTCAACGCCAGCGCCCAAAAAAGCAGCGCCGGTGAGGCATAAGGTCGTAAAGGGTGATAGCCTGAGTGCGATCGCTGCCCGTTACGGTGTCAGCATGAAAGATATTCAACAGGCAAATAATCTGCGTTCCGGTTCGGTACAGCTGGGGCAAACGCTGATTATACCGTCCGCCTGATTCTTCATGCTGACGATGTCGATAGATTGAGGATAGTAAGAGGAATACGCCATGCCGATTCAGGTGTTGCCACCGCAGTTGGCTAACCAGATTGCTGCCGGGGAAGTGGTTGAACGTCCGGCTTCGGTCGTGAAGGAACTGGTGGAAAACAGTCTGGATGCAGGGGCGACTCGGATTGATATCGACATTGAACGCGGTGGTGCGAAGCTGATTCGTATCCGTGACAATGGTTCAGGCATCGGAAAGGATGAGTTAACGTTAGCGCTTGCCCGTCATGCGACCAGTAAAATCGCGACGCTCGACGATCTGGAAGCGATTGTCAGCATGGGGTTTCGCGGCGAAGCGCTGGCGAGTATCAGCTCCGTCTCCCGTTTAACCCTAACATCACGCACTGCTGAACAGTCCGAGGCCTGGCAGGCCTATGCCGAAGGGCGCGATATGGCGGTAACGGTTAAACCTGCTGCCCACCCTGTAGGCACCACGCTGGAAGTGCTGGATCTGTTTTATAACACGCCCGCTCGCCGCAAATTTATGCGCACCGAGAAAACCGAATTTACCCATATTGATGAGGTGGTGCGCCGCATTGCGCTGGCACGTTTTGATGTTGCCATCACGCTGCATCATAACGGTAAGCTGATGCGGCAGTATCGAGCGGCACCGGATAAAAGCCAGTATGAACGTCGGTTGGGCAACATCTGCGGTGCGACGTTCCTGCAACATGCATTGGCGGTGTCATGGCAGCATGGCGATCTCACTATTCATGGCTGGGTTGCCGATCCGGTTGGTGCCAAGCAACTGCCTGACATGCAGTATTGCTACGTAAACCAGCGCATGATGCGCGATCGATTGATTAATCATGCTATCCGGCAGGCTTATCAAGACCAGCTTAGTGACGATCAGCAGCCCGCTTATGTGCTGTATCTGGAGATCGATCCGCATCAGGTTGATGTCAACGTTCATCCTGCCAAGCATGAGGTACGGTTCCATCAGGCTCGTCTGGTGCATGACTTTATCTATCAGGCCGTGATGTCCGTGCTACAGCAGGCATCCGCGCCGGGGCTTGGCATGACAGAGCCGGAAACCGGGAAGCCTGTACAGTGGCAGCAGGAGAACCGTTCCGCCGCTGGTGAAAACCACTTTGCCCAGCCATCGCGTACTGAAAAGCCATCTTCGGCTGGGGAGAAAACGCCGCGTACGGGTCATTCTGGTCAGGCGCGAGAAGCTGCCTATTCTGGCTATCAGCCGGAGAATCCGTATCAGAGAAAGCAGGGCGAGCTGTATAAGGCACTGCTGCAACCGACAGATAGCCTACCATCGTCTGACGAGCCGCCGACTATTGCCTCGGCAGATACCGCTGCCTCCCCTGCGATATTGCATGATGCCTCATTGACGCGAACCGCAGCGGACACCACCGCCAACAATAATAGGCAACGTGCGCCCGTTGAGTCCCCGTTGGAAAGTCAATCGAGCGGTTTTGGCCGAGTGCTGACGGTATATCCGCCGTGCTATGCGCTGTTGGAGTACCATAAAGGATTGGCGATGCTGTCGCTTTCCGTTGCTGAGCGTTATCTGAAGGTCGTGCAATTAACGCCGTCTGAAGAGGGGCTACGGGCACAGCCGTTACTGATTCCTCAGCGGCTGACGCTAAGCAAATCCGAACTGAACGTGTTGTCTACCCATCATGCTTTGCTGACGCATTTTGGTATTGATGTATTGGTTGAGTCACAGCGTGCCACGTTGCGTGCTGTACCTTTACCATTGCGCCAACAAAATTTACAAAACTTGATCTCTGAACTGATAGGCTATCTGGCCGACAATCAGACGGTTGAGTCACAGCAGGTGGAGTCTGGCGCGTTAGCATCGTGGATGGCAACGCGATTGCAGAGCGAGCAGGATAACTGGAGCCATTCTCAGGCTATACAATTACTGGCGGATGTCGAACGGCTTTGTCCGCAACTGGCGAAAGCGCCACCGTCTGAACTTTTATTTATGATGGACATCCAGGATGCCATCAAGGCGTTAAAGCATGAGTGATGTAGAAAAAACGTCGTTGCCGCCCGCTATTTTCATTATGGGGCCGACTGCGTCAGGAAAAACGGCATTGGCAATGGCGTTACGAGAATATTTGCCAGTGGAGTTGATTAGCGTTGATTCCGCCCTCATCTATAAAGGTATGGATATCGGGACGGCGAAGCCAAGCGCAGAAGAACTGGCGCAGGCACCGCATCGGTTAATTGATATTCTCGATCCGGCTGAATCCTATTCTGCGGCTGATTTTCGCCGCGATGCGCTACGCGAGATGGCGGAGATTATCGCCGCCGGGCGCATTCCCCTTCTGGTCGGGGGGACGATGCTGTATTTCAAGACGCTGCTGGAGGGGCTTTCTCCTCTGCCGTCAGCCGATGCTGCGGTGCGTCAGCGCATTGAAGAGCAGGCAAAAGAAGTCGGTTGGGAAGCAATGCATCGGCAACTTAGTGAGATCGACCCGGTAGCGGCAATTCGGATTCATCCAAATGATCCGCAGAGACTCTCGCGAGCACTGGAAGTTTTTTTCGTTTCAGGTAACACTTTAACTGAGCTGACAAAAACGTCTGGCGATGCACTGCCCTATCAGGTTCATCAGTTTGCTATCGCCCCGGCGACGCGTGAATTGTTGCATCAGCGAATTGAACAGCGTTTTCATCAGATGTTGGCAGCGGGTTTTGAGAAAGAAGCCCGGATATTGTTTGCCCGGCAGGATCTTCATACGAATATGCCCTCTATTCGTTGTGTTGGTTACCGCCAGATGTGGTCATATTTATCCGGTGAAATTGATTACGATGAGATGGTTTATCGAGGCATTTGTGCGACGCGTCAGTTAGCGAAACGGCAAATGACCTGGCTGCGCGGTTGGGATGATGTCTGCTGGTTGGATAGCGAAAAACCGACGGAAGCACTGGACGAGGTAATAGAGGTTGTTAGTGCATAGGTTGGGTGATTGTGTACAATCGATGAGTCTCAGCGTGCAAGTTTTTTTACACCGTTATTTTAGAGCCATAGGGTTCTTTGTTACAAACAACATACAAATAAGGAAAATATAGAATGGCTAAGGGGCAATCTTTGCAAGATCCGTTCTTGAACGCTTTGCGTCGTGAACGTGTTCCGGTTTCGATTTATTTGGTGAACGGTATTAAGCTGCAAGGTCAGATCGAATCTTTCGATCAGTTCGTGATTTTGTTGAAAAACACGGTCAGTCAGATGGTTTATAAACATGCCATCTCTACAGTTGTTCCTTCTCGCCCAGTGTCTCACCATAGCAACAATCCAGGCGGCGGTAGCAACTATCATGGTAGTAACACGACTGCGCAGCAACAGTCGCAGGATGCTGATGACGCTGAATAAGGCGTATTGTCAATTCACCACGGCGCGGGAGAGCTGGACGCATCGCTCGGCTCCTTCGCTGTGGTGTTTTTTGCTCGTTTGAGAGGTTACTCGCTTGTTTGACCGTTATGAATCAGGTGAACGGGCCATATTAGTTCATATTTTTTTCTCGCAAGATAGAGATACGGACGATCTGCTAGAGTTTGAATCTCTGGTTTCTTCAGCCGGTATTGAATCTTTGCAGGTGGTTACTGGTAGTCGTAAGGCACCTCACCCCAAGTATTTTGTCGGGGAGGGCAAAGCCGAAGAAATTGCTCAGGTAGTGAAAGAAACTGGCGCGTTTGTCGTGCTGTTTGATCACGCGCTGACGCCGGCTCAGGAACGTAACCTGGAGCGTTTGTGTGAGTGCCGGGTGATCGATCGTACCGGACTGATTTTAGATATTTTTGCCCAGCGTGCGCGTACTCACGAGGGGAAATTACAGGTAGAACTGGCACAACTGCGTCACCTTGCGACCCGACTGGTTCGCGGTTGGACGCACCTTGAACGCCAGAAAGGCGGTATCGGTTTACGTGGCCCAGGTGAAACCCAGCTTGAAACGGATCGCCGTTTATTGCGTAATCGTATCTCTCAGATACTGTCGCGTCTCGAACGGGTAGAAAAGCAGCGTGAACAAGGACGTCGGTCGCGGGTTCGTGCCGATGTTCCCACTGTTTCGCTGGTGGGCTATACCAACGCCGGTAAATCCACGCTGTTTAACAAGATTACATCGGCGGGCGTTTATGCCGCCGATCAGTTATTTGCCACACTGGACCCAACATTACGCCGCATTGAGGTGGATGATGTCGGTGATACAGTGCTGGCGGATACCGTAGGTTTTATCCGTCAGTTACCCCACGATTTGGTGGCTGCGTTTAAGGCTACATTACAGGAAACACGTCAAGCCTCACTGCTGTTGCACGTTGTTGATGCCGCCGATCCTCGTCTTGACGAGAACATCGAGGCGGTTCATGACGTACTGGCGGAAATCGAAGCGGATGAGATACCTGCGCTGTTGGTAATGAACAAGATTGATATGCTGGATGATTTCGTTCCGCGTATCGATCGCAACGAAGAGAATCTACCGGTACGGGTCTGGCTTTCAGCACAGACTGGCGACGGTATTCCGTTGTTATTTCAGGCATTGACTGAGCGGCTTTCCGGGGAAATCGCACAACATACGTTGCATCTTCCCCCGCAGGCAGGACGCTTGCGTAGTCGTTTTTACCAGCTTCAGGCAATAGAAAAAGAATGGATTGAAGAGGATGGGCAAATTGGTTTGGTTATTCGTATGCCGATTGCCGACTGGCACCGCCTCTGCAAAAAAGAGCAGGAACTGATGGACTATATTGTCTGATTTGACTGGTAGATACAGTCTGTACGGCGAAATAGTCTGACGGACTCTGGGATATTGAACCTGAAGAACACCTATCATAAAGAATGGAGCTAAAACATGGCGTGGAATCAGCCCGGTAATAACGGACAAGACCGCGACCCGTGGGGGAGCAGCAGCAATAATGGCGGCAACTCTGGCGGAAATAATAATAAAGGTGGCCGAGATCAGGGGCCTCCGGATCTGGACGACATCTTCCGTAAGCTGAGTAAAAAACTCAGCGATCTGGGTGGCGGGAAAGGTTCAGGCTCGAACAACAGCGGAAATTCTGGCGGCCCAGCACTGGGTGGCCGGATCGTCGGTATCGCTGCCGTCGCCGCGGTTGTCATCTGGGCTGCTACGGGTTTCTATACCATTAAAGAAGCGGAACGCGGTGTCGTCACGCGCTTTGGTAAGTTCAGCCATCTGGTTGGGCCGGGTCTTAACTGGAAACCCTCCTTTATCGACTCGGTTCGCGCGGTGAACGTTGAGTCGGTACGCGAACTGGCGACGTCAGGTGTGATGTTGACATCGGATGAAAACGTCGTGCGCGTTGAAATGAACGTACAGTATCGTGTCACACAGCCTGAACAATATCTGTTCAGCGTAACCAATGCGGATGACAGCCTGCGTCAGGCGACTGACAGCGCGCTGCGCGGCGTTATTGGTAAGTACACGATGGACAAAATTTTGACTGAAGGCCGTACCATTGTGCGTACGGATACCCAGCGTGTACTGGAAGAAACTGTTCGTCCGTACAACATGGGGATCACGCTGCTGGACGTCAACTTCCAGACCGCTCGTCCACCGGAAGAAGTGAAGGCCGCGTTTGATGATGCCATTGCCGCGCGTGAAAACGAGCAGCAATACATTCGTGAAGCGGAAGCGTACGCGAATGAAGTGCAGCCGCGCGCCAACGGTCAGGCTCAGCGTATTCTGGAAGAGTCTCGCGCTTATAAAACCCGTACCGTTCTGGAAGCTCAAGGTGAAGTTGCCCGCTTTGCCCGCGTATTACCGGAATATAAAGCGGCACCGGAAATTACCCGCGAGCGTTTGTATATTGAAACGATGGAGCGCGTACTAAGCCATACCCGTAAAGTTCTGGTCAATGACAAAGGAAGTAACCTGATGGTGCTACCGTTGGATCAGATGCTGCGTGGACAAGGCAGTGAAAATACGCAAAGCAACAGCAGCGCTAACCCACTGCGTTTGCCTGGTAACAGCAGCAGTGCGGCGAATAGCAACCCAACGCGCAGCAGTAACAATGGAAATATCATGGATCAGCGCAAAGCAAATGCGCAGCGTGATGACTTCACTCGAGTAGGGAGAGAATAATCGATGCGTAAGCCCTTACTATTTATCCTGATCCTGGTACTGATGGTGGTCTATGCGTCACTGTTTGTGGTGCAGGAAGGCCAGCGCGGCATTGTAATGCGTTTTGGTAAAGTACTGCGTGATGACGAAAACAAGCCGCTGATTTATGCACCGGGATTGCAGTTCAAGGTTCCGTTTATCGACTCAGTGAAAATGCTGGATGCGCGTATTCAGACGATGGAAAATCAGGCTGACCGCTTCATCACTAAAGAGCAGAAAGACCTGATTGTCGATTCCTATCTGAAATGGCGTATCAGCGATTTCAGCCGCTACTATCTGGCGACGGGCGGTGGTGACATCTCTCAGGCTGAAGTGCTGCTGAAACGTAAATTCAGTGACCGTCTGCGTTCTGAGATTGGTCGTCTGGATGTAAAAGGCATTGTTACCGACTCACGTGGTCAACTGATGTCGGACGTGCGTGAAGCGCTGAATACCGGTACGGGTGAAACCACCGAGGCCGATAATGCGATTGCTTCGGCTGCTGCGCGCGTTGAGAAAGAGACGACAAGCAACGAACCTCACATCAACCCTAACAGTATGGCTGCGCTGGGTATTGAAGTTATCGATGTGCGGATTAAGCAAATCAACCTGCCAACCGAAGTGTCTGACGCTATTTATCAACGTATGCGTGCAGAGCGTGAAGCGGTAGCGCGTCGCCACCGTTCACAAGGTCAGGAAGAGGCTGAAAAGCTGAAAGCAACGGCAGACTATGAAGTGACCCGTACGCTGGCTGAAGCCGAGCGCCAAGGGCGAATCACCCGCGGTGAAGGTGATGCCGAAGCAGCGAAATTGTTTGCGAATGCATTCAGTGAAGATCCTGACTTCTACTCTTTCGTTCGTAGCCTGCGTGCGTATGAAAGTAGCTTCAGTAATAATCAGGACGTGATGGTTCTCAGCCCGGATAGCGACTTCTTCCGCTACATGAAGTCACCGGAAAGCAGCATGGCACCGCGCCGCTGATCGCTATTAACTGACGTCGTTATCAAGCCCGGGTTATTCTCCGGGCTTTTTTTTGTCGTTTGCTGGCAGAGATCATTTACAGGGTTTAGTCCCGTTTGTGCTTGGCGTGGGAAAAGAGGTGGTTATGAATTCAACGATTTGGCTGGCGCTTGGGCTGGTGTTGGTGCTTGAAGGGCTGGGGCCGCTGCTGTTTCCCCGCCTCTGGCGGCGGATGATTTTGGGTATGGCACAGTTGCCGGATAATATTTTGCGCCGTTTTGGCGGCGGAATAGTTGTTGCAGGGTGCGTGATCTACTACATGTTGCGTAGCCGGATGGGTGGCTAAAATTAAGCGGAAAAATGTGCGCAATCGTGTGCTAAAAGTACTGAAAGCATCCAAATGAGATGGTAGAATCCTTTTTTAAGCAACCTGGTGATTCTTGAAATGGGTAAGAACGTCGTCGTACTGGGCACCCAATGGGGTGACGAAGGTAAAGGCAAGGTCGTTGACCTGCTGACTGAACGGGCTAAATATGTTGTGCGCTATCAGGGTGGTCACAACGCGGGCCATACGCTGGTTATCAACGGTGAAAAAACCGTCCTTCATTTAATTCCTTCTGGCATTCTGCGTGAAAATGTCGTCAGCATCATCGGTAACGGTGTCGTGCTAGCGCCTGACGCATTGATGAAAGAAATGACGGAGCTTGAAGCGCGTGGCGTCCCGGTACGCGAACGTCTGCTGCTTTCTGAAGCCTGTCCGCTAATTCTGCCTTATCACGTCGCACTGGATAACGCGCGTGAAAAAGCGCGTGGTGCAAAAGCGATTGGTACGACGGGTCGCGGTATCGGCCCAGCGTATGAAGATAAAGTTGCACGCCGCGGCCTGCGCGTTGGCGATCTGTTTGATAAAGAAACGTTCGCCGTCAAACTGAAAGAAATCATCGAATACCATAACTTCCAACTGGTTAACTACTACAAAGTTGATGCTGTCGACTACCAGAAAGTGCTGGACGATGTGTTGGCGATCGCCGACATCCTGACCGCTATGGTTGTTGATGTTTCCGATCTGCTGCACAAAGCGCACCTGCGTGGCGATTTCGTCATGTTTGAAGGCGCACAGGGCACGTTGCTGGATATTGACCATGGTACATACCCGTATGTGACCTCCTCAAATACCACGGCGGGTGGCGTTGCTACTGGCTCTGGCCTGGGTCCACGTTATGTAGATTACGTTCTGGGGATCGTTAAAGCTTACTCTACCCGTGTAGGTGCAGGTCCCTTCCCGACTGAACTGTTTGAGGAAGTCGGCGAGCATCTGTCTCAGAAAGGTAATGAGTTTGGCGCGACGACAGGTCGTCGCCGTCGTACTGGCTGGCTGGATGCCGTGGCCGTGCGTCGTGCGGTACAGATCAACTCGCTGTCAGGTTTCTGCCTGACCAAGCTGGATGTTCTGGACGGTCTGAAAGAGATTAAGATCTGCGTAGGTTATCGTTTGCCGAATGGCACCGAAGTGGATACCACCCCGCTGGCTGCTGAAGGTTGGGAAGGTCTTGAGCCGATTTACGAAACTGTGCCGGGTTGGTCTGAAAGCACATTTGGCGTGAAAGATCACAGCAAGCTGCCGCAGGCTGCGCTGAACTACATTAAACGTATCGAAGAAGTTACGGGTGTGCCGATTGATATTATTTCCACCGGCCCAGATCGCAGCGAAACCATGATATTGCGTGACCCGTTTGATGCTTGATTGCACCATTCTTAATGGGTGATGCAACTATGAAAAAGGACGGGATTCCCGTCCTTTTTGCTATCTACCGTTTCACCGCGGCGGTGTGAACAACAGCGGCTTCTGACGCGTTATTCTTGAGCTTCTTCCGCCTTCTGCGCTTTCTTCTTCAGGCTATCCAGTAGCTTATTGTGGATGTTACTGAACCCGCCGTTGCTCATGACCAGAATGTGATCGCCTGGCTGTGCAGTTTTGACGATGTTTTCTACCAGCGTATCAATATCCGCGCTCCAGTGTGCGGGTTGTATGCAGGCTTCCGCGACTTCTACGACCTGCCACGGAATATGCGTCGGTTGGAAGAGGAAAACTTCATCGGCACGGGCTAATGACGGGGCGAGTTCGTTTTTGCACATCCCCAATTTCATGGTGTTCGAACGGGGTTCCAGTACGGCCAAAATACGGGCTGTTCCCCCCACCTTGCTGCGTAATGCCGACAGCGTAGCCAGAATAGCAGTAGGGTGGTGTGCAAAATCGTCATACACCGCGACGCCATGTTCTGTGCCGCGTAATTCAAGACGACGACGGGCGTTGATAAAACCACCGAGTGCGCGGCAGGCATCTGCGGGCAAGACGCCAACGTGGTGCGCCGCCGCGATGGCCATCAACCCGTTATGCATGTTGTGTTCACCCACCAATTTCCAATGAACTTCGCCGACAAGTTCATTGTTCAGGTAAACCTGATATTGGCTGGCATCAATAGCCACTTTCTGTGCGCGCCACACGCCTTCTTCTCCGACCAACTCCTGTTCACTCCAGCACCCCATTGCCATTACCTGTTTGAGGTTAAGATCATTGGTTGGAGAGATGATTTTCCCGCTGCCCGGTACTAGTCGAACAAGATGGTGGAACTGTTTCTGAATGGCTTTCAGATCGTCAAAGATATCGGCGTGATCGAACTCAAGGTTGTTGAGCACCAGCGTTCTTGGGCAGTAATGGACGAACTTGGAACGTTTGTCGAAGAATGCGCAGTCATATTCGTCAGCTTCAAGCACCATGAACGGGCTGCCACCCAACCGTGCGGAAACGGTGAAATTGCCAGGAACGCCGCCGATCACAAAGCCAGGCTGGTAGCCACAATCTTCCAGAATCCAGGTGACCATCCCCGCCGTAGTGGTTTTACCATGCGTTCCCGCAATGGCAATCACCCAGCGATCGCGCAGCACATAATCATGCAGCCACTGTGGACCAGAAACATAAGGTAACCCCTGTTCTAGCACGGCCTCGACGCACGGGTTACCGCGAGACATGGCATTACCGATGATGACCAGGTCGGGGGCGGGAGTAAGTTGTGCCGGATCGTATCCCTGAATCAGTGTGATTCCCTGCTCTTCCAGTAAGGTACTCATGGGGGGATAAACATTCGCATCTGAGCCCGTGACGTCATGCCCCAAAGAGCGGGCGAGTAGGGCAAGGCCACCCATAAAGGTGCCGCAGATACCTAAAATATGAATACGCATACATTTTCCATCTTCGCAGTGAGTCTGCGTCATATTCTAACGCTATGAATCCGCCATAAGAAATGGATTTGACTAGGTACTCACTTTCTCTTTGGGCTACACTGCATGCGCAAACGTTGGCGGTGCAGAAATGAAACCGCTTTTCATCCGTAGATTCTGGAATAGTGTTATGAAAACGTTAGGCGAATTTATCGTCGAAAAACAGCACGATTTCTCTCACGCCACAGGTGAGCTTACCGCGCTGCTGTCTGCTATTAAACTGGGTGCCAAGATTATTCACCGTGATATCAATAAAGCCGGTCTGGTTGATATCCTGGGAGCCAGTGGCGTTTCTAATGTTCAGGGCGAAGTGCAGATGAAGCTCGATCTGTATGCCAATGAGAAACTGAAAGCGGCATTAAAGGCGCGTGGTGAAGTGGCAGGTATTGCCTCTGAAGAAGAAGACGAGATCGTTATCTTTGAAGGCGATAAGGCGGAAAACGCTAAGTATGTTGTTCTGATGGACCCGCTGGACGGCTCGTCGAATATCGATGTAAACGTCTCTGTCGGTACGATTTTCTCTATTTACCGCCGTATTACGCCGCTGGGAACCTCCGTCACGGAAGCGGACTTCTTGCAGCCGGGTAGCCAGCAGGTTGCTGCGGGCTATATCGTTTACGGTTCTTCTACCATGCTGGTGTACACCACGGGTCATGGCGTTCATGCTTTTACCTACGATCCGTCACTCGGCGTGTTCTGTCTCTCGCATGAAAAAGTTTGCTTCCCGGAAAAAGGGAACATGTATTCCATCAACGAAGGAAACTACATCAAGTTTCCTGTCGGTGTGAAGAAATACATCAAATACTGTCAGGAGCAGGATGAAGAGACGCAGCGTCCTTATACGTCGCGTTATATCGGCTCACTGGTCGCAGATTTCCACCGTAATCTGCTGAAAGGCGGAATCTACCTGTATCCAAGTACGGCGAGCTATCCGAAAGGCAAACTGCGTTTGCTGTACGAATGCAACCCGATGGCGTTTCTGGCGGAGCAGGCGGGCGGTAAAGCGAGCGACGGTAAAAACCGTATTCTGGATATCACGCCAGAGAAACTGCATCAGCGCTCACCGTTCTTTGTGGGAACGGAATCCATGGTTGATGACGTTGAACGTTTCATCCGTGAATTTCCCGATGCCTAATTAATGCTGTCTCGTGTCGGCGGGTAATCTGCCAATGCGGGATGACTGCTTATGGCGTGCTATCCAGTACGCCATCTTTGTTCGTCATTGCAGCGATTTTAAAAAATACTCACCGCTTTTTCTAACACTGAGCCTCGAACCAGCTTTCCAAAATAATCACCGCAGAGGCAGCATCTACGCTACCTTTATCCAGCGCTTTAAAGCCACCGCGTTCAAAGAGATCGGCGCGCGCCTCCACCGTACTCAAGCGTTCATCGTGTAGCTCAATAGCGACGCCGAAACGGCCATGCAGTCGGTTAGCGAACTTTCGCGCCCGTGCCGTCAGCGGCTGCTCGGTGCCATCCATGTTGAGCGGCAGGCCGACGACGACCAGATCGGGCTGCCATTCTGATAACAGCTTCTCCACTTTTTGCCAGTCGGGGATGCCTTCCTGCGCTTTGAACGATGTGAGGGCACGTGCTGTACCGGTAATCTCCTGACCAATTGCGACGCCGATGCTTTTTGTCCCAAAATCAAAGGCAATAATGGTTCTGCTGGTCATCAAGCGTGTCCTGCTTCAGTAGAGATATTATGAATATCGATACCCAGTTTTTTGGCTGCCGCTCGCCAGCGCTCGGCAATCGGTGTGTGGAACAAAATGTCTTTGTCGGCTGGCGTCGTCAGCCAGGCATTATCCAACAGTTCTTCTTCCAACTGGCCGTTATCCCAAGCGGCATAGCCTAAGGCGACCAGTGTATTTTTTGGCTGCTTGGGGGTGCCCAACGTTTCCAGTACGTCTTTTGAGGTGGTAATCATGGTGTCCTCAGAAATACTGATGCTGGAACCGAAGCCGGAGCAGGGGGTATGTAGGATAAAACCACGATCTTCTGCCAGCGGGCCACCCATAAATACGGGTTTATCTAACCGGATGGCAGGATCGCGTGGCGTTGGGTCTATTTTGAGCTTTTTCAGCACATTTTCCACGGAAAACTGATCCATCGGTTTGTTGATGATCAGCCCCATGGCTCCGTCTTCATTATGTTCGCAGATATAGACCACCGAACGTTTAAATACAGAGTCCTGTAGTGCTGGCATAGCAATGAGGAAGTGATGCTGTAAATTCATTGTGTATTTTTATCGATATCCGTCAGCGTTGGAGAAACGGCCCGTGTTGCGCGGGCCGGATTGCGTAATTGGTATTAACGGGTACGTGCGGCCAGACGTTTTTCAATCGCGTCCATTAGCATGCCGGTGATGGACACGTCTGGGTAGGCCGCTTCGATTTCACGCACACAGGTCGGGCTGGTGACGTTAATTTCTGTCAGACGGTCACCGATGATGTCCAGACCGACGAAAATCAGGCCTTTGGCTTTTAACGTTGGTGCGACGTCACGGGCGATTTTCCAGTCGCTTTCGGTTAGCGGGCGTGCTTCGCCACGACCACCAGCAGCCAGATTGCCGCGTGTCTCACCGCTTTTGGGAATACGCGCCAGGCAGTAAGGAACCGGTTCGCCATCAACCACCAGCACGCGCTTGTCGCCGTCTTTAATCGCAGGCAGGTAGTTTTGCGCCATGCAGTAGCGGCTGGCGTGTTCGGTCAGGGTTTCGATGATGACCGAGACGTTGGCATCATCCTGCTTCAAACGGAAAATAGACGCGCCGCCCATGCCGTCTAACGGTTTGAGAATAACGTCACCGTGTTTTTCATGGAACTGACGCAGTTTGTCTGCACGACGCGTGACGAGCGTATCGGGCGTCAGGTGCGGGAACCAGGCAGTGAAGAGCTTTTCATTGCAATCGCGCAGGCTTTGCGGCTTGTTGACGATCAGCGTGCCTTTCTCTTCCGCACGTTCCAGAATATAGGTGGCGTAGATGAACTCCGTATCAAACGGCGGATCTTTACGCATCAGCACCACATCCAACTCTTCCAGCGCAATATCCTGCTCGCCAGAGAAATCGTACCAGCCGTCGTAGTCGTACTGGACGCTCAGGCGGCGCGTTGTTGCGCGCGCGACGCCTGCGTGCATATAGAGATCGTTCATCTCCATATAATGCAGTTCCCAACCACGGCGCTGTGCTTCCAGCAGCATGGCAAAGCTGGTGTCTTTCTTGATATTGATGGTGTCGATTGGGTCCATCACGATACCGAGTTTGATCATTCTTTTCTCCTTTACCCCAAATCGCCGAAACGTACCTGTAAGGCGGTCATGGCGGTGAGTGCAGTGGTTTCTGTGCGCAAGACGCGTGGCCCCAACAGGATATCAGTGAATCCGTGTTCTGAGGTCATGGTAATTTCACTGGCGGTGAGCCCGCCTTCCGGGCCGATCAGCAACCTAACCCGATCTACCGGCAGCGGTAGTGTATTGATACTCTGTGTCGCACGTGGGTGCAGATTCAATTTCAGCGCGTTGTCTTGCTCCGCACACCAGGCTTCCAGCGTCATCGCTGGCCGAACCAGCGGCACACAGTTGCGGCCAGATTGTTCACAGGCAGCAACCGCAATTTTTTGCCACTGGATAATTTTCTTTTCCATACGTTCTGCATCCAGTTTTACCCCACAGCGTTCAGACAGCAGCGGCGTAATCACATTGACGCCCAGCTCGATGGATTTCTGAATGGTAAATTCCATCTTCTCGCCGCGCGATATCACCTGTCCCAGATGCAAATGCAGGGGAGATTCTTTATCTTCCAACTTACCTGCTGCGAAGCTAACGCGCACACTCTTTTTTCCCGCCGCGATAATTTCTGCATCAAAGACATGATTGCTGCCATCAAATAGCTGCAATGACTGGCCCGTATTCATGCGTAACACGCGACCAACATGGTTGACGGCATCGTCGCTTAGTTCGACTTCACCACCGTTAAGGGGGAGCGTCTCTGGGTGGAAAATGCGGGGTACTCGCATACTGAATTAAGACCTTTGAATGAAAATTAACCGGCGCAGAGACGCCAGAAATAGGTAAAACCACCGTCATTTGACGGTGGTTGCACTGGAAACTGATTCGCTATAGTAGGTAGACGAACTAGCGCTGGCAAGCCTGTTGAACGTAGGGATTTGGGTTTCCCTGCTTTGCGGCGATGCGTTGGTTGCGGGTACATTCCCATTGCGTGACGGGGTACTGCTTATCCCAGGCTTCGAACAGCTGAGTCTGCTGGCTGGAAAGGCGTAACTGATAGCGGTCGCGCATGTAGAAATAGGTTCGTGCGATCTGGCCGCGGGCGCGAGTCGGTGGTTCTGCCAGATTGTTTTTGAAATCGACCTTCATCTCGCATTGACCATATTGGGATGCACCACCGTTCCACTGACCATACATGGCATTGCCGCGATCGCCATTTACCTCGCCGATAGCAGGTTGCAGGTTATGCAAATCGGTTTCCATCTCACGGTAGACGGGGTCGCTGTTACAGTTCTTTCTGCCGCCATCCTGCCAGCACTGGCGCTGGTGGCCGAACTTCCAGGCGGGCACAACGTGTTCCCACTCAATGCGGCTGGCACGCTGTTCATTCTTTCTAACCTGATAACCGCAGGATTCCAGATCGGGCGTACCTTTCTTGCCCTGCCACGTAATTTTGCAGCCGCAGTAGAACGACCCAGGCGCATCGCGATTAATGTCGACAGCGGCGGCTTTTGCCTGCGAAAAATTATTGATGTTTTGACTCTGCGCGATGGCCGAAAATAGACCCGCGCCAACGGCAGCGATAGCGAGAATTTTGCGTAGCATATTCCAAATAATCCACAGGCGGTAAAGTTGGCAGACTACCGGATGTCTTAGCGGCAAGCAAACGTAAAAGCAGTTTTTAAAACTGGAAATTCCCGTTTAAATAGAGTTTTTTACATCATGACGTAAGGTTTTCCCGCAACGACGGCAGCGATATTCTGTTTCGCCCCGTTGTACTCGATTGTGCCGACGGATTGTAAGTTCATGCCGTTGGCAATCGCACAGGTAGGTAAAGGTCTTCCCCTGCACGGATTGCACTGCAAACCGATGCGTGCGTTTTGCCGGGACGAGCAGGACGCTTTCCATCATCCAGCGCCATTCTTTGCCATGCGGTGCGACACGGCCGAAACGGGCGTAGACCAGCAGATGAGCCAATTCGTGAGGAACGACTTCATCGATAAAAGCCTGCTGATTTTCCTGCAACAAGACGGGGTTCAGCCGAATTTCCCAGTGTTGCAGCCAGGCTGTTCCAGCGGTTGAACCGCGTTGCTGGTAATTCACTGTGGGTTCAGCGTAGTCAGTCTGCAAGGTGAGGTTGGCCTGCTGTAATTTATCACGCAGGCAGCGCATCACAGCCTGATGGCTGGCAATGGGGATTCGGGGTGTGTTCATTGCTGTGAGCATAAATTGAGTGGCAGGGAGACGCAATAGGTGGAGCAGAGGGAAATCATAATGAAAAACGGCGAATGAGAATTCGCCGTTTCAGACAGTTGACAAACCTATTTGTCGAACGAAAACGAGAGTAACGGAATAGAAGAGTAAAGCGTTTGCGCCAAGGATGGCGCAAGCCGAGCGCACAGGGACGTGTTTACAGCGTCTTTACGATCTATCCGTTGCTCTCGCTCTACGGACTTTATCAGTAACCTCAAACAGCGAATCTTCATTCGCTGTTTGGTCTTTATTGCGTTGCTGGATTACAGACCCGCAGCTTCACGCAGTTGTGCAGCTTTGTCCGTTTTTTCCCATGGGAAATGTTCACGGCCAAAGTGACCATAGGCTGCCGTTTCCTGATAAATCGGATGCAGCAGATCCAGCATCTGGATTAAGCCGTAAGGACGCAGATCGAAGAATTCACGCACCAGCAGCGTGAGTTGCTCGGTAGACACTTTCTCTGTGCCGAAGGTTTCGATCATGATGGAGGTAGGTTCTGCCACGCCGATAGCATAAGACACTTGAATCTCGCAGCGATCGGCCAGACCCGCAGCAACGATATTCTTGGCGACATAGCGTGCAGCATAGGCAGCAGAACGGTCTACTTTAGACGGATCTTTACCGGAGAACGCACCGCCACCGTGGCGAGCAGCGCCGCCGTAGGTATCAACGATGATTTTACGACCGGTCAGACCGCAGTCACCCATTGGGCCGCCAATAACAAAGCGCCCTGTCGGATTGATGAAATATTTGGTATTGGCAGACAGCCACTCAGCAGGCAGAACCGGTTTGATGATCTCTTCCATCACCGCTTCATGCAGATCTTTCTGGCTAATGTCTTCTGAATGCTGGGTAGACAGCACCACGGCATCAATACCGGCAATCTTGCCATCGTCGTACAAGAACGTAACCTGGCTTTTCGCATCCGGGCGCAACCACGGTAGAGAACCGCTCTTGCGAACCTCTGACTGGCGCTGAACCAGACGGTGTGCATAAGTTACAGGTGCTGGCATCAATACGTCAGTTTCGTTGGTCGCGTAGCCGAACATCAAACCCTGATCGCCTGCACCTTGTTCCAGCGGGTCGCGGCGGTCAACGCCCTGATTGATATCAGGAGACTGCTTGCCAATGGCACTCAATACGGCACAAGAGTTGGCATCAAAGCCCATTTCAGAATTGACATAACCGATGTCACGCACGGTACGACGGGTAATTTCTTCGATATCGACCCAGGCGCTGGTAGTAATTTCACCACCGACTAACACCATTCCGGTCTTTACATAGGTCTCACAAGCGACACGCGCTTTTGGATCTTGCTCCAGAATGGCGTCAAGAACCGCATCAGAAATCTGGTCAGCAATTTTATCAGGGTGTCCTTCAGAGACTGACTCGGACGTAAAAAGGTGTTTAGCCATGAGTTTCTTTACCTTCAAATCAAAGCCGCTAAGCAATGTATCGGTTAATCGGTATAGACGGATTAACATCTGGATGGCTATTCTAGGTCACCTTTTGGTCTCAGTGCCAGTAGTTTTTCGTGTTAGCCCGCCATCACATTTAAACATCGGCCATTTTTTCTTTTACAAGAGATGACTGGCGATAATTTTCATTTTGCTTTTCTGGCAGCATCTCTGTATAAACGCGCGGGCGGTTAGAGGTAATCTAATCCGCAACATCTTGAATTTCTCATTGATAGCTGACCGCATGGCTGCGGCGCGCGTGGAGGTGATTGGATTAATGATCCGTTGTTTACTGAGTGTATTGCCTTCGCAATACGTCCCTTTTGACGCGACCGCGTCAGCGACTCAACCCTTCTTTTCCGTATCCAGACGTAGCCTGTCGTTAAATTCAACACAGGACTCCAGGGCTGGTTAATCTGCCTGTTATTCTTTCTGCCAGAAGCGTTTAACGCCTTTCTGGTCACGTTCGCCCGGTGGTTTTCACAACGAGTTTTCGCGACCCGTAACACGGAGCCTGACAACGTGTTTTACACTAATAAGAGTAATAAAGTGACGGCATACTTCACTAGACCGGTTTTTTCACTGTCGACGCCGCATGTTGCAGGTATGCTTATGTGGGCTGTTTATTCAGGTACTGATGTGATTAGCAGTATAGAAAAAGAAGAGGTTCGTTATGTCTGACGACATGATTCATCACGGCTCGTCAGCGACGGGTAAACATGAAAATTTGCGCTCTATGCAGGAGGTTGCCATGAATGACCGTAATGCCAGCGAAATGCTTCGTACCTATAATATTGCCTGGTGGGGAAATAATTACTATGACGTCAATGAGTTAGGTCACATTAGCGTGTGCCCGGACCCCGACGTCCCAGAAGCTCGCGTCGATCTGGCCAAATTGGTCAAAGATATGCAGAAAGATCACCATCAGCGCCTTCCTGCGCTGTTCTGCTTTCCGCAAATTCTTCAGCATCGCCTGCGTTCTATCAACGCTGCGTTTAAACAGGCTCGCGAATCGTTTGGCTATGAAGGCGGCTATTTTCTGGTTTACCCGATCAAGGTTAACCAGCATCGTCGCGTCATTGAGTCATTGGCTAATTCCGGTGAGCCGTTAGGCCTTGAGGCCGGTTCAAAAGCGGAACTGATGGCGGTACTGGGCCATGCGGGAATGACCCGCACGGTGATTGTGTGTAATGGCTACAAAGACCGCGAATACATCCGCCTGGCACTGATCGGCGAAAAGCTGGGTCACAAGGTTTATCTGGTCATCGAAAAGATGTCTGAAATCCGGATGGTGCTGGAAGAGGCAGAGCGTTTGAATGTGGTGCCGCGCCTCGGCGTTCGCGCGCGTCTCGCCTCTCAGGGGTCGGGTAAATGGCAATCCAGCGGCGGCGAAAAATCCAAATTTGGTCTGGCTGCGGTTCAGGTGCTGCAACTGGTTGAGATGCTGCGCGAGGCTGGGAAGTTGGATAGCCTGCAATTACTGCATTTCCATTTGGGATCGCAACTGGCAAATATCCGTGATATCGCGACGGGCGTGCGTGAGTCTGCGCGCTTCTATGTTGAGTTGCATAAACTGGGTGTAAATATCCAGTGCTTTGATGTTGGTGGCGGCTTGGGCGTTGATTATGAAGGAACCCGTTCCCAGTCCGACTGTTCAGTCAACTATGGTCTGAATGAGTACGCCAACAACGTGATCTGGGGCATCGGCGATGCCTGTAACGAACACGGGTTGCCACATCCGACGGTCATCACCGAGTCTGGCCGTGCGGTCACCGCGCACCATACCGTGTTGGTTTCCAATATTATCGGGGTTGAGCGTAACGAATTCAGCGAACCTACCGAGCCGGAAGAAGACGCGCCGCGTGCGTTGGAGAGCCTGTGGTCAACCTGGAAAGAAATCAAGCAGCCGGGTAAACGCCGTTCGCTGCGTGAGTGGTTACATGACAGCCAAATGGACTTGCATGATGTGCATACCCAGTACACGCACGGCATGTTGGACCTGACGCAGCGTGCAAAAGCAGAGCAGCTGTATTTGAGCATCTGCCAGATGATTCAGGAACAGTTAGACCCGAGTAACCGTGCGCATCGGCCGGTGATCGATGAATTACAGGAACGCATGGCTGACAAATTGTATGTCAACTTCTCGTTGTTCCAATCTATGCCGGATGCATGGGGTATCGATCAACTGTTCCCGGTACTGCCGCTGGAAGGGTTGGATAAGCCGCCTGAGCGTCGTGCTGTCCTGCTGGATATCACCTGTGACTCGGATGGTACGATCGATCATTATGTCGATGGCGATGGAATCGCGACAACGATGCCAATGCCGCCTTACGATCCAGAAAATCCGCCGTTGCTGGGCTTCTTTATGGTGGGTGCCTATCAGGAAATTCTGGGCAACATGCATAATCTGTTTGGCGATACGTCGACGGTCGACGTGTTTGTCTTCCAGGATGGCACCGTTGAGATTGAAGAGTCTGACGAAGGGAATACGGTCGCCGATATGCTGGAATATGTGCAGCTTGACCCTAAAGTGCTGATGACCCGTTTCCGCGATCAGGTTAAAGAAACCGACCTTGATGCTGAACTTCAGGCGCAGTTCATGGAAGAATTTGAAACCGGACTGTATGGCTATACTTATTTGGAAGATGAATAAGTGTGATGGATTGAGTGAAAAGGGATGCGAGTGAGCATCCCTTTTTTTCGCCTGCGATCAGATAAGCGAATGACCCATATTGATATCGGTTGCTGGTTTGGGAAGGGAATCAAATTCTTCAATGACACTGTCTTTGAAGATAATTTTAGCAATAAGCAATAGAGAGTTTTTATCCTGAACGCCATATTTATTCAGTAATCTTGATTTGCTGTTCAGTACTGATTTTTTATTTAACCCGATAAGATCGGCAATCGTTTCTGCTGAGTAACCCGCACTCCAATACTGAAACACAGCATATTCAGATTTCGATAGCCTGACGGGGCTGAATAGACGGCGATCGTGATGGTGAACGAAGTCGAGCAATTTATAAAAAGAATTGATGTGTGCCGACTTGGAAATAAGAATCGTTTTTTCGTCAATACACACGGGGGGGTGATTGGGGGAATTATTGATGATAATGAACGATGACGCCATATTATAAAAGTGGGTTCTTATCGACTCATAGTATTCTTCAAAGCCTTCGCTGCTACCATCAATGATGAAAATACACTTTTTCTTTCCTTGTTGTAGCGTAAACCTGTTGACAGGTTTTATCGAGAGCATAGGAATACTCGATAGGATTTCCCGTAATCCTACCGTGGTAAAATTGCATTTACTGAAAATTCTCACATCCATGATTTTTAACACATATGAGTTTATTGTCTGAAAGTGGCCACAAACCAATAATCGTTGCTGACGTTATCCAGTTATTAAGAAATCGCGAGCCTGAAGTGTCTTGCATCGCTAAAAGGTAGAGCCTCTAGATAAATCAGTGGAAGCAACAACTGATTTTATCATCTATCTCTATGATCAAACTGGAAAAATTCTTATCGGTGTAACATAGTATGCTTGATTTACTGGTTTATTTCTATCTTTAAATACATAGGGTTATCCCATCCCTCCTGCTATTGCGACGCGAGTCTCTGCGTTAATCGTGGCGACTGCTTATCCGTATGTTGCTTCACTCGCTTTCTTTTGCTTTCCAGCATCTGGAAATCTGTCGAGCATCGTTTCTTAAAAAGAGAACGGAACAGTAATATGATTGTAAATAGCTATCTATTTATATTTATTAATTCTTAAATCCTATCATAATGAGGATCGAAACAATTAGAGGTTGCTGTTATCCAACAGCTTACAGGTAATACGGCGGGGATGATAGTGGTCGGATGACTAACGGGCAATTGAGATTTTTTCAATTGCCCGGGTGCATATTTTTTGCGGGTAATCAGCGTGTGTGATTACTTCTCGGTAGCGATACGCTCACGAATGTGTTTGGCGCGTCCTTCAGAAGAAGGATGGGAATCAAACATGCTGCTCTCACGACCGGCATCCAGTTTAGCGAGTTTCTCAAAGCTGGTTGCCAGACCTTCTCGTTTGATGCCGCGTTTCTTCAGTAAATCAAAGGAATAGTCATCAGCCTGGCTTTCCTGAGCTTGAGAGAATTGGGAATTAACCAGTTCTTCTCCCAGATCGGCGAGTTGGGATTGTGACAATGATGCCGCTACGCCGCCAGCAGAGGCAACCGCAGTACGTGCGGCAGTCGTTGCGTAGGCAACCTGCATCGCTTTACGAGAGTGACCCAGCGCGACGTGACCCATTTCGTGGCCGAGAACGCCTTCCACTTCGTTGTCATTCATCATGTCCATCAAGCCGCTGTATACGCGGATGCAACCGTTAGCCATTGCCCAGGCGTTAACGTCTTTTGTCAGATAAACCTTATAGTTGGCTGGTGTACCGTTGATGTCATGACCCAGTGCATCTGCAATTTTATTCAGGCGCTGTGTGTATTTGCTGTCGGCAGGGGCAATTTTTGCTTCTTTATCCATTTGCTCACAGGACTGATTGCTGAGTGATTTAACATCAGCATCACTGAGCGTTGCCGCCTGGAAAGCCTGTGCGCCGGACTGCATTAAGGTACTGGTGTTTAAGTTCTGGCAGCCGGTCAGCAAGGTTGCGACACACAGCGCCAGTACAGAAGAACGAATAGCCATAAAAATCATCTCCATACGATTAATGTTTATTTTTTAATACCCAAAAAAGCGGCTATAAGTTACCCGAAAATGACATTGATAAATAGATCGGAAAATCTGATTTGTCTGCTTTCCGATATCTCATCGACGATGAATTTCGTTTCCAGCGTGTGCCAAAAAGACACGATAGATAAAGGTGAAGCCACTGGAAAACAGGGCGTATGGTGCTGTAATCAACTGCACAATTGGCAAAAGAACCGCGATTGATTCGTTAGCTGATAAATCCCTGTTTTTTACTCACGGTTCCATGTGCATTCGCTGCATTTTTCATGTACATTTGTAATCATATTTATTTTGTCATTTCTGTTTAACACATTGATTAATATGAGTTATTCAGGAAGGTATTCGTTCAATCCGATCTGGAGTCAAGCATGTCCTCTCGTAAAGAACTTGCCAATGCTATCCGTGCGCTGAGCATGGATGGGGTGCAGAAAGCCAAATCCGGTCACCCGGGTGCACCGATGGGCATGGCCGATATCGCCGAAGTGCTGTGGCGCGACTATCTTAACCATAATCCGGCTAACCCTAACTGGGCCAACCGTGACCGCTTCGTACTGTCTAACGGTCACGCGTCCATGCTGATTTACAGCCTGCTGCACCTCTCCGGCTACGACCTGCCGATTGAAGAACTGAAAAACTTCCGCCAGCTGCATTCCAAAACGCCGGGTCACCCTGAATACGGCTACACCGCCGGCGTTGAAACTACCACCGGCCCGCTGGGGCAGGGTATCGCCAATGCAGTGGGCATGGCGATTGCCGAGCGCACGCTGGCGGCGCAGTTCAACCGTCCGGGCCACGAGATTGTTAACCACCACACCTACACCTTCCTCGGTGACGGCTGCATGATGGAAGGGATTTCCCACGAAGTCTGTTCGCTGGCAGGCACCATGAAGCTCGGCAAACTGACTGCGTTTTATGATGACAACGGCATTTCCATTGACGGCCATGTTGAAGGCTGGTTTACCGACGATACCGCCGCCCGCTTTGAAGCCTACGGCTGGCATGTGGTGCGCGGCGTGGACGGTCACGATGCGGACGCTATCAAACGCGCCATCGGCGAAGCCCAGCTTGTCACTGATAAACCGTCACTGCTGATGTGCAAAACCGTGATTGGTTTTGGTTCTCCGAACAAGGCGGGTACGCACGACTCGCACGGTGCGCCATTGGGCGAGGCAGAAGTTGCGGCTTCCCGCGAACAGCTGGGCTGGGCGCACGCGCCGTTTGATATCCCGGCTGACATTTATGCCGCCTGGGATGCCAAACTGGCTGGTCAGCGTAAGGAAGCGGCCTGGGACGAGGCATTTGCTGCCTATGCCAGCGCGTACCCGGAACTGGCTGCCGAATTCAAACGCCGCACTGGCGGTGAACTGCCCGCCAACTGGCAGGCAGAGGCACAGAAATTTATCGAAGACCTGCAAGCGAATCCGGCGAAAATTGCCAGCCGCAAAGCCTCACAGAACGCGCTGGAAGCCTACGGCAAACTGCTGCCGGAATTCCTGGGCGGCTCTGCCGACCTGGCACCGAGCAACCTGACCATCTGGTCTGGTTCGGTGTCGCTGGATAAAGACCACGCAGGCAACTATATCCACTACGGCGTGCGCGAATTCGGTATGACGGCGATAGCCAACGGGATTGCGCTGCACGGTGGCTTTGTGCCGTACACCGCGACCTTCCTGATGTTTGTGGAATACGCCCGTAATGCGGTGCGTATGGCTGCACTGATGAAAATCCGCAGCATCTACGTCTACACCCACGACTCTATCGGTCTGGGCGAAGACGGCCCGACGCACCAGCCGGTTGAACAGCTGGCGAGCCTGCGCGTAACGCCAAACATGAGCAACTGGCGTCCGGCGGATCAGGTGGAAACGGCGGTAGCGTGGAAATACGCCATCGAGCGTCAGGACGGCCCGACGTCGCTGATCCTGTCACGTCAGAACCTGACGCAGCAACCCCGTACCGCTGAGCAACTGGCGAACGTAGCGAAAGGCGGTTACGTGCTGAAAGACAGCGACGGGCAGCCGGAGCTGATCCTGATTGCCACCGGCTCTGAAGTGGAGCTGGCCGTGGGGGCGTATGACAAACTGACTGCCGCAGGCCGCAAGGTGCGCGTAGTGTCGATGCCGTCAACGGATGCGTTCGATAAGCAGGATGCCGCCTACCGTGAAGCGGTGCTGCCGAAAGCGGTAGCGGCGCGCGTGGCGATTGAAGCCGGTATTGCGGACTACTGGTTCAAGTACGTCGGCCTGAACGGTGCGATTGTTGGTATGACGAGCTTCGGCGAATCAGCGCCGGCTGAATTGCTGTTCGAAGAATTCGGCTTTACCGTTGATAACGTGGTCGAAAAAGCGCAGGCGCTGCTGAAGTAATCACACTACGTTAATCCTGATATAAGAAGCCGTCAGCTAACGCTGGCGGCTTTTTTTCGTCTTTAATTTGCTCCATCGCTCCGCATATTTTGCCATCTCCCCAACTCCCGTTTTTTTAGTTTTATGACGTAGGTCACTCTTCTGGTGTGTGCCAAACGAGAATATTTCTTTTATGCATTAATTCGTTTATGCTAGCTGAAGCGTTTCAGTTGTTGTGCTGACGGCGTTCCGCTAGGGGTTCTCTGGTGTCTAAGAAGGGTATATTCTATGCGCTGGGCATACCTGCAATGACACAAGGAACCACAAAGAACGCCATGACGATCCGTATTGCGATAAACGGTTTTGGCCGCATCGGCCGCAGTGTTTTACGTGCGTTGTATGAATCGGGCCGCCGAGCCGAGATTACCGTGGTGGCGATTAACGAGTTGGCGAGCGCGGAAGGCATGGCGCATTTGCTCAAGTACGACTCCAGTCACGGCCGTTTTTCATGGGATGTTCGTCAGGAATGCGACCAGCTTTATGTCGGTGATGATTGTATTCGTCTGTTGCATCAGGCAAAGATTCAGCCATTGCCCTGGCGAGAACTTGGTGTAGATATCGTACTGGATTGCAGCGGTGTCTACGGTAGCCGGGAAGATGGGGAAGCTCATCTGGCGGCGGGCGCAAAGAAAGTGCTGTTTTCTCACCCGGGAACGACGGATTTGGATGCCACGGTGGTGTTCGGCGTCAATCACCATCAGTTGGAAAGCGGGCATCGCATTGTTTCGAATGCGTCCTGCACGACCAACTGCATTATTCCGGTGATCAAGCTGTTAGATGATGCCTTCGGCATCGAGAATGGTACGGTGACGACGATTCATTCATCGATGAACGATCAACCGGTGATCGATGCTTATCATCACGATCTGCGGCGTACGCGCGCTGCCAGCCAGTCGATCATTCCGGTAGATACCAAACTGTCGGCGGGGATCACCCGTATTTTTCCGCAGTTTGTCGATCGCTTTGAAGCGATCTCGGTGCGAGTGCCGACGATTAACGTTACGGCAATTGACCTGAGCGTTAGCGTCAGGAAAGCCGTAAACGTGAATGAAATTAATGCACTATTGCAAAAATCAGCGCATGAGTCGTTTCGTGGTATAGTTGATTATACTGAATTGCCGCTGGTGTCGGCTGATTTTAACCACGATCCGCACAGTGCCATTGTCGATGGCACGCAGACACGGGTCAGTGGTCAGCACCTGATTAAAACATTAGTCTGGTGCGATAACGAATGGGGCTTTGCCAACCGGATGTTGGATACAACACGGGCGATGGCAGCCTGCGGTTTCTAGTACGACGATGGCGATCAGGGGTCGCTATCTCGCTCAAGCAACTTTAAAAGAGAATCAACAAGAGGATTCACCATGTCTGTAATTAAGATGACCGATCTGGATCTGGCTGGTAAACGTGTTCTTATTCGTGCGGATCTGAACGTACCAGTAAAAGAAGGGAAAGTGACGTCTGATGCGCGCATCCGTGCCTCTCTGCCGACCATCGAAATCGCGCTGAAACAAGGCGCTCGCGTTATGGTCACGTCCCACCTGGGACGCCCGACCGAAGGCGAGTACAACGAAGAGTTTTCTCTGCTGCCTGTCGTTGACTACCTGAAAGAGAAACTGTCTTCTCCTGTACGTCTGGCGAAAGACTACCTTGATGGTGTTGATGTTGCTGAAGGCGAGCTGGTTGTACTGGAAAACGTCCGCTTTAACAAAGGCGAGAAGAAAGACGACGAAGTCCTGTCCAAGAAATACGCGGCGCTGTGCGATGTGTTCGTAATGGACGCCTTCGGTACTGCACACCGTGCGCAGGCTTCAACCCACGGCGTGGGTAAATTTGCGTCTATCGCCTGTGCAGGCCCGCTGCTGTCTGGTGAACTGGAAGCGCTGGGTAAAGCACTGAGCGAACCTGCACGCCCGATGGTCGCTATCGTGGGTGGCTCTAAAGTTTCCACCAAACTGACCGTGCTGGATTCGCTGTCTAAAATCGCCGATCAGCTGATCGTCGGTGGTGGTATCGCCAATACCTTCGTTGCCGCACAAGGCCACAACGTGGGTAAATCCCTGTATGAAGCCGATCTGATTTCTGAAGCGAAGAAACTGCTGGAAACCTGCGATATTCCTGTACCGAGCGATGTGCGCGTGGCATCAGAATTCTCTGAAACGGCAACGGCAACGCTGAAGTCTGTTACAGCAATCAAAGACGAAGAACAGATTCTGGATCTGGGTGATGTTTCCGCAGAGCGTCTGGCTGAGATTCTGAAAAATGCCAAGACCATCCTGTGGAATGGCCCGGTTGGCGTCTTCGAATTCCCGAATTTCCGTAAAGGAACCGAGACCATCGCACGTGCTATCGCAGAGAGCGATGCGTTCTCTATTGCAGGCGGCGGCGATACGCTGGCTGCGATCGATCTGTTTGGTATTGCAGATAAAATCTCCTACATTTCTACCGGTGGCGGTGCATTCCTGGAGTTCGTTGAAGGGAAAAAACTGCCAGCAGTCGTTATGCTGGAAGAACGCGCTAAGCAGTAATTTAAGGTAAGGGCTGCTTTTTCCCTTTCCTAGGGTTGTCTCGACATGGGGTTATTGCAACAGCATGTCGGGGCGACCTGTCGATTGAACATCGATTTCTCTAACCCCTCCACGGCCAACGAAACGGGACACGTAACATGTCTAAAATTTTTGATTTCGTAAAACCCGGTGTCATCACAGGTGATGACGTTCAGAAAGTTTTTGCAGTAGCAAAAGAAAACCAATTCGCTTTGCCAGCAGTGAACTGTGTCGGTACCGACTCAATCAATGCTGTGCTGGAAGCCGCAGCTAAAGTGCGCGCGCCGGTCATCGTTCAGTTCTCTAACGGCGGTGCAGCGTTCACCGCGGGTAAAGGCCTGAAAGCAGAAGGTCAGAAGGCGGCGATTTTGGGTGCGATCTCTGGCGCTCATCATGTGCACCAAATGGCTGAACATTATGGTATTCCGGTCATTCTGCACACTGACCACTGTGCGAAAAAACTGCTGCCATGGATCGATGGCCTGCTGGATGCGGGTGAAAAACACTTCGCTGCTACCGGCAAACCGCTGTTCTCTTCTCACATGATTGACCTGTCTGAAGAGTCTCTGGAAGAGAACATCGAAATCTGCTCTAAATATTTGGCGCGTATGGCCAAAATCGACATGACTCTGGAAATCGAACTGGGTTGCACCGGTGGTGAAGAAGATGGTGTGGATAACAGCCACATGGACGCTTCTGCTCTGTACACCCAGCCGGAAGATGTTGATTACGCGTACACCAAACTGAACGCGATCAGCCCGCGTTTCACTATCGCTGCCTCTTTCGGTAACGTGCACGGCGTATACAAACCGGGTAACGTGAAGTTGACCCCGACCATCCTGCGCGATTCTCAGGAATATGTTTCCAAGAAACATAACCTGCCGCACAACAGCCTGGACTTCGTGTTCCACGGCGGTTCTGGTTCCAGCGCTCAGGAAATCAAAGACTCCGTTAGCTATGGCGTAGTGAAAATGAACATCGATACCGACACCCAGTGGGCAACGTGGGAAGGTATCCTGAAGTACTACAAAGAAAACGAAGCTTACCTGCAAGGCCAATTGGGCAACCCGAAAGGCGACGATCAGCCAAACAAGAAATACTATGATCCACGTGTGTGGCTGCGTTCCGCTCAGGCGAGCATGGTTACGCGTCTGGAACAGGCCTTCAAAGAGCTTAATGCTGTTGATGTGCTGTAAGTAAGACGATGTAAGTATGGTTTGATATTAAGACTCCTAAGGGAGTCTTAATTTTTGGGGCCGATGTTGCGGTTTCTGCTATCAACGTTATGCTTTCCCGGTGATTAAGAAAACAGGAGCGTTTAAATGGAAGAACTTAATACGGGATTGGATCAGGCAGGGAACTGGTTGGTGGCACATCAGAACTTGTTTTTGCAGTATGCCGTAAATATTGTCGCCGCATTAGTGATCCTTATTGTTGGTTTGGTGATTGCGCGGATCGTCTCCGGCACCCTCAATAAACTGATGATTAGCCGCTCTATCGATTCAACCGTGGCTGATTTCCTGTCTGCGCTGGTGCGCTATGGCATTATCGCGTTTACGCTGATTGCGGTATTGAGCCGGGTTGGTGTACAGACTGCATCGGTGATTGCCGTGTTGGGTGCGGCGGGCTTGGCTGTCGGTTTGGCATTACAGGGCTCGTTAGCCAACTTTGCTGCGGGTGTGTTGTTAGTGATCTTCCGGCCTTTCCGTACCGGAGAATGGGTCGATTTGGGCGGCGTATCTGGCTCGGTTACGCAGGTGCAGATCTTCTCGACGACGCTGCGTACCTCTGACGGTAAAATTATCGTGGTGCCGAATGGCAAGATCATTGCGGGTAATATCATCAACAGCTCACGTGAACCCGATCGCCGTACCGAAATTATTGTCGGTGTGGCCTATGATGCTGACATTGATGTAGTGAAAAAGCTATTGGGCGATATTGTTGCCGCAGACGATCGTATTCAGCATGACAAAGGCGTCACGATCCGCCTGAATGAAATGGCAGCATCGTCGCTGAATTTTGTGGTGTGGGTATGGACGACCAACGGCAATGCGCAGGCGGTGTACTGGGATCTGTTGGAAAGCTTTAAGCGCGTACTAGACGAACATCGTATTGGCATTCCTTATCCGCAAATGGATGTACACCTGCATAAGGTTCAGGAACGCGCTGAATAATATGCTGTACCACAGGGGCCGAATGGCCCCTGATTGATCCCCGCTTCTACTGTCCGTAATAGGCGTCTTTCCCATGCTTACGCAGGTAGTGTTTATCTAGCAGAACTTGCTGCATAGCGGTAATACCCGGCGTCAACTGGCGTGAAAAAATCCCCATATAGGCTATCTCTTCTAGCACCACGGCATTATGTACCGCATTATGCGCGTCTTTGCCCCAGGCGAATGGGCCGTGGGCATTGACCAACACGGCTGGAATGTCTGTCGGGCTGATACCGCGCTGGCGGAACGTTTCTATAATGACGTTGCCCGTTTCCTGCTCATAGTGTTGTGCAATTTCGTCCTGTGTCATCAATCGCGTGCAGGGGATTGTGCCGTAGAAATAATCTGCATGCGTGGTGCCCCAGGCGGGCAGATCCAGCCCCGCCTGTGCCCAGATGGTGGCGTGGCGCGAGTGCGTATGGACGATACCACCGATCTCGGTAAAAGCACGGTATAGCGCCAAATGTGTCGCCGTATCCGAGGAAGGCTTTTTGTTACCTTCGAGGGTCTGCCCAGAGGCCAGATCGACCACGACCATATCATCTACGACCATATGTTCGTACTCCACGCCTGACGGTTTGATGACCACCAGACCGCGGTCGCGATCCACGACGCTGACGTTACCCCAGGTGAAAGTCACCAGATTGTGACGTGGTAAATCCAGATTCGCTTCCAGAACCTGTTGTTTGAGCTGTTGTAACGTTAGCATGGCATTCCCCCTTGTTGCATTTTCTGCTCGATCCAGCGGCGCGCCTGGACGATCTCGGCGACGGGCTCATCAGCTTTTTCCGTCCACATTTCAATCAGGAAAGCACCGCGATAATTGAGGGCTTTCAGCGTGCTAAAAACGGAAACGAAATCCACACAGCCTTCGCCGAATGGCACGTCGCGGAACTGTCCAGGCGAGGTTGCGGTAACGGCTAAGGTGTCTTTCAGATGGATAGCAGCAATGCGATCGATACCCAGCTGTAATTCTTGCGTAACATTGTTGCCCCAGGCGCTGAGATTGCCGACGTCCGGGTAGACGGTAAACCACGGTGAAGCCAGGCAGGTGTCCCAGGCTTTCCACTTACTGATCGAGTTCATAAAGACGGTATCCATGATCTCCACAGACAGCATCACCTGCGCGGCGGCGGCGCGTTCAACCGCCCATTGCATACCTTCGGTAAAGCGGGCGAGCGTGCCTTCATCCTGCTGCTCGTAATAGACGTCATATCCAGCTAACTGAATCGTGCGGATGCCCACGTCGTTAGCCAGTTGAATAGCCTGCTCCATGATCGTAAAGGCTCGCTGGCGTAGTGCCTCATCATGGCTACCGAACGGAAAACGCCGATGCCCGGATAAGCACATTGAAGGGATGCGAATGCCGGTTTCTAGCATGGCGTTGACCAACGAAAGCCGCTGCTCCTTACTCCACAGCAGGCGAGCCAGACGTTCATCGCTTTCGTCTACCGACATTTCAACAAAGTCAAAACCACAGGCTTTTGCCAGCGCCAGACGCTCTGGCCAGGTCAGGTGTTTCGGCAGGGCTTTTTCATAAATACCTAATGGGTGTTGGCGCATATTAAGGCCTCCAGATGGTGTCAATGGCGGCGCGGAATTGGCGAGCCGAATTTACGGGGTCAGGTGCCTCCGCCAGCGCTCGTCCGGCAATGAATGCAGTGACGGCGATATTGCGGAATAGCGGCAGATCCGCAGGGGTAATCCCTCCGGTAATAGACAGTTCGATACCGAGGTCAGAGAGGGCTTTCATCGTGTCCAAATCCTGCTGGCCCCAGGTTTGGCCGCTGGCCTGCGCATCGCGGCCACGGTGGTAAATCGCCTGTTTGATGCCCAGCGCGCGCCACGCTTTGGCATCTTCCAGCGTCCAGCGACCGAATAGCTCAATCTGGATCTCCCCCCGATGACGCTCTGCCACTTCCAGCGCGCTAGCCATGGTGGGCAGCGGTGCGGCGCAGATCACTGTCATCCAGTTAGCGCCGTGAGAAAAGGCTTGATCCGCCAGCGTTGCGCCCGCGTCAGCGACTTTCAAATCGGCCACCAGCACATGGTGAGGGCAGCGCTCGCGCAGTTGGCTGACGGCCTGAATACCTGCGCTGATGCACAAAATGGTGCCCGCCTCGATGATGTCAACATAAGGGTGGAGTAATTCCACGGTAGTGAGGGCGGCATCCAGTCGGGTGTGGTCGAGCGCCAGTTGCAGGCGGGGTTGCGTTGTCATGGTTTCTCCTTACCGGCGGGTTGCAGCGCTTTTAACGCATCGACGAGCGCCTGATAGTGTTGGTATTTTTTGTCGTAGGCTGCGTGAACGTGTTCATCTGGGGTAAGGCGTGTAATTCGTGGTGAGAGCGCCCGCTGGGCGGTGGTGAAATCGCTAAAGGCACCGCTACCGACCATCGCCGCCATCGCCGCACCCAGACAGCCGGTTTCTTCTACCCGCGGGAGTTCGACAGGCAGGCCGCTGACGTCCGCGAACATCTGCATCCAAGGGGCAGACTTGGCAGGGCCGCCGGTGATGCGCAACGCGTCCACGTGAGGGAAGCGCTGACGCATACGATTCAGATGCGCCATGTGGCAGAACACCACGCCTTCGTAAATGGCTTGAACGAGGTGTTCTCGCTGGTGGAATGCTTGCAGGCCGTAGAAGCTGGCGCTGAGCCCTAATCCGGCGTTGGAGCCATACAAAAACGGGACAAACAGTAGGGGGCTGCCTGCTTTAGGCAGATCCGAAACCCAGCGGTTGAGCTGAGCATAATCGACCCCTAAATCGTCACTCAGCCCCCATTGTTGGCAGAACCATTCCAGATTGGCGGCAGACGTGGGGCTGGCTTCATGCACGATATAACGGCCTGCTTCCGCATGGCGGCCATACACAAAAGGATGGTCATAGCCATCGGCGAGCGTGTCGGTGATGCCGCTGGTGACAGACCATGTTCCCATCACCGCATTGAGTCGGGTTTCGTCCTGAAGGCCTGCGCACAGGGCGGTAGAAACCACATCGAATAATCCGCCGACGACGGGGGTGCCAGCCCGCAGCCCGGTGAGCTGTGCCGCTTCTGGGGTAATTCGGCCTGCGATATCAGCAGAACCGATAAGCGGCGGTAAAGCATCGATGATTTCTGCAATCCCGAGCTGTTCTGCCAGTGCTGGATCGTAGCGACCCGTGTCCATGTTGTAGAGATTGGATTCGGAGATATTGGTTTCTTCACAAGCCCGTTCTCCGGTCAGGCAGAAACGCAGATAGTCATGTGCCATGAACAGCGTACCGATTTGTGCATAGCGCGTTGGCTGGTGGTCTTTAAGCCACCGCAGTAGCGAAACCGGATGGCCTGTCCACAGCGTCTGGCGGGTCTGAGGATAAAGCGCTTGTGGTATCCCTGCCTGCTGCCACGCCAGAACCTGTTCACGTGCGCGCTGATCGGATGACAGCATCGCATTACCTAGCGGCTTGTCATGCTTATCCAGCAAGAATAACCCTTTGCCTTGGGCAGAGATCCCTACGCCGGAAATGGCGCTAGCGGGGATTGCCGCTCTGCCCAGCAGTTCGCGAATAACCTCAGCAGCGGTCTGCCACAGGGTGTGCATGTCGCGCTCAGCCCAACCGGGCTGCGGTGTGGTAATGGGCAGATTGCGGCGGGCGATGCCGTATTCTGTTCCTGTGACGTCATAGATCCCGGCTTTGATAAAGGTGCCGCCGCAGTCGAGCCCCAGAAAATAGTCCGTCATGCTGCCTCCGTGGACTCATCGCAGCGCGGTGGCAGCATCATGGCCAGTACGGCGGCAATCGCCAGCGAGATAGCCAAACTGTAGACCCCAACGTCTTTGTTAAAGGCTGAAATCAGGACGCCGACCATATAAGGGCCGCAGAAGCCACCGAGATTACCGAGCGCGTTAATGACACCGCGCGCACCGCCAGCGACTTCGGCATCAAACAGCTTGGGAGGAATGGTCCAGAACACGCCCGCAGCCGCCTGAATGAAGACGCCGCAGCCGACTAGCGCGGCATAGGACCACCAGATATGGCTTTTGAGCAAGACGGACAGCGCCATGCAGATGGCAAAACAGGCGAGCGGTAGTGCGACGAAGACCTTACGTTTTCCTGAGTTATCGGATAGATAGGAGATGGTGAACATGCCGATGATTGCACCGATATAAGGCAAAATAGCCAGCATACCGACTTGTTCCATATTGCCGTTAGTCAGCCCTTTCAGGATGGTGGGCAACCACAGGGTGTAACCGTAAATGCCTGTCTGGTAAAAGAAATTCACCAAAATTAACTGCCACATCAACTTTTCGCGCAGCACCCGGCTTAGAGAGGCATTACGGACGGTTTTGCCTTGCAGAGCCGCTTGTTCTTCCTGCAACGTGTTGATCAAATACTCTTTTTCTGCCTGTGAAATCCATTTCGCTTCCTGCGGGCGGTTGCTGATGGTAAACCACCACAGCAGCATAACCACCAGCGAGAACCCTCCTTCAACCAGAAACAGCATGCGCCAGTCCCAGGTGGTGATGACCCAGCCAGAAAGCGGGGCGGTCAAAATGCCGGCGATAGGCACAAACATGATGACAATCGCGTTGGCGCGGCCACGCTCTTTATCCGGGAACCAGTTGCTGATCATCGTGAGCACCACCGGGAGCATACCGCCTTCAGAGACCCCCAGCGCAAAGCGTAAAAACAGCAACTGATACTGATTGGTCACCAGACCGGTTAACACTGAAATGACGGCCCAGGCCAGCAGTGACCAGCCGATAAACTTTTTACCGTTGCCGTGTACGGCGAGTTTGCCGCCCGGCACTTGTAAAAACAGATAGCCGATGAAGAAGATCCCGCCAGCGAGTCCGGCCATCGATGCCGTAATACCCAATTCGTCATCCATACCGCCCGGCATCGCGAAGGCAATGTTGACGCGATCCATATAGGAAATAATGCAGGTAATCAAAATGGGGGGAACGATCCGCAACCAGCGTAATCGAGGAATGTTTGCCGCTGTGGGCTGGCTAGATGAAACTGTGGCTGTATTCATATCACTTTACCCTTCAATATGTTACGTGCATGGCGTGCTTCACTTTGGGCTTTTTCGCGCGTAGCGATCCCCGCACATGCCCGCAGGCATGTGTCGCGTTACATGGCAAAATCAGAAACGATTAGGGTGCGTGAAAGTGTGCCATCGGTATCTTCACCACCACTTTGCGGATTGCGCAGGGCTGTTCGTGAATGCAGGCTGGACGGTGCACATCCTGAGGAAAGAACACGGCAAAGTTGCCGGAATGCAGGGTCAGCCAGGATTCGTCATCAACATCCTGATAGAACAAGATGTCGCGTGCTTCGTTCCATTCCTGATGTACCGGATTACGGCCGTTATCCGTTACCACGCCGATCTGTTCGGTTCCGCTGACTAAAAATTGCACATCAATATTGTGACGATGGACTTCGGGACGTAAGTCACTTTTAGCCTGCGTGTGTAGATCCAGTACCTGAACGGTATAGCCTGTCTCTTCATCAAGGTAGCGGCCAGCTGATAAGGCGCTGAAGTCGGTTTTTTGCAGGTAGGCCAGCGCACGGGCGACGGGCGCAGGGTGCTGACCAAAAACGGTATTGTCGATATGACCGAAGATCATGGGACGTCTCCTTGTTAAAGCGCCTGAATTCGTGCCCACACCCGCTCATCAACCGGGATGCCGTTGCGCAAGTTTTCTTCGCGAATACGCGGAAACTTATGGCCCGGCAAACGGATGGCGACATCAGGTTGGGTACGCTCGGCGCTGGTGATGTAATCCATTATGCGTTTCAGTTTTTCATCGCGGGTTTTGCCGTCGATCAACCTATCGATCTCAATGGCAATGAAGACCTGCGATACACCGTATTCGTCGCGATGATCTTCTGTGACTTCTGCGACGGAGGCACCGCCGGACAGTAAGGTGGCGATCATGTCCAGCACAATAGACAGTGCCGATCCTTTCCAGTAGCCCGCCGGGAGGATGCGTCGATTTTCCTCGATAATGGCCGGATCGCGGGTCAAATTACCGTCGTTGTCAAACCCACCATCAACGGGCAAGGTCTTACCTGCCAATCGGTTTATCTCCAGCGCACCATAGGAAAACATCGACATCGACATATCCACCATGGTGATTGGGTTGCCGGGGACGGCGACGATCAGCGGATTAGTACCGATGCGGCAGGTTTTTGCTCCCCACGGTGGCATAACGGCGATCGAGTTAGTCCAGCAAATACCGATATAGCCTTTCTCGGCGGCCTGCCAGCCATAGCCTCCGCCGCGCATCCAATGGTTAGCATTGCGCAGCGCCACCAGACCGATACCGTGCGCATCGGCCAACTGCATAGCGCGATCCATCATGCGGCGAGCCGTCAGGTTACCAATGCCCTGATGGGCATCCCACTGTTCGATAGCACCGAGTGAGAGCAGTTTGCTGGGTTCGGCATCGGGTACGATATCGCCAGCGTCCAACTGCTGAATAAAGCGTGGGAAACGGTTTACACCGTGAGAATAAACGCCGTCGGCTGACGTATCGGCGAACAGCGTCGCGCAGGCATCGGCGGTTTCTTCCGCGACATTGCGCGCCAGTAAAACACGTTTGAACTGTTGCTTAAGGTCGTTGTAACTCACTCTCATAACGCGTCTCCATGACGATAATTAGATTGCTTTTTATTCGTCATATTTCATTATGCGAAATTGCATTTCAAATAAATGCTATACCTGTGCTTGCATGAAGTCAAAACGAGAGTGTGTTAAATTTTCATTTAAAAACAGGTGGTTATTTTAATGTGGTGACTTTGTGATCGGTGCCGCATTTTGGGCGGTTCGCGGAATACAGACGTGAAAAAGCAGGGTGAGAGCCTCACCCTGTTCGCTACCCCATACGCGCGGTTTTACCGGTACGACTCTATCCCGATACGGTAAAGCGACGTTGTTGCCGTGATGTACAGTTCATTCCCTTCTGGCCCGCCGATGGTGCAGTTGGACACGCATTCCGGTACATCAATTTTGCCGATCTGATGACCTTCAGGACTAAAAACCAGAATGCCGTCAGCGCAACTGCAAAACAGATTGCCAGTGCGATCAACACAGAAGCCATCGGGAATGCCCGGCTCGACGCGGGCAAAAAACTGTCCCGCTCCCAGATGCTTTCCCTCAACCGGATACATTCGCAGATCGCGACGACCCAGCGTTGGGAAATCAATAATCGACATGTCTGCAACATATAAATATTTTTCATCTGGCGAAAAGGCCAGCCCGTTTGGGCGCTGGAGATCGCTGGCTGCGATGCTGAGTGAGCCATCGCGCGGATCGAAGCAGTAGACATAGCAGCCAATGACCTGACTTTCTGATTTGTAGCCTTCGTCATCGCTGGTAATGCCATAAGGCGGATCGGTAAACCAGATCGTGCCGTCGCTACGGATCGCCACATCGTTTGGCGAGTTGAAGCGTTTCCCGTCAATACGGTCAACCAGAACGTGAATATCGCCGTTGTGCTCACGACGGCTGATACCACGTCGACCATGCTCGCAGCTCACGACGCGTCCTTGTGCATCAAGTGCATTGCCGTTGGCGTAGTGGGATGGAGAGCGCCAGAGCGTGACGTCGCCATTACGCGACCAGATAAACATCCGGTTTCCTTTAACATCGCTAAAGACCACGGCATCCTGCTGCGGCAACCATACCGGGCCTTCGGCCCAGATGGCGGGAGAACACAGACGCTCAAGTTGTTGTGTCATGCTGGGCTCTCCACTTATTTCACACCCCAGATTGCCCGGTAATGGCCCTGATAATCATTTTGCGGGTCATACAGGTTATTATTACCGCCATCGTTCGCGACGTTTTCGGCGGTCACCAAATGTGCCGGGGTGACATAGCCAGAAGGCGGTTGTTTGGCAAAGGCGCGGTTAAACTCATCCAGCAACTGCCAGCCGTGCAGCTTCAGGGGTTCAGGCACGGTGGCTGATTGGCTATCGCCGGAACGAATACGCTGATAGGCAGAAATGGAACCATCGCCCGCCGAAATGTTGTACGGTGCATTTTTACCGCCTTTCCCAGCTGTTTTTAACGACGGTGCCATGAAATCAAAATACAGGTCGTTAATTGCCAGCGAATACTGGAAGCTGTCGCCGTATTTCTGCAACAGACTAAACGTCATGGCAGGCATGCGGTTTGCGGTATCGGCGAGCGGTGTATCGATGAATTCCACGACTTTGCAGCCGCTGCATTTACCGATCTCGTCTTTCATGACGTTGGCTTTATCAAGAGCGATTTGATAAAGGGAATCGGTAAAGATTAAGACATTGGCTTTTCCACCTGATTTAACGACGGCGTATTGTGCAGCGATACGGGCGACATCATTTGAATCGGATGTCACATTGTAGAAAATATCGTATTTAGGCAGCGGACCCGGTTCGGGCACGGCGTGCCATGCTGTCAGAACAATGCCTTGCTGAATGGCTTTCTTCAGCGGGATTTTTGCAACGTTCGGGTTCCAACCGCCAATCACAATGCCATCTGGCTTCTGAGCGATCGCCTGATTGAGCGAGGCCAACTGATCTTTGACCGATCCGCCGCCGTCCAGCGTTTCCAGCTTCCAGCCTGCGGCTTTGGCTGCTTCGCTTAGCCCCTGCTGCACGCCTTGAACGCCGCCATTTTTCATGTCGGAAGCAATAAAAATAATCTTCTTATTCGGCTGCAATTGCGGCCCCTGAGTCGGGCCATCCCACTGCGTGCTGCTGGCGGTCGCTTTTGCAACGGCCGCTGTTGCCTGATCGAGATAGCTGTCAGCCCACGTTGACTGGCTGCTTAATAACACGGTGGTCAGTCCTGATAACAGCAATAAACGTTTCATAGGGTGTGCTCCTGTTAGGGATGTGTCACGTTATGGTTATTGTTTTCTGGTGGCGTGTTTTTCTGATGAGAAGACTCCTGGTGGTGGCGCTCGGGTGTGTCAGCCTGACGGCGTTGTACGGCTTTTTGATTCAGTAAGCGGCGGCGCTGGGCATAGCCTGCCAGCGTGATGGAAAGCAGCAGTGTGGCCCCGTTAAACAACGGCTCAACCCAGAATTCGCCGCCAAATTGCTGGATACCGGCGATGCCAATCGCAAGAATGGCGATACCGATTACCGTTCCCCAGACGTTAACGCGGCCGGGGCGAAGCGTGGTACTGCCAAGGAATGCACCAACCAGCGCGGGCAAGAGATAATCCATACCGACGCTGGCCTGCCCGACGCCTTGTTCTGCGGCGATTAATACGCCGCTAAAACCCGTCAATACGCTTGATACGATGAAGGCACCGATAGTAAAACGATTAACGGAAATCCCATTGAGCCGTGCTGCTGCTGGGTTGCCGCCTACGGCATACATGCAGCGACCAAGCGGCGTATGCTCAGTGACGAGCCATAAGACAATGGCGACAAGCAGGACATAGAAGGCCACGATAGGGATTCCGCCGATCTCGGTATGGTGCAGAGCAATGAAGGCATCAGGCAGATCGCCGACGATCTGGCGGCCGCCCGAGTGCCACAGGGCTACGGCGTACAGTACGGTGCCGGAACCCAGCGTGGCGACGAAGCTATCGATATCGGCCAATGCCACCAGAATGCCGTTGAGCAAGCCGTATAGCGCGGAAATGACCAGCACTGTCAGCACGGCCATCTGCCATGAGAAGCCGTATTCCACCTGAAGCGTAATCGCCAGAATGTGCCAGAGCACGATGCCGAAACCGACGTTGAGATCGATTTTTCCGACGATCATGGGAATGGTCGCGGCCAGTGCCAGCAGGGCGATTTTGGCTTTGCTGGAGAGGATTGCCTGTAGCGTCAACATGGAAGCGAACGATGGCGTGGCGAGTGAAAATAGAATAACCAGCGCGATGCACAGCAGCAGCAGGCCATAGCGGGTCAGAATTTGCATCAGCCAGGGGCCTGCACCATCCTGTGCCAGACTCACGCGTTGCTCTAGCGCCGTTGATTTTACTGATGTTTTATTAGACATTATTTTCTTCCTTCCTTCGAACAGGTGAGGCTGTGTGAGCGTCTGAATTTTTTACTGTTGATTCAGTTCGCCTGCGCAATAACGTGTCATTCAGGCCGAAGCCGTGGTTTCTCCCGCGCTGGCAGACGCCAGTTCTAATAAGTTGGCGAAAGAGACCTGCTGATTCTTGAGTTCGCCGACGACACTGCCTCGATTGAAAACCAGTGCACGGTTGCAAATGTGGGCGATTTCCTCGAAATCATTGGAGATCACCAGCACGGCGACGCCCTCGGCCAGTGACTTATTTAATAGATGGTAAATTTCGGCACGTGCACCGACATCAACGCCCGCAGTGGGATCTTCGAGGATCAGCAGCGGTGCGCCGAGGTGCATCCAGCGTGCCATCACCACTTTCTGTTGGTTGCCACCGGATAGCGCACTGATGTCGATATTGACGTTTTTAGGGCGGACATCGAACAACTGCACTTTCCACCAGCTTGCCCCTATCTCTTCACGACGGCTGTAGCGCGAAAAGAGCTTGTGTCCGCTGGCGCAGGGGTTGATAAACAGGTTCTCGCGCACGCTCATCGACATCACCAGACTTTCATTGGTGCGATCGCCTGCGACCAGCGAGATGCCGTGAGCCATCGCCTGTTGCGGTGAACTGGCGTGGTAAGGTGCATCACGAAACTGAATTTCTCCGCTGTCGCATTGACGTAGTCCGAACAGCAAACGACCGATTTCTTCCTGACCCGCGCCGCGCAGACCGGCCAGCGCGAGCATTTCTCCCGGTTGCAGGCTAAAGCTGACCGGGCCGATATCGCCTACGGTGACATTTTTTACCTGGAGAACGGGAGAGGAAGCGGCTGGTAAAGGTTCACGCTGATCGCCGGGCATCGCTTCGCCGACAATCAATTGCACCAGATCGCGCAGCGAATAATCCGCCGTTTTTCCGCCAGCGATATAGCGACCATCGCGCATAACGCAGACGCGATCGGCGATGTCGATCACTTCATCCAGTCGGTGAGTGACGTAAATCATGCCAACCTTTTTCGCACGCAGTCGGTTAATGACGGAAAAAAGATGGCGGACATCGTTTGCTGGAAGCGAAGCCGTGGGTTCATCCAGCACCAGCAGCTCGGCATTAACGGCGACGGCTCGTGCGATGGCGAGGAGTGATTTTTCCGTACGGGAGAGTTCAAATACGCGGGCATCGGGATCGAGTGCGATCCCCACATCCTGTAATGCCTGGCTGGCACGCTTACGGATCGCCCGCCAGTCAATTAATCCAAAACGGCGTGGAAACCCCATGACCAGTGCCATGTTTTCCGCCACCGTCATCCACTCGATCAGCCCCAGATCCTGATGAATAAACGCAATAGGCTGGAGGCCATCACTTTTTATCGCTGCGGCTGACGCTATGCTGGTTCCACGGAATTGAATATCACCGCCATCGCGGGGGTAGACGCCCGCGAGGACTTTAATCATTGTCGATTTCCCCGCGCCATTTTCGCCCAGCAGCGCGAGTACCTCGCCAGGCATGACCTGAAGACTGACATCATTAACCGCAATGTTGCCGCCAAAGCGTTTAGTGATATGGCTAAGCGCAAGTATGGGTTGATCCGCATTGATTTGATTCATGTGATGCGCCCTTGTGTTCAGCACACGCTGCGATGCGGTGCAAAATCGGTAAGCAACCTGTTCCCATTAATTCAGGACGGCAATAGCGTCCTGAATGTGGTGTGGCAGGAACGAAACTAGCAATGATTAGATGTTTTAATAAACCGCATATTTCAATATGCGAAATTCAATTTCAAAAACAATATACCGAAGATTGCGCTAAAGCAAAGGCAAAGGGTTTTTTAATTTCATTAAAAAACAAAAGGTTATTTTTGTTGTTGCGTATTTGTGACGTACTGCTCACTTCATGGACAGGGGGAAGGTTGCGTATTCGGGATGTCATGCCGACAATGAAACGGCGTTCCACTTCACCTCATGCTGCCCTTGCGGTAACATCGCTATTCTTAAGAGAAATGGATGGCGGCGACACACTGCGTTGCAGCAATTTCTGCGCAAGCACTGCCCAGCCCCTGATTCTGGAGATCAGTTATGAGCCCGAAAGCTGTTAATGAGAAAGACGATCAAAAAGAGAAACCGCTGGGGAGCCAGAGTCTATTTCGTGGTTTGCAATTAATTGAAATTCTGAGTAATTTCCCTAACGGTTGCCCACTCGCCCATCTGTCTGAACTGGCGGGTATGAACAAAAGCACCGTGCACCGGCTGCTACAGGGGCTGCACACCAGTGGCTATGTCACGCAGGCACCTTCACCCGGCAGCTATCGTCTGACGACCAAATTTATCTCTATTGGGCAGAAGGCACTGTCTTCGCTGAATATTATCCACGTCGCATCGCCCCATCTGGTGCAATTAAACCTGGAAGTGGGGGAAACGGTAAACTTCTCCAGCCGTGAAGACGATCATGTCATTCTGATCTACAAATTGGAGCCGACGACGGGCATGATGCGTACCCGCGCTTATATCGGTCAGCACATGCCGCTTTATTGCTCCGCCATGGGCAAAATCTTTATGGCGTATGGTAAAAGCGACTACCCTGCGTACTATTGGCAAACTCATCAAAATACTATCCAGCCTCTCACGCGTAATACCATCACCGCGCTGCCGAAGATGTATGAAGAGCTGGAAGATATTCGTCAGAAAGGGCTGGCGATGGATCGTGAGGAAAATGAACTTGGCGTATCGTGTATTGCCGCGCCGGTGTTTGATATTCAGCAGCGTGTTCCTTATGCCGTCTCGGTATCGCTCCCAACAGCCAAGTTACAGCAAATCGGTATGAAATCGCTGATTAAGCCGGTTATCGCGACCGCGCAGCGTATTTCTCTGGAGCTGGGATTTGTCACGCCCGATTGAATATTAGCTTGGCTAATGCCTGATTAGAAACATCAATTTCATCTAATGATTATCCCTTCGTATGATGCGCGTGTGAAATCGCGCATGCGCCGCTATTGGCGCTTTATCTACGAGGGAAATCATGTTTGCTGTCTTTCTACAAGGCGTTCTATTAGGCGCGGCGATGATCCTGCCGCTGGGGCCACAGAATGCATTTGTGATGAACCAGGGAATTCGCCGTCAGTATCACCTGATGGTCGCGCTGTTATGTGCCTTGAGCGATGTGGTGTTGATTACCGCCGGTATTTTTGGCGGTAGCGCGTTGCTCAGCCAGTCTTCGCTGTTATTGGGGGCGGTGACCTGGGGCGGTGTTGCGTTTCTACTCTGGTTCGGTTGGGGAGCGATGAAAACGGCTTTCAGCAAGAATATCGCACTGGTCAGCGCCGAGGTGATGAAACAGAGTCGTTGGCGGATTATTGCCACTATGCTGGCCGTGACCTGGCTTAACCCCCATGTCTATCTCGATACCTTTGTGGTGTTGGGAAGCCTGGGGAGCCAGTTTACGCAGGACGATCGAGGCTGGTTTGCGCTGGGGACGATAACGGCTTCCTTTACCTGGTTTTTCGCGCTGGCGTTATTGGCAGCCTGGTTGGCACCGTGGCTGAATACGCCGAGGGTGCAGCGGGTCATCAACGTTTTTGTTGGCGTGGTGATGTGGGGGATTGCCTTGCAGTTGGCGCGTCACGGTTGGCAATAGTGGCTAGAAATAAATGACATCACCTTACGCTACGTTTCAGAAATTCACCTATATTGTGTGGAGTCAGTAATACGTTATGTTGTCTGGTAAAAGATACTCTTCTTGTATCTTTCATTCTGGAACGTGCTGTGCCGACGCAGGAAAAATCTGCCGGGACACGCGCGTGACGAAACATAAGTAAGGAGAGAGTGTGAAGCGAGGTATGATGAAGCTAAAGGCACTGGCGCTGGCCGCCGCAGTAGGATTGGGTGGCGCGTCGATGGTCGCACAGGCTGCGGAATTGCCGGATGGCCCGCATATCGTGACGTCGGGGACATCCAGCGTAGACGCGACGCCGGATATTGCGCGCTTGGCGATTGAAGTGAGCGTGTCATCGAAAGATGCGGCGGAAGCGAAAAAGCAGGTCGATGCCCGCGTTGCACAGTATTTTGATTTTCTCGGTAAGAACGGGATTGAGAAAAAAGACATTAGTGCCGCCAATTTGCGCACGCAGCCGGAATATGACTATCTGAAAACGGGGGGCTCGGTGCTGAAAGGCTACCGTGCCGTACGTCAGGTGGAAGTGACATTGCGTCAGTTAGATAAACTGAACGAACTGCTGGATGGTGCGTTGAAATCGGGCCTGAATGAGATTCGCACGGTAGAATTAGGCGTGGCTAACCCAGAAACCTATCGTGATGAAGCGCGTAAGAAAGCGATTGAGCAGGCGACGAGCCAGGCGGCCGCGCTGGCGCAGGGCTTCAACGCCAAGCTGGGGCCGATCTACAGCGTTCGCTACCATGTTGCCAACTACCAGCCGATGCCAATGGCACGGATGTTTAAAACGGCAGATGCGGCGACGCAAACCGAAGCGGCACAAACGTATGAACAGCAAACCATTCACTTTGACGATCAGGTGGATGTCGTGTTTGAACTACAGCGCGCGCCGTAATGACTGCGTGAACGCAGTGGTGATACCAACAGGCCTGCTCAGACAGGCCTGTTTTCGTTTCACTACGTTATGACTGCCGCAGAACCTGATGGCCGTGCGAAAGTAGGGCGTCCGTCACTTTTCTCATCATCCGGCTTTCTGGTGCGAAGCGATGCCAATAGAGCATCCGACGTTGAAATAGCCCCGGCGTCAGGTCGATTAGCTCGTTATTGGCCAGTTCTCTCTCGATTTGCAGATGCGGGATCATGCAGCAGGTCGTACCCTGTCGCGCTAATTGAACAAAGGCTTCCGACGAGTTCACGATATGGCAGGGAACGCTGCCCGGCGATAAATCAAAGTTCTGCTGCAAAAAAGCCTGATGCATGTCATCCAGATGGTCGAAGGCGACCGCAGGCGCGCGCAGCAGCGCCGAACGCGTGACGCCATTCGGAAAATAGCGGGCGGCGAAGGTGGGTGATGCGACAAACAGATAATCCAGCGCGCCCAGTTTATCCACCAGACAGCTTGGCAGCGGCTGAGATTGGATACTCACAGCACCTACTACTTCACCCCGGCGCAGCCTTTCCTGAGTGCGCGTTTCATCTTCTACCTGCAAGTTGAGGCGAATCGGTGAATCGACCAGCACCGGCTGTAACGCCGGTAACAGCCAGGTTGCCAGACTGTCGGCGTTCACCGCCAGCGACAGCAGCAGCGGGATATCGCTGTTGGTTTCATTGCCCAGCCACTCTTCTTCCAACAGTTCTACCTGATGCAGCAGAGCCAGCAGTTTCTGCCCTTGTTCCGTTGGGCGAGGAGGAATGGTTCTGACCAACAGCGGCTGGCCGAACAGATTTTCCAGCTGTTTAATGCGTTGCGAAACGGCAGATTGGGTAATACACAACTTTTGGGCAGCGCGTTCAAAACCACGCTCGCGGATGACGGCATCCAGAGCCTGAAGCGTTCGATAGTCCGGGCGTTTCATGAAATTCAAAATCCTCTGAATGAGTCCGTTTTTTTCACTATGCCACATTTTGTTGATTTGCCATGCAGAAATCTTATTTTGGCTGTCGTGTGCAATCTCGATTCAGCACGCTGCGTGTGGCGCGGTGCGTGTGAAATAATGCAGCAATGGGGTGATGAATTTGCACGCTTTCCCCAACGCGCATGTTCTATAATACGCACACGTTTTCGTATATTGATTCTACAGGCCAGAAGCAGATTATGACGCAAGATGAACTGAAAAAAGCAGTGGGATGGGCGGCGCTCGACTATGTCCGCCCTGACACCATTGTGGGAGTAGGAACCGGATCGACGGCAGCACACTTTATTGATGCGCTGGGTTCGATAAAACATCAAATCAAAGGCGCGGTTTCCAGCTCGGATGCCTCAACGGAAAAGCTGAAAAGTCTGGGCATTCCTGTTTTTGATGCCAATGATGTGGATTCGCTCGATGTTTATGTCGATGGCGCGGATGAGATCAACGGGCATATGCAGATGATCAAAGGCGGTGGGGCAGCGCTGACCCGTGAGAAAATCATTTCTGCCCTGTCGCGTCAGTTCATCTGCATTGTTGATGCATCCAAGCAGGTTGATGTGCTGGGCAAGTTTCCGTTGCCCGTTGAAGTCATTCCGATGGCGCGATCTTACGTGGCGCGTGAACTGGCGAAGCTAGGCGGGCAGCCAATCTATCGTCAGGGTGTGGTGACGGATAACGGTAACGTCATTCTGGATGTACACAACCTGAATATCATGGATGCCGTTGCGGTAGAAAACCACATCAATGGTATCGCAGGCGTCGTGACCGTTGGGCTATTTGCTAATCGTGGCGCAGATGTTGCGTTAGTCGGCACCGCCGAGGGTGTAAAAACTGTCGTTAAATGAGTTGGCGATCGTTCTGACGTGATGAACGCTCACGTTCCACGTCAGAAATTTTTTAGCTAAAAAAATCTATTTAGTTAACGGCTCATTTTTGGTACTTAATATCACATTTTCTTATTTTATTTATCGCCGATATGGCGATGTATCTCTTTGGCAATATTTTTTGCCATAAATCAGGCGCGCTTCTCTGTGGCGCGATTCGGGCAACGCAATCGTTTGTATTGCTGACTGCGTAATTTTTGTTATGTTGGCAGAGGTTATTTAGCACTCTGTCACATTTGAAGTCTGAAAATAAGGTCGGGAAATGGCAAAGGTATCACTGGAAAAAGACAAGATTAAGTTTCTGTTAGTGGAAGGCGTCCACCAGAGCGCGTTGGATAACCTGCGTGCAGCCGGTTACACCAACATCGAGTTCCATAAAGGCGCGCTAGATCCTGAGGCGCTGAAAGCCTCCATTCGCGATGCGCATTTTGTTGGTATCCGCTCGCGTACCCATCTGACAGAAGAGATTTTTGCTGCTGCGGAAAAACTGATCGCGGTAGGGTGTTTCTGTATTGGGACGAATCAGGTTGAGCTGTCGGCCGCGACCAAACGCGGTATCCCGGTATTTAACGCACCTTTTTCCAATACCCGATCCGTGGCAGAAATGGTGATCGGCGAAATGCTGCTGATGCTGCGCGGTATCCCGGCAGCCAACGCGAAAGCGCACCGTGGTATTTGGCACAAACTGGCTGTGGGATCGTTTGAAGCGCGCGGCAAAAAACTCGGGATCATCGGTTACGGTCATATCGGTACCCAGTTGGGGATTCTGGCTGAAAGCCTGGGTATGCACGTTTACTTCTATGATATCGAAAGTAAACTGCCGCTGGGCAATGCTCAGCAGGTGCGCCACCTGTCCGACCTGCTGAATATGAGCGACGTGGTGAGTCTGCATGTGCCGGAAAATGATAGCACGCAGAACATGATGGGCGCGGAAGAGCTGGCGCTGATGAAGCCGGGTTCAATCCTGATTAATGCTGCCCGCGGTACGGTGGTTGATATTCCAGCATTGTGCGACGCGCTGAGCAGCAAGCATCTGTCCGGTGCGGCGATTGACGTATTCCCACAAGAACCAGCAACCAACAGCGATCCGTTCCTGTCACCGCTGTGTGAGTTTGATAACGTGCTGCTAACGCCGCATATCGGTGGCTCCACGCAGGAAGCACAGGAAAATATCGGTGATGAAGTTGCCGGAAAACTGGCGAAATACTCAGACAACGGTTCTACGCTGTCTGCGGTGAATTTCCCAGAGGTGTCGCTGCCAGTTCATGGTGCACGCGCCAGCCGCCTGCTGCACATCCATGAAAACCGTCCTGGTATGATTACCAAAATTAACCAGATCTTTGCTGAGCAGGGCATTAACATTGCCGCACAGTATCTGCAAACGACGCCTGAAATTGGTTATGTGGTGATTGACGTCGAAACCGACGGTGCGCAAACGGCACTGCAACTGATGAAGGCAATTCCTGGCACCATTCGTGCCCGTCTGCTGTTCTGATGTGTGATTGAGTAGTGCGTTATTAATCAGCCCCGAAAGGGGCTGATTGCGTTATTACAGCGCGATAACGATCTTGCCGCGCATATGCCCTTCCAGCACTTTAGCGTGTGCCTGCTTCAGCGTATCTACCGTTAACCCTTGCAGCGTTTCGCTGGCGGTTCCCTGAAGTTTCCCTGCATCAACCAGCTGTGCGACTTCGTGCAAAATGTTCCCCTGTTCCGCGATATCCGGGGTGGTGAACATGCTGCGGGTAAACATGAGTTCCCAATGCAGTGCCGCGCTTTTGAGTTTTAGCTGCGTTTGGTCGAGCGGATTTTTGTTTTCCACGATGGTGCAGATGTGTCCCATTGGCGCGATCAGTTTGCTGATGGCATCCCAATGGCCGTCGGTATCGTTCAGGCAGAAGATATAATCAACCTGCTTGATACCTTCTTTTGCTAATTCATCCACCAGATTACGGTAATCGACGACCTTGTGCGCGCCGCGCTGGCGGCACCATTCCGCCGAGTCAGGCTGTGATGCGGTGGCGATAATGTTTACCGAGCTGCGTAACGCCGCCAGAGAAATCGCGAGAGAACCGACTCCGCCCGCGCCGCCGATAATCAGCAGCGTTTTCTTGCTGTCAGCCTGCTGTATTTTCAGATGCTCAAACAATCCTTCCCATGCCGTTAATGCCGTGAGCGGCATGGCGGCAGCGGCTGCCCAGGCCAGAGATACGGGCTTACGTGCCACGATACGTGAATCAATCAACTGATGGGTGGTGTTGCTGCCAGGACGGGTGATGTCGCCCGCGTACCAGACTTCATCACCGACCTGAAAGTGACTAACCGCGCTGCCCGCTTTCAGCACGATGCCGCTGGCATCCCAGCCGAGAATTCTGGGTTGTTGTAACCCATTCTGACGCAATCCGGCATGAACCTTGGTATCAACCGGGTTGACGGAAATGGCTTTTACGCCGATCAGCAGATCGTATTCGCCCGGGGTTGGGATGTCCTGTGTGATGGCGATGAAGTTTTCTGGCTGTTGTGGATCAACGGCTATCGCATGAGCGGTCATGGTGTCTTCCTCATTATTTTCAGAATAGGGTCTTGTGAATAGGACAAAGTGTAGAACACGGAGATAGGGCTGATAAGATGGACAATAAATAATGAAGTGTTCGACTGAGATGAACAATGATGTTTAAACAATTGCAGGATATGGCACTGTTTGCGCTGGTGGCTGAGTGTGGCAGCTTTACACAGGCGGCGCGTAAAGCCGGGCTAGCAAAATCCAGCCTGAGTCTGCGTATTAGCCAGCTCGAACAGCAGATCGGCCTGCGGTTGCTGAACCGAACGACGCGCCAGCTCAACCTGACGTTTGCAGGCGAGCGCTACCTGATTCACTGTCAGGAGATGCTGCAAGCCAGTGAGCGTGCCGATCTTGCCGTACAGCGCCTGCGTGATAACCCTAGTGGGCGCCTACGTATTACCAGCCCTGCGGGGTTAGGTTCCACACTGCTGGCGCGACTCACCGCCGAGTTTCAGCAGCGTTTTCCCGCGGTATCGCTGGATGTTCTGATTTCAGATGCAGTGATCGATCTGGTGCAGGAGGGCTTTGACGTCGCTTTTCGTACTGGCAAACCGCACGATTCATCACTCATTGGGCGTTCACTCGGGCAGATTCCGCGATATTTGCTGGCATCGCCTGACTATCTTGCACGGCATCCGGCATTGCTTCATCCGCAACAGCTCCAGCAACATCGCTGTATTGCGCATCATGCCTGGACAGAGTGGCTCCTTCACCGCGGTTCAGAACTTTATCGTTGGCTATTACCTGACGCACACATTACAGACAACCTGCTTTACGCCCGTGAGTGCGCGATTGCGGGGGCGGGGATTACGCTGTTGCCGGATTTTCTCTGCCAGGATAAAGCGGTGTCTGGAAAGTTGGTTAAGGTTCTACCGGATTGGCAGGCGGAAGCCAATGAGCTTTATCTGGTGTACCCCAGTCGCAAGCTGAACTCGCCCGCGCTAGCGTGTTTTATCGACTTTGTTTTGCAACATCGTGCGTTGGATGATTACTCAATCGCGTTGAAAACGTCGCCGTGATAGGCAGAGAAAACGGTTTTTGTTTCATTTTTATGGCTATGTTTCAATTTTTATTGAAACGTGATTTCTATCAACTTATTTTAGGTACGTTTTAGCGTGGAAGTGCCGATAACACAATGTGGTTCCTTTTTACTTTTTTATGAAAGGTATTTATTTCCTGCGTGGCGTTGTTGTCACGGTAATATCCGAGCTCTGTCGCAGCCATGATGGCAGAGATAATGTAGACCAGTGATGGTGAAAATGACAATGCAATCGATGTCTGTTCAAAAAGAGAAGTTGAGTTACATCAACAATATACGTCTCGTCTCGCTATTTATTACTCTTTTTTCAATTATCCTGATCCTTTTTGCGCTTTCTATTGGCACCGCGAGTTATTTCTTAAAGCAGAGCAATGATTCACTGGATAAGGCTAATGATCTGTCTGACATCCGTGCAGGTATCAGCAGCAGCCTCGATCAATTACGTGTTGCCAGATTGCTGCTCATTCAGGCGGGTGCGGCAAACCGTATTAGCGATCACGAGGTATTTAAAGCTGCTTCAGAGCAGGCTGCTGGTCGAGTCAGAGCTTCACAGAAACGTCTTGATGAATATCTTGCGCGTCCAGACAGACTGGAGAGTGAAAAGGCCCTGGATGAGGAGATCCTCAAGTCTTACGCCAACTACCGTGATAACGCGATTGCGGTGATGCAGAAAGCCACGAATGATGGTGAATTCGAAGATCTGGTGTCGTTGGAAAGCACGGTGGCACGCACATTAGATGAAGCGTTTAGCGTTCCGGTGCGTAAGAAAGTGACTGAACTTACGAAAGCCGCGCAAGATATCAATGATCGCGCAGCGGAGAACGCGAAACTGGGTAACTGGATGATGGCGGGCTCGTTTGCCTTATCCATCATTATGGCGATTATGGCGTACATCATGGTGCGCAATGTGATCCTCGCGCCTATCAACCGACTGGTTGAGCGTATCCAGAAGATTGCCGCGGGCGATCTGACGCAGCCGCCGATGGTGATGGGGCGCAATGAAATTGGCATTCTGGGAACGAATATCCAGAACATGCAGGCGGAGCTGACCGATACGGTCACGATCGTTCGTGAAGGTGCAGATTCGATCTATCAAGGATCGTCAGAGATTACGGCGGGTAACGTCGATCTCTCTTCGCGTACCGAGCAGCAGGCAGCCGCGCTCGAGGAAACCGCAGCGAGCATGGAACAGCTGACCGCAACGGTGAAACAAAACTCTGACAACGCTCACCATGCTAGCCAATTGGCGAAGAACGCGTCTGAAAAAGCAGAGAAAGGCGGACAGATTGTGCAAGGCGTGGTGGATACCATGCAGGATATTTCCACCAGTTCAAAACGCATTTCCGAGATCACTTCCGTTATTAACAGCATCGCCTTCCAGACCAATATTCTGGCGTTGAACGCCGCAGTAGAAGCGGCGCGGGCGGGTGAACAAGGGCGTGGCTTTGCCGTGGTAGCGGGTGAAGTTCGCAATCTGGCGCAGCGTAGTGCGCAGGCAGCGAAGGAAATCGAAACGCTGATTGGCGAATCTGGCAGGTTGGTCGATACCGGCTCTGGGCTGGTGGCGCAGGCGGGGACAACGATGGGTGAGATTGTCCGTGCGGTTGTCAGCGTCACTGACATCATGGGGGAAATTGCCTCCGCTTCTGATGAGCAGAGTCGTGGTATCGGGCAGGTGAGTCAGGCCGTGTCCGAAATGGATAGCGCGACGCAGCAGAATGCGGCGCTGGTGCAAGAAGCCTCGGCGGCAGCGGTTTCACTTGAAGAGCAGGCGGCGCGTTTGACGCAGGCTGTCGCGGTATTCAAGCTGGCTGGCGTGGTTCAGCAACGGAGATCGTCATTGCCGAAAGCCGCTGCGCAACCGCGTTTAGCGCCAGCAGTGGCCATCGCCAGTCCCGGCAGTAAAGGCAGCGATAATCAAAACTGGGAAACGTTCTGATCGCTTCCAGTAAATAACACACCATCAGAAAGAAAAGTGGCCCGCGATGCGGGCCACTTGTTTATGACGTCTGGTGATGGCTTATTTAGCAATCTTCTTGTACTTGATGCGGTGAGGTTCCAACGCTTCTGCACCCAGCGTACGCTTCTTGTATTCTTCGTATTCGGTAAAGTTACCTTCGAAGAATTCCACTTTACCTTCATCCTGATAATCCAGAATGTGCGTTGCGATACGGTCGAGGAACCAACGGTCATGCGAGATCACCATGGCGCAGCCAGGGAATTCCAGCAGGGCGTTTTCCAGCGCGCGCAGGGTTTCGATATCCAGGTCGTTGGTAGGTTCATCGAGCAGCAGCACGTTGCCGCCTACCTGTAGCAGCTTCGCCAGATGCAGACGACCGCGCTCACCGCCGGATAGCTCACCAACGCGTTTGCCCTGATCGACCCCTTTGAAGTTGAAACGGCCAACGTAAGCGCGGCTCGGCATTTCAGTGTTGCCGATACGCATGATGTCCTGCCCGCCGGATACTTCTTCCCAGACGGTTTTGCTGTTGTCCATCGCATCACGGAACTGGTCGACTGACGCCAGTTTGACGGTTTCACCCAGTTCAATCGCGCCACTATCTGGCTGTTCCTGACCGGACATCATGCGGAACAGCGTTGATTTACCCGCACCGTTCGGGCCGATAATGCCGACAATCGCGCCTTTCGGTACGGAGAAAGAAAGCCCGTCGATGAGTTGACGCTCGCCGTAAGACTTACTCAGGTTGGTGACTTCCACCACTTTATCGCCGAGGCGAGCACCAGGTGGAATAAACAGTTCGTTGGTTTCGTTACGTTTCTGGTATTCCGTGTTGTTCAGCTCTTCAAAGCGTGCCAGACGCGCCTTACCTTTCGACTGACGGCCTTTAGCGCCTTGACGCACCCACTCCAGCTCTTTCTCAATGGATTTACGGCGTGCCGCTTCCTGAGAGGCTTCCTGTGCCAGACGCTGATCTTTCTGCTCCAGCCACGAAGAGTAGTTACCTTCCCACGGAATACCTTCACCGCGGTCCAGCTCCAGAATCCAGCCTGCGACGTTATCGAGGAAGTAACGGTCGTGGGTAATCGCCACCACGGTGCCCTCGAAATCGTGTAGGAAGCGTTCCAGCCAGGCGACTGACTCAGCATCCAGGTGGTTGGTCGGTTCGTCGAGCAGCAGCATGTCTGGTTTTTCCAGCAGCAGACGACACAGCGCAACGCGGCGGCGTTCACCCCCGGACAGATTGGCGATTTTCGCATCCCACTCCGGCAGACGCAGGGCATCTGCCGCGCGTTCTAACTGGTTATTCAGGTTGTGACCGTCGTGCGCCTGAATGACTTCTTCCAACCGACCTTGCTCGGCGGCCAGTTTATCGAAGTCTGCATCTGGGTCCGCATACAGCGCGTAGACTTCATCAAGACGTTTCAGTGCGGTCACGACTTCAGACACTGCTTCTTCTACGGATTCACGTACGGTGTGTTCCGTGTTTAACTGCGGTTCCTGCGGCAAATAGCCGATTTTGATTCCTGGTTGTGGGCGAGCTTCACCCTCGATATCCGTATCAATGCCAGCCATAATACGCAACAGCGTTGATTTACCGGCTCCGTTCAGACCCAGTACGCCGATCTTGGCTCCGGGGAAAAAACTGAGGGAGATGTTTTTCAGAATGTGACGCTTCGGCGGAACGACCTTACCGACGCGATGCATGGTATAAACATATTGAGCCACGTTGCGACTTCGCCTCTCTCTTATCTCTATGATTTGTCACCTTAAGTGGGTGACGATGTGTAGCACTGTGCTACTGAATACGAATAGCGCCGCTGAGAAAACACCTCGGCAACGCTCGATTATCCTAACCGTTGAGTGTAGCGGGTTTCAGCCCGCGATCCCAGCTATCCGGCGATTTGCCATTGTCGATCTGAGACCTAGACCCGTCCGGTGAATTTCAGAATCGGTTTGCGGATCGGCATATCGTTGTCTGGCATGATGTGCCACACTGGATCTGCCCGATATATCCGTCATACTTCAAGTCGCTTGTGCGTTGGCTGCGCTTACTCACCCCAGTCACTTACCTGAGTAAGCTCCTGGGGATGAAATGAGAGACATCCTGTCTCTCACCGAAGGCCAGTCGTTGGCTGGTCAAATTCGTTCCCGACGAATTTGTCATGCGGTTGCCGCCTTAACGCCACTCGAATTATTTTGGGTATAGGATAGGGGGATCGATACGATGAAGGGTGCCGATAGCAAGTTCGATAACGGATGAGGTTAATGCAGGTGATAAAAGCAGGTCATTGGTGGTACGCCGTTGCGGCGATATGTCTGGCTGGAGCTTCCGGTCATGTGCTGGCGGATTCTCTGGACGAACAGCGTCAGCGTTATCAGCAGGTTAAGCAGGCATGGGACAGCAACCAAATGGACACGGTAGCGCAACTGATGCCGACGCTGCGCAGCTACCCGCTTTATCCTTATCTTGAATATCGCTCGCTTACGCAGGATCTGAGCCAGATCAGCGCAACGCAGGTGAGGCAGTTTATGGCAACGCACCCGACGCTGCCGCCTGCCCGTAATCTCACCACCAGCTTTGTGAATGAACTGGCACGCCGTCAGGACTGGATCGGGCTGCTGGCATTTAGCCCGCAGCCGCCGAAGCCGGTCAGCGCCCGCTGTAACTTTTATTACGCCCAATGGGCAACCGGCCAGCGTCAAGGCGTGTGGGAAGCCACGCGTGATATCTGGCTAACCGGGCGTTCGCTCCCTACCGTGTGCGATAAACTCTTCTCCGTCTGGCAGCAAGCGGGTGAACAAACGCCGCTGACGACGTTGGAACGTGCGCGTCTTGCCATGGATGAAGGCAGCGGTAGTCTGGTGAGCTATCTCATTAAGCAATTGCCCGACGATTATAAAACGATGGGCGATGCGCTGCTGAAACTCCAGAATGACCCAAATTCGCTGGAGAGCTTTGCTCGCACCGTCGGGCCAACGGATTTCACCCGTAAAGTCACGCTGTCGGCCTTTACGCGTACGGCGCGTCAGGATACGGACAATGCCCGTTCGATGCTGCCGATTATTGCCCGTTTGCAAAAGATGAGCGCCGCAGAACGTCAGGATATGGAAGAAACCATCGCCTGGCGTTTGATGGGTAATGATGCCACACCAGAGCAGGCGCAGTGGCGGGATAGCGTGGTGCGGCGCAGCACATCGACCACCTTGCTGGAACGTCGCGTGCGTATGGCGTTGGGTGCAGGCGATCGTCAGGGCTTGACGAGCTGGATGGCGCGTTTACCGGCGGAGGCGTTGCAGAAAGACGAATGGCGCTACTGGCGTGCCGTCGTGCTGTTGGATCAGGGCAAACGTCAGGAAGGCGAGACGTTATTACGCAGCCTGATGCAGGAGCGTGGGTTCTACCCAATGGCGGCGGCGCAGAAACTGAACGAGCGCTATCCTATTACCATCATGACGGCAGTGAAGCCGGACCCTTCTTTGTCCCAATTACCCGAAATCACCCGCGTGCGGGAATTGATGTTCTGGCAGATGGATAATCTGGCGCGTAGCGAGTGGGTCGGGCTGGTGGCGAACCGTAGTAAACCGCAGCAGGAAGCACTGGCTCGCTATGCGTTTGAACAGCGCTGGGCGGATTTAAGCGTACAGGCGACGATTGTTGCAAAATTATGGGATCACCTTGAAGAGCGCTTCCCGCTGGCCTGGAATGATGAATTCCGCCGTGAAACGCAGGGCAAAGGGATCAGCCAGAGCTATGCGATGGCGATCGCTCGTCAGGAGAGCGCTTGGAACCCGAAAGCACGTTCCCCGGTTGGTGCATCGGGCCTGATGCAGCTGATGCCCGCGACAGCGCAGCATACCGCTAAAATGAGCAATATCACGTTCTACACGAACAGCAGCCAACTGCTTGATCCTGAGACGAACATTCTGTTGGGAACGAGCTACCTGGAGTATGTGTACCAGACATTTGGCCGTAACCGCATTCTGTCTTCTGCGGCTTACAATGCTGGGCCGTCGCGCGTGAATACGTGGCTGAAGAACAGCGCGGGGCGTATCGACCCCGTTGCGTTTATCGAAAGCATCCCGTTCTCGGAAACACGCGGTTACGTGAAAAATGTGCTGGCCTATGACGTCTTCTATCGTTATTTCCTCAATCAGCCAGCCAATGTGCTGACCGATGGAGAATGGCAGCGGCGTTACTGAGACGCGGCGTTGCGATCGTTACCCGGAATTGTGTTATGCTGCCGTACTAGTTAAATAGTATGGCAGCCAATTATGACTCCGTTATCGCTAATCGACCCGGCACTTTCTGAACAAGACAATGAGCATTGGTTACGCTTTGTCGCGCTATTACAGCAGTCAATTGAGAAAGATCTCCAACTGCCGCTGCTGCAACTGCTGTTGACGCCAGATGAGCGTACAGCGTTGGGAACGCGGGTGCGAATTGTGCAAGAGTTAATGCGGGGTGAAATGAGCCAGCGTGAACTGAAAAGCGAGTTAGGAGCGGGAATTGCTACGATTACGCGCGGTTCAAATAGTCTGAAAGCCGCGCCCCCCGCGTTAAAAAGCTGGCTGGAAGCGCAGTTGCTGTCGGCAGATAAACCGTTGGGTGAAGACGCGTAACCGTTACGGTTTCGCTGCCTGAACGGGAATCTGATAGATTGGATTATGGAATGGCACCAGCGCCAGCAGCAGCGCTTGATGGTACACGCTAGTGCGTGACAATTTGCCGTCGGTGAAGACGCCGATGGCGCCGCCTTTATGTTTAATGTTCTGAACGCCCGTCAAACGTTCCATTTCATCACCTAATTCCCGCCCTTCACGGATACCATGTAATATACTTTCTGGAAGGACCAGGCTTGCAGAACGTGATTCGCCACGCAGGTGAGCATTTTCGATCACCATCCAGGCGAAAGTCATACTTTCTTCAATGCCTGCTTCTACACCGACCCAAAAATCGGCTTCTGGCCGTACCTGACGTGCCATCATAACGCGGTTTCTGGCGCCTGTACGGGTTTCAATAGAGCCGAGAGGCTGGCGTGGGACGCCGCTATCGACGTCAACGCCTTCGATGCGGCAATGTTCTGCACCAAAGACATCGGTGAATGCCAGACTAATAGCCTTAATTTTTGCCGGGTTGGTAGTTGCAGCGACAACGTGATACATAACAGTTTCGTACCTTTAGTTAATTTGACGCAGTATAACGGAAAATAACCATGTTACAGGTATATCTTGTTCGCCACGGCGAAACAGAATGGAATGTGGCTCGACGTATTCAGGGTCAATCGGACAGTGCACTGACGCCAAGAGGTGAGCAACAGGCACAACAGGTTGCTGAACGAATCAGAACGCTAGGGATTACGCATATTTTTACCAGCGATCTCGGAAGAACGCGTCAGACCACAGAAATCATCGCTAAATCTAGTGGTAATTGCCAGATAATCCTGGAGCCAGGGTTACGTGAATTGAACATGGGCGTATTAGAAGCTCGCGATCTGGATTCGCTGACCGCTGAGGAGGAAGGATGGCGTAAAGGGCTGGTGGATGGTACGCCCAATGGCCGCATCCCAGAAGGTGAATCGATGGTTGATGTGGCATTACGCATGCATGGCGTTCTGGAACGCTGCCTGGCGTTGCCAGCAGGAAGCCGCCCGTTATTGGTTAGCCACGGGATGGCGTTAGGGTGCCTGCTGAGTACGGTACTTGGGCTACCCGCGTCGGCTGAGCGCCGTCTGCGTCTGCGCAACTGTTCCTTGTCACGCATTGATTATCAGCAAAGCCCGTGGCTGGCACCGGGTTGGGTGGTAGAAACGGCCGGAGATATTTCTCACCTGGATATTCCGGCACTGGATGAGCTACAGCGCTGAGATGGGTTCTGCGTGCTGGATGGGAATGAGGTACTCGCAGCGGATGATAGCGGGCACCTCGTCACGTGCCGTGCCGTCTGGATGGAAACGTTCTGCATCGAACCCCTTGCGGCGCGTGAGTTGAAAGGTCGGCAGACAGGTGTCATACAGTGTGATAATAAAATCCTGTAGCCCATCTTTCGGCCCTTCAAATACAAACATCGCATAGTCGCCGCCTGGCAGCGTAATGGGGTCGCCCGTGTGAACATCGTCAGGCAGATATTGCGGCTCCAGTGCGGTGGTGTAAAGCACCTCGTGTTCGTCGTCTTTCTCTTTGCTTGGGCGCGAATGGTGCAGCCCGTAAAGCACTGGCGGGACAGAACAGGTTTCGCCTAAAAATTGACGCCAATAGTGAACACGAATTTCTGTGCGGAAATTACAGATCTGTTCAAGGCGACAGGTATAAGTTTGCGTGAGCCCAAGAAGTTGCGTTTCCGGGAGGGCGACAAATTGCGGCTGTGGTAGGGTAAATTCACCGAGCCGGATCGGCGGACGAATGCCAAAAGTATTCCAGTTATCGGAACGACGGTAAGACGCTGGCGTTTGGGCAAACTGCTTTTTGAACGCGCGAGTAAAAGTCTGTTGTGAATCAAAGCGGTATTGCAGGGCAATATCAAGGATAGGGCGGCTGGTCAGACAGAGTGCAACCGCCGCTTTGGTCAATCTACGCGCCCGGATATAGGAACCAATGGCATTACCTGTTACGTCTTTGAACATTCTTTGCAGATGCCACTTGGAATAACCTGCTTTCGCCGCCACATTATCGAGTGATAATGGTTGGTCGAGATGGCTTTCCAGCCAGTTAAGTAGGTCACGTATGATACCGGCTTGATCCATAATCTTCCTCATCAAACACATTGAGCGCGAGCGTATTGAGATCCCGCATCATAGCAATATTTTCACGTTGGTACTGCTGAAGATTTTTGAAAATATCCCGCAGGTAATTTGGATAAGGAGGATGATCATAGCGGTTTATTTTGTAAATCCTCTTTTTTATTGTGGTTATTAATCGTTTGTTATGAATTATCACAGAGTCTGAAATATGAACATAAAGCGAATTATGGGAGCGGGGCTGCTGGCGCTATCTGCCGTTAGCGTAGCCAATGCGGAAGAAGTGGGATCGGTCGATACGGTCTTTAAACTACTCGGGCCGGATCATAAGATCGTGGTGGAAGCGTTTGACGATCCTGATGTATCAAACGTGACCTGCTACATTAGCCGAGCCAAAACAGGCGGAATCAAGGGGGGGTTAGGGCTGGCAGAAGACACGTCGGATGCGGCAATTTCCTGCCAGCAGGTTGGGCCGATTGATCTGTCCGATAAAATCAAAAACGGCGGTAACCGTGGGTCCGTCGTATTCCAAAAACGAACGTCGTTGGTTTTCAAAAAATTGCAGGTTGTTCGGTTCTACGATCAAAAACGCAATTCTTTGATCTATCTTGCTTACTCTGATCGACTGGTTGATGGTTCGCCGAAAAATGCGTTGAGCGCGGTGCCGGTGATGCCGTGGGGAAAGAGTGAATAAGGTGTGGTAAAGAGGAAAAACAGCCGGAACAGAAGCCTGCTCCGGCTGAGTAGGATTAATTATCCAGATCGCCGCAGAAGCGGTAACCTTCGCCGTGGATCGTCGCGATGATTTCTGGCGTATCTGCGGTTGATTCAAAGTGCTTGCGGATGCGGCGGATGGTGACGTCAACGGTACGGTCATGCGGTTTAAGCTCGCGACCGGTCATTTTCTTCAGCAGTTCTGCGCGAGACTGAATCTTGCCTGGGTTTTCGCAGAAGTGCAGCATGGCGCGGAATTCACTGCGCGGCAGCTTGTATTGCTCGCCAGCCGGGCTGATCAGAGAACGGCTATTGATATCCAGTTCCCAGCCGTTGAAACGGTAGCTTTCCACCAGACGACGTTCTTCAGTGCCACCGCCCAAATTCATGGTACGTGACAGCAGGTTACGTGCGCGGATCGTCAATTCACGTGGGTTGAATGGTTTGGTGATGTAATCATCCGCACCGATTTCCAGACCGAGAATCTTATCGACTTCATTGTCACGACCGGTGAGGAACATCAGGGCAACGGTAGCTTGCTCACGCAGCTCACGTGCCAGCAATAGGCCGTTTTTCCCTGGCAGGTTGATGTCCATGATCACCAGATTGATGTCATTTTCGGACAAAATATGGTGCATTTCTGCGCCATCGGTGGCTTCGTGGACAACGTACCCTTCTGCCTCAAAAATACTTTTGAGGGTGTTACGGGTTACCAACTCGTCTTCAACAATAAGAATGTGCGGCGTCTGCATGTTTGCTACCTAAAATTGCCAACTTAAATTATAGAAATCGGAAGTACAGAAGTCGCTGTCATACCCTGCTGGCCCGCTGGCTACAACGCCAGTTATTCCGGGTATTTCCCTGGAGCTTATCGAGGTAAACTACGCTCTCGCTCAACATCAGACTCAAGTACGTAAATGCGTTACTGGTGTTCATTCTCTACCCGTTTAGAGGTACTGCTAGCGGGTGAGTGTGGCGCTAATTTAACTGCGCTCAAAGTGGCGCACAGTTTAACCTTATTAACAGCAACATAACAGTAAGCGCTGATTTTGCCTGCTGATAAATCTACGGTTCTGTTGACATATATCAAATTTCATTTTAGCACGTTAACTATTTTGTGATAAACACTTATAGGATTGCCCGTTTATGTCACAATTTAGCACTTTTTATGAACGATTTAGCATAGTAAATGCCAATAATCATAATTGACGCTACACAGTCGTTGGTGTTTTTATAACTTATTGAAATAAAATAATTTACCCTGTTTTTCTTAGGGTTTTTATTCCCGCCCATTTTTTGGACATCCCGATGCGTCTGCCACAGGCTGAGTTGATGCCAGAAACTCTGTTGGTTTATTGTTAATTTTCTACCTGTAGCGAGTGATAGATCGTTATCGAGGAGCGGTGATCAATCAATCGTTACCGATGATGCTATCGATTACAGGACCGTGTTATTGACCTGCTGGCGCAAATAGTGTCAGAGCGTACTAACCCATACTGGGGAGTCTATGCAGTTTCATATTATTTTGGTTGAGCCCGCTCGGGCAGAGAACGTAGGGGCGGCAGCCCGTGCGATGAAGACGATGGGATTTAGCAGTTTACGTATTGTCGGCAGTACGGCACACCAAGAGCCTGCCGCACGCTGGGTGGCACATGGTTCGGGAGATATTCTGGATAACGTAGAGGTCTTTTCCACGCTGGCTGATGCACTGGCAGATGTTGATTTTACGGTTGCGACCACTGCGCGCAGCCGGGCTAAATTTCGCTATTACTGCACGCCAGCCGAACTGACAGACCTATTGCAGGAGAAGATCCAATGGATGACGTCTGCGGCGTTGGTGTTCGGCCGGGAAGATACGGGCCTAACGAATGAAGAGCTGGAATTGGCGGATGTGTTAACTGGCGTGCCTATGAAAGCGGATTATCCCTCGCTGAATCTTGGTCAGGCAGTGATGGTGTTTTGTTACCAGTTGGCCGCGCTCATGCAGGTCAAACCGGATGCCGTGCAGCCCGCGGCGGCGGGCCAATTGTCGGCGTTGCACGATCGTCTGGATCGGTTACTGGTCAATTTGGCGGTTGAGGACGATGAAAAACTGCGGGACTGGCTGCATCAGCGATTGGGGCGTTTAGAGCAGCGCGATACGGCGATGCTCCATCGGTTGCTACACGATATTGAAAAAAGGTTGCCGAAATAAGATAGCAAGGATGACTTTCTTGGCAGTCGAACATATTGAAACGTGTATTTTGGCAATGGTTTGTCTGGCGTATTTCTGTTTCAGTAGTGGGTTTAGCGGTAGGCGTTTTTCATTCGACGAGAAGAAAAAAAAGAAATCCGTTGACTTCAAAGGGCGATTGGCCTAACTAATAGGGCAGATAACTCTACTTTTAATGAGATTCGATTTTAGCATGCGCACTATCAGCCTGATCACCACGATTATTACCATCACCGATACAACCAGTAACGGTGCGGGCTGACGCATACCAAGATTCCAGAAAAAGCCCGCACCGAACAGTGCGGGCTTTTTTTTTATGGCAGGTTATCCCTCAACGCCGTTTGTAAGCGGCATATAAAAAACGCTTTCGGCGTTTGGTTGGCAGAAATTCAGGAGAACAGATAAAAATGCGAGTGTTGAAATTTGGCGGGACTTCAGTAGCGAATGCGGAGCGCTTTGCCCGCGTTGCTGACATTATCGAAAACAACGCGCGCCAGGGACAGGTGGCTACCGTATTATCCGCGCCGGCGAAAATTACCAACCATCTGGTTGCCATGATTGAGAAAACCGTCGCCGGACAAGATATCCTGCCGCATTTAAATGACGCCGAAACGATCTTTTCTTCTCTGCTGCAGGGTCTTGCCGCATCCCAACCCGGCTTTGACCACGCCCGCCTGAAGGCATTCGTGGATCAGGAGTTTGCACAGCTGAAACACGTTCTGCACGGCATCGCGCTGCTGGGTCAGTGCCCTGATAGTGTGAATGCTGCGATTATCTGCCGGGGAGAAAAACTGTCCATCGCCATCATGGAAGCGGTCTTTCAGGCGCGCGGCTACGGCGTTTCCGTCATCAATCCGGTCGAGAAACTGCTGGCGCAGGGACACTATCTTGAATCCACCGTGGATATCACTGAATCGACTCGCCGCATTGCTGAAAGCGCCATCCCGAAAGATCATGTGATCCTGATGGCGGGCTTTACTGCTGGTAACGACAAAGGCGAACTGGTGGTGCTGGGCCGTAATGGTTCTGATTATTCTGCTGCGGTGCTGGCTGCGTGTTTGCGTGCCGACTGTTGTGAGATTTGGACTGACGTGGACGGCGTTTATACTTGCGATCCGCGTCAGGTGCCGGACGCTCGATTATTGAAATCGATGTCCTATCAGGAGGCGATGGAGCTGTCCTATTTCGGCGCCAAAGTCCTCCACCCTCGCACCATCGCTCCCATCGCTCAGTTTCAGATTCCCTGCCTTATCAAAAACACCGAAAATCCTCAGGCTCCCGGCACGCTCATCGGCATGGACAGCACGGATACCCAGTATCCAGTGAAAGGCATTACCAACCTGAACAACATGGCGATGGTTAACGTATCCGGCCCTGGCATGAAAGGCATGGTCGGCATGGCAGCGCGCGTGTTTGCCGCGATGTCGCGCGCGGGAATCTCTGTTGTTCTGATTACGCAGTCATCTTCCGAGTACAGCATCAGCTTCTGCGTATCGCAAAACGAGCTGGCGCGCGCCAGAAAAACGCTGGAAGACGAATTCTATCTGGAACTGAAAGAAGGCGTGCTGGAGCCGCTAGATGTGATGGAGCGTCTGGCGATCATCTCTGTGGTGGGCGATGGTATGCGCACGCTGCGTGGCCTGTCTGCCCGCCTGTTCTCGGCGCTGGCGACGGCAAATATCAATATCGTGGCTATCGCACAGGGCTCGTCTGAGCGCTCCATCTCCGTTGTCGTGAACAACGACGTCGCCACCACTGGCGTACGTGTTGCCCACCAGATGCTGTTTAACACCGATCAGGTGATCGACGTGTTTGTTATCGGCGTTGGCGGCGTGGGTGGTGCACTGCTGGAGCAGATCCACCGCCAGCAGCCGTGGCTGAAAGACAAGCATATCGACCTGCGCGTGTGTGGCATCGCCAACTCCAAAGCGATGCTGACCAATATTAACGGCATTTCGATGGACAACTGGCACGAAGAGCTGGGTAAAGCCCGCGAGCCGTTTAATCTGGGCCGTCTGATCCGTCTGGTTAAAGAGTACCATCTGCTGAACCCGGTGATCGTTGACTGTACGTCGAATCAGGCCGTGGCCGATCAGTACGTGGATTTCCTGGCCGACGGTTTCCACGTGGTGACGCCAAACAAGAAAGCCAACACCGGGTCGATGCATTATTATCACCAACTGCGTAGCGCCGCGGCGAAATCCCGCCGTCGTTTCCTGTATGACACTAACGTCGGAGCAGGCCTGCCGGTGATTGAGAACCTGCAAAATCTGTTGAATGCGGGTGATGAACTGATTCGCTTTACCGGAATTCTCTCTGGCTCGCTATCCTTTATTTTCGGTAAACTCGATGAAGGCATGTCGCTGTCTGAAGCGACCACGCAGGCGAAAGAAAAAGGCTATACCGAACCCGATCCGCGTGACGATCTGTCCGGTATGGATGTGGCACGTAAGCTGCTGATTCTAGCTCGTGAAGCGGGTTATCAGCTGGAGCTGGGCGATATTGAGGTGGAATCCGTTCTGCCTGCCAGCTTTGATGCGTCCGGCGATGTCGCCAGCTTTATGCAGCGCCTGCCGACGGCAGACGATGAGTTTGCCAGCCGTGTTGCACAAGCGCGCGATGAAGGTAAAGTGTTGCGCTATATCGGCGTGATTGAAGAAGGCCGCTGTAAGGTCAAGATCAGTGCCGTTGGCGGCAACGATCCGCTGTTTAAAGTCAAAGATGGCGAGAATGCGCTGGCATTCTACAGCCGTTATTATCAGCCACTGCCGCTCGTGTTGCGCGGTTATGGCGCGGGTAACGATGTTACCGCTGCTGGTGTGTTCGCCGATCTGCTGCGCACCTTGTCATGGAAGTTGGGAGCATAATTATGGTTAAGGTATATGCACCTGCATCAATCGGTAACGTCAGCGTCGGGTTTGATGTACTGGGTGCGGCCGTCTCGCCGGTAGACGGTTCACTGCTGGGGGATTGCGTCTCTGTTGAGGCCGCAGACCTGTTCAGCCTGCGTAATGAAGGGCGTTTTGTTAGCAAGCTGCCGGACAACCCGAAAGAAAACATTGTGTATCAATGTTGGGAACTGTTCTGTCAGGAAATTGGCAAAACCGTGCCGGTGGCGATGACGCTCGAAAAGAACATGCCGATTGGTTCAGGGCTCGGTTCCAGCGCCTGTTCTGTCGTCGCTGGGCTGATGGCGATGAACGAATTTTGCGGTAAACCGCTGGACGATAACCGTCTGCTGACGCTGATGGGTGAGCTGGAAGGGCGCATTTCCGGCAGCGTCCACTACGATAACGTTGCCCCGTGTTTTCTCGGCGGTGTCCAACTGATGCTGGAAGAAAACGGCATCATCAGCCAGCCTGTGCCGTCGTTCGATGACTGGCTGTGGGTCATGGCGTATCCGGGGATTAAAGTCTCCACTGCTGAAGCGCGCGCGATTCTGCCTGCGCAATATCGTCGTCAGGATTGCATCAGCCACGGTCGTTATCTGGCCGGTTTTATCCACGCTTGCCATACTGGACAGGCCGAACTGGCGGCGAAGCTGATGAAGGATGTCATCGCGGAACCTTATCGGACGAAACTGCTGCCTGGATTTGCCGCTGCACGCCAGGCGGCTGAAGATATCGGGGCGCTGGCCTGCGGTATTTCCGGTTCTGGCCCAACGTTATTCTCCGTCTGCAACGATATGGCGAGCGCACAGCGTCTGGCCGACTGGCTGCGGGATAACTATTTGCAGAACGATGAAGGTTTTGTTCATATTTGCCGTCTTGATACGACTGGCGCACGACAACTGGGATAACGCATGAAACTGTACAACCTTAAAGATCATAACGAGCAGGTCAGTTTTGCTCAGGCTATCAAGCAAGGGCTGGGTAGCCAGCAAGGGCTGTTCTTCCCGCTGGAACTGCCGGAATTTGAGCGCACTGAAATCGATGCTCTGTTGGATCTGGATTTTGTGACCCGCAGCAGCCGCATTCTGTCTGCCTATATCGGTGATGAAATTGCGACCGAAACGGTGTTTGAGCGTGTAAAAGCGGCCTTTGCATTCCCGGCTCCTGTGGCGCCAGTTGCGGAAGATATCGCTGCGCTGGAGCTGTTCCACGGCCCGACGCTGGCCTTTAAAGACTTCGGCGGCCGCTTTATGGCGCAAATGCTGACGGAAGTGTCTGGCGACGAGAAAATTACCATTCTGACGGCGACCTCTGGCGACACCGGTGCCGCTGTGGCGCACGCCTTTTACGGTCTGGAAAATGTCCGTGTCGTGATTTTGTATCCGCAGGGCAAGATCAGTCCGTTGCAGGAAAAACTGTTCTGTACGCTGGGTGGCAACATTCACACCATCGCTATCGATAGCGATTTCGATGCCTGTCAGGCGTTGGTGAAAAAGGCGTTTGATGATGAAGAACTGAAAAAGGCGATTGGCCTGAACTCAGCGAACTCCATCAACATCAGCCGCCTGCTAGCGCAAATTTGCTACTACTTTGAAGCCGTTGCACAACTGCCGCAGGAAGCCCGTAACCAACTGGTGGTTTCTGTACCGAGTGGTAACTTTGGCGATCTGACCGCCGGTCTGCTGGCAAAATCGCTGGGTCTGCCGATTAAGCGCTTCATCGCGGCGACTAACGCCAATGACACCGTGCCACGCTTCCTGAGCAATGGTAACTGGGAACCGCATAAAACGGTGGCAACGCTATCCAACGCGATGGACGTCAGCCAGCCGAACAACTGGCCGCGCGTGGAAGAGCTGTTCCGCCGTAAGAACTGGCAGTTGAAAACGCTGGGCTTTGGCGCAGTGAGCGATGAGACCACGAAAGAAACCATGCATGAGCTGGATGCGTTAGGCTATCTCTCTGAGCCGCATGCTGCGATTGCTTACCGTCTGCTGCGCGATCAACTGCAAGCGGGTGAGTTCGGTCTGTTCCTGGGGACGGCGCACCCGGCGAAATTCAAGGAAAGCGTGGAAGACATTCTGGGCAAAGAACTGGATCTGCCGGAAGCACTGGCTGAGCGTGCCGATCTGGATCTGCTGTCGCACAACTTCCCGGATGATTTCGCGAAGCTGCGTGAATTCCTGATGTCGCTGCCGGAATAAATCGATTGAAAGGGCGGAATACTCCGCCCTGTTTCCCTTCTCTTGTTTACTGTTCGTGACGCTTAAACACCAGCTCGTCACTCGACGAGTCCGCTGCCTCGAAGAAGTAACCTTCCAGATTAAATGCTTTCAACTGCTCCGGCTGCGTCAGGCGGTTTTGAATAATGAAACGACTCATCAGACCGCGTGCTTTCTTGGCGTAGAAACTGATTACCTTGAACTTACCGTTTTTCTCATCCAGGAAGACGGGCTTGATCAAACGAGCATTGAGCTTTTTCGGTTTAACAGCTTTGAAATATTCGTCCGATGCCAGATTAACCAGCACATCATCGCCTTGATCGCGCAACGCCTGATTCAGCTTTTCAGTAATGGTGTCGCCCCAGAAACTGTAGAGGTCTTTACCGACGTTGTTTTCCAGCTTGGTGCCCATTTCCAGCCGATACGGCTGCATCAAATCCAGTGGGCGCAACACGCCGTATAGACCCGACAGCATACGCAGATGCTGCTGGGCGAAATCAAAGTCATCTTCGCTGAAATCTTCTGCGGCCAATCCGGTATAGACGTCGCCTTTAAACGCCAGCAGCGCCTGGCGCGCATTCTCCGGCGTGAAATCCGGCTGCCACTCGTTAAAGCGGCCCGCGTTCAGGTCTGCCAATTTATCGCTGATGCTCATCAGTGAGGCGATCTGCGCTGGCGTCAGCTTTTTACACACGTTAATTAACTGGCTGGAATAGTTCAGGAGTTCCGGTTGGGTGTAACGCGTTGTTGCCAACGGACTGGTGTAGTCGAGCGTTTTTGCGGGTGAAATAGTAATAAGCATGCGCCATGTCCTGTCGGTCTGATTTTTGATGCGTCTACTATAGCAAGAACCTGATAAGAAAACGGCGATGGCTACAATAGCTTCATCTTTTAAGACGCTTCATTTTTCCGGCACGCTGATTTCAGCGTGGTAAGAGGCGGGCAGTGTGGAGAGGATTAACAGTCGGCTTGCACGGTAAAACGCGCGTGTTATTATCAGATTTCGGCGCAAAACAGATGGCCACCTGATTACATAACAAGTCGATTCATATACGAGCTATTTTCATTCACGAGCACCACGTATAAACAACGAGACATGCCAACATGACGGATAAACTGACTTCCCTACGCCAATTGACCACAGTTGTAGCTGATACCGGTGATATTGCGGCAATGAAACTGTACCAACCGCAAGACGCGACCACCAACCCTTCACTGATTTTGAATGCGGCGCAAATTCCTGAATACCGTAAGCTCATCGACGAGGCTATTGCCTGGGCGCGCGAGCAGAGCAGCGATCGTAAACAGCAGGTCGTGGATGCCACGGATAAACTGGCGGTCAATATCGGTCTCGAAATTTTAAAATTGATCCCCGGCCGCATCTCCACCGAAGTGGATGCGCGTTTGTCTTATGACACCGAAGCCAGCGTGGCGAAGGCAAAACACCTGATCAAGCTGTACAACGACGCAGGCATCAGCAACGAGCGTATCCTGATTAAACTGGCCTCAACCTGGCAGGGTATCCGCGCGGCGGAGCAACTGGAAAAAGAAGGCATCAACTGTAACCTGACGCTGCTGTTCTCCTTTGCACAGGCACGCGCTTGTGCTGAAGCGGGTGTGTTCCTGATTTCCCCGTTCGTTGGCCGTATTCTTGACTGGTACAAAGCCAATGGCGATAAGAAAGACTTCGCGCCGCATGAAGATCCGGGCGTGGTTTCCGTTAGCGAAATCTACGACTACTACAAAGAGCACGGCTATGAAACCGTCGTGATGGGCGCGAGCTTCCGTAACGTCGGTGAGATTCTGGAACTGGCCGGGTGTGACCGCCTGACGATTGCACCAGCCCTGCTGAAGGAACTGTCAGAAAGCGAAGGTGAAGTGGTTCGTAAGCTGTCTTATGTCGGTGAGGTGAAAGTTCGCCCTGCGAAAATGACAGAAGCTGAGTTCTACTGGCAGCACAACCAAGACCCAATGGCGATTGATAAACTGGCCGACGGTATTCGTAAGTTTGCGATCGACCAGGAAAAACTGGAAAAAATGATTGCAGATTTACTGTAAGCATTGTGCGAATAAAAATAGCCGGGAAATCCCGGCTATTTTTTTGTCTGTGGTTTGGCGTTGCTGTGGGGAGAAACCTATCTCGCCGTGACGTTACGCGTTTTCTTCGCGATATAAAGATTATCATCGGCGCGCTTCATGACCTCGCTTAAATCTTCCCCTGCGGTATGGTATTCAACCAGTCCGATGCTCACCGTTAGCCTGATTTTTCCTGAGGCTGTATCACAAGGCGTGTCGCTAATTCGCTCTCTGGCTCGATCGACGATCGTGTAAGCATCGTCTAATCCGGTATTCGGTAAAACAATAGCGAATTCATCGCCGCCAATTCGGCCAAAAATATCTTCACGGCGAAATGATTTCTTGAAGGTGTCGGCAACGAATCTCAATGCATCATCGCCGACGCTATGACCGAAGCTGTCATTCACCAGTTTAAAATGGTCGATATCGATCAGCATGACACTAACGGGTCGCTTGGTCAGATTGGCGATACTGAAGGCTTTATTCGTGGCTAGAAAGAACGCATCCCGCCGTAAATAACCAGTCAGATCGTCATACCGTGCGATAATCGGCAGTTCTATCAGGTATTTTTTCGCCAGAAGTGACAGCAGGCTGCCTAGAATAGCGAAAAGCAGTACGCTACCAACAATAATGAGGATTGATGACAGGGAAGATAGCGTCTGGATAAATGATGGCTGTGGTGTTTCCGATGTTGTCCTTATCCAAATGCCCAGAAGTTCATCGGTCGGTGACAGAATAGGGAAAATAATCGTCAGCGTGTCTTTACCTGCATAGTCACCAATAGAGGGCAATTTGTTTTGGCAGGTTCGGATCACGGCCATATCGTTGAAAGTGAGATCGGAAGAAGAAAGCTTATTTATGCATTCGCTACGTGAATTTCGAGTGTTAAAGGCTAATGTTCTGGTTCTTGATGACAAATAAGTGCCGGATTGCCGGGTCATATCGCTTTCTGTTACTTCACCTCTGTTGCTGTAGGAACCGTAGGTTTTGATTGCGGTATCGAGATTGGTTCGTTCTGCTTTCCAGGTCGATTTATTGGCTTCATGCATAATAACGATGGTGAAGATAAAAGAAATCGCCCCGAATAGGAAAAATGCGTATGTCGGATGGGCAAAAAGTTTAAGTATCTTATACTTAAGGTCATTCATGGCGACTTCCTTGATAAGGCTTTTTTACTTATTGTGATACTAAAGAAGTGCTTTAATTTTATCATATTATTTGATTTTTCGTGATGGTCTGTCGTGGCGGATATCATCCTTTTTCTCTTTAATATATCGGCCTATTTCATTGGCTCTTAATGGGTAAGCGATTTTTTTTATTCGTCTGCTATTTTAAAATTTTAATTTCTTCACGGTATTATTAAGTTAAGTGATTTTATTTGTTTTTTTTGAGACGGCAATTAATAACCATTATCAAATGGTGTATCACTCAGGGTGTGAAATAACGGATGTGGTATGAATTTTTTTATAAGCGCTAATTCTTTGATAAAAGCGTTCACTATCCTGATAAAATTTATTTTTTGTTTAAATTGAGGTGCTTATGAACGTACTGCGTATTGGTTTAGTCTCCGTATCCGATCGTGCTTCCAGCGGAATTTATCAGGATAAAGGTATCCCAGAACTGGAATCCTGGCTCCGCAGTGCTCTGGCGACGCCTTTTGACGTGGAAACTCGGCTAGTGCCGGATGAACAGTCGATGATTGAACAAACGCTATGTGAGCTGGTTGATGAACGCGGCTGCCATCTGGTACTGACGACCGGGGGAACGGGGCCGGCGCGTCGTGATGTTACGCCGGATGCCACGCTGGCCGTTGCCGATCGAGAAATGCCAGGGTTTGGCGAGCAAATGCGGCAGATCAGCCTGCGTTTCGTGCCTACCGCAATCCTCTCTCGTCAGGTAGGGGTGCTACGTAAACAGGCGCTGATTCTCAATTTGCCAGGGCAACCTAAAGCGATTAAGGAAACGCTGGAAGGTTTAAAAGATGCCGATGGTAAGGTGATTGTGGCCGGTATTTTTGCCAGCGTACCGTATTGTATCCAACTGCTGGAAGGTCCCTATATTGAAACCAATGTGGATGTGGTAGCAGCTTTTCGCCCTAAAAATGCGGTGCGCGAAATAAAAGACTGAAGTTAGGCGATTTGAAACATAAGATTCAGCTTTGCTGGTGTATAAAAATTTTGCCGCTATAGTAATTTCTACTTTACACACTGCGGTGATGTTTTTTTCACTCTGGCAATGCACGGTAATTTATGACTCAGAATCAACACGCCCATCCTCGTCGGCTGAACCGACAGGACTATAAAACGCTGTCTCTGGCTGCGCTGGGTGGCGCGCTAGAGTTTTATGATTTTATTATTTTCGTCTTCTTTGCTGCCGTGATTGGCGATCTCTTCTTCCCGCCAGATATTCCAGAATGGCTGCGCCAGGTACAGACGTTCGGTATCTTTGCTGCTGGCTATCTGGCTCGCCCGCTGGGGGGCATCATCATGGCCCACTTTGGCGATAAGAGTGGACGCAAGAAAATGTTCAGCCTGAGCATATTACTGATGGCGTTACCCACGTTGGCAATGGGTCTGCTACCGACCTATGAAGCCATCGGTATGGCGGCTCCGCTTTTACTGCTTTTTATGCGTGTACTGCAAGGCGCAGCAATTGGTGGGGAAGTTCCCGGCGCATGGGTCTTCGTTGCAGAGCATGTGCCTCGCGCCCGCATTGGATTTGCCTGTGGTACGTTGACCGCCGGGCTGACGATGGGGATTTTGCTGGGTTCGCTGATCGCGACGCTGTTGAATACGGTGCTGACGCCAGAGCAGATGTCGGGCGGCGGCTGGCGTCTGCCGTTCTTCATCGGCGGGGTATTTGGCCTTGTGGCGATGTATCTGCGCCGCTGGTTACAAGAAACGCCCATTTTTATGGAAATGCAGGCGCAGAAAAAGCTGGCGGAAGAGCTGCCGCTGAAATCGGTTGTCTTAAATCATAAACGCGCGGTTGTGGTGTCAATGTTGCTGACCTGGCTGCTGTCTGCGTGCATCGTCGTTGTTATTCTGATGGCACCGACCTATCTGCAAAAAGTCCACGGTATATCGGCTGCGCTGGCATTGCAGGCAAACTGTCTGGCAACGATCGCGCTGATGGTCGGTTGTGTCAGTGCTGGGCTGCTGGTGGATCGTTTTGGTGCCAGCAAGCTGTTTATTGTGGGTAGCCTGTCGTTGGCCGCATGTAGCTGGTTCTTTTATAGCTCGGCAGCAAGCAGCACGACGCTACTCTTTGTCAGCTATGCGATTGTGGGGCTCAGCGTGGGCGTGGTGGGCGGCGTGCCTTATGTCATGGTGCGGGCATTTCCGGCGGCGGTGCGGTTCTCTGGGCTTTCTTTTTCCTACAACGTGTCCTATGCCATTTTCGGTGGCCTGACGCCCGTCTTTGTCACGCTGATCATGAAGGCGACGCCGATGGCACCGGCATTCTATGTCTTGACGCTGGCTGCGGTGGGATTACTGTTGGGCGTTTATTTGCAGCGCGATTTGGATGCTGATTCGCGTTCTTCGGCAGATAGCGACGCGGGCGATCGGTCGCCTGTTGAAATTTAAGCACAGGTTATCTTTGTAAAAAAACAAACGAGCCCTGCCAGGTTGGCAGGGCTCGTTGCTATTTAACGCGGGCTACTATCTCTAGACCGGCGTCTATCTCTATTGCGCCAGAACTTAGTGGGACGCGCCACGAGCACCAATCGGCAGCACGGTGCGACCAAATTTCTCGTTCAGCACTTCAGCCATTGCCAGATAAATGGCGCTTGCGCCACAGATGATGCCTTCGTAACCCGCGAAGGTCAGCAGGGCGTGGTTGCCGGTAAAGTTACCCACAGCCAGCAGAGCAAACAGCACGGTCAGGCTGCCGAAGACAAATTGCAGTGCGCGGTTGGTACCGAAGGTGCCGAAGAACATAAACAGTGTGAAGACGCCCCACAGGCCAAGGAATACGCCAAGGAACTGAGCGTCGCTGGCTTCCGCCAGACCCATTTTCGGCAGTACAAGAATGGCAACCAGCGTCAGCCAGAATGCGCCATAAGACGTAAACGCCGTCACGCCAAACGTATTCCCTTTTTTATATTCCAACAGGCCAGCCAGAATTTGGGCAATACCGCCGTAGAAGATACCCATGCTGAGAATGATGGAAGAAAGTGGGAAAAAGCCTGCGTTGTGCAGGTTCAACAGAATAGTGGTCATCCCGAAGCCCATCAGTCCTAATGGACCAGGATTTGCCAACGTGTTCGTGCTCATAAATCCTCTGCAATAACAGATTATTAATAGTCCCTTCGCGTCGGGCGCGGCATTAAGGTTAGCGAATGCGCCAATCACGTTGGGATAGGTGTCGTTTAGGTGTTATTGCCCGCCATTGTGTAGGGATATGTCCCCATTTTTGCGGCGAGCGCGGCATCATATCGGGCGTTTGGAATGGACACAACATCGGGAAGGCAGAATAGTTTGATCGTAAGAGGGATAAAGGCCATTTTTTTTCATCTTCCCCCCTTGATGATAGAAATGTTGGCCCCATCTTATTTCCAACCGAAACAGTTTGACCTGCCGCAAAGGCGTGTGTCGGGCCGTTACATCGGTAGTTAGCATGAAAATGAAACGTGTGCTGCTGATGAAAAACGAGGGTGTGTCGCTAGAAAACGAGAAATCTTGTTGAAAAACGACATTTCGCCCGCACAGTAGGTAGTAGGTTTAACCACCACACCGAATATGACTTTTTAGTGGAGATGTTTAGATGGGTAAGATTATTGGTATCGACCTGGGTACAACCAACTCTTGTGTCGCGATTATTGACGGTACGCAGGTAAAAGTACTGGAAAATAGCGAAGGCGATCGCACCACGCCTTCAATCATTGCTTATACGCAAGACGGTGAAACTTTGGTTGGCCAACCGGCTAAACGTCAGGCAGTGACCAACCCAAAAAATACACTGTTTGCCATCAAGCGTCTGATTGGCCGTCGTTTTAAAGACGAAGAAGTTCAGCGCGATGCCAACATCATGCCGTATAAAATTATCGCGGCGGATAATGGCGATGCATGGCTGGAAGTGAAAGATCAGAAAATGGCTCCGCCGCAGATTTCAGCTGAAGTGCTGAAAAAAATGAAGAAAACGGCGGAAGACTATCTGGGAGAGACCATCTCCGAAGCGGTCATCACCGTGCCCGCCTACTTCAACGATGCACAGCGTCAGGCAACGAAAGATGCTGGCCGTATCGCGGGTCTTGAAGTCAAACGTATCATCAACGAACCGACAGCCGCAGCGCTGGCATACGGCTTGGATAAAGAAGTCGGTAACCGCACTATCGCGGTTTATGACCTGGGCGGCGGTACGTTCGATATTTCTATCATCGAAATTGATGAAGTTGATGGCGAAAAAACGTTTGAAGTGCTGGCAACCAACGGTGATACCCACCTGGGTGGTGAAGACTTCGATAGCCGCATGATCAACTATCTGGTTGACGAATTTAAGAAAGAGCAAGGTTTCGACCTGCGTAACGATCCGCTGGCAATGCAGCGTCTGAAAGAAGCGGCAGAAAAAGCCAAGATCGAGCTGTCTTCTGCACAGCAGACCGACGTTAATCTGCCGTACATCACGGCTGACGCTACCGGTCCTAAGCACCTGAACATCAAAGTGACGCGTGCGAAACTGGAATCTCTGGTCGAAGAACTGGTGAACCGTTCTCTGGAACCGCTGAAAGTGGCATTGCAGGATGCTGGCCTGTCCGTTTCTGAAATTCAGGACGTGATTCTGGTTGGCGGTCAGACGCGTATGCCTCTGGTACAGAAGAAAGTCGCTGACTTCTTCGGTAAAGAGCCACGTAAAGATGTGAACCCGGACGAAGCGGTTGCCATCGGTGCTGCGGTTCAAGGCGGTGTGTTGTCTGGTGACGTGAAAGACGTTCTGCTGCTGGACGTAAGCCCGCTGTCTCTGGGTATCGAAACCATGGGCGGCGTGATGACCGCGCTGATCGCTAAGAACACCACGATCCCGACGAAACACAGTCAGGTGTTCTCTACGGCGGAAGACAACCAGTCTGCGGTAACGATTCACGTTCTGCAGGGTGAGCGTAAGCGCGCGCATGACAATAAATCCTTGGGTCAATTTAACCTGGATGGTATTCAGGCTGCACCGCGCGGTATGCCGCAGATCGAAGTCACTTTTGACATCGATGCTGACGGTATCCTGCACGTTTCCGCAAAAGACAAAAACAGCGGTCGTGAGCAGAAAATCACCATCAAGGCATCTTCTGGTCTGAATGAAGAAGAAATTCAGAAAATGGTACGCGATGCAGAAGCCAACGCTGAAGCTGACCGTAAGTTTGAAGAGCTGGTTCAGGCACGTAACCAGGGCGATCACCTGCTGCACAGCACGCGTAAGCAGCTGGAAGAAGTGGGCGATAAACTGGCCGCTGATGACAAAACTGCCATTGACGACGCACTGAAAGCGCTGGAAAGCGCGCTGAAAGGCGAAGATAAAGCAGAAATCGAAGCGAAAATTCAGGCGCTGGTTCAGGTTTCCGGCAAGCTGCTGGAAGCGTCTCAGCCACAGCCTGGTGCTGAAGGTGGCGCTGATGATGCCTCCGCTCGTCGCGACGACGATGTCGTTGATGCTGAGTTTGAAGAAGTAAAAGACAAAAAGTAATCGCCCTTGAGCGGGCGCAGTAGCAGCCACAAGGCTATTGCTGGCAATCAGCACGGGCGTCGAGGAAACTCTGCGCCCGTGCACGCATGTTGAGGGGCAGGAAAAGAAATGGCGAAGCAAGATTATTACGAAAGCCTGGGCGTTGCTAAAAGCGCGGATGAGCGTGAAATAAAGAAAGCGTACAAGCGTCTGGCGATGAAGTACCACCCGGATCGTAATCCTGGTGATAGCGAGGCAGAAGCCAAGTTTAAAGAGATCAAAGAAGCCTACGAGATCCTTATCGATTCGCAAAAACGCGCAGCCTACGATCAGTATGGTCACGCGGCGTTTGAGCAAGGCGGTATGGGCGGAGGCGGCGGTGGTTTTGGCGGCGGCGGTGCTGATTTTGGTGATATTTTTGGCGACGTATTCGGGGACATCTTTGGCGGTGGCCGTCGTCAGCGCGCCAGCCGTGGCTCCGATTTACGCTACAACATGGAGTTGACGCTGGAAGAAGCGGTACGTGGCGTCACCAAAGAGATCCGTATTCCGGCGCTGGAAGAGTGTGATGTGTGCCACGGCAACGGTGCGAAGCCGGGTAGCTCGCCGGTCACCTGTCCAACCTGTCATGGTAACGGTCAGGTACAGATGCGCCAGGGGTTCTTTACCGTGCAGCAGGCGTGTCCGCACTGTCATGGTCGCGGTAAGATCATTAAAGATCCGTGCGTCAAATGTCACGGTCATGGTCGCGTAGAGAAGAGCAAAACGCTGTCGGTGAAAATTCCGGCGGGTGTGGACACAGGCGATCGTATCCGCTTGTCTGGCGAGGGTGAAGCAGGCGAGCACGGCGCACCGTCAGGTGATTTGTATGTTCAGGTGCAGGTTAAAGCGCACCCGATCTTCCAGCGTGAAGAAAACAATCTGTACTGCGAAGTGCCGATCAACTTTGCGATGGCAGCATTAGGCGGCGAGATTGAAGTGCCGACGCTGGATGGCCGCGTGAAGCTGAAAGTACCTGCGGAAACGCAAACCGGAAAACTGTTCCGTATGCGCGGCAAAGGTGTGAAATCGGTTCGCGGCGGTGCACAGGGAGATCTGCTGTGCCGCGTGGTGGTGGAAACGCCGGTTAATCTGAACGAGCGCCAGAGACAACTGCTGCAAGAACTCGATGAGAGCTTCGGTGGCCCGTCTGGCGAAAGAAACAGCCCACGCTCGAAAAACTTTTTCGATGGCGTGAAGAAATTTTTCGACGACTTGACCCGTTAATAGTTTGTCGTTAACGCGTAACAGAAAGACCGGTGGGGTAAACCTGCCGGTTTTTTATGACGGTATCCTCATCCGTCACCCTGCTGCCATTGCTGCACAACGTTGAAAAACGCTCCTGACGTTTTTTACGCCTCTTTCTAAGTATCCATATCCTCAATTCAATAGGTCGATTTTTTCGATCTTTAAGCCAGTTTTAATCTACTTTTAACGAGTGATTGGATTGCGTAATCTTGCCAGCAAGAAAGCGAATGCTGGGTATTGACGTTCGTGCCTGATGGGAGATTAAGTCAATGATAACAATGATTCGCCGCTTTATTCGATTGGATGCGGCAGCTGGCGTGATGCTAATGATGGCAACGGTGTTGGCGATCGCGTTTGCCAATTGGTCTGTGACTGCTGCTGGCTATCAACAATTCCTGATGATGCCAGTGGAAATGCGGTTTGGCGCACTGGAAATCAATAAGAACCTGCTGCTGTGGATTAATGATGGCTTGATGGCGATTTTTTTCCTGCTGATCGGTCTGGAAGTAAAACGCGAGTTAGTCGAAGGCACATTAGCCAGTCGTCAGCAGGCAATGTTGCCATTGGCTGCTGCGGTAGGTGGAATGGTTTTTCCCGCTTTGCTCTTTCTGCTTTTTAATGCGAATGATGAGGTGACGCGTGCTGGCTGGGCGATACCCGCTGCGACAGATATCGCGTTCGCCATTGGGGTACTGACGCTATTGGGCAAACGCGTTCCCGCAGGGTTAAAAGTCTTCCTGCTGGCGCTGGCGATCATTGACGATCTGGGGGCGATCCTGATTATTGCCCTGTTTTATACGCAGCAGATCTTCTGGCCTGCGCTGGGGGGCGCGGTATTGGCGATTGCTGTGCTGGCCTATATGAACCAGCAGCAGGTTAGGAAAACGTCCGCCTATTTATTGGTGGGGATCGTTCTGTGGGTCTGCATTTTGAAATGTGGCGTTCATGCGACGCTGGCTGGGGTGATCGTCGGGTTCTTTATTCCTTTGCGGACGTCAGGCGAGCAGCCTTCTCCGGCAATCACGCTGGAGCATGGCTTACAAACGTGGGTCGCGTTTCTGATTATTCCACTGTTTGCCTTCGCTAACGCAGGCATTGTGCTACAGGGGATTGTGCTGGAAAAACTGTTTTCCCCGTTGAGCCTCGGTATTGCTGCCGGGCTGCTGATCGGTAAACCGCTGGGCATTACCTTGTTCAGTTGGCTAACCATCCGGCTGGGCTATGCGCGTCTGCCTGTTGGTGTGCACTTTAACCAGATTGTGGCGGTCTCTATGCTGTGTGGCATCGGCTTTACTATGTCGATATTTATTACGCTGCTGGCATTCTCTGGCGGTGATGAGGAGTTGATTACCTACGCCAAGCTGGGGATCTTGCTGGCGTCAGGACTGGCAGCGTTGCTTGGTTATCTGGCATTACGCGTGGTGTTGCCAGGGCTGGACAAGGTGGTTCAGCCGTGTAAGGGTTGATGCGATGCTAGAGGCGCGAAGAGGAGGAGGGTGTGTCTCATTTGAATTTTAACCATCTCTATTATTTCTGGCAGGTTTATAAGTCTGGCTCCGTTGCCGGTGCGGCAGAAACGCTGTTTTTAACCCCGCAGACCATTACCGGGCAAATTAAATGTCTGGAAGAGCGTTTACAGGGCAAACTTTTCAAGCGCAAAGGGAGAGGGCTGGAACCGACGGAGCTGGGGCAACTGGTTTTTCGCTATGCGGATAGCATGTTCCAGCTCAGCCAGGAAATGTTGGATATTGTGAACTACCGCAAAGAATCGAACCTGCTATTCGACGTTGGCGTGGCAGATGCGTTGTCCAAACGGCTGGTAAGCAGAGTGCTGGAAACGGTGGTGACGGAACAGGAACATATTCATTTGCGCTGTTTTGAGTCGACGCATGAGATGTTGTTGGAGCAGTTGAGTCAGCATAAGTTGGACATGATTCTGTCGGATTGTCCGGTGGATTCGACGCAGCAGGAAGGGCTGTTTTCACTCAAGCTAGGTGAATGTGGCGTGAGCTTTTATTGTAAGCGCCCACAGCCTGAACACGCTTTCCCAGCCTGTCTTGAACAACGTAAATTATTGATTCCAGGGCGTAGAACCATGCTGGGACGGAAGCTATTGAATTGGTTTACGGCGCAGAATATTCAGGCGGATATTTTGGGTGAGTTTGATGATGCGGCGCTGATGACGGCGTTTGGTATTAATAACGATGCGATTTTCGTTGCGCCGTCGCTGTATGCTAATGAAATCTACCAGCAGGGGGATATCGTCGAGATTGGTAGGATCGAGAACATCCAGGACGAGTATTATGCGATTTTTGCGGCCAGAATGATTCAGCACCCCGCGGTACAGCGTGTCTGTAACGCTGATTTCACCGCGCTTTTCCGCGATAGAACAGCAAGTCTATAACGGGACGATGCATAGCACTTGTCGTAAAACAACAGAGACAAAAAAACCGGCCTAAGCCGGTTTTTTTTTAGCAACTACACGCAGATGCGTGATTATTGCATGGCGTTGATGCGCGCAACCAGATTGGATTTATGACGTGCAGCTTTGTTCTTGTGAATCAGACCTTTACCAGCCTGACGATCCACAATCGGTTGCATGTCATTAAACGCTTTCTGTGCCACTTCTTTATCGCCAGTAGCGATCGCCGCGTATACTTTCTTGATGAAAGTACGCATCATTGAGCGACGGCTTGCGTTATGCTTACGGCGCTTCTCAGATTGTACGGCGCGTTTCTTAGCTGATTTGATATTAGCCAAGGTCCAACTCCCAAATATATTCAATCGAGGACAATTCAAAGGCCGTGGAATATGCTCGTTTAGCCTTCGTTTGTCAATGGATTTGTGCAAATAAGCGTCGTTTGTACGTCGACACTTGTTACGTTGTGATGGCGCAGGATTTTAGCAGCTTCACGCGGTGGAATACAGCCTTTCGCATCATAATTTCATCTTGAATTTGATAAAGCCCTGTCTGCTATCGGTAAAGCCGGATTGGATGGGACATCCGCTACTTGGATATTCTGCATATGAGCCTCATTCATCGATGATTCAGCTAAAAAACGTACAAATACTGGCACGATTTATAGGGTGGCTGCAAAAGGCGCGAATCGCGGGTTAACCTTACTCGCTGTACAAGGTATAATCCGCCGATTTCCATAATTTTAACCCTTTGTTCTGGGCCAGCCATGCAGCTAATTCGCGGTATACACAATCTTCGGGCACACCATTACGGCTGTGTGCTCACTATTGGTAATTTTGACGGCGTGCACCTCGGACACCAAATGCTGCTCGAACGACTGAAGCAGGAAGGTCGCGCGCGTGGGCTGCCAGTGATGGTCATGATTTTTGAACCGCAGCCGCTGGAACTCTTTGCTACGGAAAAAGCACCCGCACGCCTGACGCGTCTGCGTGACAAGGTAAAATACCTGGCGCAGGCTGGCGTGGACTATCTGCTGTGCGTCAAATTCGATGCGTGTTTTGCCGCCAATGATGCTCAGACATTCGTCTCTTCGCTGCTGGTGAAGAAACTCGGCGTGAAGTTTCTGGTGGTGGGCGATGACTTCCGCTTCGGGGCTGGTCGTCAGGGTGATTTCCTGTTATTACAGAAGGCTGGGCGTGAGTCGGGGTTTGATGTCATCAGCACCAATTCGTTCTGCAATGGTGGTAAACGTGTCAGCAGCACCGCGGTACGTGAAGCGCTTAGCCGTGATGAGCTTGAACTGGCAGAAAGCCTGTTGGGCCACCCTTACTGTATTTCCGGACGTGTAGAACATGGCAAAGCGCTGGGAAGAACGATTGGATTCCCGACTGCCAACCTGCCGTTGAAACGTCAGGTTTCCCCCGTCAGCGGGGTGTATGCCGTCAGCGTTTATGGTCTGGGCGAAGAACCTCTGCCGGGCGTCGCCAATATTGGTACACGTCCGACCGTAAATGGTGATAAACGCCAGCAACTTGAAGTGCATTTGCTGGATGTGACGATGAACCTCTATGGTCGTCATATTGAAGTCGTACTGCGTAAAAAGATCCGTAATGAACAGCGTTTTGCTTCGCTCGATGCGTTAAAACAGCAAATCGCCGATGATGTGGTGACCGCCCGGACGTTTTTCGGGTTAAAGACACCGGTTTAATTTTTCTAGCCGAAACGAAATCGAGAATCTAATGAGTGACTATAAGACTACCCTGAACTTGCCGGAAACAGGGTTCCCGATGCGTGGCGATCTGGCCAAGCGCGAACCTGACATGCTGAAACGTTGGTATGAGCAGGATCTGTACGGGATTATTCGTAATGCGAAAAAGGGAAAGAAAACCTTCATTTTGCACGATGGCCCTCCGTACGCGAACGGCAGCATTCACATTGGTCACTCAGTTAACAAGATTCTGAAAGATATTATTGTTAAATCGAAAGGTCTGTCTGGCTACGATTCCCCTTATGTGCCGGGCTGGGACTGCCACGGCCTGCCGATTGAACTGAAAGTAGAACAGCTGATCGGTAAGCCGGGCGAGAAAGTCAGCGCGGCAGAATTCCGCGCTGAGTGCCGTAAATATGCGGCAGAGCAGGTTGCTGGTCAGAAAGCCGACTTTATTCGTCTCGGCGTACTGGGCGACTGGGATCGCCCTTATTTGACGATGGATTTCAAAACCGAAGCGAATATCATTCGTGCGCTCGGTCGTATCATTGAAAATGGTCACCTGCACAAAGGGGCTAAGCCGGTTCACTGGTGCGTAGACTGTGGCTCTTCACTGGCAGAAGCCGAGGTTGAGTATTACGACAAAACCTCCCCGTCCATTGATGTGGCGTTTAACGCGACTGATGTGGCGGCGGTATTAGCCAAGTTTGGCGTGAGTAGCGTAGACGGCCCTGTTTCGCTGGTGATCTGGACGACGACGCCGTGGACGTTACCAGCAAACCGTGCGATCTCGCTGAACGCAGAGTTCGATTATCAACTGGTTCAGATTGACGGCCAGGTACTGATTCTGGCGGCAGATCTGGTTGAAAGCGTCATGAAACGCGTGGGCGTGACTCAGTGGATAGTGCTGGGTGACTGCAAAGGCGCGGATCTTGAGCTGCTGCGTTTCAAACACCCATTCCTGGGCTTCGATGTACCAGCAATTCTGGGCGACCACGTGACGCTGGATGCGGGTACGGGTGCAGTACACACCGCCGGTGGTCACGGCCCTGACGACTATGTGATCAGCCAGAAATACAATCTGGAAATCGCCAACCCGGTGGGGCCAAACGGCTGCTACCTGAGTGGCACCTATCCTGAACTGGATGGCAAATTCGTTTTCAAGGCCAACGATCTGATTGTTGAAATCCTGCGTGAAAAAGGCATGTTGCTGCACGTAGAGAAATTACAGCACAGCTACCCGTGCTGCTGGCGTCATAAATCGCCGATCATTTTCCGTGCCACGCCACAATGGTTTGTCAGCATGGATCAGAAAGGCCTGCGTAAACAATCGCTGTCTGAAATCAAAGGTGTGCAGTGGATTCCAGATTGGGGTCAGGCGCGTATTGAATCGATGGTCGCCAACCGTCCTGACTGGTGTATTTCCCGTCAGCGTACCTGGGGCGTGCCAATGTCGCTGTTCGTTCACAAAGAGACGGAAGCACTGCATCCACGTACCGCTGAGCTGATTGAAGCGGTCGCGAAACGTGTTGAAGCCGACGGCATTCAGGCATGGTGGGATCTCGATCCGGCCGATGTGCTGGGCGCAGACGCGGATAACTACGTCAAAGTGCCAGACACGCTGGACGTCTGGTTCGATTCTGGATCAACGCACGCGTCCGTGGTGGAGGCTCGCCCTGAATTCGGCGGTCACGCAGCAGATATGTATCTGGAAGGCTCTGACCAGCATCGTGGCTGGTTCATGTCCTCTCTGATGATTTCCACCGCGATTAAAGGTAAAGCGCCTTACCGTCAGGTGTTGACCCACGGTTTCACCGTTGATGGTCAGGGTCGTAAAATGTCCAAGTCGATCGGGAATACCGTTAGCCCGCAGGACGTGACGAACAAGCTGGGCGCTGACATTCTGCGCCTGTGGATCGGCTCAACGGATTACTCTGGTGAAATCGCCGTATCCGATGAGATCCTGAAACGTTCCGCCGATGCCTACCGCCGTATTCGTAACACCGCGCGTTTCTTGCTGGCGAACCTGAATGGGTTTGATCCGCAGAAAGACATTGTAAAACCGGAAGAGATGGTGGTGCTGGATCGCTGGGCGGTTGGCTGTGCGAAAGCGGCGCAGGACGAGATCCTCGAAGCCTATGAAAGCTACGATTTCCACCGTGTGGTACAGCGCCTGATGCAGTTCTGCTCGATCGAAATGGGCTCGTTCTATCTGGACATCATTAAAGATCGTCAGTACACGGCAAAAAGCGACAGTGTTGCGCGTCGTAGCTGCCAGACTGCGCTATACCATATCTCAGAAGCGTTGGTACGCTGGATGGCGCCGATTATGTCCTTCACGGCGGATGAAATCTGGAGCTACCTGCCGGGCGAACGGGCGCAGTACGTGTTTACCGAAGAGTGGTATGACGGTCTGTTTGCGCTGGATGTCTCTGAAACGATGAACGATGCGTTCTGGGCGGATATCCTGAAAGTACGTAGCGAAGTGAACAAAGTCATTGAGCAGGCGCGTAATGATAAGCGCATCGGTGGCTCGCTGGAAGCTTCCGTCACGTTGTACGCCGACGCTGATCTGGCAGACAAGCTGAACCAGCTACAGCAGGAACTGCACTTTGCGCTGTTGACGTCAAAAGCGCGGGTAGAACGTTATGAAAATGCGCCGGATAGCGCACAGGCAACGGAACTCACCGGACTGAAAATTGCCTTAAGTGAGGCAGAAGGACACAAGTGTCCACGCTGCTGGCATTACGAGACGGATATCGGTAGCAATGCCGAGCATCCTGAAGTGTGTGGTCGCTGTGCGACTAACGTGGGCGGTAATGGCGAAGAGCGTAAATTTGTCTGATGAATAAAATCTGTTCGAGCGGATTGCGCTGGCTCTGGCTGGCGCTACTGGTTTTAGTTATCGACCTTGGCAGCAAGCAGTGGATTCTTGCCCACTTTGCGCTGGGAGATACGGTACCAGTGATGCCTTCTCTGAATCTGCATTACGCCCGTAACTATGGCGCAGCATTCAGCTTCTTGGCGGATAAAGGCGGCTGGCAACGCTGGTTCTTTGCCGGTATTGCGATTGCGATTGTAGTTGCACTATTGGTGATGATGTATCGTGGCAACGTCAAGCAGAAGCTAAATAACATCGCCTATTCGCTGATTATCGGCGGTGCATTGGGCAATCTGTTTGACCGGACATGGCACGGATTTGTCGTCGATTTCATCGACTTCTATGTCGGTGACTGGCACTTCGCCACGTTTAATTTGGCCGATACCGCTATCTGTATTGGTGCGGCGCTCATCGTGCTGGAAGGGTTTTTCAGTACGCATGATGATACTGATACCGTTAAGCAAAAGGGTCACTGATGTCTGAGACTGTGCAGCACAGCAGCGCGCTGCTGGTGCATTTTATTCTGACGCTGGAGGATGGCTCTGCGGCTGAATCCACGCGTGAGCGCGGCAAGCCTGCGCTGTTTCGTCTTGGTGACGGTAGCCTGTCTGACGCGCTGGAACAACATCTGTTGGGGTTGAAGCGTGGGGATAAACGCAAGTTTACGCTGCCGCCGGAGTCGGCCTTTGGGCCGACCAATCCGAACCTGATCCAGTTCTTCTTACGTCGTGATTTTGCCCAGACCGGCGTGCCGGATGTTGGCACCATCATGCTGTTCAGCGGCGTGGCTGGGAATGATATGCCGGGAATTATCCGTGATGTGACTGAAGAGTCAGTCACGGTGGATTTCAACCATCCTTTATCTGGTCAGGCGATTACCTTCGATCTTGAAGTGCTGGACATCGATCCCGTACAACAGGAGGCATCACATGCAGATTCTGCTGGCTAATCCACGTGGCTTCTGTGCCGGTGTCGATCGTGCTATCAGCATAGTGGAACGTGCGCTGGAGCTTTTTGGTACGCCGATCTACGTTCGTCATGAAGTGGTTCATAATCGCTATGTGGTCAATGGCTTACGCGAACGCGGCGCGATTTTTATTGAGCAGATCGAAGATGTACCGGACGGTGCGATTCTGATTTTCTCTGCGCATGGCGTTTCACAAGCGGTACGTAATGAAGCCAAAAACCGCGACCTGACGGTATTCGATGCGACCTGTCCTTTGGTAACCAAGGTGCATATGGAAGTTGCCAGAGCCAGTAAGAAAGGCGTAGAAGCCATTCTTATCGGGCATGCTGGGCACCCCGAGGTTGAGGGAACGATGGGGCAGTACAGCAATGCGGATGGCGGCATGTATCTGGTAGAGTCCCCCGAGGATGTCTGGCAGTTACGGGTAAAAGATGAAACTAATCTGTGCTTTATGACGCAAACCACGCTTTCTGTTGATGATACCTATGCGGTGATTGATGCGTTGCGCGAGCGTTTCCCAAAGATTGTTGGCCCGCGTAAAGATGACATCTGCTATGCAACGACTAATCGTCAGGAAGCAGTTCGTCATTTGTCGGATAAGGCTGATGTCGTGTTTGTTGTGGGGTCTAAAAACTCCTCAAACTCCAACCGCCTTGCTGAATTGGCACAAAGAGCCGGGAAAGCGGCTTATCTGATTGATGCTGCCGAGGATATCCAGGAATCATGGGTAACGGGCGTTGCGCAGGTTGGCGTCACCGCAGGGGCATCGGCACCGGATATTTTGGTTCAACAGGTGATTCAGCGCCTGAAAGAATTAGGCGGCAAAGTGGCGGTTGAAATGCAAGGGCGTGAGGAAAACATCGTCTTTGAAGTACCGAAAGAGCTGCGCGTTGAAGTTAAACAGATCGATTAGTCTGTTTCTGCGATAGGGCTTCGGCTCTATCGCTGCTATTCCCGTCTCTATCTCTCCTTGTATTCATTCATGAAAATGTTAATGCATAAAAATGAATTTTTATGCGTTATCCCGTATGGTTTATTTCCGAGCGTTTCTGCTTGTCTTCACACGCCCTAAGGCTTTTCATTGCTTTCAGACGCGATTCTGCTGGCTGTAGCGAGACAGTTTTGCTGATTTTCTGCGGCTTCAAACAGTATTTTCTAATCTGGCGGTAAATCCGCTGGCGATAGTGCGCAGCGCCCGTTAACCTGATGTTATTTTTATGTCGTCAGGATCAAAAAGAGAGAGACATTATGAAAGATTCATCCATCCGTATTGCGGTGGTCGGTGCGGGCGGCCGTATGGGGCGTCAGCTGATTCAGGCTGTTGAGCAAATGGACGGTGTGGTACTGGGCGCGGCACTCGAACGTTCTGGCTCGTCCCTGATAGGAAGCGATGCTGGTGAACTCGCTGGGCTGGGGAAAAGCGGTATCACCGTGAATGAAAACCTGGATGCCGTGCAGAATGATTTCGATATTTTGATCGATTTCACCCGACCGGAAGGTACGCTCGCGCATCTGGCATTTTGTCGTCAGCACCGTAAAGGCATGATTATTGGGACTACCGGCTTTGATGACGCAGGCAAGGCGGCGATTAAGCAGGCTGCGCAGGATATCGGGATTGTGTTTGCGGCGAACTTCAGCGTTGGCGTCAATGTCATGCTGAAACTGCTGGAAAAAGCCGCCAAGGTCATGGGCGACTATACTGATATCGAAATCATTGAAGCACATCACCGCCACAAAGTGGATGCGCCGTCTGGCACCGCGCTGGCGATGGGCGAAGCGATTGCTGATGCGCTGGGGCGCGATCTGAAGTCCTGCGCCGTTTACGCGCGTGAAGGCTATACGGGAGAACGAGATCCGAAAAGTATTGGTTTTGCTACCGTGCGGGCGGGTGACATTGTCGGTGAGCATACGGCGATGTTTGCTGATATTGGTGAGCGCGTTGAGATTACCCACAAGGCTTCCAGCCGTATGACGTTTGCTAATGGTGCTGTAAGAGCGGCTATTTGGATTAGTGCGAAGGAATCTGGTGTTTTTGATATGAGAGATGTGCTTTCTCTGGATGATTTGTAGTACTTTATTTTTTTTATAAAAATATATCTTTCTGAAAAAGGTGGGGTTTTTAGTTCTCACCTTTATTTTCATATTTTTGGTTTGTTTTTGTTGTTATCGCTGGCTTTTATTTGTGTTTTATTCTCTTTTTTCGTGATGGTTTACCTTCCTCACAGCCTAAATGTCCTTTACTGGTGATTTGTTACCCTTATTTTAACAAAATTGTCTCGCAACCGTTTACTTGTCTAAGTTGATACGGCTTTTTACGTCAGTGGGCGGTTATTTATTTCGTAAAGCATAAAAATAAGAGAAAAAAAGCGGTTTGGGTAGACAATCGGGAAGACCATCATTAAAATGCGCCCAATTTGCCAAAAATTGGCCTTACAGGTAGTTTTTGCATTGATTTAGTGGCTCGAATCTGAATTAATATGCAAATAACGTGATTGTTTATTCCTTGGAGGGTGTTTTGATTAAGTCAGCGCTATTGGTTCTGGAAGACGGAACCCAATTCCACGGTCGGGCCATTGGGGCAGAAGGATCGGCAGTGGGGGAAGTGGTCTTCAATACGTCGATGACCGGTTATCAAGAAATCCTTACTGATCCTTCCTATTCCCGCCAGATTGTCACTCTCACTTATCCCCACATCGGTAATGTTGGCGCTAATGCCAACGATGAAGAATCCCCCTCTGTACAGGCTCAAGGTCTGGTTATTCGCGATTTACCTCTGATTGCCAGCAACTACCGTAGTGAAGAAAGCCTGTCTGAATACCTCAAACGCAACAACATCGTTGCCATCGCCGACATCGACACCCGTAAACTGACCCGTCTGCTGCGTGAAAAAGGCGCACAGAATGGCTGCATCATCGCGGGTGATGCGCCGGATGCTGCTGTCGCACTGGAGAAAGCGAAAGCCTTCCCAGGGCTGAAGGGGATGGATCTGGCAAAAGAAGTGACGACGGCAGAAAGCTACAGCTGGTTGCAGGGAAGCTGGACGCTGGAAGGCGAATTGCCAGCGGCGAAAAACGAAAGCGAACTGCCTTACCACGTGGTGGCTTATGACTACGGTGTGAAACGCAACATTCTGCGTATGCTGGTGGATCGCGGCTGCCGCCTGACGGTGGTTCCGGCTCAGACGCCTGCTGAGGACGTACTGAAGCTGAATCCAGACGGTATTTTCCTCTCTAACGGCCCGGGCGACCCGGAACCGTGTGACTACGCGATTCGCGCGATCAAAACCTTCCTGGAAACGGATATTCCGGTATTCGGTATCTGCTTGGGTCACCAACTGCTGGCATTGGCGAGCGGTGCCAAGACCATCAAAATGAAGCTGGGTCACCACGGCGGTAACCATCCGGTAAAAGATCTGGATAACAACTGTGTGATGATCACCGCGCAGAACCACGGCTTTGCGGTCGATGAAGATAACCTGCCTGACACGCTGCGCGTCACGCATAAATCCTTGTTTGACCACACGGTTCAGGGGATTCACCGTACTGACAAACCGGCGTTTAGCTTCCAGGGGCATCCAGAAGCCAGCCCTGGCCCGCATGATGCCGCGCCGCTGTTCGACCACTTTATTGACTTGATTCAGACTTACCGTTCTTCAGCTAAATAATCAGGAGCGAGAAAATGCCAAAACGTACAGATATTAAAAGCATCCTGATTCTGGGCGCAGGCCCGATTGTTATCGGCCAGGCGTGTGAGTTTGACTACTCGGGTGCACAGGCGTGTAAAGCGCTGCGTGAAGAGGGTTACCGCGTTATTTTGGTGAACTCCAACCCGGCAACCATTATGACCGACCCGGAAATGGCCGACGCAACCTATATCGAGCCGATTCACTGGGAAGTGGTGCGTAAAATTATTGAAAAAGAGCGTCCAGATGCGGTGCTGCCGACGATGGGCGGCCAGACTGCGCTGAACTGTGCGCTGGAGCTGGAACGTCAAGGCGTGCTGGCCGAATTCGGCGTCACCATGATTGGTGCAACGGCAGATGCGATTGATAAAGCAGAAGATCGCCGCCGTTTCGACGTCGCGATGAAGAAGATCGGTCTGGATACCGCACGTTCTGGTATTGCACACAATATGGAAGAAGCGCTAGCGGTTGCGGCTGACGTTGGCTTCCCGTGCATTATCCGTCCTTCCTTTACGATGGGTGGCACCGGTGGCGGTATCGCTTATAACCGTGAAGAGTTCGAAGAGATCTGTGAACGCGGGCTGGATCTTTCGCCAACCAAAGAGCTGTTGATCGATGAATCGCTGATCGGTTGGAAAGAGTATGAGATGGAAGTGGTGCGTGATAAGAACGACAACTGCATCATCGTCTGCTCAATCGAAAACTTTGATGCGATGGGTATCCACACCGGTGACTCCATCACCGTTGCGCCAGCGCAAACGCTGACCGATAAAGAATATCAAATCATGCGTAACGCCTCGATGGCGGTACTGCGTGAAATCGGCGTAGAAACGGGCGGTTCTAACGTTCAGTTCTCGGTAAACCCGAAAACGGGCCGTCTGATTGTTATCGAAATGAACCCGCGTGTATCACGTTCTTCCGCGCTGGCGTCTAAAGCGACAGGCTTCCCGATTGCGAAAATCGCGGCTAAGTTGGCTGTAGGTTACACGCTTGATGAGCTGATGAACGACATCACTGGTGGCCGTACGCCAGCGTCCTTCGAACCGGCTATCGACTACGTTGTTACCAAGATTCCGCGTTTCAACTTCGAGAAATTCGCTGGTGCCAACGACCGTCTGACCACGCAGATGAAATCTGTGGGCGAAGTGATGGCAATTGGCCGTACGCAGCAGGAATCCTTACAGAAAGCGCTGCGCGGTCTGGAAGTGGGCGCAACGGGCTTCGATCCGAAAGTGGATCTGGACGACCCAGAAGCGCTGACCAAAATCCGCCGCGAGCTGAAAGATGCGGGTGCCGAGCGCATTTGGTACATCGCCGATGCCTTCCGTGCGGGGATGTCCGTCGACGGCGTGTTTAACCTGACCAACGTCGATCGCTGGTTCCTGGTGCAGATTGAAGAGCTGGTGCGTTTGGAAGAGCAGGTTGCTGAAAAAGGCGCTACCGCGCTGGATGCCGATTTCCTGCGTACGCTGAAGCGTAAAGGCTTTGCCGATGCGCGTCTGGCGAAACTGGCTGGCGTGGCGGAAAGCGAAATTCGCAAACTGCGCGATAAGTTCGACCTGCATCCGGTCTATAAGCGTGTCGATACCTGTGCGGCAGAATTCGCCACCGATACGGCTTATATGTACTCCACGTACGAAGAAGAGTGTGAAGCCAACCCGACTCAGGATCGTGACAAAATCATGGTACTGGGCGGCGGGCCGAACCGTATTGGTCAAGGGATCGAATTTGACTACTGCTGTGTCCACGCTTCTCTGGCGCTGCGTGAAGATGGCTATGAAACCATCATGGTCAACTGTAACCCGGAAACCGTTTCAACAGACTACGATACGTCTGACCGCTTGTACTTCGAGCCGGTAACGTTTGAAGATGTGCTGGAAATCGTCCGTATCGAGAAGCCAAAAGGCGTGATCGTGCAGTACGGTGGCCAGACGCCGCTGAAGCTGGCACGTGCGCTGGAGGCGGCGGGTGTGCCGGTTATCGGTACCAGCCCGGACGCGATTGACCGTGCAGAAGACCGTGAACGTTTCCAACAGGCCGTGAATCGTCTGGGGCTGAAACAGCCTGCGAACGCCACGGTAGCAACCATTGAGCAAGCGGTAGAAAAAGCGCGTGGCATCGGCTACCCGCTGGTTGTTCGTCCTTCTTATGTTCTGGGCGGCCGTGCGATGGAAATCGTGTACGACGAAATTGACCTGCGTCGCTATTTCCAAAACGCCGTTAGCGTATCTAACGATGCGCCGGTGCTGTTAGACCGCTTCCTTGACGATGCCATCGAAGTCGACGTCGATGCGATTTGTGACGGTGAGCGCGTACTGATTGGCGGCATTATGGAGCACATCGAGCAGGCAGGGGTTCACTCCGGCGACTCGGCTTGTTCACTGCCAGCTTATACGCTGAGCAAAGAGATTCAGGACGTGATGCGTCAGCAGGTTGAAAAACTGGCGTTTGAACTCTGTGTTCGCGGTCTGATGAACGTGCAGTTCGCGGTGAAGGATAACGAAGTTTATCTGATTGAAGTGAACCCACGTGCAGCGCGTACCGTACCGTTTGTCTCGAAAGCGACGGGCGTTCCGCTGGCGAAAGTCGCGGCACGCGTGATGGCTGGCAAAACGCTGGCTGAGCAGGGCGTCACCAAAGAAATTATCCCGCCTTACTACTCGGTGAAAGAAGTGGTGCTGCCGTTCAACAAATTCCCTGGCGTTGACCCGATTCTGGGGCCAGAAATGCGTTCGACCGGTGAAGTGATGGGCGTTGGCCGCACGTTTGCTGAAGCGTTTGCCAAGGCGATGCTGGGCAGCAATTCGCACATGAAGAAAACCGGACGTGCGCTGTTGTCGGTACGTGAAGGCGATAAAGCCCGCGTAGTGGATCTGGCGGCCAAGCTGCTGAAGCACGGTTTTGAGCTGGATGCGACGCACGGCACGGCGATTGAACTGGGCGAAGCGGGTATTAATCCACGTCTGGTGAACAAGGTGCACGAAGGTCGTCCGCACATTCAGGACCGCATCAAGAACGGCGAGTACACCTACATCGTCAACACCACCGCAGGACGTCAGGCGATTGAAGACTCCAAGCTGATTCGCCGCAGCGCACTGCAATATAAGGTGCACTACGACACGACGCTGAACGGTGGTTTCGCCACGGCAATGTCGTTGACGGCAGATCCGACGGAGAAGGTGACTTCCGTACAGGAAATGCATGCGATGATTAAAGGCTGATAGCTCTACTTCGGTAGGCAGTAAGCCGATAAGAAAAAGCCAGCGTTGGCAACAGCGCTGGCTTTTTTGTATTTTTACTTCGCCTGAAATCCTCTTTTCGATCAATATGCTTTCAGACCAATATTGAAGCGACTTCCTACGTCTTAAGCCAAGGTAAGATCATGTCCAGAACGCAACGTTTGCTCGATCTTTTACAGATCTTACGTCATCACCGCTTTCCCGTAACGGGAGCGTATCTTGCGGAAAAATTAGGGGTGAGCCAAAGAACCCTCTACCGGGATATTGCCACGTTACAATCGCAGGGCGCGCATATTGAGGGGGAAGCAGGGTTAGGATATGTCTTGCGGCCAGGATTTATGTTACCCCCGCTGATGTTTTCAGAAGAGGAAATTGAAGCATTGGTATTGGGCTCGCGCTGGGTAGCAAGAAGAACTGACGAACGTTTAGGGCGCGCGGCCCGTAATGCGTTGATGAAAATTGCGGCGGTATTACCACCAGACTTGCGCGACTCACTTGATTCTTCAGGGCTATTGATTGGCAAGGCAGAATTTACTCCCCCTGTGGTTATCGACTTATCAGTCCTGCGCCATGCTATTCGGGCTGAGCGCCGCACGGAGATCGCTTATTGCGACCTTCAGGGCGATGAATCTCACCGCATTATCTGGCCGTTCGCATTGGGATTCTTCGATCAAACGCACGTGATTGCTGCCTGGTGCGAGCTTCGTCAGCAGTTTCGTCATTTCAGGGCTGAACGCATTCGTAGCCTGACGGTTTTGGAGCAGCGTTATCCCCGTCGTCGCCAGCAGTTATTAAAAGAGTGGCATGAAAAAGAGGACATTCCTCAGCAGTAATGGCTACTGACAAAAATTGACATCAGGGCGTACTACGATGCATTCAGGCAAGCAGAAACTTTCTGCTTATATCCCACCTGATTACAGGGAATCTCTGATGAACGCACCAAATTTTATTATTTTATATGTGGAAGATGCCGTTGCCAGTGAACGTTTCTATCGTGAACTGTTTGATTTTCAGCCTATCGAGAAGTCGGAAAACTTTGCCATGTTTGCCTTTGACTCTGGGTTGTTATTGGGGTTGTGGTCTAAGCATGAGGTTAAACCGGTAGCCCAATTAGCAGGTGGTGGTAGCGAATTAGCCATCCGTGTCGAGAGTGAGGCTGCCTTGAATGCGATGTATGAAAGCTGGAAGACACGGGATATCACTATCGCTCAGGACATCACCCAGATGGATTTCGGTTTGACGTTTGTGGCACTCGATCCCGATCAACATCGGTTACGTGTTTACTATGCCAGCTACTAAGCTAACTTCAGGATAAGGCCATAACCCCCTTCGGTGAAAATCGGAGGGGGTATATCAATCCAGACAGCGGCAGGCGGCAATATCACCCCAGCGCCACTTTGATACCCAGTGCGATCAACACCGTTCCCAGCAGCTTATCTACCAGTTTTTGTACTTTAGCTAACCCGCGCCGTACCGGTTCGCTTTGGAAAAGTACCACCAATAGCGGCCACCAGACGACAGATAGCCCCCAGATAATCATGGCATACCACAGCTTTTCACCGATGCCGGAGTGAATGTTCAGTACCTGTGTAAACATCGCCAGAAAGAACAGTGTGGCTTTCGGGTTAAGCAGGTTGCAGAGATAACCTTGCAGGAACGCTTTCTTCAGGCTGACGTTTTGCTGCCCCTGATGTGAAACGTCCATCTTGCTGCCGCCACGCGATAATAATGCCTGAATACCGATCCAGATCAGATAGGCGGCGCCCGCATATTTCAGTACATTAAACAGCCACGGCGTGGTGGTGATGACGACGGCAAGCCCGGCGACGCAATATGCCATGTGAGTTGCCACGCCGCAGATTACGCCAAACGCGGTCATCAGCGCGGCGACGCGTGGGTAGCGCGCGGCATTCCTGATGACGAGGAAAAAGTCGGGACCGGGGGAGATCATCCCTAACGTGGCGATGGTCGCGACAAACAGCGATGTTTCTAACATGGTCATTCCAGCGAGTGAAAAGAGTAAGAACGTTTGAAATGATAGCGCCAGAATAATGAATTCGCATCACACTTATTGGTTATTCAGCGGCGATATGTTAACAATTACCCTTTCATTTTTTGTGGTTAATTTCAGGGGCGGGTTGAGAGAACAACATGGTCAGTGAACGTGAGAACCGTGAACCATTTATTAGTGCAAAACAAGTAAGTGGCGAAAAACGGATGGGTGAAGCGCCGCAGCAGCGGGAAATAACCCGACTGTGCATCCAGTGTGCGCTGCTGCTGTTACAGCATGGCGCAGAAAGTATGGTCGTTGAGCAGCTGTCTTCAAGATTGGGTATGGCACTGGGTGCCGATAGCGTTGAGAGTTCAATCTCGGCAAATTCGATTGTCTTGACCACCATCATGCAGGGGCATTGCCTGACGTCAACGCGGAAAAATGTGGATCGCGGCATTAATATGCACGTCGTCATTGAGGTACAGCATGCGGTGATCATGGCTGAGCATAAACTGCTGGATGTGGCGGGCGTGGAGAAGCGTCTGGGAAATATTAAGCCGCTGCGCTATCCGCGCTGGCTGATGGTTTCCGTTGTGGCACTCTCCTGCGGCTGTTTCAGCCGTTTGAATGGCGGCGGGTGGGATGCTTTTATTGTCACGCTGATTGCCAGCGGTCTGGCGATGTATGTCCGTCAGGTTTTTACCGGACGACACTTGAATCCGCTAATCAATTTCTGTATTACGGCGTTTGTTGCCACGTCGGCATCTGGGCTATTGATGCGCTTACCTGCTTTTTCTCAGACCTCAACGGTGGCGATGGCGGCGAGCGTGCTGCTGCTGGTTCCCGGCTTTCCGTTGATTAATGCTGTGGCAGATATGTTTAAAGGGCACGTGAATACCGGTCTGGCACGCTGGACGGTCGCGAGTTTACTGACGCTGGCAACCTGTATTGGTGTGGTGATGGCGATGTCGCTGTGGGGGTTACGCGGATGGGCTTAAGTTTACTGTGGGCACTGTTGCAGGATATGGTGCTGGCGGCAGTCCCTGCGTTGGGGTTTGCGATGGTCTTCAACGTACCGCTGAAAGTGCTGCCTTACTGTGCGCTGTTGGGTGGCGTCGGGCATGGCGTACGGTTTTTGGCGATACATTTTGGTATGAATATCGAATGGGCATCGTTTCTGGCGGCAATCCTGATTGGCATCACCGGCATTCGCTGGTCACGCTGGCTGCTGGCGCATCCGAAAGTCTTCACTGTGGCAGCCGTCATTCCGATGTTTCCCGGCATCTCTGCCTACACGGCGATGATTTCGGTGGTAGAAATTTCGCATCTCGGCTACAGCGAAGCGCTGATGAGCGTCATGATGACCAATTTCCTAAAGGCCAGTTTTATTGTTGGTGCGCTCTCTATCGGCCTGTCTTTACCGGGAATCTGGCTCTACCGCAAACGGCCAGGAGTATAAATAGCGTCGGAGCTCTCTTATATTACGTTTCGGTCTCGTCTCCATGTCGACGAGTGAAGGGGCTTTCCGTATAGTGTCAGCAATTTTCTGACCTACAGGGTTTTTTCACCATGGTTATTAGTTTGATTGCTGCACTGGCAGTGGATCGCGTGATTGGCATGGAAAACGCGATGCCGTGGCATTTGCCAGCCGATCTGGCATGGTTTAAGCGTAATACGCTTAATAAGCCGATTATTATGGGGCGTAATACCTTCCGCTCTATCGGTCAGCCGCTGCCCGGCAGACTGAATATTGTTGTCAGTAATCATCCGGGTGATGACGAGCGTGTGACCTGGGTCTCCTCGTTAGATGCTGCGCTGGCGGCGGCGGGTGAGGTTGAGGAAGTGATGGTGATTGGCGGCGGCAGTATTTATCAGCAAATGCTGGCGCAGGCTAACCGCCTCTATCTGACGCACATTGATGCTGAAGTGGAAGGTGACACGCATTTCCCTGACTATGAGCCGGATGAATGGCAGTCTGTTTTCAGCGAATTCCATGATGCTGACGAGCGTAACTCACACAGTTACTGCTTTGAAATTCTGGAACGCCGCTAAGGGTATAACATCACCCACATCCTTCTCAATGTGCTCTGGTAGCTGCTGAGAAATATCCGGTTGTGGGTGAGTCAAAAAGACAGGCATAGTTTTGTGAGCAACTGATTGTGTTAACCACTCGATGCGTGTTCCTCTATGCCGTCTTTCAAAAAAGTCAAAAATTCTCCTGCGACATTTTTGCGTTGCTTCATCGCTCTTTCTCTGAGCTATCACACTGAAATTAAAGAATTAAAACTGAAACCTCAGAATAACTGAAGTGGAATATAGAATCTTGTTTTGATGTACAAAAACTGGAGAGAAAATGTCCACATACTGGTGGCGCTGGGTGCATTACAGTTAGCATCTTTTTCATCTATTTAAAATCAATAAGTTAGCATTACTTCACCGCATGGAAAAATCGGTAGATTTTTTATCTGATAAAAAAATGTTATAAAACAAGTCTCTACTTTTAGTCTGTTCCCCGCGCGAGCGGGGATAAACCGCAATCTGATATTCAGTGAGATTGCTGATTTCTCTGTTCCCCGCGCGAGCGGGGATAAACCAAATGAGCAGTGAGATGAGGTAGGTTCATATTTGCGTCATCTGGCATCGATAGTATCAGGGTGGATAACGTTCTATACCGCTCCGTTGGTGGATAATAGAACACGATGCTTAATAGGTAGGAGACAGTACGCATGACGAATAGAAGCAGCAATCTGAATACTGATCGCTTGAGCGATCCACGCCGCCGCGAATTACCGTCAGATGGTCTAGAAGTTGTTGGTCTGGCTGGGTTTCTTGGTGGCGGTATCTGGTCGATTCCCGCCGAGGCGTTGGCCGTGCCGCCATCCAAACAGGTGCAGTCTGATACGACCTTCCCCTTTCTATGACAATGGCACGGCTAGCGATGGAATGGAGATACCGGTGTATTATTCACCCATTTCAGAGCGTGATATCGCCAGAGAGTTCGGTATTTGATGAAAGTGACGGTTGTGTAAAGTAGCGCTTATCGTCCCAACGCAGCATCGTCATTTCTCCCCCCCAACAGCACCCGGTATCCAGTGCATAAATGTTTTCCGGCGTGCCTTTCCCTTCCAGTGATGCCCAATGGCCGAACACAATAGCGTATTCCCCAGCGATTTGACTGGGTAGATCAAACCATGGTTTTAGCAGGGAAGGTGCCTGACCCGGTGGTTCTTTGCAGAGCATATCCAACTGTCCGCCAGAGAAACAGTAACGCATGCGGGTAAAAACATTGGTACTAAAGCGTAGACGTGCCAGACCGCTGAGCTCTGGGCTCCAGTGGTTCGGCATATCGCCGTACATGGCATCAAGGAAAAGCGGGTAACTGTCGCTGCTCAGGATCGATTCAACTTCGCGCGCACACATGAGTGCCGTCGGCAGATCCCACTGTGGTGTGATACCCGCGTGCGCCATGACCAACTTCAGATCGTCATCGACCTGTAAGATCGGCTGGCGGCGTAGCCAGTTGATTAGCTCATCTGCATCCGGTGCGGTGAGAAGATCGTTGAGGCGATCTTTCGGTTTGTTGCGGCTGATACCCGCATAAACGGCCAGCAGGTGCAGATCGTGATTGCCAAGCACCATGCGGACAGAAGAACCGAGAGAACGAACGAAGCGCAGAACCTGAAGCGAATCCGGCCCGCGTGCGACTAAATCGCCGGTTAGCCAGAGCGTATCCTGCTCAGGATTAAAGGAAACTTGCGCCAATAGCGCTTTGAGTTCAACTACACAGCCGTGAACATCGCCAACTAAATAGGTAGACATAATTAATGTATCAGTGAAGGGATAGCCAGACGGAAGACGGAGATTGGAACCTGAAATGCCTTACCCTGATGGTCAATCATATGGTAGTGGCCTTCCATTGTGCCGAGGGGCGTTTCTATGACGGCACCACTGGTATATTGGAACTCGCCACCGGGCTGGATAATCGGCTGTTCGCCGACTACGCCTTCACCCTGAACCTCAGTCTGCCGGCCATTACCGTTGGTGATCAGCCAATAACGCCCTAAAAGCTGGACTTCATGACGCCCCAGATTGCGAACCGTAATCGTGTAAGCAAACACGAAACGTTCTTCATCAGGCTCCGATTGTGATTCCACGTAGAAGCTCTGAACTTGTACACAAACACGGGGCGCATTAATCATGATGAACTCCAGTTATTCCTGTTTTGCCGGATGCTCGCTTAACCAGTTCGCCAATCGGCAATATTGCTCGACGGTCACATTCTCTGCACGGCTGGTCACATTGATACCCAGTTCGGTGAGTGTTTCTGGGGTGAACAGGTTACCGAGACTGTTACGTAGAGTCTTGCGGCGCTGATTAAACGCTTCCGTCGTGATGCGGCTCAGCACGCGAATATCACTAACCGGATAAGGGATTACGGCATGAGGCACGAGTCGCACTACAGCTGAATCGACTTTAGGCGCAGGCGTGAATGCTTCCGGTGGCACTTCAAGCACCGGAATCACCTGACAATAATACTGTGCCATAACGCTCAGGCGTCCAAACGCCTTACTATTTGGCCCTGCCACCAAACGGTTAACCACTTCTTTCTGCAACATAAAGTGCATGTCGCGGATAGATTGAGTATAGGTGAACAGATGGAACATCAGCGGCGTAGAAATATTATACGGCAGGTTGCCAAAAACACGCAGAGGCTGCCCAGCCTGTTCAGCCAGCGCGGCGAAATCGATCGTCATGGCGTCTTGCTGAATAATTGTCAGCTTATCCTTCAGTGTAGGATGCCTTTCCAACCGAGCCGCCAGATCCCTGTCCAGCTCTATCACGGTAAAACGATCCATTCTGTCGCCGACCGGAGCCGTCAACGCGCCAAGCCCCGGACCGATTTCTACCACGGCCTGACCTGGCTGAGGATGAATCGCCGAAACGATGCTATCGATCACGAAATGATCGTTTAAAAAGTTTTGCCCAAAACGTTTACGGGCGAAGTGACCTTGGTGTACGCGATTATTCATTACTATTCTTTATCATTTTAATGGCAAGATTTAATGCCGTGATGAAGCTGCCAGGCTCAGCGCTACCGGTTGCGGCCAGCTCTAGCGCTGTACCGTGATCGACCGATGTGCGGATAAACGGTAGCCCCAGTGTGATATTAACAGCGCGCCCGAAACCCTGATATTTCAGAACCGGGAGCCCTTGATCGTGATACATCGCCAAAACGGCGTCGGCGTGTTGCAGATACTTTGGTTGGAAAAGCGTATCGGCAGGCAATGGCCCAATCAGCGTGATGCCCTGTTGCCGTAACTCGTCCAGTGCGGGATTAATCACATCCAGCTCTTCACGACCCATATGGCCGCCTTCACCTGCATGAGGATTCAGCCCACAGACATAAATCTGCGGTTGAGTAATACCGAATTTTGTCTGCAAATCATGATGTAAGATCGTGATGACTTCATGCAGACTTTGACGGGTAATGGCCGCAGAAACGGCAGCGAGCGGTAAGTGCGTGGTCGCTAACGCGACGCGCAATTCTTCCGTCGCCAGCATCATGACGACGCGGTCACAGCTACTGCGATCGGCGAAAAATTCAGTGTGTCCACTGAAGGGGACACCGGCATCGTTGATAATGCCTTTATGCACCGGGCCGGTAATCAGCGCCGCGAATTCGCCGTTCAGGCAACCATCACACGCACGGGCTAACGTCTCAACGACATAAGCGCTGTTAGCAACATTCAGTTGGCCTGCAATGACGGTTGCTGGTGTGGCGATCGGCAGGACGGTGAGGCTACCCGCCTGCTGTGGCTGTGCAGGCTGGCCGGGTTGATAGTCACGCAGCGTCAGCGGCATAGACAACTGCAATGCGCGCATGAATAACAGTTCAGGATCGGCACAGCAAACGAGTTCTACAGGCCAGGCCTGCTGTGCCAGAGCAATCACCAGATCGGGGCCAATCCCGGCGGGTTCGCCGGGGGTGATCACAACGCGTGGCGTATTGCTCTCAGTCTGCATCAGTTCGTGGCACCATTAATCACTTTGACATAGGCCGCTGCACGCTGTTCCTGCATCCAGGTTTGCGCTTCTTCAGCGAATTTACGATTAAAGATCATACGGTACGCCTGCTCTTTTTGCGCCGCGTCGGTTTTGTCCACCTGACGGGTATCCAGCAACTGAATCAGGTGCCAGCCAAAAGAGGAGTGAACGGGCTGACTGATTTCACCTTTCTTCAGTTTCAGCAATGCATCGCGGAAGGCCGGATCGTACATATCTGGAGAAGCCCAGCCAAGGTCACCGCCCTGATTCGCCGATCCTGGGTCCTGAGAAAGCAGTTTGGCCTGTGCAGCGAAATCGGTGCTGCCGTTTTTGATCTGCTGTGTAACCTCGGCCAGCTTGGCTTGCGCCTGGCTGTCCGTCATCACGACGGAAGGTTTGATCAAAATATGGCGAGCATGGGTTTCGGTTACCGACACACTTTTGTTACCACCGCGGATGTCGTTCACCTTCAGAATGTGGAAACCCACACCAGAACGGATCGGACCGACGACTTGGCCTTTCTGCGCCTGTGTTAAGCGTTCGGCAAACAGCGTTGGGATCTCCTGCAACTTGCCCCAGCCCATCTGGCCGCCTTTCAGCGCCTGAGAGTCAGACGAATAGGTGATAGCCAGCTTACCGAAATCCGCCCCTTCACCGATTTGCTTCACCAGCGATGTGGCCAGATTTTCCGCTTCATCAACCTGCTGCTGAGTCGGGTTTTCCGGTAATGGAATCAGGATGTGGCTCAGATTCAGCTCGTCATTCTCACCGGTCTGGTTAGCAATTTGCTTCGCCAGCGTATCGACTTCCTGTGGCAGGACGGTAACGCGACGGCGAACTTCGTTGTTACGCACTTCCGAAATCAGCATCTCTTTACGAATCTGGTTACGGTAGGTGTTGTAGTTCAGACCTTCATAAGCCAACTGGCTCTTTAACTGGTCCAGAGACATCCGGTTCTGAGCGGCAATATTAGTGATTGCCTGATCCAACTGCTCATCCGTCACCTGAATACCCATTTTTTGCGCCATTTGCAGGATGATGTTATCCATGATCAGGCGGTCGGTAATCTGATGACGTAACGTGGCATCATCGGGTAACTGTTGCCCGGCCTGCTGGGCGTTCAGTTTGACCGATTGCAAAAGACTGTTTACATCACTTTCCAGTACGACGCTGTTATCGACGACTGCTGCGACTTTATCAACCACCTGTGGTGCTGCGAACGCGGTAGAGGCACTCAGTGCCAATCCGAGAATAAGCGTTCTCCAGTTCTTCATACCTTTCCCATTATTTCATCCGCAAGGCGGGTTAAAAGTTCCAACGTTTCAGTGAGACAGCCTGTTTGCTACTAACACTCTGCATGACATCAGAATGCGCGCTGGTAAGGCAAAATGCCTGAACGCAGCATTTTGTCTGAACCCAGACTGTAATTACTGCTTAAACCACGTAACTCGATATTAAATGACACTTTGTTGTCGTATTCGCTGCTGCGGCTGGCGCTGTTCCAGTCGGTAATTTTACGCTCATAACCGACGCTCACAGCCCAACAGCAGGTATTGTACTGTAAGCCAATAAGCTGATTTGCTGGCTGATTGGCTTTGGTGTCGTAATAATAAGCGCCCACGACAGCCCAACGTTCGACGATCGGCCAGCTCGCGGTGACACCAACCTGTGAGATACCTTGCTGGAAGCCAGGATTCGTGACATTAGGGATCATGTCGCGAATATATTCAGGGCTGGCGTAACGGTAGTTTAACTGCACCAGACGTTCTGCATCACGACGGTATTCTAACACGGCGTCGCCCAGCGCAACTTCGTTCAGACGATTGTCATACTGTAGACCACCGCGAACCCCCCAGCTGTCATCGATTTTCAGGAAGGAGTCACCTGCCCACACCTGACTGCCGTTGTTATCACTTTTGTCGAGTGACGTGTTGCGGTCACCGGTGCGTGGACGATCGAAGTAATAGATTTGACCAATAGAAGCGTTAAAACGTTCAACCAACGCATCATCATAAATACGCGTGGTGATACCGGTCACAAGCTGATTCGCGGAGGCGATACGATCCAGACCGCTGTAGCTGCGATCGCGGAACAGGCCGGAATAGTCGGTCTGCATCAACGTGGAGTCATAGCTATGGATGCTGCTCTGATCGCGGTAAGGCACGTACAGATATTGCGCGCGAGGTTCCAGCGTTTGGGTGTAAGCCTGCGACCAGTCCATTTCGCGCTCAAAGACCATTTTGCCGTCGACTTTATATTGCGGCATGACACGATTTACCGAATCTTTCAGCGCATCTTTTGTACTTTGGTCAATATTTGGCGTCGAGGACGCGCGGTAACGATCCAGATTATCCTGCTGGTAGTGCGTCGCTAACAGCTTGGCTTCGGTATTCAGGCTGGCCCAGCGGTTTGCCAGCGGGAGATTTAGCGTTGGCTCAACGTGCAGACGCGTCGCTTCCGGCCGGTTGTCGTTAACGTTGGTAAATTTTACCGCCTGACCATAAAGGTGCATATCAACCGGGCCGATATCATTCTGGTAGTAATTGATATCAAGCTGTGGTTCTGCGCGGTAGACATCACGACTGGTCGCATTGGAAAAGACCTGGAACTGTTTGGTAGACAGCGTGGTGTTCCAATTTTGGTTCGCATAACCTGCACTGAGTTTTTGGGTGACGTAGCCGTCAGTGGTTGAACCGTAATGCGAATCCAGATCGGTGAAGTAGCGGTCGTCGCTGACTTTTGTGTAGTCCGCGTTAAAACGCCACACCTGATCCATCACGCCGCTGTGACCCCAGTGGAGCAGCCAGCGGGTATCATTATCATCCTGCGGTGAGGTTTTGGCGTATTCACGATCGCTAGGTAGCCAGTCGAATTGAACAACGCCAAGACCCGGTGTGGTCAGATAGCGGAATTCGTTCTGCCACTGCATGCCGCGTTTGGTTTGCAGATGTGGCGTGATTGTGGCGTCAAAATTAGGGGCGATATTCCAGTAATAGGGCGTTAGCAGTTCAAAGCCATTGCTACTACCATATTTCGCATTGGGGATCAGGAAGCCAGAACGTCGTTTATCGCCGATAGGAAGTTGTAAATACGGGCTGTAGAACACAGGCACGCCACCGATCTTGAAACGCGCGTTCCAGATTTCAGCAACCTGCTCTTCTCTGTCTTGAATCACTTCCGAACCGACGACACTCCAGCTATTATCTCCCGGCAGGCAGGATGTGAAGGAGCCGTTTTCCAGAATGGTGTAGCGATTGCTGTCACGCATTTTCATTTTGTCGGCGGAACCACGCCCTTGACGGCCTACCATCTGATAGTCGCCTTCATAGACGTCGGTATCTTTGGTGTTCAAGTTGGCCCAGGCTTTAGGGCCCTTTAGGATGACCTGATTGTCGTCGTAGTGGACATTCCCCGTCGCGGTAATGGTGCGCGTTGGTGTGCTGCCCTGCGTTGCCGGGTCCAGTTGGTTCAGCTCCACCTGCTCTGCAGTCATGACGCTGTTACCCTGCTGGATGTTAACATTGCCGATGAATTTGGCATTGTCGGGATAATTGGCTTCGGTTTTGTCGGCCTGAATATTAACTGGCAGCTGATTAGGATCGCCTGTTACCAGCGGCCTGTTGTACGTGGGTACACCCAGCATGCACTGTTCAGCGAGATCGGCCAGCGCGTGCTGGCTGTAAAGCGCGGACCAAACCAGAGTGGCCAGCAGAGTTGGGAAACTTTTTTTCATACGTGTTATCAGGTGTTCCGTCATCAGGGGCATCATGTCGGCAAACGGTCAGAGACTATATCACTCGTTGGCGTTGCGCCAGTGTTAAATCCCCACCGCTATATACGCACCGCCGTTAGGTGCAAAGATAAATGACAGGTATGATAAAGCAATTTTTAGCTGACGGCATGAGGATTTGAGGAGTATATGCGGTATTGGGGAAAGTTGCTGGGGTTGGCGCTGGGAATTGTTTCAAGCGCTGGCATCTGGGGAATGATCATGGGCTTACTGATGGGGCACTGGATTGACAGAGCCCGGGCATCGCGTCGCCGTGATTATTTCTCTGCCCAGTCTACCCGTCAGTCATTGTTCTTTCTCACCACCTTTCAGGCCATGGGGCATCTGACCAAATCTAAAGGTCGGGTGACGGAAGCTGACATCAAGATCGCGACCAAAATGATGGATCGCCTTGAGCTATTTGGTGAGGCCAGAGCGGCTGCCCAGCGAGCTTTCCGCGAGGGAAAGGCCGGTCATTTCCCGCTGCGAATAAAACTGCGCAAGCTGCGCGATGCCTGTCTGGGGCGTTTTGATTTAATTAAGATGTTTCTGGAAATTCAGCTTCAGGTCGCGTTTGTCGATGGGGTTCTGCACCCAAATGAGCGTCGTGTGCTGTACGTGATTGCTGATGAACTGGGGGTGACGCGTGAACAGTTTGAGTTCTTTTTGCGGAATATGGAAAGCGCCACAGGGCAGCAGTCTCGGCAAAATCAGTCACGACAGAATGGTAAATCACATCAACGGCGCAACAGCAGTTATTCCAACTCCAACGGGCATTCTTATGGTGGCCAACGCCCGCCTTCGGCACCGCGCGGGCCAACGGTTGAAAGTGCCTGTCGTACATTGGGGGTGAGCAGTAGCGATGATGCCGCTACGATTAAACGCGCCTACCGTAAACTCATGAGTGAACATCATCCCGATAAGCTGGTCGCGAAGAAGCTTTCACCAAGGATGATGGAGATGGCCAAGCGCAAAGCGCAGGATATTCAGGCTGCCTATGAACTGTTGAAAAGTGCGAATCAGGCAAAATAATCCGTATCCTTCCCTTTTTTAATCTCTCCTCTGTTTCACTGCTCTATCATATCTGATTAAAAAAAACCGATTTAACAATTCCGTCAGCATATTTGGGCCGTCAGCATATTTGGCTCAAAAATCGGCTTCGCAACGGAAGTGCATCGGCGTATTGAACGTTGGGTGTGTGATCGCCAACTCTTGTGCGTGCAGCAAAAGGCGTGGAGCCATCGCTTTGGCATCGGGATGTGCATAAAAGCCATCGCCGAGGATAGGGTGACCCAGTGCGAGCAGGTGGACGCGTAGTTGATGAGAGCGGCCGGTAATCGGCATGAGCTTGACGCGTGTTGTACCATCATCGTCACGCGAGAGTACCTGATACGCTGTCTGCGCTGATTTTCCTGTTTCAAAGCAAACTTTCTGTTTCGGGCGGTTCGGCCAGTCACAGATCAGCGGCAGATCGATGACGCCTTCATCCTGTGCCATATGACCCCAGACGCGGGCAAGGTAGGATTTCTTGGGCTCACGTTCGCGAAACTGGCGCTTTAATTCGCGTTCAGCGGCTTTCGTGAGTGCCACGGCAATCACGCCGCTGGTTGCCATATCCAGACGATGAACGGATTCTGCTGCGGGGTAGTCCGCCTGAATGCGGTTCATGACGCTATCTTTGTGTTCTGGCGCGCGGCCGGGAACCGACAGCAGACCGCTGGGTTTATTCACCACCATGATGTGCTGATCTTGATACAGAATATGTAACCAGGGATCGGTAGGCGGGTTATAGGGTTCCATCGGAGCACCTTTCAGACAACATGTAATGTGTGATATTAGGGAGAACACGGGGATGAGGTTCCCGCAGGGAGACCTCGCCCCGTGGTAGGCCCGTGTATCTCGATTTTGCAAACAACGTGTCTTTATCGCAGCGGTATAAGGTTTATGCCTATACCGCTGTCAGAAACGTTTACTGATGCGTTACCACGACCAGACGGATCGCATCCAGACGCCAGTTGGCCTCGTGCAGATTGCTCAGCACCTGCTCACGCTGGTTTTCCAGCGCAGTCAGCTCATCTTCACGAATGTTCGGGTTGACGGCTTTCAGCGCTTCCAGACGTTCCAGCTCGCGGCGCAGTTGCAGGTCAGCCTGCTGTTGCGCTTCAGTGATAAGCTGGCGCGCCTGCGTTTCCACTAGCGCTTCCGCCTGTTGTAGCATCGCATGAACATCGGATTGTACCGCATTCACCAGTTTGCTGGACGTATGGCGGTTTACCGCATTGAGCTGGCGGTTGAAGCTCTCAAATTCAACCTGTGCCGCCAGATTGGTGCCTTTACGATCCATCAGCAGGCGAACCGGCGTGGGGGGCAGGAAGCGGGTCAGTTGCAGGTGTTTTGGTGCCTGTGCTTCTACAACGTAAACCAGCTCCGCCAGCAACGTGCCGACCGGCAGCGCTTTATTTTTCAGCAAAGAAACCGCACAGCTTCCGGTATCGCCGGATAGCACCAGATCGAGCCCGTTGCGGATAAGCGGGTGTTCCCAACTGATAAACTGCGCGTCTTCTCGGGAGAGTGCCTGATCGCGATCGAAGGTGATCGTACAGCCGTCCTGCGGCAAGCCTGGGAAATCCGGCACCAGCATATGATCGGATGGCGTCAGAATGATCAGGTTATCGCTACGATCTTCCTGATTGATGCCAACAATATCAAACAGGTTCAGGGCGAATGTCACCAGATTGACGTCATTGTCCTGTTCGGCAATGGCCTGCGCTAACCGCTGAGCCTGCTCGCCACCGTTAGAATGCATTTCTAGCAGGCGATCGCGCCCCTGTTCAAGCTGTTGCTTCAGGCTGTCGTGTTGCTGGCGGCAGGTATGGATAAATTCATCTAATCCTTGCTGTTCGCCGACGGTCGTCAGTCGCTCAATCAACTGCGTATGGTGGGCATCATAGATAGTGCGGCCTGTTGGACAGGTGTGCTCAAATGCATCCAGCCCTTCGTGATACCAGCGGACCAGCAAGGCTTGAGCGGTGTTTTCCAGATACGGCACCAAAACCTGAATTTCTTTTGCCTGCCCGATTCGGTCCAGACGACCAATACGCTGTTCCAGCAGGTCAGGGTTGAACGGCAGATCGAACATCACTAAATGGCTGGCAAACTGGAAGTTACGACCTTCAGAGCCGATCTCTGAACAGATCAGCACCTGTGCGCCTTCTTCTTCCGAAGCAAAATAGGCGGCGGCGCGGTCACGTTCCAGAATCGACAATCCTTCATGGAAGACGGCGGCACGAATGGCTTCGCGCGTGCGCAGCACTTGCTCTAACTGTAGCGCCGTGGCGGCCTGTGCACAGATCACCAGCACTTTTTCATCGCGGTTAGCCGTCAGGTAGTTCAGCAACCATTCCACGCGTGGGTCGAAGTTCCACCAGGTGGCGTCGTCCCCTTCGAGCTGTTGATAAATTTGTTCTGGATACAGCATGTCGCGGGCGCGCACTTCCAGCGCCTTATTGGCGTTCATGATGCCGGACACTTTAATCGCCGTTTGGTACTGCGCCGGCAGCGGCAGACGGATTTGATGCAGAATACGCTGCGGGAAGCCTTTAACGCCCTGACGCGTGTTACGGAACAGCACACGGCTGGTGCCGTGGCGATCCATCAGCATGGTGATCAGTTCCTGACGCGCCTTTTGATTGTCATCGCTGTCGCTGTTGATGGCCTTCAGCAACGGCTCGATGTCCTGTTCACCGAGCAGATCGCTCAGCGCATTCAGTTCAGTCGTTTGGGCTTTTTCGCCTGCTAATAGTAGCGTGACGGCATCGGCAACCGGACGGTACTGCTGCTGTTCGGCAACGAATTCTTGATAGTCATGGAAACGGTTGGGATCGAGCAGGCGTAAACGTGCAAAGTGGCTTTGCTGGCCAAGCTGTTCCGGCGTTGCGGTTAAGAGCAGAACGGCAGGGGTGGCGCGTGCCAGCGTTTCAACGGCCTGATATTCCGGGCTAGGGCTTTCTTCGCTCCAGACCAGATGGTGGGCTTCATCCACCACCAAGAGATCCCAGTCGGCGTTAACGAGCTGCGCAAAACGCTGGGCGTTGCGCTGAACAAATCCCAGTGAGCAGATCACCAGCTGTTCGGTTTCAAATGGATTGCTGCTGTCCAGTTTGGCTTCGGCATAGCGCTCGTCGTCAAACAGTGAGAACAGCAGGTTAAAGCGGCGCAGCATTTCGACCAGCCACTGGTGTTGCAGGGTTTCCGGTACGACAATCAGTACGCGGCTGGCACGACCCGCCAGTAACTGCTGGTGGATAATCATACCGGCTTCAATGGTTTTTCCCAGGCCGACTTCATCCGCCAGCAAAACGCGTGGCGCATGGCGTTGGCCGACTTCGTGCGCGATATGAAGCTGATGGGGGATGAGGCTGGCACGCATGCCGCGCAATCCGCCCCATTGTTGTAACGCCTGCTCGTTCTGATGTTTGCGGGCGCGATAGCGCAGGGCAAAGCGATCCATACGATCTATTTGCCCGGCGAATAGGCGATCTTGGGGTTTGTTGAACGTGAGCTTGCTGTCCAGAAAAACTTCACGCAGTTCTGCCTGCGTTTCATCGTCCAGGCGTTGGCCGCAATACACCAGCAACCCTTTTTCCTCCCGCACGTCATCAACTTTGAGCTGCCAGCCTTCATGGCTGGTCACGGTATCGCCGGGGTTGAACATCACGCGGGTGATGGGGGCGTCGCTGCGGGAATAAAGTCGGTTTTCACCGCTGGCAGGGAAAAGCAGCGTTATCATACGCGTATCGACGGCAACAACCGTTCCCAGTCCAAGTTCGCTTTCTGTATCGCTGATCCAGCGCTGACCAAGTGTAAAAGGCATAAATTCTTAGCTCGATGTCGTTTGTGTCGGGGGAATGTCTGATTACATTATCGGGTGCCAATAATGCTGCTGATGCAAATTCAGAAAGGGCGTTATGGTAATGGATGACGGCGCGTTCGTCACCTCTCAAACTTGCTGCGCGGTGAATTAACCGCTTCTATTTAAAATAATCCCATCTGACCTGTCACCAGTGTAGCAAAATCGTCATGCAGGAAAGGAAGAATGGCGTCTGCGACGGGCTGGAGCTGGCGTTCTACATAATGCTGGTAATCTAACGGTGAATGCCGGGTTTCCAGTGGTTCAGGGCCATTGACGGTCATCACATAGCTGATCCAGCCACCGTTTTGGTATTGCTGCGGCCGCCCTTGCTGGCGGTTATAGTCATCGGCGACTTTCGCGGCTCTGGCGTGTGGTGGCACGTTGCGCTGGTAATCGTCGAGCTTGCGACGCAGCCGTTTACGGTAGATCAGCAGATCGTCAAAATCCCCGTTCAGAGTACGGTCAACATAGTCCCGCAGCCAGTCCTGATAAGGCTGTTGCTGAAAGATCAGCAGATAAAGCTGCTGCTGAAATTGCTGTGCCAGCGGCGTCCAGTCGGTACGCACGGTTTCCAGCCCTTTGAACACCATCTTTTCGCCTTGTGGCGTGTCGATCATTCCGGCGTAGCGTTTTTTACTACCTTGTTCTGCGCCGCGAATCGTTGGCATCAGGAAGCGGCGAAAATGGGTTTCAAACTCTAGCTCCAGCGCGCTGGTCAGCTGCTGGGTGTCTTGCAGGTGCTGTGTCCACCACTGATTAACGTGCTGTACCAGCGTGTTGCCAATTTTTGCGGCTTCCTCTTCGCTGTGCGCATGCTTAAGCCAAACGAACGTGGAGTCGGTGTCGCCATAAATCACCTGATAGCCTTGTTCTTCGATCAGTTCGCGCGTTTTACGCATGATTTCATGACCGCGTAGCGTGATAGAGGAGGCGAGGCGCGGGTCAAAGAAGCGGCAGCCAGTAGCACCTAGCACGCCGTAAAAGGCATTCATGATAATCTTCAACGCCTGTGATAGCGGCTTATTATTGGTGCGTTTCGCCGCTTCACGCCCTTGCCAAATTTGCTCGACAATCGCCGGTAAGCAGTGTTGGTCGCGGGAAAACCACGCACCGCGAAAGCCGGGGACAGCGTGCTGAGCGTCTGGATTCTGTGTTCCCACCGCCAGCCCGACCGGGTCGATCAGAAAAGTACGGATGATGGAAGGGTAGAGGCTCTTGTAATCCAGCACGAGCACTGAGTCATACAGACCGGGACGCGAATCCATTACAAATCCACCGGGGCTGGCTTCCAGTGCGACCTCGCCCAGATTGGGAGCGACGTAACCCATGCGATGCATGCGCGGTAGATAAAGGTGGGAAAAGGCCGCGACGGAACCCCCGCTGCGGTCTGCTGCCAGACCGGTGACGCTGGCGCGTTCCAGTAAAAAGGGAAGGAGTTCGGTTTTTTCAAAAATACGCGTGACGAGTTCGCAGTCTTGCAGATTATAGCGAGCGAGTGCGGGCTTATCTTCGGCAAAGCGACGGTCAATTTCATCCATCCGCTGATAGGGGGTGTCGATGGCTTTGCCCTCTCCCAGCAGCGATTGTGCGACAAACTCCAGACTGAACGAGGCAAAATTCCACGTCGCGGATTTGAGCGCTTCAATGCCGTCAATAATCAGGCGGCCGGTGGCGCTGGCAAAGAAATGTCCCTGTTTAAAGCCGTGTTCTCGCCATTCCAGCGCCTGTCCATTACGCCCCAGCTTGAGAGGAATGTTGTAGCGCTCAGCATGTTTCTGCAACACACGCAGGTCAAACTGCACCAGATTCCAGCCGATGACGGCATCGGGATCGTGTTGCTGCATCCAGGTGTTCAGCTTTTCCAACAGTAGCGGGCGGCTGGCAACGTACTCAAGGTTAAAATCATCGCGTTCGGCAGGCGTGCCGTTCGGCGGCCCGAGCATGTAAACCTGACGCTGTCCGCAGCCTTCCAGCCCGATGCAGTAAAGCTCGCCGTGGCGGTTGGTTTCGATATCCAACGACACCAGTTTGAGCATCGGGCGGTAATCGGGATTCGGTTTCATACGGGCTTCCGTCAGCAGGTTACCTGACGTTGAGTTACCGCTAAACCACACGGGCGCGGTGATAAAGCGCTCCATTAGAAAACGTTCGGTCGGGCGAATATCCGCTTCGTAGACCTGAACGCCACCTTCACGCAGTAACTTTTCCAGCCGCAGTAGTTGACGGTATTGCGGACAATACAGGCCCAGCAACGGTTGATGGTGGAAATCCTGCATCGCGAGTGGCTTTAACTGCCAGCGTTTTTCCTGCTGTAAAAGTGTTCTTGCGCGGGTTTCCTGCTGTGCGGGAATAAAGGCAACCGCCTCTTGTGCCGGCAACCGTGCGAGCAGCGGGCCTTCATCGGTAGCCAGCCAAAATTCAACCTGCGTGCCTGCTGGCGTATCGTTCCAGTGGCGGGTTAGTAGAAACCCCTGACGAACCTGAGTCACTAAGCGGCCTTTTATAGCAAGCGGGATAAGGAAGGGTGGTCGAGATAAGTATGGTTATTTATACAGGTGATGTCCAGTGTCTAGCGACACCACCTGTTATAAAGAAGGGAAAACGAGAATTACTGCTCGTCGCGTAAAGCAGAAGCCACGCGGTTGCGGCCTTCCTGTTTGGCTTGATACAGAGCCTCATCCGCGAGTTTGAAAGTTCGCTCGATCGACATATCGCTGGCACCCGGTTCCCACAGGGAAACACCTAATGAGATGGTGATATTGCCCACGACAGGTATCGTGGATTCCTGCGTGCGTTGGCGTAATCGTTCAGCAATGCTGAGAGCCTCATTCTGGCTAGTTTCGGGCAGCAGTATCAGGAATTCCTCACCGCCGCTGCGGCACAGAATGTCAGCATCGCGTGAGCTAGTGCGAATAAGCTGTGAGAGATAGCGAATGACGGTATCCCCTACGTCGTGGCCGTAGGTGTCATTGATGCGTTTAAAGCGATCGATATCCAGCGCGATGACCGCAAAGCTTTTTTGCCCCATCTGCCAGTAGCGGAGAACGCTATCCAACCCGCGGCGATTGAGCAGTTCGGTCATCGGGTCTGAGTGTGCCTCGGAGCGTAACTTACCAATTTTGCGCTGCAATAAATCGATACCCAGCAACATTGCCTGCTTGAGCTGAGAGGCTTCAAAATACCAGGAGTGGATATTTCTGATATCGTCGGAAACGTCCGTCGCATCCATCTTATTTGCACTGCGAGCCAACAGCCAAAGGGGTTGTGCGATGAGCCGGGCAAGTAGCCAGACGCCCAAGATCGTGAGCAGCGCTAGCGGGAGCGTATGACGCAGCACGTTTAACATCAGCCCATCCAGTGGTTTCAGCGTGGTGTCCGTTGGGCGAAGCGCCACAATCTCCCATTGTGAGGTAGATTCCACGGCGTAACCCGCTAACATTTTTTCACCCAGATAGTTGACCATATGCTGGCTACCATTATCTTCGCGCTGTGCATCGATCTTCAGATCGTTGGTTTCTACTTTACCAATACGCTCCATATCGCGGTGATACAGCATCCTTCTGTTTTTATCAGTGACATAAATATAAGAGCCGTCGCGGTAATAGTGTTTGTCTAGTAGCGTATTAAGAACGCTGGGCTGCTTAAGATAGATCGATCCACCGATAAACCCTTTGTAACGGCCATCCCGTGTAAAAATCGGCGACGATATCAGCACAATAAAGTTATTGGCGGCAGACATATAGGGCTGGCTGATGAGAGGCCGTTTTTCTTTCAAGGCATCGAGTGCGCCGTCTGTTGTCAAATTTCTCCCGATTAATTGGAACGTATCGGGTGACGTGGCTCTGACGATACCTTTTTCATCGGCAATGACGACAGAGTTGAAGTTGCTGGTCTGTAACCGCAGGCGGTCAGCTTCTTTTAGCAGACTGACCTTATCATCCATTTGGGAAGCGACGATGTTTGCGCTGTAGGCTAACTGTTGCTGAGATTCTTTAAAGAAAGAATGGGTCATTGCCGCAAGTTTGGCGGCGTAGACGCGATTGGCTTCAAGTGTGTTATCAATCAGAAGCTCTCGCTGGACGCGATAGCTGGCGTAAAAGCTGTTTGCCAGCGTCACTAATGCGCTTGCCACAGCCAGTAAGAGGATAAGACGTCGTAGCCCGAAATGATTGAGTAGTTTAAAAAACATAGTGGCAGAGCGGCACAGTGGCAAAAAATAACCGCTATCATAAGTGTTGCTGCCTGTCGGTGCAAAAGAATTGACCAGCAATCAGGAGTTGACGGCTTCTGCTATGATCCAGACAATCTTTGTTTTTATAAAGTACGGGTAGGTTTTATGGAAGCGTGGCTGGATCATCTGGTTACCCAATCACTCGCGTATTCACTGATCGCCGTCATGCTGGTTGCTTTTCTGGAATCTCTGGCTCTGGTGGGGCTGCTGTTGCCGGGCACGGTCATGATGGCCACGCTGGGGGCGCTGATCGGCAGTGGACAAATGGGGCTGTACCCGGCGTGGGCGGCTGGAATTATCGGTTGCCTGCTAGGAGACTGGATTTCCTATTTTATTGGCATACGTTTTAAGGCACCGCTGCATAACTGGTCTTTCCTGAAAAAGTATCAGGCGTTACTAAGTAAAACTGAATATGCTTTGTATCAACACCCAATGCCGACAATATTGATTGGGCGCTTTGTCGGCCCTACGCGGCCGTTAATCCCGATGGTGGCGGGGATGCTGGGGCTACCGCCTTATAAATTCGCGGTGCCGAATGTCATTGGCTGCCTGCTGTGGCCACCGGCCTATTTCTTACCCGGTATTCTGGCTGGGGTAGCGATTGATATTCCCGCAGGGACGAACAGCGCGGGCTTTAAGTGGTTATTACTGGCAACCGCCATCGTGGTATGGGTCGCAGGCTGGTTAAACTGGCGCTGGTGGCGCAGCGATAAGCGTAAACATCATGATTGGTTTAGCAGAAAGATACCGCTCAGACGCCTGCGTTGGATAGCTCCAGCGATATCTGTAGCGGCGGCTGCATCGTTGTTCGTGCTGATTCAGCACCCGCTGATGCCGGTTTACCGGCACCTGCTATGGCAGGTGTTGAACGGGTGAGATTGGGCAGGCCGGGAAAGACCCGGCCACGCCATTTAGCAGTAGAACTCGGCGACCTGCTCAAAAATACGCATTTCTTCACCGTGACGACGAACCTGAAGGACATCCTCCAGCTTTTCTACCTGACTGATCATTTGCTGTAGCCGCTGGTCATCTTTAACCAGTAGCCAGATTCGGCTTTCTTCACCGCTTGCCAGCGGCATACACAGAATGCCTTCTACGTTAAATGCCCGGCGGGCAAACAGTCCGCAAACGTGTGACATCACGCCGGGGTGGTTGCGCACAGAGAGTTCTAGCGTGACCTGATTTGAAGTTGGCTGAGTTGACATAGTCATTAATCTCCGATCATATCGATGTTCGCGGCGCCCGGTGGCACGATAGGTAAAACTTTTTCATTGGCGTCAATAAGTACGTGGATCAGTGCAGGACCCGGCTGATTGAGCGCCTCTTGCAGAGCGGCCTGTGGATCGGCGGCTGCGTTTAGATCGCAGGTTGCAAAGCCGAAACCTGCGGCAATCGCGAGGAAATTGGTACTGTAACGGTAATCGGCGGCAAAGATGCGCTTCTGGAAAAACATATCCTGCTGCTGATGTACCAGGCCCAGTGACTGGTTGTTCATCAGGACAATTTTTACGTTAAGTCCTTCTTCTGCTGCGGTCGCCATTTCCTGAATATTCATCATCAGGCTGCCGTCACCTGAGAAACACACCACGGTACGTTCCGGTTCAGCCAGCGCGGCACCAATCGCCGCAGGCAGGCCAAAGCCCATCGTGCCAAATCCGCCGGATGTCAGCCACTGACGTGGACGACGCAGCGGATAAGACTGCGCCACCCACATCTGATGCTGGCCGACATCGGTTGTAATGATCGCATCATCCGTCAGCGCCTGCGCCGTAGCCTGAACCAGACCATAATGGCTTAACGGATCGTCAGCATTCGGCATGCTGAACGGGAATTCCTGTTGCAGTCCGCTAACGGTTGCACGCCAAACGTCACGCTGCTGCGGCGTAATATGTGGCAGCAACTGATCCAGCGCCTGCGCGACATCGGCATTGATCGCCACGTGTGGCTGGCGGATCTTACCCAACTCGGCCGGATCGATGTCGATGTGGATGATGCTGGCATTCGGGCAAAACTGTTCCGCTTTACCAATCGCGCGATCGTCAAAACGTGCCCCCAGCACAATTAACAAATCTGCCTGCTGTAAGATCAGATTAGTTGATCGTGCGGCGTGCATACCGAGCATACCCAACGACAGGGGGTGGTCGACAGGCATTGAGCCCAGGGCCATCAGCGTCATGGTGGTTGGCAGGCTGGAATGTTCTGCCAGTTGAACCGCCTGCTCGTGCGCAGCGCTGCTAATGATCCCACCTCCCAGATAGAGAACCGGACGTTGCGCCGCGTTAATCATTGCTGCCGCTCGCTCGATGTCCTGCTGTGCGATAGCGGGGGGCGTATCGAGAGGAAAGACGCCCGGCAATTCGCTCAGTTCAATGGTTGCGTTCTGAATATCTTTTGGAATATCGATCCACACGGGGCCGGGACGGCCCGACTGCGCGATGCGAAACGCTTCTGGGATCACGCGCGGCAGTTCGGTGATGTCACGCACCAGATAATTATGCTTAGTGACGGGGATAGAGATGCCGTAGGTGTCGACTTCCTGAAAGGCATCGGTACCGATCATGCTGGAAGGCACCTGACCGGTGATACACACCAGCGGGATCGAATCCAGTTTGGCATCGGCGATGGCGGTGAGCAGGTTGGTTGCTCCTGGGCCGCTGGAAGCCATACAAACCGCAGCACGCCCGCTGGCGCGCGCCATGCCTTGTGCCATAAATCCCGCGCCTTGCTCGTGGCGAGCCAGAACGTGGCGAATCGTTTTACTTTGACCCAGTGCATCATATAACGGCAGAGCTGCGCCGCCTGGAATACCCGCTACGGTGGTGATGCCCTGCTGTTCGAGCAGCCGAACAATCAACTGAGCGCCTGTATAACGCATGTTTACATCCTTCATCAGGGCCGGTGCGGTGTCGGAGCGGGGAGGGTAGAAACAAGAAACCCCGCTCGGCTGGCGCCGGCGGGGTTTGAGAATCTTCGATTCGGAACCCGTTACGGCGCGCTGCCGACGACGACCACGACCACCACGCGCACGACGACGACCGCGTCAACATGCGCGGTGCTTAGTAGTGCTGAAGTGGAAGAAGAGTAGTGCGTCACGGGAATCCTATTTACGTTGTTTGTGTTCGAATCAGTAATGAATCAATTGCCAATTCATATAAGCACAGCTGCATAAAAAGACACAATACCCACAAGGGATAAAAACCGAATATGCCTACAAGATCACAATCTATTGACATTTAACGCGGTTATTACCGCTTGGTTTTTCGCCGTATAAACCGAGAGAAGCGTGATTACTTTCACAATTGGAACAGGGTTTCAATGTTATAAATTATAAAATAATCATTGGGATAGTGGGTGGTGACAAATGGGCGTGTCCCGAGTGGTAGGGAAAAGCGTATTGAGTGGTATCTTATTGATGGCAATGGGTATTGGCCAGGCGATAGCCTGTCAGGCTGGCCCTGCCAATGAATGGATGCGGGGTATTGAACAGCAGCGTCAGGCGGATTTGGGTAATGGTTGTTATCTCAATCCGATTATTGCGGGCGATCACCCCGATCCCACCCTTATCAAGGATGGCGCTGATTACTACATGACGTTCTCGTCATTTGACGATATCCCTGGGCTGTTGATTTGGCATTCACGCGATTTAGTGAACTGGGAGCCGCTTGGCCCGGCGATAACAACGCCCGTCGATGCCATCTGGGCACCGGATTTGGTGAAATACAACGACAAATACTATGTCTACTTCACCACGAATCGGATTATCGATGCCAAAGGAACGAAGAAGAAAACGCTGTATGTGATTACCGCTGATGATATTCGCGGCCCTTGGACGCCGCCGAAAGATACCGGCCTTAAAAATCCGGCTAGCGATCCCGGCCATGTGGTAGGAGAAGATGGCAAGCGCTACATCTTTATGTCTGGCGGCAACCGCGTGCAATTAACGGACGACGGGCTGTCGACGGTCGGTGACATGGAAGTGGTCTATCAGGGATGGCAGTACCCGGAAGAGTGGGATGTGGAAAGTTTTTCGCAGGAAGGGCCGAAAATGCTGCGCCACGGCGACTATTTCTACATGGTGCTGGCGGAAGGCGGCACGGCTGGGCCACCAACCGGACACATGGTGATTGCTGCGCGATCGAAATCAATCAACGGGCCATGGGAGAATTCACCACATAATCCGATTATCCGCACGCAGGATCGTTCTGAGAAGTGGTGGTCGCGCGGTCACGCTACGCTGATTGAAGGACCAGATAAAAATTGGTACATGATGTATCACGGTTATGAAAACGGCTTTATGACGCTGGGACGGCAGGCGATGCTGGAGCCGATTGTCTGGGGAGATGATGGCTGGTTTACGTCCGCTGGATTCGATACCGGCAAACCGATTCGTAAACCGGCTGGGGGCGAGGCGGTGCCGCACGGTATTGGCTGGTCTGATAGTTTTACCGATGAGAAATTTCCAGCCCGCTGGCATTTCTACCGCGCCAATGCAGAAGAGCTGAAGCGGGTCACGCTTAAAGACGGCAAGCTGCACCTGAAGGCAAAAGGAACGTCGCCGAAAGACAGCGCACCGCTGACGATGATCCCCGGCGATCAGGCCTATCAAATTGAGGTCACGGCGAACTTTGCCCCTGGATCGCAGGCTGGTTTACTGCTGTTCTATAACGCGAAGCTGTACGTTGGGCTGTCGTTTAATCAGGACGGCACCGTAATGCACCGCTACGGGCTGGAAAGGGCGGAGAAGAAACTGCCGCATATCACGGGTAATGAGGTGCAAATTCGGATGAAAAACGATCGCCATATCGTGACGTTTTACACGCGAACCTCGGATCAGGAGCCATGGAAGAAGTATCCGGTGCAAATGGAAGTATCCGGTTATCATCACAACGTCGCGTATGACTTTCTCAGTTTGCGGCCAGCGTTGTATGCGTCGGGGGAAGGCGAGGTCACATTTAGTAACCTGCGCTATCAGGCTTTGCCTTGATCCCCCGCTCTTAAGACGGGCGTGAAATGCCCAGGATGGTGGCTGCTTCGGCGCTACCATCCTGTAGTGCCTGAGTCGGCCCATCATAATAAATCTGCCCGTCCACGATCAGCACCGTGCGCTTTGCGATCCGCATGGCGTCATCCAGATTGTGGGACACCATCAGCAGCGTGAACTGACGTTCCTGACACACGCTTTCAACCAGATCGAGCATCTCCTGACGCAGCGCCGGATCGAGGGCTGAGAACGGTTCATCCAATAGCAGAATCGGCTGATGACGCACCAGACAGCGTGCCAATGCCGCGCGCTGACGCTGCCCACCGGAGACCTGCGAGGGCAGACGATCCAGAAGATCGGCCAGACCAACCCGATCGGCGATCTGCCGTAGCGTTTCACGCTGTGCGGTACTGAGCCGCAGACCGGGGTGCAACCCCAGCGCGATGTTCTGCCCAATCGTCAGGTGAGGAAACAGGTTGTTTTCCTGAAATAGAATCGAAACCGGTCGTTTAGCCGGAGGCGTCTCGCGGTGAGATGTGCCGTTAAGTCGTAATTCCCCGCTGTCTGCCATCAGGAAGCCCGCAACCAGATTCAGCAGCGTACTTTTCCCTGCGCCGCTGGGGCCGAGGATAGCGATGCGCTCGCCCGGTTCGACGTGAAAATCAAAGCGCATAGGCAAATGCTGATAGAAGTAGGTCAATTTCTCAAGCGCGATCATGACGGCCTGCCAGTTTCTCAATCAGGGTAAATAACATAAAGCACAGCAGCATCAACAACAGTGCCGTGACTGCGCCGTCGGCGCTGCGATAGGAACCAATTTGCTGGTACAGATAGAACGGCAGCGTGCGGAATTGCTCATTGCCGAATAACGCGATGACGCCAAAGTCACCGATCGACAGCACGCAGGCAAAGGCCAGCGCCTGCGCCAGCGGCTGTTTCAATGCGGCCAGCTCGATTAGCTTCAGCCGCTGCCAGCCGTGAATATCCAGCGATGTACAGAGTCGGTTATAGCGCTCGGCAACGTCCAGCATCGGATTTTCCAGCACTTTGATCGCATACGGGATCGCCATCAGCGCGTTAGTGAACACCACCAGCGCATAGGGGGATTGCGGTAATCCGATGCTGTTATTCAGCAGCAGGAAAAAACCGGTTGCCAGTACAATTCCGGGCATGGCGAGGATGAGCATGCCGCTCAGGTTCATCAACTGCCCGTACAGTGGCTTCTGGCGTAACTTGAGCTCGCGGCTGCTCCAGAGCAACATCATGGTCAGCACCAGACACAGGAGTCCCGCGCCTAAGGCAATGCGCAGCGAGGTAAACAGCGTTTGCCAGAGCACAGGCTGTTGCAACACGGTAACCAGCGATCGGTTTACGCCATCAACTACCACGGCCAGTAAAGGGGGGACGACCAACAGCAACAGCGCGCCGATCAGCAGGCCGTCGGTGAGGCGGCTTAAGGCGCTATCCTGCGGGTTACGCCAGGCAAGCTGCTGCGTGCTGCCAACAGGCAGAATGCGTCCCAGCCGCTGACTTAACAGCACCAAACCGAGACAGCAGATCATCTGAATTAACGCCAGCAGCGCTGCGCGTGCCGGATCGTAATCAAAACTTAATGCCTGATAGATGGCCAGTTCAATGGTCGTCGCCTGCGGGCCACCGCCCAGCGACAGCACCGTAGCAAAGCTGGCGAAGCAGAGCATAAAAATCAGTGCGCCAGTGGGTAAAATCTGTCGGCGCAGTGCGGGCCATTCCAGCAGGCGGAAATGCTGCCAACTGTTCATACCCAAATTGGCGGCCAACTGACGCTGCTCGGTAGCGATGCCTTCTAACGACTGCAACAGTAATCGGGTCGCCAGCGGCAGATTGAAGAAGACGTGCGCCAGCAGGATTCCCTGCAACCCATAGGGCGAAAACGTGTATTTCAGGTCAAACCAGCCCAGCGCAGAGGCCAGCCAGCCTTGCCGACCGTACACGCTGAGCAGGCCAAAAACGGCTACCAATACGGGCAGCACCAGCGTCATCGCACACAGGCGCAGTAGCCAACGGTGACCGGGAAAGCGCCGCCGATACAGCGCTCTGGCAAGGAAAATCGCCGGAACGGTAGAAAACAGCGCAGAGAGAAAGGCCTGCCAGAAGGTAAACCGAATGACATGCCAGAGATAGCTGTCATGCCATAGCGTGCGCCACTGGCTTTCGGGCGCCTGTATCCACAGTGCGCCGAAAGCCAGTACGGCAACGGAAATTAACAGCGTGGTGGCCAGCAGCCCCGGCCACAGACGTCCGCCAATCAGTGGCTGACGGCGCGTTGCCATGCCTGAATCCACTGCGTCCTTTGGTCGGCAACATCTTGTGCGCTGAACTGCATGGCTTTCTCAGGCACGGCGAGCGTCGCGAAGCCCGCAGGCAGTTCGGTTTTCACCGCCGGATACATCCAGTTCGTCGTCGGGATAGCCTGTTGGAAGGTTGGGCTCAGGATGAACTGCATAAAGCGTTTTGCCAGCTCTGGATTTTTGCTGGAAGCCAACTGCCCGGCGATTTCAATTTGTAGATAGTGTCCTTCGCTAAAGGTCGCCGCTGCGTAGTTGTCTTTCTTTTCTTCGATGATGTGGTAGGCCGGCGATGTCGTGTAGCTCAACACCAGATCGGCTTCCCCTTTCAGGAACAGACCGTAGGCTTCGCTCCAGCCTTTGGTGACGGTAACGGTTTTTTTCGCCAGCTTCTGCCAGGCTTGCGGCGCATCGTCGCCGTAAACTTTCTGCATCCACAGTAGCAGGCCCAGCCCCGGTGTGCTGGTGCGCGGGTCTTGATAGATCACTTTCCACGGCGCGTTGCTGTCCACCAGTTCATGCAGGCTTTTCGGCGGGTTCTTCAGCGTGTCTTTGTTATACACAAAGGCGAAATAGCCGTAGTCGTAAGGAACGAACGTTTTATTGTTCCAACCGCCCGGCACCGTGACGGTGCTGGTGTCCTGACCGTGTGGCGCAAACAGACCAGTTTGCTCCGCGGCCTGCAACAGGTTGTTGTCCAGCCCCAGAATGATGTCCGCTTTACTGTTTTTTCCTTCCATTCGCAGGCGGTTTAGCAGCGATGCGCCATCTTCCAACGCGACGAAATTCAGCTCGCACTCGCACTCTTTTTCAAACGCGGTCTTGATGACGGGGCCTGGACCCCACTCGGAAGCGAATGAGTCATAGGTATAAACGGTAAGTGCGGGCTTGGCGAAAGCGGATGCTGAGAGCAGTAACAGACAAGGCAGACTGGTTTTCAGCACGGTGGCTGAACGGTGTAATAATTGATTTAACACTTTGCACTCCTGAGAATCATAGGGTGGCAAAGGACTTCGAGGCAGCAATAAGCCGCACTCTCAAATCCCTTCGCCGGTATTAACCGGATCAGGTTCGACGGGTATCTTCTCAGCGAAAAATTTTCCGCACCCCGTTGAGAACGGTTCATTGTAAAGGGTTAAGTCGGGCAGTGAAAGGCTCTCAGCGTTCCGGCGGCGCAAACCAGGCGGATTTAAAATCAAACCAGCCCAGCATATTCATTCTGACGCCGCGCATGCTGCGTTGCCCTTGAAGTTGCAGCCAGTGATGCAATAACGGATGCAGTTGCCCGCTTTTGATGAGTTTTTCACTCCATTCTGCCATTGGGAGCGTGTGATTACGCCACTGTTGTGCGTCGGTATCCAGGTCGTCGTTCAGGCAATGTTGCACCAGCGGCAGCTCATAGAGCATGGCAAACAGAGAGAATTCGAGCGGCAGATAACAATTCAGGCTACCAAACCAGATATCGCTTTCGGCATTGCCCTGATACCAATCTTCGTAGCTGATGGTCTGAACATGTAGAGTGACGCCGTGTTGCGCCAGCAGCGTGCGCATAATCTCGCTTAATATCCGGTACTCTGGGTGCTCCTGATAGAACGTGAGCGTGACGTCGGTTAGCCCTTTTGGCATCGACTGTGGCGTATCGGGATGATGATGATGCCAGCGCGGCAGCAGGCTATAGGCGGGCGACCAGTCGCGCTGGTTGCTGATATTGGCGTGGTTGAGCAGCGAAATCGGATTAAATACCTGCCTGAGCCATTGCTGAGTCTCTGGGCGCTTGTTCAGCGGCGAGCGTTTGTCGAACAACAGGAAATAACCGCCTTCCTCCATTCTACTTTCCAACTGTTCGTGACGAGAATTGTCTGACTGGAACTGAACGAAGACGGGCATTTCTTCCGGTTCGTCCGGCAGGACCCAGATGTTGACCTCATCAATCAGCGCCCGATAGCCAAAATAGTCATCGAAAGCGCGGATCTTCAATTGGCTGCTGTTATTGCGCACCACGGCGTAAGGGCCAGTGCCAATCGGGTGTTGGGCGAAATTCGGCAGCGTTTGCCACTCTTGCGGCAGGATCATGGCATGCACGCTGGCCAAAAGCCACGGTAACCACTTATCTGGGGTGCGCAAGCGGATATCAATCACAAACGGCATCGGTGAGGTCACGGCTTCAATGTGGGAGAAGAGCGGAAGCGGAGCGAGGCGCGATAGCGATAGGGTGATGTCATCCATCGTGAGTTCACGACCATGATGGAAGCGGATGGCCGGACGCAGATAAAAGCGCCAGTGCAGAGGTGATAGGCTCTGCCAGTGATGAGCCAGATCGGGTTTTAGTTCCCCATTTTCCTCATTTATATTGGTCAGTCCGCTGAATATTTGCCGTGCAATGTGCATTTCCGAGCGTCGTAGTGCCGAGCTGGGCAATAAATTGCGTAACGGGCGGTAATAGAGGATGCGCAGAATATGCTTCCCTTGCCGGAAACTTCGCCCAAGGTGGGCGAGTAGCATCTGGCGCACCGCTTCTTTGTCACCCACCAACTGCACTAGCTGCTCAATACGATCCTGTTCCAGTAAATCTTCGGCACGCTGCTGCTGTAGCGCTAATCCGGTATACACAAAGGAGAGCTGCGAACGCTTTCCTCGCCCGGCCTCTGCCTGCCAGATGAGCCAGCCTTCTTGTTGCATGGCGTTCAATAATGAACGGATGTGGCGGCGTGAGCAGTTCAACACCCCGGTTAGCTCTTGCAGCGTGGTGTCGGTGGTTTGCCCCTGAAAGTGTTGCCACAGGCGGATGAACTGTTGTTGCAATCGAGGGGAAGACATAAAAGAGGAACTCCCGGCACTAAAGTCATCAATTTATCTTTCCCTATATTACGTCGATACTTTCCAACAAGGAAAGAGAGGAGGTGGATCATGACAAGTTCCCGTTTGTCCCAGTTCTATCGAACCTACTTATCGACGTGTAAAGCGAAGTGGTTGCGATGGATGTCTACCCAACAGCGCGTTGCGTTATTACAGCAGGCGACGCAGTGGCACCTGAAAGACATGTCCGACGACGAATACCGTCATTGGCTCTAGGTGGTATGAGGAAACGTATTCTGAGTAATGGTGATGTTTCACCAACCAGCGAGTTCTCTCGCTGGTTTTTTTTATGGTGTTTACCTGCTGCTAGCTTTGGCTGCTGCGGGTAGTTTGCATGGTAGGGAGGTATCAGCGGCGTTGTTTACGTGATGCTTTGTTCACGTAATGGCACGCCTTCGCTGAGCAATGCGCAATAACGTGCTAATTCGTCCTGCTGACGGGCATTGCGTATCTGCAAGGCTAGATTAATCGTGGCAAGTTCCTGAGCATTGTCGGCTAATTCTTGTGGTATTTTTTTTTGTTTGGCTAGCCAATCGGCAACATCGCTCCATTCCCACAGCGGTGATGTACCGCGTAAGCGCTGGACCGGAGAGGGGAAATCACCTGCACCCCGTTTTCCGTCTTTGAGAAGCGCAATCGCCTGACGAGACAGCGCGGACAAGGCCGCGATGTCACTGATCCCAACCCAGGCGGCATCGACGGAGTGGACTCTGGCCTGGATGCCTGCGGACTCGATATCATGAATAGCGCTGATGACTGCGGTAGAAAAACGCGGGCTTTCTCGATCAAATTCGAGATAGACGGCGCTTCCATAGAAGCAAATTAGCGCGTCGTCGCAGCCGCTGGCAAAAAGTGCATCTTCCAGCCCAGCCGTATCTGCGGAAACGCCCGCTAGCGTGAGAGAAAAGTGATGTGTTGTCATAAATTCCTCGGTAAGCCATATATACCCGTAATACTTCAAGCAGCAGGTGCGTTGGCTGCGTTCACTCACCCGAATCACTTACCTGAGTAAGATCATCGGGATTCCTTCTCTTGTCGCCTTCCTGCAACTCGAATTATTTGGGGTATATATCTTCTATTGTTTCAATGGCTGCCTGAATAGGCTTATTTGGATGTTTTTTCATCGCGATATAGGGTCATGGTATGTTCATGCGTTGACGGATGTCAACATGAGCGCTAGTCGAGAATGAAATATACCTGCTTATTTAGCTAACATTTAAACGGCGTGATCGGCCTGCGCGCGGCTTCGCAAAAGTGGGTTAAAAGAAGAGAAGAGGGAAAATATGCCTGTCGAGAGTGGTATTCAGGTAAACCATGTTGTTATTCGCGTGGCGATAATTTAATACCCAATATTGAATGTTAGGATGAAATCTATTGTCATTAAAATTAAACAATTCTGTGAATGTGTTTCTACACGAATAAGACGTTGTAACGCAAAAACCTTAATTCGGATTATTCACTAACTCTATGTAATAATTCATGTTATGAATGATTTTTAATTGAAGATATTATCGTTAAAATGACGTTTTTTCGTGATGGTGATCTTATTGATAAAATTATTTTTCATAGGTTACTATTTTTTTTCTTGCATTTAACGCAGATTGTCACAATCTTTAATTAATATGTAACATGTAGTGGCGTTTTATTTTTTCTTGCTTATCTGAAATTTACTTCACAGCAACTTTTTGAATAACTCGACGGATGTAAAAATGAGCGATGTACCGTATCAGTCAATAGCGCTTTACGAAAAGCCAGAATCCTGGCAGTCCACTCCTGGGGTACATAACATTAAGCTAACGCCTCTCTTCATTGTTGTTTTTTCTGGTGTTTTATTGCTCTTTGCCCTGGCTGTGGCGACGTCATCCTATTTTTTGAAGCAAGCGGAATTGTCATTAAATGAATCAACGCTGGAATTGAACGTTCGGATGGAGTTAGTTGATAGCGCGAATCATATGCGGGCGGCACGTATGAATCTGTTGCATGCCGTGAACCACTTACATAATGGCCTTACGGACAATTACAACGCTAGTATGAAAGCGGCCGAAGAACGGCTGATGATGTCGCAGCAAATGTTTAACGGATATCAAAATAGAGCGGTTCGCGCTGACGTTGAACAAGCACGTGATAATGAATTGAAAGCGCGTTATAGCGATTATGTTGAGCGGGGTATCAAGCCCATGTTTGATATCGCGAAACGGGGCAATGTTGACGAACTCAATGCGTTTGAGTCGACAACCCTGTCTAAGTTGGACGATGAGTATGACGTCCCGCTGAAAGCGTCTTACCTTTATCGGGTTGAGATGGCAAAAAATATTAATGTGACGGCCGAGAGACATTCTACGCAGGGCTATACGCTCATGGTGGGCGCATTTGTTCTGGCCATCGTATTAACGGGCATGACGTTCTTATTAATTCGTCGGGTCATTATTAACCCGGTGCAGTATTGGGTGTCGCGCATACAGGCGATTGCGCAGGGGGATTTAACGCGCACGAGCGTGGATGTAGGAAGAAATGAAATCGGCATTTTGGGGGACAATATCCAGCAAATGCAGGATTCGCTCTCCGAAACGGTTGGATCGGTGCGTGATAGTGCGGAGTCGATCCACAGCAGTTCGACGAAAATCGCCGTTGGTAACACAGACTTATCCGCTCGAACCGAACAGCAGGCTGCGGCACTGGCGGAAACGGCAGCCAGCATGGAGCAACTCACGGCAGCGGTGAAGCAGAATACCGATAATGCGCATCATGCCAGTGAGGTGGCGACGGAGACGTCTTCCAAGGCCGTAAATGGTGGCAATATTGTTGAACAGGTTGTGGATTCTATGGCTGGTATTGCCAAGAGTTCAGACAAAATTTCTGAGATTATCGCGCTCATTAATGGGATTGCATTCCAGACTAATATTCTAGCGCTGAATGCGGCAGTTGAAGCAGCCAGAGCAGGCGAGCAGGGCAAAGGATTCGCGGTGGTGGCAGGAGAAGTGCGTAGTCTGGCACAGCGTTCGGCTAACGCCGCAACGGAAATTGCTGCGTTGATTAAAGAATCCGAAACCAGAGTAACAGAGGGGACGACGCTGGCATCTGAAGCGGGTAAAGCGATGGCTGAGATTGTCGCTGAAATTAATAACGTCACCCGCATCATGAATGAGATCGCGCTGGCTTCCGATGAACAGAGCAGCGGTATCAATCAGGTGTCGTTAGCGATATCAGAAATGGATCGGGTCACGCAACAAAATGCGACGCTGGTGTTGGAGGCTTCCTCATCAGCCGCATCTCTGGAGCAGCAGGCTGAGCGGTTAAATCTTGGCGTGTCTCGTTTTCACCTGATGTAGCCCCTGACGGTAAAAAAGGAAAGTCTCATTGAGGGCCAGCGATGTTGTCGCTGGCTTTTTTTCGCTGTTTTTTCCAGCATGGGGATGTTAATCCGTTTCTGATAGAATCGGTGAAACAGGTACACCGTTTCTGGATGATGAAGATCGCCTATTTTTCTTCTCTGCCTGAGCAATTTTGTACAAATGACAAGAGGGTTAACGCGTGCATAAAAAGCGGGTTGCGCAGGAGCAGACGCATTTCAGACACCTGGAGGCGCTCGGTGGTCTGGATATGTTGCAGGCGCAGTACTACCAGCAGCGCTTTCCTCGTCATGTGCATGATACTTATTGCATCAGCGTGATTGAGCAGGGGGCTCAACGCTTTTATCGTTCTGGTGCTGAGCACGTTGCGCCCAAAGGTGACATCATTTTAGTGAATGCAGACGATGTGCATACAGGAAGTTCTGAGGTAGAGACTGGCTGGGCCTATCGAGCTATTTATCCTCATCCTGACCTTTTTCGCTCGATTAATCAGGATCTTCAACGCACCAAGGATTCCATTCCGTGGTTTCCTGATGCTGTGGTGCACGATCCTGGATTGGCTGAACAACTGCTCATGACCTTCAATATGCTTGCTCAGCCGGGCAATCTGCTATTGAAAGAAACGCTGCTGTTGTCGTCATTAACCTGGCTGACAATGCGCTATAGCAAGACTCGCCTGACGCCACAGACGCTACCTGTTGCGACCCAAAATATACTGAATGTTAAAGCCTTTATGGACAGCTATCCCGAGAGAGAACTTGCTCTTGTTGAATTGGCAGAGCTTGCTGAACTTAGCGTATGGCACTTCTTACGGCAGTTCAAAGCCGTTGTCGGTATCACCCCCCACGCTTATTTGATTCAAGCGCGTTTGCGTAAGGCGAAAGATCTATTGCGTAAAGGCAATACTATTCTTGATGTTTCGGTACAGTGTGGTTTTACCGATCAGAGTCACTTCCACCGTCATTTCAAAAACTCGTTGGGATTGACGCCGGGCGAGTTTGCTAAAGGCAACGCATAAATATACTTGTCCCTCTATTCTGAGGGTAAGCAACTTTATCCAATACTCTTAAAAAACGTTTTGTTAGTTTTCCGCTATCGATTTATTTATGGTAGTGCAATGTTATATGGAAAACACCGTAGCCTCTTCATCATCTGCATCAAAAGATGCGATTAGCCCGTGGAAGCACTTTATGACCGGCGTGGTTGAAATGCTTCCACTCTGTTTATCCGTTGTGCCCTGGGGGATTCTGGCTGGCTCGATGGCTATTCAATCGGGATTATCTGTTGGGCAAAGTATTGGGATGTCCGCGATTATTTTTGCGGGGGCGGCACAATTAGTCTCGCTAGGGCTACTTATGTCTGGGGCGAATGTCGCGACACTATTAATTTCCGTTTTTTTTATCACCGCACAGCACCTGATATATGGCCTGACGCTACGAGAATATGTTTCAACGTTGAAGTTAAGACAACGGCTTCCTATCGGATTTTTATTATCAGACGAGCTTTTTGCACTCAGTGAAAAGAAAGATAGAAAGAACAACGTTAGCACCAGCTATTTAATCGGTGCGGGATTCACCTTTTATGTTTTCTGGAATATCTTCAGTATTCTTGGCGTGGTCATGGCGTCATCTGTGCCGGATTTGGATAAATATCACCTTGATTATTCTATCGTTGCCACGTTTATTACCATCGTTGTGCCGATGATAAAAAAGATCAGTACCTTCTCTGGTGTCCTATTCTCCCTGCTGTTGTCGATGCTATTAAGCTATTTCAATATAGAAGGTGCGATCGCGATTGCCGGTGTCGGCGGCATGTTTTTCTCTGTGTTTATTGCGTCCGTGCTTAAGGAAGAAAAATGAGTTGGTTATTGATATTTGTGCTGGCAGGGATCGTGTTTTTTAATCGCTATATTTTCCTCGAACCCGCTGTACCGGTAAAAATCCCGGTTTTACTGCATCGGGCGTTAAAGTATTCAGCACCGTGCTTACTCACGGCAATTTGTGGGCCGATTATTTTAATGGAACACGGCGTTATTCGTACATTTCCTGATAATCCGTATTTTCTCGGCGCGATAGTGAGTATCGTGATTTCATTCTTTATCAGAAATATTGTGGCCGCGGTGCTTTTGAGTATGCTGGCGTTCTATATCATTGCTGCCTTATTGTAATACCCGTCATACTTAAAAAGAAAAAGCCCGCGAATAACAGCGCGGGCTTTGGACTATCCGTAATCTTTAATCAGTTCAAAAAGGCTGGCTGATTCTTTTCATACTCGGTGATAGACGCTTCGTGTTGCAGCGTCAGGCCGATACTGTCTAATCCGTTGATCATGCAGTGACGGCGGAAGCTGTCGATTTCGAACGGATAGCGTTTGCTGCCCGCCTGAACGACCTGATTTTCCAGATCGACCGTGAAGGTAATGCCTTCCTGCCCGTCAACCAGCTTGAACAGCTCATCCACTTCTTCATCGCTCAACTTCACCGGCAGCAGTTGGTTGTTAAACGAGTTGCCGTAGAAAATATCGGCAAAGCTTGGGGCGATAACGACTTTGAAGCCGTAATCGGTCAGCGCCCACGGCGCGTGCTCGCGGGAAGAGCCGCAGCCGAAGTTTTCGCGTGCCAGCAGGATGCTTGCCCCTTTGTATTGTGGCTTGTTCAGCACAAACTCAGGGTTGGGTTGTTGGCCTGCGTCGTCCAGAAAGCGCCAGTCGTGGAACAGATGTTGGCCAAAACCGGTACGCGTCACCTTTTGCAGAAACTGTTTGGGGATGATGGCGTCGGTATCGACGTTAGCGGCATCCAGAGGAACCACCAGACCTGTGTGTTGAGTAAATTTAGCCATGTCGGTTTCTCTCTTAATTCAACTCGCGGACGTCGGCAAAGCGACCCGTTACCGCCGCAGCCGCAGCCATTGCCGGGCTGACCAAATGGGTACGACCCGCGCGGCCCTGACGGCCTTCAAAGTTACGGTTGCTGGTTGATGCACAACGTTCGCCAGGGTTCAGGCGGTCATTGTTCATCGCCAGACACATGGAACAGCCCGGTAAGCGCCACTCAAAACCGGCTTCGATGAACACTTTATCCAGCCCTTCCAGTTCCGCCATGGTTTTTACCGGGCCGGAACCGGGTACGACGATAGCCTGAACGCCAGCCGCGACTTTACGCCCTTTGGCGATTTCTGCCGCTGCGCGCAAATCTTCGATACGCGAGTTGGTGCAGGAACCAATGAAAACTTTATCGATCTTCACGTCGGTCAATTTAATACCGGGTTGCAGATCCATATACGCCAGCGCTTTAGCGGCAGAGGCGCGCTCTACTGGATCGCTGAAAGAATCAGGGTTAGGGATTTCCTGATTGACGGCGATAACCTGACCGGGGTTGGTGCCCCAGGTGACCTGCGGTGCAATCTGCGCGGCGTCCAGCGTGACGATCGTATCGAACTGCGCGTCATCATCGGATTTCAATGTGCTCCAGTAGGCAACGGCGGCGTCCCAGTTGGCGTCTTTCGGTGCAAATTGGCGACCTTTCAGATAGTTGAAGGTGGTTTCATCCGGTGCAACCAGACCCGCCTTCGCCCCCATCTCAATGGCCATGTTACACAGTGTCATACGGCCTTCCATGCTCAGCGCCCGAATGGCTTTGCCGCAGAATTCAACCACATGACCTGTGCCGCCCGCGCTACCGGTTTTACCGATAATCGCCAGCACGATATCTTTCGCGGTAATGCCGTGTGCAGCATCACCGGTGACTTCAATCTTCATGGTTTTGGCACGACCCTGTTTCAGGGTTTGCGTCGCCAGCACATGTTCTACTTCCGATGTACCGATACCGAAGGCCAATGAACCAAAGGCACCGTGCGTTGCGGTGTGTGAGTCACCACAAACGATGGTCATACCCGGCAGCGTCATCCCTTGCTCTGGGCCGATAACGTGAACGATACCCTGATATGGGTGGTTCAGGTCATACAGCTGCACGCCGAATTCCGCACAGTTTTTGATTAACTCTTGCATCTGAATGCGAGCCATCTCACCGCTGGCGTTGATGTCTTTGGTCTGCGTGGACACGTTGTGATCCATCGTCGCGAAAGTTTTCCCCGGCTGACGAACCTTACGGCCCATCGCACGCAGGCCGTCGAAGGCCTGTGGGGACGTCACTTCGTGTACCAGATGTCTGTCGATATACAGCAGCGGTGTTTCGTTCGGCGCTTCATGAACGATGTGAGCGTCGTACAATTTTTGATATAACGTCTTACCCATGGTTATGCCCCTTGCGCCACGAAACGCGCAATAACGTCGCCCATTTCACTGGTACCGATCGCGTTGCTGGCACTTGCCAGATCGGCGGTGCGGTAGCCCTCAGCCAGCGCAGTATTGACGGCTTTTTCGATCGCCTCTGCGGCATCATCCGCACCCAGGCTGTAACGCAGCAGCAGCGCCAGCGACAGAATCTGCGCGATCGGATTGGCAATGTCTTTACCTGCGATATCCGGTGCTGAACCGCCAGCAGGCTCGTACAGACCGAAGCCTTGCTCGTTCAGGCTTGCGGAAGGCAGCATGCCCATTGAACCGGTAATCATGGCGCACTCGTCGGACAGAATGTCACCGAACAGGTTAGAGCACAGCATCACGTCAAACTGCGACGGATCTTTAATTAACTGCATTGTCGCGTTATCGATATACAGATGCGACAGCTTCACATCCGGGTAGGCTTTGGCGACTTCCGTGACGATCTCGCGCCACAGAATAGAGCTTTGCAGTACGTTGGCTTTATCGATGGAAGTGACGATGCTGCGACGTTTACGTGCGGATTCAAACGCGATATGTGCGATGCGCTCAATCTCGAAACGGTGATACACCTCAGTATCGAAAGCGCGCTCATACTGACCGCTACCTTCACGCCCTTTCGGCTGACCAAAGTAGATCCCCCCCGTCAGTTCGCGGACGCACAGGATATCAAAGCCTTTCGCGGCGATGTCGCTACGCAGCGGGCAAAACGCTTCCAGTCCTTGATACAGGCGTGCAGGACGCAGGTTACTGAACAGTTTGAAGTGCTTACGCAGAGGCAATAACGCACCGCGCTCCGGTTGTTCTGCCGGTGGCAGGTGTTCCCATTTCGGGCCACCAACGGAACCAAACAGAATCGCATCGGCCTGCTCACAACCCGCAACGGTCGCCTGCGGCAACGGTGTGCCCTGACGGTCAATGGCGATACCGCCAACGTCGTATTCACTGGTGGTAATACGGATACCAAAACGCTGACGTACCGCATCCAGTACTTTGTGGGCCTGTGCCATTACTTCTGGGCCAATGCCGTCTCCGGGTAAAACGGCGATATGGTAGCTCTTTGTCATCACACTGTTTCCTGACTGTTTTGTTGTTTGCTATCGTTTTGTTGTTGGTTATTGTGCTGTTGCAGACGTTGAATTTCTTTTTCTACCTGTTGAGCACGTTTGATGTTGTTTAATACATTTACCATTGCCTGCGCGGAAGATTCAACGATATCCGTTGCCAGACCGACGCCGTGGAAACGACGACCCTGATAATCCGCGACGATATCAACCTGACCCAGCGCATCACGCCCCTGACCTTTGGCCGTCAGTTGGTATTTAACCAGCGAAACCTGATAACCCGTAATGCGGTTGATCGCCTGATACACGGCATCTACCGGACCATTACCCGTTGCGGCTTCTGACTGGGTTTCTTCACCACAGGTCAGCTTGACTGAAGCGGTTGCCATCACGCTGGAGCCAGACTGAACGCTGAAATAGTCCAAACTGTAGAATTCAGGTTCTTCCTGCTGACGGCTGATAAAGGCCAGCGCTTCCAGATCGTAATCAAACACCTGACCTTTTTTATCCGCCAGTTTCAGGAAAGCGGAGTACAAATCGTCCAGATTGTAATCGCTGTCCTGATAGCCCATCTCTTCCATGCGGTGTTTCACCGCTGCGCGGCCAGAACGGGAAGTCAGGTTCAACTGCACTTCTTTCAGGCCGATGGATTCCGGCGTCATGATTTCGTAGTTTTCACGATTTTTCAGCACGCCATCCTGATGAATGCCTGAAGAGTGGGCGAAGGCGTTGGCACCGACGACCGCTTTGTTGGCAGGGATAGGCATGTTGCAAATCTGGCTGACCAGTTGGCTGGTGCGGTAGATTTCCTGATGATTGATGTTGGTGTGGACATTCAGGAGATTATGGCGGGTTTTGATCGCCATGATCACTTCTTCCAGCGAACAGTTACCCGCACGCTCACCGATACCGTTCAATGTACCTTCTACCTGACGTGCGCCTGCGTGAACCGCTGCCATCGCATTGCCGACAGCCAAACCCAGATCGTCGTGAGTGTGAACAGAAATGATGGCTTTATCGATATTGGGAACATGTTGGTACAGAGAGGCGATGATATTGCCGAACTCATGCGGCATGGTGTAGCCGACGGTGTCTGGGATATTGATGGTGCGAGCACCGGCGTTGATGGCGGCTTCAACCACGCGACACAGGTCTGGGATTGGCGTGCGACCGGCATCTTCGCAGGAGAATTCGACGTCATCTGTGTAGTTACGTGCGCGTTTGATCATGTAAATCGCACGTTCGATCACTTCATCCAGCGTGCTGCGCAGCTTGGTGGCGATGTGCATCGGTGAGGTCGCGATAAAGGTGTGAATACGGAAAGCTTCTGCGACACGCAGCGCTTCTGCGGCGACATCGATGTCTTTCTCAACACAGCGGGTCAGGCCGCACACACGACTATTTTTGATGTTGCGGGCAATGGTCTGAACGGATTCGAAGTCGCCGGGAGAGGACACCGGAAAGCCGACTTCCATAACATCAACGCCCATACGCTCCAGGGCAAAGGCAATTTGCAGCTTTTCTTTTACGCTCAAACTCGCCTGTAAAGCCTGTTCACCATCGCGTAATGTGGTATCAAAAATAATGACTTGCTCGCTCATCGTTTAGTTCCTTGTCGTGTCTACTTGTACTTGGCGCTCGGCGAGTAAAAAAAAACCCGCGCATCAGCGCGGGTTTTTGTATCGTGTGGCGAGAAACTTAGTTCTTAACTCTGCCCACAAACCTACCGCGCAAGAAGGATGCGTTTAGTAGTAGGCCTAGTAGGAAAGTAAAATTGAACATGGGGTCTCGTCATCCAAAATTCGGTATTGCAATATTGGTACGCGATTATCAGGGTTATGTCAACGTTTGATTGATGTGACGTGCGTCAAGTAAACCAGCGATAGCCAGCGGCGAATGAACGAAAGATCGTTGCGGTTTTGAACAATGGCGGTAGACTGCACGCCAAATAATGTACAGCTGTACGCTGAAATGCTGTCGAATTCATTTCCCTTATAAATTCTTTTACAGATGACTAATCATTTACAGCCATACCATGTGGTGCACCGGGTTCAAGATCGGATCAATCACTGCGCAGGTCGTATTGCGTTGCGCGAGTGGACGCCTGCGGGCGAGCAGCAACTTACCTGGACACAGGCAGGACAGCGCATTCAGCGCATTGCCAGCGCGCTTTTAGCGCAGGGCGTGGATGTTCAGGAACGGGTTGCGATTTTCTCTCATAATTCAATGAACTGGTCGCTGGCCGATCTGGCACTGTTGCATCTGCGTGCGATCAGCGTGCCAATTTATGCCACGAATACGGCGGCACAAGCGGCGTTCATTATCAATGATGCGGATATCCGCACGATATTCGTCGGCGGTCAGGAACAGTTGGATGCGCTGCTGGCGCTGCGCGATACCTGTCCACAGCTGCGCAATATTATCGTGATGGATGAGGGGGTTAACCTGCGCGGTAGTGACATTGTGCAATCCCTGCGCGAGTTTGAAGCGCAGGCGGTAGACGATTTCTGGCGTGGGGAATGGCAACAGCGCATCGACAGTCGCGATCTCAACGATCTGTTTACGCTGATTTATACCTCTGGCACCACGGGTGAACCGAAAGGCGTCATGCTGGATTACACCAGCATGGCGATGCAGCTAAAGCTGCACGACGATCGTCTGGATATGTCAGAAAATGACGTATCGCTCTGTTTCTTGCCGCTTTCTCACGTATTTGAGCGCGCATGGAGTTTTGTCATCATGCACCGTGGCGCGCAGAACGTGTATCTCAGCGATACCAATCTGGTGCGTGCCGCGATGCAGGCAGTGAAGCCGACCGTGATGTGCGCCGTACCGCGTTTTTATGAGAAAGTTTACAGCGCGATCCATGAAAAAGTGGCGCAGGCACCGTGGTATCGCCAGCGTCTATTTAACTGGGCTATTGCGCAGGGGCAACACGCTTTTCTGGCGAGCCAGGCTGCGAAGAAGGGCGGTCTTTTCCGCCACGTGATGCATCGCTATGCAGACCGACTGGTGTTAGGGAAACTGCGCCAACTGCTGGGGGGCGAGATTCGCTTTATGCCAGCTGCGGGCGCGCGACTGGATGACAACATCATTCTGTTTTTCAGGTCGATCGGGATTCGCATCATCTATGGCTACGGCATGACTGAAACCTGCGCGACGGTTTCCTGCTGGGAAGAGAACCGCTTCCGCTTAGGCTCTATTGGCACGCCGCTACCGGGCATTGAGGTCCGCATTGGCGAGGAAAAAGAGATCCAAGTGCGCGGGGCGACCATCATGCGAGGGTATTTCCATCGCCCACAAGAAACCGCAGACGCTTTTACCGAAGACGGCTGGTTGAAAACGGGTGATGCGGGAGAGCTGGATGCCAATGGTAACCTGTTTATTACCGAGCGCTTGAAAGATCTGATGAAAACCTCGGGCGGTAAATATATCGCACCGCAGCATCTGGAAGGGACGCTGGGGCAGGATCGTTTTATCGAACAGGTTGCGATTATTGCGGACACGCGTAAGTACGTGTCTGCGCTGATTGTTCCCTGTTTCGAGGCGCTGGAAGAATACGCTCACTCTATTAATCTGAAGTACCACGATCGTCTGGAACTGCTGCGCCACAGCCATATTATTGAGCTGTTCGAGCAGCGTCTGCGGGAAATGCAGAAGGAGCTTTCCCGCGTTGAGCAGGTGAAGAAATTCACGCTACTTCCTGTGCCATTTTCGATGGCCGAAGGGGAACTGACGCCAACGCTCAAGCTGCGCAGGAAGATCATCAATCAGCGTTACCAGTTGGAAATTGATGCGATGTACGCTGAGTCTTGATGCTGTCGTAGGCCGAAAAATGCGTTTCCTGAAAAGAAATGTGGTTTTTCGGCCTCAAGATTTCACTCTGTAATTTACCACCTTCATGGACGATCTCTCAGGTCTACGGGTCCCTGATTAGTATTTTATCTCAGTTCTTTTTTCACTCACGTTCGATTTCCCCTAGGTCTGATTAAGAGCGGTGGTTTTTTGCCGTTTGTCTGCGTCATAATCTGGCGTTATGTTAATGGGTTATTAGTCATCCCTATAATATTTCGTATTCTTGTCTATCCGTCATACTTCAAGTTGCATGTACGTTGGCTGCGCTTAGTCACCCGAATCACTTACTTGAGTAAGCTCATCGGGGTTCCTTCCCTTGCCGCCTGCCTGAAACTCGAATTATTTAGGATATACTAAAATTTAACAGTATTAACACAACGTGAGCGCGGGGATTTCCCCCGGTCAATACAGAAACGGGCTCCGTTTTCTGAACAAAAGAGGCAGATCCATGGAGATGTTGTCAGGCGCCGAAATGGTGGTCCGATCGTTGATCGATCAGGGCGTAAAACATGTGTTCGGTTATCCGGGCGGGGCGGTGTTGGATATTTACGATGCCCTACACACGGTTGGCGGTATCGAGCATATTTTGGTGCGGCATGAGCAAGGCGCAGTACATATGGCCGATGGCTATGCGCGCGCGACGGGTGAGGTCGGTGTTGTGCTGGTTACCTCCGGTCCCGGTGCGACAAATGCCATTACCGGTATTGCTACGGCGTATATGGACTCCATTCCTATGGTGGTGCTGTCCGGTCAGGTTGCCACCTCGCTGATTGGCTACGATTCCTTTCAGGAATGCGACACGGTGGGAATTTCCCGTCCTATTGTGAAGCACAGCTTTCTGGTCAAGAAAGTTGAAGATGTCCCGACGATCCTGAAAAAAGCGTTTTATCTGGCATCAACCGGACGTCCGGGGCCGGTAGTCGTCGATCTACCCAAAGACATCATGAATCCGGCAAATAAACTGCCGTATGTTTATCCCGAAAGCGTCAGCATGCGCTCCTATAGCCCAACGGTTCAAGGGCACAAAGGTCAGATTCGCCGTGCGTTGCAAACCCTGCTGGCGGCAGAAAAGCCGATTATCTACAGCGGTGGCGGCGTGATTAACGCAGAGTGCCACGAAGAACTGCTGACGCTGGCGGAAAAGCTTAATTTGCCAGTGACAACGTCTCTGATGGGGTTGGGCGGCTTCCCTGGAACGCATCGTCAATGCCTCGGCATGCTGGGGATGCACGGGACGTATGAAGCCAACATGGCTATGCATAACGCCGATGTGATTTTTGCCGTTGGGGTGCGCTTCGATGACCGCACGACCAACAATTTGGCGAAGTACTGCCCGAATGCGACGGTATTGCATATTGATATCGATCCCGCGTCGATTTCTAAAACGGTAAACGCAGATATCCCCATCGTGGGCGATGCCAAACAGGTGCTAAGCCTGATGCTGGAGTTGTTGGAACAGGATGGTGCACCGCAGCAGTTTGATGCGCTACGCGACTGGTGGCAGGGTATCGAGCAGTGGCGTGGGCGTCACTGTCTGAAATACGACACTGAAAGCGACAAAATTAAACCGCAGGCGGTGATTGAAACGCTGCATCGGCTGACCGAAGGTAAAGCTTATGTGGCATCGGATGTCGGCCAGCACCAGATGTTTGCTGCGCTGTATTATCCTTTCGATTTACCACGTCGCTGGGTGAACTCTGGTGGGCTGGGCACGATGGGCTTTGGCCTGCCTGCTGCGTTGGGCATTAAGCTTGCGCTGCCGGAAGAAACGGTCATTTGCGTCACGGGCGATGGCAGTATTCAGATGAATATTCAGGAGCTTTCTACGGCACTGCAATATGATCTGCCGGTTGTGGTGATCAACCTGAACAACCGTTTCCTAGGCATGGTGAAGCAGTGGCAGGACATGATCTACTCTGGCCGCCATTCCAGTTCTTATATGGAATCGTTACCGGATTTCGTCAAGCTGGCTGAAGCATATGGTCACGTCGGGATTTCTATCGACACGCCTGACGAACTGGAAAGTAAGCTGTCGCAAGCGCTGGCGCAGAAAGATCGTCTGGTGTTTGTTGATATCAACATCGATAGCAGCGAGCATGTTTACCCCATGCAGATTCGCGGCGGGGCGATGGATGAAATGTGGTTGAGCAAAACGGAGAGAACCTGATCATGCGGCGGATTTTATCAGTATTACTTGAGAATGAATCAGGCGCTTTATCACGTGTCGTCGGTCTGTTTTCACAGCGCGGTTACAACATCGAAAGCCTGACGGTGGCACCAACCGAAGACCCTACGCTATCCCGTATGACTATCCAGACGGTAGGCGATGAGAAGGTGTTGGAACAGATCGAAAAGCAACTGCACAAGCTAGTCGATGTCCTGCGCGTCAGTGAATTGGGGCAGGGTGCGCACGTTGAGCGTGAAATCATGCTGGTGAAGCTACAGGCTACAGGTTATGGCCGTGAAGAAGTGAAACGCTGCGCCGATATTTTCCGCGGCCAGATCGTAGATGTCACCGCCTCGCTGTATACCGTACAGCTTGCTGGCACCAGCGATAAACTGGATGCATTCCTCAGCGCCGTGCGTGAAGTTGCTGAAATTGTTGAAGTGGCGCGTTCAGGCGTTGTCGGCGTATCGCGCGGCGATAAGATAATGCGTTAATCAACTTCGCTGCTTTGTCCTTTAAGAGGCCCGATATCATAGTATCGGGCCTTTTTATTTCCCTTATCTTATATAAACGCAATATATTCAGCTTAAAAGGCGTCCATTATTGATATGGCAGCTTGAAATATGTGGGTAACGTGATAAAAGCAGTTGCCGTACAAAAGCTTCTGCTGTTAGATCTACGCCATATCCATGATGATTTTATGGTCATCACACTATTTATTTAGCCGGCCTACTTATTTTCCGGCCTACTAAGGGGTTACCGTGAAACTGGATGAAATCGCGCGTCTTGCGGGTGTTTCACGCACGACAGCCAGCTATGTCATTAACGGGAAAGCCAAACAATATCGCGTCAGCGATAAGACCGTTGAGAAAGTTATGGCTGTCGTCAGGGAGCACAATTATCATCCCAACGCCGTCGCGGCTGGATTACGTGCCGGACGTACACGTTCAATTGGTCTGGTTATTCCCGATCTGGAAAATACCAGCTATACGCGCATTGCCAATTATCTGGAACGTCAGGCCAGACAGCGCGGATATCAGTTATTAATCGCCTGTTCTGAAGATCAGCCGGATAACGAGATGCGGTGTATTGAGCATCTATTACAGCGGCAAGTTGATGCGATTATCGTTTCTACCGCGCTGCCACCCGAGCACCCGTTTTATCAGCGCTGGATAAACGGCGGCCTGCCGATTATTGCATTAGACCGAGCATTAGATCGCGAGCACTTTACCAGCGTGGTCGGAGCCGACCTTGAAGATGCTGAAATGTTGGCGCAGGAATTGAGGAAGGTGCCAGCTAAATCGGTACTCTACCTTGGCGCGTTACCTGAACTTTCCGTCAGTTTCCTGCGTGAACAGGGGTTCCGTCAGGCATGGTCGGGCGATCCGCGTGAAGTGAATTATCTTTATTCCAATAGCTATGAGCGGGTGGCTGCTGCTGCTGCGTTTATGGATTATTTGAATAATAATCCTATGCCTGATGCGTTGTTCACTACCTCATTCCCACTATTGCAGGGGGTGATGGACGTTAACCTGAAGATTAACGGGCGTTTGCCGAATAATCTGGCTATCGCGACCTTTGGGGATAATGAGCTGTTGGATTATCTGGAATGCCCAGTATTGTCTGTCGCCCAGCGCCATCGTGAAGTTGCAGAGCGTGTGCTAGAGTTGGTGTTGGCCAGTCTGGATGAGCCGAAAAGGCCGAAGCCTGGCTTGAATCGTATTCGACGCAATCTGTACCGTCGTGGCTCATTGAGCCGCGCATAATATCCCTCTTTCTACGCCATAGATTGCTATGGCGCCTCTTCTCTAACCCGATCTCAATCCATTTTTATGGCAGTGCGACCCGGAATAACCGACGGCAATATTCCAGAAAGTAGCCGTACGTTACACCCATCACCATTGATATCACCAGATTACTGGTGACTGCGGTCAAAATTTGTGCCGGGCTTGCCCCGATAACCCAGAGAATCGCAGCATAAACAGGAGATTGAAAACTGACATACGCAAACAGGTCAGCAACGCTGCGCACCAGGAAATAGTCGCCACCGTGACGTTTAGCCATCTTCAACACGCGATCGCGGTAAAGCCCGTATGGCCAGGCAATAGCAATATTGACGGGGATAGATAGCAGACGTGAAGACAGCGACTGCTCGAAGCTCATCCCGGAAAGCATAATTTCAATTGCCATGCCGATGATGAAACAGTAGACAACGAGTGCAAAGGTATCAGCGGTGGCGCTTCGCAATCGTGATGTCGGGGAAAACATACCTAGGTGCTCCATTATTAGGGCGGATAAACTGGTTAAGTCTATTTGTATGGTTTTTTGTCATGACTTATTTTATTTGTGTAGTTTACATCACTGAAGTATTGGCTTGGTATTAGTGAAAAGTTTTTATTTATGTTCATTTTTTATACTTTTCCGCTACTTTATGTCTATCCAATAATTTTCCCGTTTTTTTATCGCGAGATGAAATTTAAAATCATTTAAAAACAATGTGTTAATTTATTTTGGGGCCGTAACGTCCCTGCAACGCGTTAATTGTGTGGAAGCCTTAAAGGAAGTGAAGGAATGACCGATAAACAAAGGTTACTTTTGACGCCCTTGCTTAAGGCTTCTTGGGATGTGCTGGTGTTCATTTTATTCGACGTGCTTCCTGGGCCTGTTTTTCTTTCAATGGGAACCGGTATTCATCGTAGGGAGGCATAAATAAGCGTAAATCGACGGATTAATGCAGAATCGATGGTGTTGATGTTAAAAATGTGACATTGAGCAAATGTTTGCACCCACGCTATGATCCCGCGTGATTCGGTAAGCCTTGACATTCAAGGTGTTCGGCTTAATGAGACAATTCTGAAAGCTTTTATCTTTGGTATCAGGTTGTGACAATAAAAATAATCGATATGTTGAAGTTGGTGGCGATATGTTTGCAATGAACCCTTTTTACTGCAAATTTTCCTCAAATTATCATGATGTTAATCACTGTTAATTCCGACTCCTTATTCTTTTTACCTCTATGCTGGCCCAAATTCATTCAGGAATAATCCCAAAGCGCGTCCGCTCTGGCTTGACAAGGTTTTCATACCCTCCGTACACTCTTAAAGGTGGGATTTTGTGGGGTAAAGTGGTGAAAAAGGTGATGGAGGGGTAACTCAGGTATGTTTCGTGGGGCTACGCTGGTTAACCTCGACAGTAAAGGGCGTCTTGCTGTGCCTACCCGATACCGGGAAATGCTGAACGAGGAATCGCAAGGTCAAATGGTTTGTACCATTGACCTGCATCAGCCATGCCTGCTGCTTTATCCCTTACCTGAATGGGAAATCATTGAACAAAAATTGTCTCGCTTGTCGAGCATGAACCCCGTTGAGCGCCGTGTGCAGCGTTTGTTATTGGGGCATGCCAGCGAGTGTCAAATGGATAGTGCAGGGCGTTTGTTGATTGCGAATACGTTAAGGCAGCATGCGGACCTTAAAAAAGAAGTGATGCTAGTCGGGCAGTTCAACAAGTTTGAGCTGTGGGATGAACAGACTTGGTATCAACAGGTCAAGGATGATATTGACGCTGAACAATCGACTCAGGAGCCTTTGTCTGAGCGGTTGCAGGACCTATCGCTATAGCCATGCTGGAAAATTATAAACATACCACCGTCCTGCTGGATGAGGCCGTAAATGGCCTGAATATTCGCAGCGGCGGCACATACATCGACGGCACATTTGGCCGTGGTGGTCACTCTCGTCTCATTCTTTCCCAACTAGGGCCGGAAGGGCGTCTATTAGCTATTGACCGCGATCCTCAGGCCATTGAAGCAGCCAAGGCGATTAACGATCCGCGTTTCTCCATTATTCATGGGCCGTTCTCTGCTATGGCGGAGTATGTCTCGGAACTCGGGCTTACCGGGCAGATCGACGGTGTTTTGCTCGATCTCGGTGTTTCTTCCCCGCAGCTTGATGACCCTGAGCGTGGGTTCTCATTTATGCGCGATGGCCCGCTGGATATGCGTATGGACCCGACGCGCGGTTTGTCTGCTGCCGAGTGGCTGATGAAAGCGGAAGCTGACGACATTGTCTGGGTCTTGAAAACGTTCGGTGAAGAGCGTTTTGCCAAGCGTATTGCCCGCGCCATTGTGGAACGTAATCGTACTGAGCCGATGACGCGGACAAAAGAACTGGCGGAATTAATTGCTGCTGCTAGCCCGGTTCGGGAAAAACATAAACATCCTGCAACGCGCAGCTTTCAGGCGATTCGCATTTATATCAATAGCGAGCTGGAAGAGATCGAACGTGCGTTAGAAGGTGCGCTGAGCGTACTGGCTCCGCAGGGGCGTCTGTCGGTGATCAGCTTCCACTCGTTAGAAGATCGGATTGTGAAACGGTTTATCCGTCATCAAAGCCGTGGGCCACAGGTGCCTGCCGGCCTGCCGCTAACGGAAGCGCAACTGCGTAGCCAAGGTGGACAGACATTAAAGCCTGTCGGAAAGAAACTGATGCCGTCGGAAGAAGAAGTGGCAGAAAACCCGCGTGCGCGCAGTTCTGTGCTGCGGTTTGCTGAGAGACTGCCGGCATGATCGGTAATGAACGGCATACTCTGGTCGGCGTCATCGGTGAGGATCTGCTACGTAATGCAAAACTCCCGGTGCTGCTGATGGTTGCCGTGTTGGTTTCAGCCGTTTTTGTCGTAACGACGGCGCACCGGACGCGCTTGCTGACAGCAGAGCGCGAACGGCTTCTGCTGGAGCGTGATGCGCTGGATATCGAATGGCGAAATCTGATCCTGGAGGAAAACTCATTAGGGGATCATAGCCGCGTTGAGCGGATCGCGACGGAAAAACTGCAAATGGGGCACGTTGATCCGTCACAGGAAAACATTGTGGTTAAGTAATGAACTAAATAGGCAATCAACTAAGCATGAAAGCAGCCCGTACAGGAAAGTTAAAGCGCCAGGAAGAACAAGCCAGCTTTGTTAGCTGGCGTTTTGCGTTGCTTTGCGGCTGTATCCTGCTTGCGATGGTTGGCTTGATGGCTCGCGCGGCTTATCTTCAGGTGATCAATCCAGACAAACTGGTGCGCGAAGGCGATATGCGTTCCCTACGCGTGCAGGAAGTGCCGACAGCGCGCGGTATGATCAGCGATCGTGCCGGCCGTCCCTTGGCTGTCAGCGTACCAGTGAACGCCGTTTGGGCAGATCCGAAAGAAGTGAACGATCGTGGTGGTATCACGCTGGACACGCGCTGGAAAGCCCTTTCTGACGCGCTCGATATTCCGTTAGATCAGTTAGCAACCAAGATCAATGCTAACCCGAAAGGGCGCTTCGTTTATCTGGCGCGCCAAGTGAATCCGGCTATTGGCGAATACGTTCATAAGCTGAAATTGCCAGGAATTAATCTGCGGCAGGAGTCTCGCCGCTACTATCCTTCAGGGCAAGTGACCTCTCATCTCATCGGATTCACAAATATCGATGGACAAGGCATCGAAGGGGTAGAGAAAAGTTTTGACCGTTGGCTGACCGGGCAACCCGGTGAACGCACCGTGCGAAAAGACCGATTTGGCCGTGTGATTGAAGATATCTCCTCCGTTGACAGCCAGGCAGCACATAATTTGGCGCTCAGTATTGATGAGCGTTTGCAGGCGCTGGTTTACCGTGAACTTAATAACGCAGTGGCCTTTAACAAAGCCGAATCAGGAACGGCCGTACTGGTCGATGTGAATACCGGTGAAGTATTGGCAATGGCGAATAGCCCGTCTTATAACCCGAACAATCTGGCGGGTACGCCGAAAGACATCATGCGTAACCGCGCGATCACCGATATCTTCGAACCAGGGTCTACCGTTAAACCGATGGTGGTCATGACGGCCTTGCAGCGCGGAGTGGTGAAAGAAAATAGCGTACTCAACACACTACCGTATTACGTCAACGGTCATGAGATTAAAGATGTGGCGCGCTACAGCGAATTAACGCTGGCCGGTATTCTTCAAAAATCGAGTAACGTTGGCGTGTCTAAGCTGGCGTTAGCGATGCCTTCCTCTGCGCTGGTCGATACTTACGCCCGCTTTGGATTAGGAAAAGCGACCAATTTGGGGTTGGTCGGAGAAAGCAGTGGCTTATATCCTCAAAAACAACGGTGGTCTGACGTAGAGCGGGCCACCTTTTCTTTCGGCTACGGGCTGATGGTAACCCCGTTACAGTTAGCGCGTGTCTATGCCACGATCGGCAGTTTCGGTATTTACCGTCCGCTGTCGATTACCAAGGTTGATCCCCCCGTGCCTGGCGAGCGCGTCTTCCCTGAAGCGCTCGTGCGTTCCGTGGTGCACATGATGGAAAGCGTTGCTCTGCCCGGCGGTGGCGGTACCAAGGCTGCGATCAAAGGCTACCGTATCGCGATTAAAACCGGTACGGCCAAGAAAGTCGGTCCAGATGGTAAATACATCAACAAATATATTGCCTATACGGCGGGTGTGGCACCAGCCAGTAATCCGCGTTTTGCTCTGGTTGTTGTGATCAACGATCCGCAGGCAGGGAAGTACTACGGCGGCGCGGTTTCTGCGCCAATCTTTGGCGCCATCATGGGGGGCGTTCTGCGTACGATGAATATCGAACCGGATGCGTTGCCAGCGGGCGACAAAAACGAGTTTGTAATTAATAGAGAAGAGGGATCAGGTGGCAGATCGTAATTTGCGCGATTTACTTGCTCCGTGGGTGCAAGACACCCCGGCGTGCGCGCTGCGGGAAATGACATTAGACAGCCGCGTTGCGGCTGCCGGGGATCTGTTTGTCGCGATTGTTGGGCACAAAGCAGATGGACGGCGCTATATTCCGCAGGCAATTGCGCAAGGCGTAGCAGCGATTGTTGCCGAAGCAGAAGGTGAAGCTGCTGACGGTACGGTTCGCGAAATGCACGGTGTGCCAGTGGTCTATCTCAGTAATCTGAACCAGCGGCTTTCCGCACTGGCAGGCCGTTTTTATCAGCAGCCTGCGGAAAAATTACAGCTGATTGGCGTAACGGGAACCAATGGAAAAACAACAACGACTCAGCTTCTTGCTCAGTGGAGCCAGGCGTTAGGCGAAACGAGTGCCGTGATGGGCACCGTAGGCAATGGCCTATTGGGGCGTGCCATTCCGACAGAGAATACGACAGGGTCTGCTGTCGATGTTCAGCAGGTGCTGAGTCAGTTGGTCGAACAAGGCGCGACCTTTGCCGCAATGGAAGTGTCTTCCCACGGGCTGGTACAAAACCGTGTGGCCGCGTTGCCGTTTGCGGCGGCGGTGTTCACCAACTTGAGTCGCGACCATCTTGACTATCATGGTGACATGGAAAGCTATGAAGCGGCCAAGTGGGCGTTGTTCGCTGAGCATCGTGTTGGTCAGATGATTATCAATGCTGATGATGAGGTTGGGCTGCGCTGGCTGGCGAAGCTGCCGGATGCGGTTGCTGTAACGATGGAAAACAATTTGGTCCCCGGCTGCCGTGGGCGCTGGCTGAAAGCGACACAGATTGATTATCACGATAACGGTGCCACGATTGCGTTTGATTCAAGCTGGGGACGTGGCGAAATTGAAAGTCGCCTGATGGGCGCGTTTAACGTCAGCAATATGCTGTTGGCGCTGGCAACATTGCTGTCTCTTGGTTATCCGCTCGACAAACTGGTCATCGCCGGATCGCAACTGCAACCTGTATGTGGGCGCATGGAAGTTTTCCATGCTGAAGGTAAACCCACGGTCGTTGTTGATTATGCTCACACGCCGGATGCGCTGGAAAAAGCGCTTGAAGCGGCGCGTTTGCACTGTCTGGGTAAACTCTGGTGCGTGTTTGGCTGCGGCGGCGATCGCGATAAAGGTAAGCGCCCACTTATGGGCGGCATCGCAGAACAACTGGCCGATCGTGTTGTAGTGACTGATGACAACCCACGCAGTGAAGAACCTCAGGCGATCGTTACTGATATTCTCTCTGGGCTGCTGGATGCCGGGCGGGTTCAGGTAATTCACGGACGTGCTGAAGCGGTCACGAGCGCGATCATGCAGGCGCAGGAAAATGACGTGGTGCTGGTTGCTGGCAAAGGACACGAAGATTACCAACTGGTTGGCAATCAGCGCCTTGATTATTCCGATCGCATCACCGTTGCCCGCCTGCTGGGGGTGATCGCATGATTCGCGTCTCCTTGCAGCAGCTTGCCACGGTGCTGAATGCGCAGCTAATTGGTGAAAACATTGATATTGAAGATGTTTCAACCGATACGCGTAAGCTGACGTCCGGCTGTTTGTTTGTTGCGCTGAAAGGCGAGAAATTCGATGCGCATGATTATGCCGCAGATGCGGTAAAAGGCGGTGCGGCAGCTCTGTTAGTCAGTAAGCACTTACCTATTGATGTGCCGCAGCTGTTGGTACGCGATACGCGTTTGGCATTAGGGCAAGTGGCTGCCTGGGTTCGCCAGCAGTCAGCGGCGCGCGTTGTTGCACTGACCGGTTCTTCTGGCAAAACCTCAGTTAAAGAGATGACAGCGGCGATTCTGCGTCAGTGCGGCTCGGTGCTGTATACCGCGGGTAACTTCAATAACGACATCGGCGTGCCGTTAACGCTACTGCGTCTGACAGCGGAACACCAGTTTGCAGTGATTGAACTCGGGGCGAATCACATTGGTGAGATTGCCTATACCACCGATCTGGTGCGGCCGGAAAGTGCGCTGGTCAATAATCTGGCTGCTGCGCATCTGGAAGGGTTTGGTTCGCTGGCCGGCGTAGCGCAGGCGAAAGGTGAGATTTTTTCTGGTTTGCCAGTAGACGGTGTTGCGATCGTGAATGCGGATAGTAACGATTTCCCGCACTGGCAGGTCACGCTGAATCATAAAACCGTTTGGCGATTCTCGCCGCAGGCTGCTTGCGATATCGATTTTTTTGCCAGCGATATCGCCGTTTTAGCGCAAGGTACGCGTTTCACGCTGCATACACCGTTTGGTGAAACGCCGGTTCTGCTGCCTTTGCCCGGTCGACATAATGTGTCGAACGCGTTGGCGGCAGCTGCGCTGGCGATGTCCGTCGGGGCGACCTTGGAAGCTGTTAAAGCAGGATTGTCTCAACTTCAGGCGGTGCCGGGGCGATTGTTTCCGATTACTTTGTCTGAAGGCAAGCTGCTGCTGGATGACAGCTACAACGCAAATGTGGGCTCGATGACGGCAGCTGCCCAGGTACTGGCGGAGATGCCAGGCTACCGCGTGATGGTCGTTGGTGATATGGGCGAGCTGGGAGAGGAAGCCCCTGAGTGTCACCGTCAGGTGGGCGAAGCGGCGCGTGCTGCGGGCATCGATCGCGTATTGAGTGTGGGAACATTGAGTGAATTGATCGGCACTGCCAGCGGCAATGGTGAGCATTTTCACGATAAAGCCGCGCTGGTTTCACGTTTGAAGGTGCTGATGTCAGAACATAACGTCATCAGCGTATTGGTCAAAGGCTCACGCAGTGCTGCGATGGAGCAGGTTGTACATGCATTACAGGAGAATGCGCAATGTTAGTATGGCTGGCCGAACATTTGGCCAAACTTTATACCGGTTTTAACGTCTTTTCTTATTTGACGTTCCGCGCCATTGTCAGCCTGCTGACCGCATTGGTTATCTCCTTATGGATGGGGCCGCATATGATCGCCTGGTTGCAGCGTTTGCAGATTGGGCAGGTTGTGCGTAATGAAGGGCCGGAATCGCATTTTAGCAAACGCGGAACCCCAACAATGGGGGGCGTGATGATTCTGGTGGCGATTATCGTTTCCGTTTTGATGTGGGCGAATCTGTCTAACCCTTATGTCTGGTGCGTACTGCTGGTGTTAGCGGGCTATGGTGCCGTCGGTTTTGTTGATGACTACCGCAAAGTGGTTCGTAAGGATACCAAGGGGTTGATTGCTCGCTGGAAATATTTCTGGCAGTCCGTGATTGCACTCGTGGTGGCTTTCACCATGTACTCCATCGGCAAAGATACGCCGGCTACGCAACTGGTTGTGCCGTTTTTCAAAGACGTGATGCCGCAATTGGGTCTGCTCTATGTCGCGTTGGCCTATTTTGTCATTGTCGGCACTAGCAACGCGGTAAACCTGACTGACGGCCTGGATGGCTTGGCAATCATGCCGACCGTGTTTGTTGCTGCGGGTTTTGCGCTGGTGGCATGGGCAACAGGGAACATGAATTTTGCCGGCTATCTGCATATCCCGTATATCCGTCATGCCAGTGAATTGGTGATTGTCTGTACCGCGATTGTGGGGGCTGGGCTCGGCTTCCTGTGGTTTAACACTTATCCGGCGCAGGTCTTCATGGGAGACGTAGGTTCGCTGGCACTGGGCGGCGCACTGGGGACTATCGCGGTACTGTTACGTCAGGAGTTTTTGTTAGTGATTATGGGCGGTGTCTTCGTAGTCGAAACGCTGTCGGTGATTCTGCAAGTCGGGTCCTTTAAGTTGCGCGGGCAGCGGATTTTCCGCATGGCGCCGATTCATCATCATTATGAACTTAAGGGCTGGCCGGAACCGCGCGTGATTGTGCGCTTCTGGATTATTTCGTTGATGCTGGTGCTGATTGGCCTGGCAACGCTGAAGGTACGATAAGACATGGTGGACTATCAGGGTAAAAAAGTCGTCATTATCGGGTTGGGTCTGACCGGGCTCTCCTGTGTTGATTTCTTTCTCGCGCGTGGTGTCGTACCGCGCGTGGTGGATACCCGCATCAGTCCACCAGGTCTGGATAAGCTGCCAGAACAGGTGGAACGGCATCTTGGTAGCCTGAATGAAGACTGGCTGATGAATGCGGATTTGATCGTCGCCAGCCCCGGAGTGGCGTTGGCGACGCCGATTCTGTGTGACGCCGCTGATGCTGGTATTGAGATCGTTGGCGATATCGAACTGTTCTGCCGTGAAGCGCAGGCTCCGATTGTGGCGATTACCGGTTCGAACGGCAAAAGTACGGTGACGACGCTGGTCGGTGAAATGGCGCGCGCGGCAGGTTGGCAGGTGGGCGTTGGTGGCAACATTGGTTTACCTGCGCTGCAACTGCTGGAACAGCCAGCTCAGTTGTATGTACTGGAACTGTCGAGCTTCCAACTGGAAACGACGAGTAGTCTGCATGCCGCAGCGGCAACCATTCTGAACGTAACGGAAGATCACACCAACCGTTACCCGTTTGGTCTACAGCAGTATCGTGCAGCGAAATTGCGTATCTATGAACATGCAGATCTGTGCGTGGTGAATGCAGACGATGCGTTAACCATGCCGATTCGTGGTGCCGATGTGCGCTGCCGCAGTTTTGGTGTTGATGTCGGTGATTATCATCTCAACCGACAGCAGGGTGAAACCTGGCTGCGTGTAAACGGTGAACGTGTGCTCAACACTCGTGAAATCAAGCTTGTCGGACAGCACAACTATACGAACGCATTGGCAGCGCTAGCACTGGCTGATGCCGTGAAGATTCCACGGGCTTCTGCACTGGCGGCATTGACGTCATTTACCGGGCTACCGCATCGCTTCCAAATGGCCTTTGAGCGCAATGGTGTGCGGTGGATCAATGATTCTAAAGCCACCAATGTCGGTAGCACCGAAGCGGCATTAAGCGGTTTGGCTGTCGAAGGAACGTTGCATCTGTTGTTGGGCGGCGACGGAAAGTCTGCCGACTTCTCGCCGCTGGTGCCGTATTTACAGGGTGAGCGTATTCGTTTGTATTGCTTTGGCCGTGATGGTGAACAACTGGCCGCGCTGCGCCCGGAGATTGCTGAACAGACAGAAACAATGGAACAGGCGATGCGCATTATCGCTGAACGTATTAAGCCGGGTGACATGGTGTTGCTATCGCCAGCTTGTGCAAGCCTGGATCAATTTCGCAGTTTTGAACAGCGAGGTGATGAATTTGCTCGCCTGGCGAAGGAATTAGGTTGATGCGGTTCTTCGGCTTGGCGTTTATCGAACGCATCAAAAGCTGGGTCATGGGAACGCGTGAAAGCGATACGCTGAGCATCGTTCTGTACGATAGAACGCTCGTGTGGTTAACGCTTGGGCTGGCTGTGATTGGTTTTGTGATGGTGACCTCGGCGTCCATGCCTGTCGGGCAGCGTCTTGCCAACGACCCGTTTTTGTTCGCGAAGCGTGATGCGATTTATCTGGGGTTAGCATTTGGTTTGTCGTTAATTACGCTGCGTGTCCCGATGGAAATATGGCAGCGCTATAGCCCAGTTCTGCTATTGCTCGCCATGGTCATGCTGCTGGTTGTACTCGTGGTGGGAAGTTCGGTCAACGGTGCGTCTCGCTGGATTTCGCTGGGGCCGCTACGCATCCAGCCCGCGGAGTTATCCAAGCTGGCGCTGTTTTGCTACCTGTCCAGCTACATGGTGCGCAAAGTTGAAGAAGTGCGAAATAACTTCTGGGGCTTTTGCAAACCAATGGGCGTGATGGTGGTGTTGGCGGTACTGCTGCTGGCGCAGCCTGACCTCGGTACGGTGGTTGTGCTGTTCATTACGACGTTGGCGATGTTGTTTCTGGCCGGGGCTAAGATGTGGCAGTTTCTGGCGATCATTGGTTCCGGTGCATTTGCCGTTGGGCTGCTGATTGTGGCTGAGCCTTATCGTATGCGGCGTGTAACGTCTTTCTGGAATCCGTGGGACGATCCGTTCGGCGATGGCTATCAGTTAACACAATCTCTGATGGCGTTTGGACGCGGCGAGTTCTGGGGGCAAGGGCTGGGGAATTCAGTACAGAAACTGGAATATTTGCCGGAGGCACATACCGATTTCATTTTCTCTATTTTAGGTGAGGAACTGGGGTATATCGGTGTGGTTTTGGCGTTGTTAATGATATTCTTCGTCGCTTTTCGCGCGATGTCTATTGGAAAGCGGGCGTTGGAGATCGATCAGCGTTTTTCAGGCTTTCTGGCGTGTTCAATTGGTGTTTGGTTTAGCTTTCAAACGCTGGTGAACGTAGGCGCAGCGGCGGGGATGCTGCCGACGAAAGGGTTAACGCTACCGTTGATCAGTTATGGGGGTTCCAGTTTGCTGATTATGTCGACGGCGATTGTTTTGTTGTTACGCATTGATTTTGAAACGCGCCTGACAAAAGCGCAGGCGTTTACGAGAGGTGCCCGATGAGTGGCGAAGGCAAGCGTTTGATGGTGATGGCTGGCGGCACGGGTGGACATGTCTTCCCTGGGCTGGCGGTTGCACATCATCTGATGGCGCAGGGCTGGCAGGTTCGCTGGTTAGGTACAGCGGATCGTATGGAAGCCGATTTGGTGCCTAAGCATGGTATCGAAATTGATTTTATCCGCATTTCTGGATTACGCGGTAAGGGCATTCGGGCGCAGTTAAGTGCACCGATCCGTATTTTTCAGGCTGTGCGTCAGGCGCGGGCGATTATGCGCCGCTACCAGCCTGATGTGGTGCTGGGGATGGGCGGCTACGTTTCCGGCCCCGGTGGTCTGGCTGCCTGGCTCTGTGGTATTCCTGTCGTACTGCATGAGCAGAACGGTATTGCAGGGTTAACCAACCGCTGGTTATCCCATATCGCAAAAAAGGTATTGCAGGCATTTCCGGGTGCGTTTCCCAAGGCGGATGTCGTGGGTAATCCGGTAAGAACTGATGTGTTGGCACTGCCTGCGCCGGAAACACGATTAGCCGATCGTTCAGGCCCTGTGAGGGTGCTGGTTGTCGGTGGTAGTCAGGGCGCACGAGTACTGAACCAAACGCTGCCCGGTGTGGCAGAGCAGTTGGGTGAGCGTATTACGATTTGGCATCAGGTCGGCAAAGGCGCGTTATCAACCGTTCAGCAGGCCTATCAGGATGTTGGGCAGACGCAGCACAAGATTACCGAGTTTATTGATGACATGGCGGCAGCTTACGCTTGGGCAGACATTGTGGTATGCCGCTCTGGTGCCTTGACCGTCAGTGAAATTGCAGCAGCAGGGCTACCGGCTCTGTTTGTGCCGTTTCAGCATAAAGATCGGCAGCAGTACTGGAATGCGCTGCCGTTGGAAAAGGCTGGCGCGGCAAAAATTATTGAGCAGCCACAGTTTAGCGTGGCGTCTGTCAGCGAGGTGCTGTCCGGTTGGGATCGCACAACTTTGCTGGCGATGGCGCAAAAAGCCCGCGCAGTGGCGATTCCAGATGCAACCGAACGGGTTGCGGCGGAAGTCAGTACCGCGGCAGGCAGTCGGGCCACACATGTGGCTCATGGTTAATTAATACAACGTTGTCGGGTAGGAGACTGTCCGGTGACGCTACAAGGTAGCGATAGAATAACGTGAATACTCAACAACTGGCGAAACTACGTTCAATCGTGCCCGAGATGCATCGCGTCCGGCACATACACTTTGTCGGCATCGGCGGTGCTGGCATGGGTGGTATCGCCGAAGTGTTGGCCAACGAAGGTTATGAAATTAGTGGCTCCGATCTGGCACCGAATGCGGTGACGCAGCAGTTGACCGATCTTGGCGCACAGATTTATTTCCACCACCGTGCAGAGAACGTGCTGAACGCCAGCGTGGTGGTGGTATCGAGTGCGATTACGGCGGATAACCCGGAGATTGTCGCTGCACATGACGCACGGATTCCCGTGATCCGTCGTGCTGAAATGTTGGCGGAGCTGATGCGGTTTCGTCACGGCATTGCGGTCGCGGGTACGCATGGCAAGACGACGACAACGGCGATGGTCACCAGTATTTACGCTGAAGCGGGATTGGACCCGACGTTTGTGAACGGTGGTTTGGTGAAGGCGGCGGGAACGCATGCTCGTCTGGGCTCAAGCCGTTACCTGATTGCGGAAGCGGATGAAAGCGATGCGTCCTTCCTGCATTTGCAGCCGATGGTGGCGATTGTAACCAACATTGAAGCCGACCATATGGACACGTATCAGGGAGATTTTGAGAACCTGAAGCAGACGTTCATTAATTTCCTGCACAACCTGCCGTTTTATGGTCAGGCTGTGATGTGTGTTGATGATGCGGTAATCCGCGAGCTGTTGCCACGTGTTGGCCGCCATATCATTACCTATGGTTTTAGCGACGATGCTGATGTGCGCGTTGCTGGGTATCGTCAGATTGGCGCACAAGGACACTTTACGCTGGAGCGGAAAGATAAACCGTTGCTGAACGTTACGCTGAATGCACCGGGGCGTCACAATGCGCTGAATGCGGCGGCGGCGGTTGCTGTAGCGACCGATGAAGGCATCGATGACGAAGCAATTCTACGCGCGCTAGAACGTTTTCAGGGGACTGGGCGTCGTTTTGATTTTCTCGGTGAATATCCGCTCGAATTGGTCAATGGGCACAGTGGAACAGCGATGTTGGTGGATGATTACGGTCATCATCCGACAGAGGTTGATGCTACGATTAAAGCCGCACGCGCTGGCTGGCCGAATAAACGGTTGGTTATGATTTTTCAGCCGCATCGCTATACGCGAACCCGCGATTTATATGACGACTTCGCGCATGTGTTATCACAGGTTGACGTGTTGCTGATGCTGGATGTGTATTCCGCAGGAGAATCGCCGATTCCAGGCGCAGACAGCCGTTCACTGTGCCGTACCATTCGCGGAAGAGGTAAGATTGATCCGATTCTGGTAACAGATGTGGATACTTTACCGGAACTGTTGTCACAGGCGCTGCGAGGCGAAGACCTGATTTTGGTTCAGGGAGCCGGCAACATCGGTAAACTGGCGCGTAAACTGGCTGATTCCAGATTACAGCCGCAGATGAGTGAATGAGGAACATCATGACTGAGAAAGTTGCTGTATTGCTTGGTGGAACCTCTGCTGAACGTGAAGTGTCGTTACTTTCCGGTCAGGCGGTTTTGGCTGGCCTGAAGGAAGCTGGCATCAATGCCCATGCGGTTGATACCCGTGACTTCCCTGTGACGAAATTGAAGGAAGAAGGCTTTACCCGCGTTTTCATCGCCTTACATGGTCGCGGTGGTGAAGATGGCACATTGCAGGGTGTTCTGGAGTTTCTGGAACTGCCTTATACCGGTAGCGGCGTTATGGCATCTGCACTGACGATGGATAAGCTCCGCACCAAACAGGTATGGCAAGCGGTCGGATTACCGGTATCACCTTACGTAGCATTGGATCGTCGCCAGTATTCAGAGATGGCGGCAAACCAATTGCTGGCGAAGTTCACGCATCTTGGGTTGCCGCTGATCGTCAAACCAAGCCGTGAAGGTTCCAGCGTCGGTATGAGCAAAGTGAACGCGCTTAGTGAGTTGCCTGCCGCATTGGAAGAAGCATTCCGTCATGATGACGATGTTCTGGTCGAGAAATGGCTGAGTGGCCCAGAGTATACCGTCGCTATCCTGGGTGATGAGGTATTGCCTGCTATTCGCATCCAGCCTGCGGGTACGTTTTACGACTATGAAGCGAAGTATTTGTCGGATGATACCCAGTATTTCTGCCCAAGTGGTTTGCCTGACGATCAAGAGCAGGCGTTAGCGCTACTGGCGATGGCGGCTTATCGTGCGGTGGACTGTCGCGGATGGGGACGTGTCGATTTTATGTTGGATAGCGATGGTGCTTTCTATTTGCTTGAGGTGAATACGTCTCCAGGGATGACGAGCCACAGCCTGGTTCCTATGGCGGCGCGTCAACGTGGCCTGACTTTCTCGCAGCTGGTCGTGAAAATTCTGGAGCTTGCTGGCTGATATGTCGCAGGCAGCGCTGAATACACGCGGACGAGAGCCTGAACCGAAAGGAACACGTCGCAGTAATGGAGGCCAATTGGCAGGCGTTATTTTCCTGCTGATGGTGATAGGGACGATCGTCTGGGGAAGCTGGATGGTGGTGGGGTGGATGAAAGACGCCAGCCGCCTGCCGCTCTCCCGTATGGCAGTAACAGGGGAAAGGCAGTACACCACCAATGACGATATTCGTCAGGCGATTTTGTCGTTGGGGTCGCCGGGAACGTTCATGACACAGGATGTGAACGTGATCCAGCAGCAGATCGAGCGTCTATCATGGATAAAACAGGCCAGCGTACGTAAGCAGTGGCCGGACGAATTAAAGATTCATCTGGTTGAATATGTACCGGTAGCGCGTTGGAATGATCAGCTAATGGTTGATGCGGAAGGAAATTCGTTCAGTGTACCCGCTGAGCGTGTTGGTAACCGTAAGATGCCGTTACTGTATGGCCCGGAAGGCAGTGAAACAGAAGTATTGGAAGGCTATCGCATCATGAGTCAGACGCTAGCCGCTGGAAAGTTTACGTTAAAAACGGTGGCGATGAGTGCACGGCATTCATGGCAACTGGGATTAGACGATGATACTCGCCTCGAATTGGGGCGGGACGATAGAGCTAAACGTCTGCAACGCTTTATTGAACTATATCCGCTGTTGCAGCGGCAGGCTCAGAACGAAAACAAACGTATTAGCCATGTAGATTTGCGATACGACAGCGGGGCCGCGATAGGTTGGGCTCCAGCCTTGCTTGATCAACAACATGTTGATCGGCAGCGAGTTGGTCAGCAACAAGACATTGATCAGCAACAGAACAGTAACCAGAAACAGACACAGGCTAAACAACAATGATCAAGTCGACGGACAGAAAACTGGTAGTTGGGCTGGAAATCGGTACAGCGAAAGTGGCTGCGCTGGTAGGGGAAGTCCTGCCCGATGGCATGGTCAATATTATTGGCGTAGGCAGTTGCCCGTCACGTGGAATGGATAAAGGCGGCGTAAACGATCTGGAATCGGTCGTTAAGTGTGTTCAACGCGCGATTGATCAGGCGGAGTTAATGGCAGACTGTCAGATCTCTTCCGTGTATCTGGCGCTATCGGGAAAACACATCAGTTGCCAGAATGAAATAGGGATGGTGCCTATTTCAGAAGAAGAGGTGACGCAGGACGACGTAGAAAGTGTGGTGCATACCGCCAAGTCCGTGCGTGTGCGCGATGAACATCGTGTTCTCCATGTGATCCCACAGGAGTATGCGATCGATTATCAGGAAGGGATTAAAAACCCAGTTGGCTTATCCGGCGTGCGTATGCAGGCGAAAGTCCACCTGATAACCTGCCATAACGATATGGCGAAGAATATTGTTAAAGCCGTTGAACGCTGTGGTTTAAAAGTCGACCAACTGATTTTCGCGGGATTGGCTTCCAGCTATGCGGTTTTGACAGAAGACGAACGTGAGCTGGGCGTGTGCGTTGTGGATATCGGCGGCGGCACAATGGATATCGCGGTCTATACCGGCGGCGCATTGCGACACACGAAAGTAATTCCTTATGCAGGCAACGTGGTGACGAGCGACATTGCCTACGCGTTTGGCACGCCGCCGACGGATGCTGAAGCGATCAAGGTGCGCCATGGTTGTGCATTAGGCGCGATCGTTGGCAAAGATGAGAATGTGGAAGTCCCGAGCGTTGGAGGACGTCCACCCCGCAGTCTGCAAAGACAGACACTGGCGGAAGTGATTGAACCACGTTACACCGAGCTGTTGAACTTGGTGAACGATGAACTTTTACAGTTGCAGGAGCAGTTACGTCAACAGGGCGTAAAACACCATCTGGCAGCGGGGATTGTGCTGACGGGCGGTGCCGCGCAAATAGACGGTCTGGCGGCTTGTGCGCAGCGTGTGTTCCATACACAGGTGCGTATTGGACAACCAATGAATATAACAGGGCTGACGGATTATGCCCAAGAGCCTTATTACTCAACGGCGGTTGGGTTGCTGCATTACGGGAAAGAATCTCATCTGGGTGGTGAGCATGAAGTCGAAAAACGTGCCTCAGTGAGCAACTGGTTCAAACGAATCAACAGCTGGTTGAGGAAAGAATTCTAATTTTATCAAAGAGATCACCTGGCACAGTTTTATGATCTCGCAGTTACAGGCACAAACGGAGAGAAATTATGTTTGAACCAATGGAATTAACCAACGACGCGGTGATTAAAGTCATCGGCGTCGGTGGCGGCGGTGGTAATGCCGTCGAACACATGGTGCGTGAGCGCATCGAAGGCGTCGAGTTCTTTGCGGTCAACACGGATGCGCAGGCATTACGTAAAACAGCGGTTGGCCAGACAATTCAGATCGGTAGTGGCATCACGAAAGGTTTGGGTGCAGGCGCTAACCCTGAAGTCGGCCGTAATTCGGCTGAAGAAGATCGTGAAGCGCTGCGTTCAGCACTGGAAGGTGCGGACATGGTGTTTATCGCCGCAGGTATGGGCGGTGGTACAGGTACAGGTGCTGCGCCAGTTGTGGCCGAAGTTGCAAAAGATCTGGGCATTTTGACCGTCGCTGTGGTGACCAAACCTTTCAACTTTGAAGGCAAAAAGCGTATGGCGTTTGCGGAGCAGGGTATCGCCGAGCTGTCTAAGCACGTCGACTCGCTAATCACCATTCCAAACGACAAGCTGCTGAAAGTGCTGGGTCGCGGGATCTCCTTGCTGGATGCATTCGGTGCGGCAAACGATGTACTGAAAGGTGCAGTGCAGGGTATCGCTGAGCTGATCACGCGTCCAGGCCTGATGAACGTCGACTTTGCAGACGTGCGTACCGTGATGTCCGAAATGGGTTATGCCATGATGGGCTCCGGCGTTGCACGCGGCGAAGACCGTGCAGAAGAAGCGGCTGAAATGGCGATCTCCAGCCCACTGTTGGAAGACATCGATCTGTCCGGCGCGCGTGGCGTGTTGGTCAACATCACTGCGGGCTTTGACCTGCGCCTGGATGAATTCGAGACGGTAGGTAACACCATCCGTGCATTCGCGTCCGATAATGCGACCGTCGTAATCGGTACATCGCTTGACCCGGAAATGAATGATGAACTGCGTGTAACGGTTGTTGCGACGGGTATCGGCATGGACAAGCGTCCTGAGATTACGCTGGTAACGAACAAGCAGGCCAGCCAGCCTGTGATGGATCATCGTTATCAGCAACACGGTATGACGCCGCTGGCGCAGGAAAAACCGGCTGCCAAAGTGGTTAACGACCAGAATCCGCAGACGAATAAAGAGCCAGACTATCTGGATATCCCAGCGTTTCTGCGTAAGCAGGCAGACTAATTTGCTGCCAGATAACGTTGGAATCTCCGCTCTTTGTGCTAAACTGTGCCACCGAACCTGGTTTATACTAGGTTCGTAGGTTCAGTAACATGCGAGATAAAATGATGATCAAACAACGTACATTAAAACGTATTGTTCAGGCGACTGGTGTCGGGTTACATACCGGCAAGAAGGTCACCTTGACCATGCGTCCTGCACCGGCAAATACCGGGGTCATCTATCGCCGCACAGACTTGAATCCCCCGGTTGATTTCCCGGCTGATGCAAAATCCGTGCGTGATACCATGCTCTGTACTTGCCTGGTTAATGAGCATGACGTGCGTATTTCTACGGTGGAGCATCTTAACGCTGCGCTTGCAGGGTTGGGCATTGACAATATTGTCATCGATGTTGATGCACCAGAAATTCCAATTATGGATGGCAGCGCCAGCCCGTTCGTTTACCTGCTGCTAGATGCGGGTATCGAAGAGCTGAACTGCGCCAAGAAATTCGTACGTATCAAACAGCCCGTTCGCGTTGAAGACGGCGACAAGTGGGCCGAAATGAAACCGTTTAACGGTTTTAGCTTGGATTTCACTATCGACTTCAACCACCCAGCGATCGATGCGGGCAACCAGCGCTATCGTTTGGATTTCTCTGCCGATGCGTTTGTTCGCCAGATCAGTCGTGCGCGTACCTTCGGCTTCATGCGCGATATCGAATACTTGCAGTCTCGTGGGTTGTGCCTGGGCGGCAGTATGGATTGTGCCATCGTTGTTGACGATTATCGCGTACTGAACGAAGACGGCCTGCGTTTTGAAGATGAGTTTGTCCGCCATAAAATGCTGGATGCCATTGGTGACCTGTTTATGTGTGGTCATAACATCATCGGTGCGTTTTCTGCGTTTAAATCCGGTCATGCTCTGAACAACAAACTGTTGCAGGCTGTGCTGGCGAATCAGGAAGCGTGGGAATACGTGACCTTTGAAGATGACGCTGAAATGCCGCTGGCGTTTAAAGCGCCATCTATTGTGTTGGCATAACGCCTGAAGTTGTCACTTCTTATTACGACTGGTTTTACTGGTACCCTCTCCGGCCAGTGAAGCCAGTCGTTCTAATATCTTTCTGAGTTTTTTTGGGCTGTTGCCTGCTAACGTCCTCAATGTCTCCGCGCTTTGCTCACTCAACTGACGCAGCGGTTTATCCCCGGTAATTTCTGTCGCTGAAATGTCACTATTTTTCACGATTTCATGCCCTTTTGCGGCAAGCGTTGGATTAATCCTGATGTCGATCGAAGCCAATGATGGTAGTATTTGTGCGCGTAATGCAGAGAGCAGCGCAGGTTGTTCGTAACGTAACCGCATCAGCCAACTGGCGTTGGCGGTTTCCAGTATCAGTAAACCTTGCCGGTAATTAGCGACGCGGCACCATGGGTGCAACGGTGCAGGCAGTAATCCGCGCACGGCACGGTTGAGTTTTAATAAGGCGATAGCGCGCTGTTGCACATCTTGTAGCGGGCCTTTACCCGATATAGATGCGCTATCAAACAGAAATTCCAGTGATTGTGGGCGGCTATCACGCATAGACCTGGCTCCGGTGGATGTTACTCGTGATTGGTATTCTAAATCGTTGGCGACAATTTGGCAGACGTTATTTCTGGCCGCATCTCTTATTAGGGATGGTCGCGGCGAGTCTTGGTCTGCCGACAAGCCTGAACGACTCACAGGACATCGCCTCACTTTCTAATTCAAGCTCCAGCGTTAGTCGGCAGAATAACGTATCGCTGAGCCTTACCGACCTAGTGGCGCTAAAAGAAGCGCATCGACGCTCGTCCTACAGCGTTGATTATTGGCATCAGCATGCGATACGTACTGTCATTCGTCACCTTTCTTTTGCATTGACGACGCCACAGACGGCCAATGCCCAACAGGCTGACGAGCTAGAGCCTCATTCTCTGGTTTTGTTGGATACGCTAAATGCGCTGTTGACGCAGGATTCCCAGTATCCCTTTGTGATTTCTCCCCATGCCGGGCGCGTCACTTTTTATCCTCAGGCATATCATCAAATCGGTATCTGGCTTGCCCAAATCCGCGGCATCCGCGCAGGACCGTACCTCATCAGCTGAACGTGTAATGATAATTAGCTGAAGAAATTTCTCTCGTTTTTTGCTGAGTTTCTCAGGTTTTCGATATTGTATTGCCACTGGATACGTGGCACTTGTGAGATTAAAACTATTATGGTCATGAATATCTTAACCAAAATTTTTGGTAGCCGTAACGATCGTACGCTGCGTCGTATGCGTAAAAATGTTGATGTTATTAGTCGGTTAGAGCCAGAAATGGAAAAACTTTCCGATGAGGAGCTACAGGCGAAAACGCTGGAGTTCCGTGCTCGTCTGGAGAAGGGCGAAACGCTGGATAGCCTGCTGCCGGAAGCTTTCGCTGTAGTGCGTGAATCCAGTAAACGCGTATTTGGCATGCGCCACTTCGACGTACAGCTTCTTGGCGGTATGGTACTGAATGAGCGGTGTATTGCGGAGATGCGCACCGGTGAAGGTAAAACGCTGACGGCAACCTTACCTGCTTATCTGAATGCATTGACTGGCCGTGGTGTACACGTCGTGACCGTGAACGATTATTTGGCACAGCGTGATGCCGAAAATAACCGCCCGTTGTTTGAATTCCTCGGCCTGAGCGTCGGTATTAACCTGCCGGGAATGCCTGCTCCAGCGAAGCGTGAAGCGTATGCCGCAGACATCACCTACGGTACTAATAACGAATACGGTTTTGACTACCTGCGTGACAACATGGCGTTCAGCCCGGAAGAGCGCGTACAGCGTAAACTTTACTACGCGCTGGTGGATGAGGTTGACTCCATCCTGATCGATGAAGCACGTACGCCGCTGATTATTTCCGGTCCGGCTGAAGATAGCTCCGAGCTTTATATTAGCGTCAATAAAATCATCCCTCACCTGATCCGTCAGGAGAAAGAAGATTCCGATACTTTCCAGGGCGAAGGCCATTTCTCTGTTGATGAGAAAGCACGTCAGGTTAACCTCACCGAGCGTGGTCTGGTTCTGGTAGAAGAACTGCTGGTGAAAGAAGGCATTATGGAGGAGGGTGAGTCGCTGTACTCCCCGACGAACATTATGCTGATGCACCATGTGACCGCCGCGCTGCGTGCGCACGTGCTGTTTACCCGCGATGTGGACTACATTGTGAAAGACGGTGAAGTGATCATCGTCGACGAGCACACCGGTCGTACCATGCAGGGGCGTCGTTGGTCAGATGGCCTGCATCAGGCAGTGGAAGCGAAAGAGAAAGTGGCTATCCAGAATGAAAACCAGACGCTGGCTTCCATTACCTTCCAGAACTACTTCCGCCTGTATGAAAAATTGGCGGGTATGACTGGTACGGCAGATACCGAAGCGTTTGAATTCAGCTCCATCTATAAGCTGGATACGATTGTGGTGCCGACTAACCGTCCGATGATTCGTAAAGACTTGCCTGATCTGGTCTACATGACCGAGCAGGAAAAAATCGATGCCATCATTGAAGATATCAAAGATCGCTCCGTAAAAGGTCAACCGATTCTGGTTGGTACGATCTCCATTGAGAAATCAGAAGTGGTTTCTCTGGCGCTGGAGAAAGCGGGGATCAAACACAATGTATTGAATGCGAAGTTCCACGCGATGGAAGCAGACATCGTTGCTCAGGCGGGCCAATCTGGTGCGGTCACCATCGCGACCAACATGGCCGGTCGTGGTACGGACATCGTATTGGGCGGTAGCTGGCAGGCAGAAGTTGCGCATCTGGAAAACCCAAGTGATGAGCAAATTGCAGAAATTAAAGCGGCCTGGAAAGTGCGCCATGATGCCGTATTAGCTGCGGGCGGTTTGCATATTATCGGTACTGAGCGCCATGAATCTCGCCGTATTGATAATCAGCTACGCGGCCGTTCCGGTCGTCAGGGGGATGCGGGTTCATCACGCTTCTACCTGTCGATGGAAGATGCGCTGATGCGTATTTTTGCCTCCGATCGCGTTTCCAACATGATGCGTAAGCTGGGGATGAAACCGGGCGAAGCGATTGAGCACCCGTGGGTCACTAAGGCGATTGCGAACGCACAGCGTAAAGTGGAAAGCCGTAACTTCGATATTCGTAAGCAGTTGCTGGAATACGATGATGTGGCGAACGATCAACGTCGTGCGATCTACACACAGCGTAACGAACTGCTGGACGTGTCCGATATCAGTGAAACCATTACCAGTATTCGTGAGGATGTGTTTAAAGCGACTATCGACAGCTATATTCCACCGGAATCTCTGGAAGAAATGTGGGATACGGAAGGTCTGGAACAGCGCCTGAAGAACGACTTCGATCTGGATATGCCGATCAAAGCGTGGCTGGATAAAGAGCCTGAGCTGCACGAAGAAACGCTGCGTGAACGTATTTTCCAGCATGCGCTTGAGGTTTATCATCGCAAAGAAGAAGTGGTTGGCACGGAAGTCATGCGCAACTTCGAGAAAGGTGTGATGTTGCAGACGCTGGATTCCTTGTGGAAAGAGCATTTGGCAGCAATGGATTACCTGCGTCAGGGTATCCACTTGCGTGGCTATGCGCAGAAAGATCCGAAGCAAGAATATAAGCGTGAGTCGTTCTCTATGTTTGCCGCGATGTTGGAATCACTGAAATATGAAGTGATCAGTACGCTGAGCAAAGTCCAGGTGAGAATGCCGGAAGAAATCGAAGCGCTGGAACAGCAACGCCGCGAAGAGGCTGAACGTTTGGCGCGGCAGCAGCAACTGAGCCATCAGGAAGAAAATAGCCTGAATACAGGTTCACCGGCGCAGGCAGATCGTAAAATTGGGCGTAACGATCCTTGCCCATGTGGTTCTGGCAAGAAATATAAGCAGTGCCACGGCCGCTTGCAGAAATAATTGATTGCTGAATCCAGTGATTAATATGTGATAAGTGCAAAGGCGGTCATTGACCGCCTTTTACTTGATAAGAATCTGATAGGAAGTGTCATGACGCAAAAACAGTTATCCGTCGCGGTAGGCATCATCCGCAATGCGGAGCAGCAATATTTCATTGCTCGCCGCCCTGATGGCGTTCATATGGCAGGGATGTGGGAATTTCCCGGTGGTAAAGTTGAAGAGGGCGAAACGCCAGAGCAGGCGCTGATTCGTGAACTGCATGAAGAAACGGGCATCGACGCGAGCGCACCGCAGGCGCTAAACGACAAAACGTTTTCTACGCCGGAGAGAATCATCACGCTTCATTTTTTTCTGGTTGAAACGTGGCAGGGGGAACCCTATGGCCGGGAAGGTCAGGAATCTCGCTGGGTTAACGTAGACGAATTACGTGAGGAAGAATTTCCGCCAGCGAATGCGGAGATGATCCGCTGGCTGAAATCGCTTTAATCTAGCTTTACCTGCCTGAAAACTATAGTAGCGAAACGTGGCCGTTAGCGCGTTTCGCTCCAGTCTTCACTATCAGAAACCATATCATCACTTGGAATGCGCTTTTCTTCATCAGCCCATTCACCCAAATCGATGAGCTGACAACGTTTGCTGCAAAATGGGCGATAGATGCTGGCTGCTTCCCAGATGACCGCCTGCTTGCAGGTTGGGCACTTCACCGTCGTAATCTCTGTTGTCATAACGTTCTTTTCACTCTATTTGCTGCTTAACACGTTTTCGTTTATCTGTGCTGAGTCTAGCAACAGGCCAATTCAAACGTTAAACGAGGTGGAATATGGCCGTTTTCGCTATCTAATGGCAGGAAACGGATGGCGTAGCGTGTCTTATGACCGGATATTTGTGGATAGAGTTGATATACTTGCTCAAGACGCAAGCGTAGCAGGTCAGCATCGGAGGCATTGTCCTGAAAGAAGCCATTCAGACTGGTTTGCGGGCGGAATGTACCGGAGTGACGGATCAGTTCCAGGATCATGTCCAGCGCTTGTTTGAGCGGTGACAAAGAATTAAGCCAGCCGGAAACCAATTTTTCACGCAGCTCCTGAGGTTGATGTAGCCAGCTATGCAGCGTTGGTAAGTCGAAACTGCAACAGCCGCCGGGAATGCCTAGCCGCTGACGAACCATGCTAATCAGACGATCTTCCCGTAAGAACTGCCCCATTCGTGGTGCGGCCATCAGCGTACTGGCCAGATCTTTCAACTGACGCCGTAACGTGTGGATACGCTCCATGTCTACACCTGGTACATCACTCCATTGCAGCAATTTTTGCTGTTGGCGTTCCAGTTCTTTCAGCAACTCGGTACGCACATCTCCACGTTCCAGCACATCAAGCAGCTCGGCGACGGCGCGAAAAAATGTCAGGGCGCTCCCCATGTCAGTCAGGGAATGGTTTTGATGCAGCTGCTGCAATAATGATTCGATACGCAACCAGGTACGCGTTTTCTCGTTCAGCGGATATTCAAATAAAATCGTCGAGGAAGCGTCACTCATTCTTAGTCATCCTGTCGGCTGCGGAAGCGGCTAGCTTCAGGTAATGGCGGTGTAGTTCCGCAACCTGTGAAGCCAACTCGCTTGGGCAACGACTGTTATCAATAATATCATCGGCATAAGCCAGGCGCTGTTCTCGGGTTGCCTGTGCTGCCAGTATGTTTTCCGCTTGCTGCCGACTGATGCCATCACGGGCCAGTGTGCGTTCAAGCTGTGTATCTCTATCTACATCAACGACCAGAATACGTTGTGCTCGCTGCTGTAACCCATTCTCTACCAGTAAAGGGACGACCCACAGAATGTAGGGTGCGGATGCAGCCTGAAACTGGGCCTGTGTTTCCTGATGGATCAACGGGTGGAGTAAATTATTCAGCCACTGTTTCTCCTCTGGCGAGGAAAAAATCCGTTGGCGTAGTGCGGCACGATCCAATGAACCATCGGTATTGAGCATAGCGTCGCCAAACCGGAGCCTGATGGCATCCAGTGCGGGTTTCCCTGGCTCGACTACCTGACGCGCGATGATATCCGCATCAACGATAGTGGCCCCTAATTTGGCAAATTCATCGGCTACGGTGCTTTTTCCGCTGCCGATACCGCCCGTTAAGGCTACGATGTATGTCATTGCACCCGTGTTGAAAAGTTAACATTTCTACTATTTTCAAAGGTGAGGAAGACCTTCCTGCCCCTTTGAAGTCAATCAGGCATCAACCGCAGTATGCTTCACGTTATCACTTTGCTGGGTGATAGGTAAATTTCTCTGATTTTATCCCAAATAAAGTGAAAATCGCAGTCTTGCCGCAGGATTATTCCTGCGTATGATAACGTCACTGGTAAAGGGCTATTATTTTTTCAGAAATGATTATGCTTAGTAACAATACTGAGCATTCCGCCGTCACTAACCAGGAACTCGAACCTCATGCGTATTGAAGAAGATTTAAAGTTAGGCTTTAAAGACGTTCTCATCCGGCCAAAGCGTTCGACGCTGAAAAGCCGCTCTGACGTTGAACTGGAACGTCAATTCACCTTCCTCCATGCTGGCGGCAACTGGTCCGGCGTACCGATTATCGCAGCCAATATGGATACCGTGGGTACGTTTAGTATGGCGGAGGTGCTGGCCTCTTTTGATGTTCTGACGGCTGTCCATAAACACTATTCTGTCGAGCAATGGTCTCAGTTTGTGCAACGCACACCAGCATCGGTATTGCGCCATGTGATGGTCTCGACCGGGACATCTGATGCTGATTTCATCAAGTTAAAGCAAATTCTGGCGCTATCGCCCGAGCTTAAATTCATCTGCATCGACGTAGCTAATGGCTATTCCGAGCACTTTGTCACGTTCCTGCAAAAAGCGCGTGAGTCTTGTCCAGACAAGGTTATCTGTGCGGGAAACGTCGTGACTGGTGAAATGGTGGAAGAACTTATTCTCTCTGGGGCGGACATCGTGAAAGTCGGTATTGGCCCCGGTTCTGTCTGCACGACGCGTGTGAAAACGGGCGTTGGCTACCCTCAGCTTTCCGCCGTGATTGAATGTGCCGATGCGGCACATGGCCTCGGCGGGCAAATTGTGAGCGATGGTGGCTGCGCTATGCCGGGCGATGTCGCGAAAGCCTTTGGCGGCGGTGCCGATTTTGTCATGCTGGGCGGCATGTTGGCAGGGCATGATGAATGTGAAGGCACCATCGTTGAAGAAAACGGTGAGAAAATGATGTTGTTCTACGGTATGAGTTCCGCATCTGCGATGGAACGTCACGTCGGTGGTGTGGCTGAGTACCGTGCCGCAGAAGGAAAAACTGTGAAGCTGCCATTACGTGGTCCGGTAGATAATACCGTCCGCGATATTCTTGGCGGATTGCGTTCGGCCTGTACCTATGTCGGTGCGTCCCGTTTGAAAGAGCTGACGAAACGTACAACGTTTATCCGCGTGGCCGAACAGGAAAATCGTATTTTTAACGGATAGTTATACGTCTTCACATTCCGTCTTTCCGCTCTTAACAGTGATTGCGTGGTTTGATTTGTAGACGTTGTCGTGCATGTATTGGCTGGTTCAGGCGCCGGCCAATACATTCCCCAACTGGAAGATAGGCAAATACATGCCAATCACTAGCGCCCCGACCATTCCCCCGACGACCATCATCAATAACGGCTCCAGCGTTTGTGTCAGCATGTCGGCCTGTTGTTGTACTCGTCTCTCATGCCATTCGGCTAACTGTGTAAAGATTGCATCCAGTGCCCCGGTTTCTTCACCAACCCGAATCAACTGCGGGCACGGTGCTGGGAACAACGTTGTGTGATGCTGTGTGGCATGGTATAGCGACGTGCCTTGACGCAACTGCTCTTGTATCTGTTGAATCGCGGCCTGATAAAGCGGATGACGGATCGTGGCGGCCGCATCTAGCCCCTCTGGAAGCGTCAAACCGGCATGCTGAGTCATGGCCAGAATATGGAATATCTGGCTCAGTGATTTACCACGTAGCAAACTGGATACCACAGGGAGCCTCAGCAGCCATTCTTGTTCTCTGGTTTTCCATAATGGTCTTTGCTGTCTCAGTCGGGCATACCCCAATATTAGGCAGCTAATAAGCAATAGCCCAAGGAATCCGTAGCCAGCGAGGAGATCGGCGAGATGAAGCAACTGCCGGGTAAACCACGGCAACGGCGTATTGAACGAGGAGTAGAGTGTTGCGAATTCGGGTAGAACCAGCAGCAACATCATCATGCTGACCAGCATTGCAATGAGCAAAACAAAACAGGGATAACGTAGCGCCTTGATAACTTTTTGTTGCAGTCTGGACTGCTTCTCTTGTTGTTGAGCGAGCTGTAGGCAGCATATGTCTAGTTTCCCCGTCAATTCGCCGACGGCAATGAGGGATCGATACAGGACGGGAAAAATATGAGGATAGTCGTGCAATGCCTCAGACAGCGAATTTCCCTGAGCAACATGAGTGCGAACGTCTTGTAATATGCAGCGCCAGCCGGGGCGCTCATGCTGCTCTGACACCAGTTTTAATGCTTCCAGCAGTGGCAATCCAGCTTGTAGTAGAGCAGCAAGCTGTTTGATTAACTCACCTAGCTGTTCGCGTTTCCAGTAGTGAGGCGACAGATAATGGCCTGCCTTTACGATGAGCGGCTGGTAGCCTTGGGCAATCAGGTTGGCATAGGCGTGCCGACGGTGCGTGCTAATAAACGTGCCGTCAGCAAATTCGCCCTCGGATGTGATTGCCTGCCAATGATATAAGCGCTCTAACTTCATTGTATCTCCTGACTCATCGACCGCTCATCGCCTACAACACGATAGACTTCAGCAAGCGAGGTTAGGCCGTCGTTGACCCGTTCGAGCCCCGCGGTCAGCAGTGTCGGAAAACCAGAGTCTTGCGATAGGGCAGATAGCTCACCTGTGCTGGCGTTGCCTGCTAATGCAGCCTGAAAATCTGGTGTGATGGGGAGTAATTCATAAAGTGCGACACGACCATAGTAACCAGAGAAACAGTGGCTGCAACCGCCAGCCTGCCAATGGTTCAGTGGTCCTTGCCATACGCTATTTGGCAGTGAGAGTAGCGGTTCTGCTTGGGTTTTACAGTGCGGGCATAACCGACGCACAAGCCGCTGTGCGATGATGAGCTTCAGCGCCGAAGCTAACAGATATCCAGGAATGCCCAGGTGATTGAGACGAGTTAGCGTTTCTACCGCAGAGTTGGTATGCAACGTGGACATGACCAGATGGCCGGTTTGTGCAGCTTTTACCGCAATTTCAGCGGTTTCCGCATCGCGGATTTCACCAATCATAATGACGTCTGGGTCTTGTCGCAGCAGCGCACGTAAAATTCTCCCAAAGCCTAGTTCCGCTTTGGGATTGATTGCCGTTTGATTGATACCCTGTAAGGGAATTTCGACCGGATCTTCCACGCTACAGATATTGCGACTGCTATCGTTAAGCCAGCGTATTGCACTGTAAAGCGTCACGGTTTTGCCACTCCCCGTTGGACCGGTGACTAGCAGCATTCCCTGTGAGGCGTTCAGCACACTGATAAGCTGCTGCAATGCTTTTTCGCCAAGACCGAGTTTGTCCAGCGCCAACTCCTGTTGGTGCGTTTGTAAAATACGTAATACGACTTTTTCTCCCTGCTGCACGGGGAGGGTGGCGATACGTAACGAGTAGGGCTGTTGATCCAGCATTAGGCTGAATTGGCCATCCTGCGGCAACCGCCGTTCGGCGATATTCAACTTGCCCATGATTTTTAGCCGTGCGGTAATTCGGCCCGTCAACTCTGGAGGTGGCGCGGATATAGCTTGCAATACACCATCAATGCGTAGTCGCACATGATAGCTGTCTAACTGCGGCTCAAAGTGGATATCAGAGGCGCGTCGCTGAACGGCGAGACGCAGCGTTTGATGGATAAACTGCGCAACGGGGGAATCGTCGTCATGATCCTGCGGCCCTGCGTTGGCGTGATGAATACCGGCATGATAGGTTTCTGTGGGCTCAGCAACGGCGTTCACCGGGTTAAGCTGTTGTTCCATTCTGGCCTGTGGCCACTGTTCCACCATAATTCGGCGATTGCTGGCGAAACGCAGTGCAGCGATCATCTCTGCCGAAGGGGAAGCCGTGACGGCGACCGACAGCGTTTGTTCATCGAGGCTGAGCAACAAGGCCTGATAACGTCGGCACAGCGTCTGTAACTCGCTGAGCGTATGCTCGGAGGAGAAGGATGAGTCTGTCATGATTAGCCTGCCGTATTATCAAAACGGAAAACGTCCTGACAGGCGGATTGCAGGCTCTCTGCGTTGCTATCCGTGGCACAATTCTTCGTCCAGCGTGAAGCGCCGATTTCGGTATCCCACGTTGGTGTCAGAATAACGCGCAGCCCTTGCAGAGTGGATTGTCCGGTCAGCGTAATCACCCCTTGAGTGACGCTCACGGCGCTGACATAGCGTGAAGATTTGCTGCCCGGTATTCCCTGATTACCTGCATTGCAGGCCGTAAAAGCGGCATTTTCCAGACCGCAGAGATCGACTGGCGTTTTATAAGACACCATCGTTTGCAGCATGTCTGTCAGCGCCGCTTTTTGCAGATAGCCTTGATAGGCAGGGACGCCAATGGCGCTGAGGATAGCAATGATCGCAATCACGATCATTAGCTCAATCAGTGTGAATCCTTGTTGTTTTATCATGTTGATTTCCCTGTTGTTGAGCATAAATTTAGTGGGACATAAATCCATACGGACGGCTGGCAGCATAGAAAAGGGAATGAAAACTGGCGAGTGGGGAAAGTTAAAACAGGAAAGCGCTACGACATGTTTTTAGATATTTGCAGAGGATTGAAAACTTTTTGCGAGCAGAGACGCAATTTTCACGCTGTCGGGACAGGTCATCTGTACGGGAGCGGCAGTCTGCGTCGTTACGATGGCGTGTAAGGGGATGAAGTTTAGAGATGCGAACGAGGTGCGACATGGCACCTCGTCGATAGAAAGAGATAAGCGATTAGATAAAGCGCATGGATAAATCCAGTGCCTGTACGTGCTTGGTTAATGCACCCACTGAGATATAGTCCACGCCAGTTTCCGCATAGCTACGTAGCGTGTCGAGCGTGACATTGCCGGATATTTCCAGCAGTGCGCGGCCTTGTGTTAAGCCAACCGCTTCCCGAATATTATCCAGACTAAAATTATCCAGCATAATGATATCTGCACCAGCCTCTAGCGCCTGCTGTAACTCATTCAGTGATTCGACTTCAACTTCTACCGGAACATCGTTGCGCAAAGCCTGCGCTTTTTCTACCGCATTTTTGATTGAGCCAGCGGCGATGATATGGTTTTCCTTAATCAGGAAGGCATCGGATAGACCAAGACGATGGTTGTCTCCACCACCGCATGATACGGCATATTTCAGTGCTGTTCGCAGCCCCGGTAGCGTCTTACGCGTATCCAGCAGCCGGGTACGCGTTCCCTGCAAGACGGCAACATAGCGGCTGACTTCGGTTGCGACGCCGGACAGCGTTTGCAGGAAATTCAGCGCTGTGCGTTCACCGGTCAGAAGCTGTTTGGCTGGTCCTGTTATGTCACACAGCGTTTGATTGGGGGTGATAGCCTCGCCATCGGCGACGTGCCAAGCGATCGTTGTCGTGTCGCCCAATTGAGAAAAGACTTCCTCAAGCCAGCGCGTACCGCAGAATATGCCCGCTTCACGCGTGATGATACGCGCGCTGACGGTCTCGTTGTCGGGTAACAGCAGAGCGGTAATGTCTTGATTAGCATCGACGATGCCACCTAAATCTTCACGCAGTGCCAGTTGCACGCTGGCGGGGATATCTTGTGTAATACGAGCGAGCAAGGCTTGCTGGCGTTGTTCCTGACTGTAGCGACGCGTTGACATGACAAAACTCCGAAGGGGGATTCGGGGGTCTATGCTACCTTGTTTATATCAGGACATCCAGAATGAATAGTCTTTATAATTCAATGTATTACTTTCTTTAACTTTCCGGCGAACATGCGTGGTCGCCGGAAAGGTGATGTCATTTTAGAAGTTGTAACCGACGACCAGGTAATAGCCCCAACCGGTCGATTTCACTTCAAACGGACCTTTGCCGAAATTGAGCTCTGTGCCATCAGCCCATTGGCCACCGTTGTGGAAATAACGAGCGACGAAAGAGTAGTGCCAGTGGTCGTAGCCCAGCGCCAGAATATGGCTGGAGGCAATGGAGTTGTTGGTGCGGCTTGCATTCGATTTATCACGCAGTTCTGAACCGAAATCAAAATTGGTGAAGCTGATATACGAGACGTTGCCGCCCATCAGAGAGCCAAGCGGGTAGGAGTATTTCACTTTTACGCGGTAGCCGTCCCACTCATTTTCGTTCGCTGCGCCGTAGTTCTGCCATTGGTATTTGGCATAACCGTTCAGTGACAGCGACAGGTCGGTACCGGTATCAATATCGGTACCTAACCCCATGTACCAGGTGCTTTGGCGTGAACCGCTGTTGCGACCCTGATCGTAAATAACGTTATTGGCGATGTACCACTCTTTAAACGGACCAAAGCTGAGGTCAGCTCCCGTCAGTTTATCAATTGAGAAACGCGGTTCGATCTCGACAAACAGCGGAGAGCCTCTGTCCCAAATGCCACGGCTGTCGGGATCGCCACCAAAAAATTTAGGTGCATCGGCGTAACCGTAGAAATCGAACCAGTCTTTACGTGCAAATGCTTCATATTCCAGGTAGGTCGTGCTGTTCAGTTGCGGTCCGAAACGCGTGTGGGCGCTGCCGACGACGTTAACGCTCTGGTGCCACCAGTCGGAGAGGTATTCAGCTTTATTGCTGTCGGCAAGAGCTGGCATTGAGCATGACAGTGTGAGCAAGGCGCCTGCGGCGAAAGTTTTTTTCATGTTAAGTACCATAGTGTTAGACGTTATTTACGTCGGACGTAAAACCGCAAAATAAATTTTGGTAATATCAAAAAAAATCAGGAGATAATTTTGCCATGCATTTTAAGTAAAAATAGACGCAATGCACGAAAACGATTGCCTTTTATTGTGCTATTACATTTGTAATGTGACTTTAATCACATAACGAGGTTGGGATTTTATCTTGCTAAAAAAGATGTGAAAGTCGAAAAAAGGCAGGGAAATGGCTAAAACATCACAAAACAAACGGTAAAACCTATTGATATCCAGTTGGATAGATAGGATGACATGAAACATGGTATCTTGGAGCCGAGGACTTTTAGCTCCATGGTTTTACACCTGAAATTAGTTTTTTCGCCTGATTCAGCCGGCAAACGATACGATGCGAGGTTATCGCCGATGCTTTTGGAAAATGGCTGGTTATCCGATATTACACACACGCCTTCACCACATTATGATGGTCGCCCGAATAATGAGGTGCCTTCCTTACTGGTGATTCACAATATCAGTCTGCCGCCGGGTGAGTTTGGCGGTCCGTATATTGACCAGCTGTTTACGGCTACTTTGGACCCCACTGCGCATCCTTATTTCGCCGATATTTCCCATTTACGTGTAGCGGCACATTGCCTGATTCGTCGCGATGGGCAAACCACGCAGTATGTGTCTTTCGACCAGCGCGCCTGGCATGCCGGTGTTTCGGTGTTTGAAGGCCGTGAACGCTGTAATGATTTCTCTATTGGTATTGAGCTGGAAGGGACGGATACGCTGCCTTTTACCATGGCGCAATATCACTCACTGGTTGCGATTACACGCCTATTAATGCGGGCTTATCCTATTACACTGCCGCGAATTACCGGACATAGCGACATTGCTCCGGGCCGTAAAACCGATCCCGGTCCGGCATTTGACTGGGACGGCTATCATCGTCTGCTACAAGAAAACTGGACAGAAAACAAAGGGAGTCTCGATCAATGACGCTGTTTACACTGTTGCTTACGCTGGCATGGGAACGGTTGTTCAAACAGGGGGAGCATTGGCAGATCGATCATCGGCTTGACGTTGTATTCCGACACGTTCCCTCTCCGTCTTTATTTCAAACGCTGTTCCTGACGCTATGCAGCATGAGCATTGTAGCGGGGCTGTTGTGGCTAACGAGTGGCATTCTGTTTGGCCTGATTTCTCTTTTGCTGTGGATTGTCATCAGCCTGATGTGCATTGGTGCGGGTGATATTCGTCAGCACTATCGACGCTATTTGCAGGCAGCACAGCGCGGCGAAGCGGATGCCAGCCGGGAAATGGCGGCGGAATTGGCGTTGATTCACGGTTTACCCGTTGGTGCCGGTGAAAGCGAGCAGTTAAAAGAGCTGCAAAATGCCTTGCTATGGATAAATTTCCGGTTTTATCTAGCTCCGCTATTCTGGTTCGTTGTCGCAGGGCCATACGGGCCGGTTGCACTCGTGGGGTATGGGTTTTTGCGTGCCAGACAAACCTGGCTTGCCCGGCATAACACGCCGCTGGAACGTGCGCAGTCTGGTGTCGATCGTTTGTTACATTGGCTTGACTGGATTCCCACTCGTTTGGCTGGTGCGGCTTATGCGTTGCTGGGGCATGGTGAAAAAGCGTTGCCTGCCTGGTTCGCATCGCTAGGGGATTTCCGTAGTTCACAATATTGGGTGTTAACTCAGCTGGCGCAATTTTCTCTGGCGCGTGAATCCCATAGCGAGCCTGTAGAAACGCCTAAAGCCGCTGTGACGCTGGCGAAAAAAGTGACGCTGGTGCTGGTGGTGGTGGTGGCACTTCTGACGATATACGGTGCGCTGGTTTGATATTTGTTGTGTGCGTTGGTAGGAAAAATAATGGCCGACAAAGTCGGCCATTGAATCGAAAAAAATGCGGTGAGTGCTGAGCCTTACTTCGCCTGATTTTTCTTTTTGATAAAGTAGCCCACGCCCAGAATAACCAGCCAGACCGGAATCAGCATGACGGAAATCTGAATGCCCGGCGTCAGGAACATGATGACCAGTATACCGGCCAGGAACAGCAGACAGAGGTAATTCCCCAGCGGATAAAGCAGCGCTTTAAACTTGGTCACCGTACCTTCTTTGTCCTTCTGCGCACGGAACTTCAGGTGCGCCAGACTGATCATCGCCCAGTTAATCACAAGAGCAGACACGACCAACGCCATCAATAGCTCGAACGCTTTGCCGGGAATGAGATAGTTGATCAGCACACACAGCGCCGTTGCCAGCGCGGAGATGCCTATAGCAACAACTGGAACGCCACGGCTATCAACGGTTTTCAGTACTTTCGGTCCGTTACCCTGTTTCGCCAGACCGAACAGCATACGGCTGTTGCAATAAACGCAGCTGTTATAAACGGACAGCGCAGCGGTCAATACCACGATGTTCAGCACCGTTGCTACGACGTTACTGTTCAGTTCATGGAAGATCATGACGAACGGGCTACCGCCTTCCACAACCTTGCCCCACGGGTACAGTGACAGCAGGATAGCCAATGAACCGATGTAGAAAATCAGGATGCGGTAGATCACCTGATTGGTCGCGCGTGGAATGCTTTTCTCTGGGTCATCCGCTTCCGCTGCGGTAATCCCTACCAGTTCCAGCCCGCCAAATGAGAACATGATCACGGCCATCGCCATCACCAGGCCGAGCACGCCATTCGGGAAGAACCCGCCCTGCGCCCACAGGTTGGTTACGGTTGCTTCCGGCCCGCCCGTACCGCTGAGCAGCAGCCAGCCACCGAAGACGATCATGCCAATAATCGCGACAACTTTGATGATGGCAAACCAGAATTCCATCTCACCGTAGACTTTGACGTTCGCCAGATTGATGGCGTTAATCAGCAGGAAGAAGACGGCGGCGGATACCCAGGTCGGAATATCTGGCCACCAGTACTGGACGTAAATCCCTACGGCACTGAGTTCAGCCATGGCGACCAAAACATACAGTACCCAGTAGTTCCATCCAGATGCAAAGCCAGCGAAGTCGCCCCAATATTTATAAGCAAAGTGGCTAAACGATCCGGCTACCGGCTCTTCAACCACCATTTCGCCCAACTGGCGCATGATGAGAAACGCGATCAGTCCGCCAATCGCATAGCCTAACAGGACCGATGGTCCGGCCATTTTGATTGTTTGTGCAATACCAAGAAAGAGGCCAGTACCTACCGCGCCACCCAAGGCAATCAACTGAATATGACGGTTTTTCAAACCACGCTTTAGCGTGCCGTCTGCTTGTTGATTATCCATCAAATTTAACCCTCTGCCTGTGCAAGTAAAAAATACGCTGCGTATTATTGACTGTACGTTTGTGTAATTTTATTTTTACGGATTGATTTTTCTTAAATTAAGAAATCCTCTACCGTTTGCCAAAGAATAGTGGTAAGTGCGCAAGATTGCACTGATTTCTTATAGCCTGATAATTAAAAACTATCGCCATATCAAAATTTTTATCTCTCTTCGATTGAACCCCTGATGATGAGAAACCGGTGGGGAATTTGAGGGGGTGATACCTCTTTGGGCTTACTCCCTTTTATTGCCTATTTATCCCCGCTGTAAAAATGGTGTTTACCCCGATAGAGGGCTATTGGTAATCACGCTATCTTTGTAAGAATAAAAAACCTTATTTTTTGAATAAAAATTCACTATTTGTGCATTTAAACGGTTCAGCACTGCCTGCTTTACGTTTCAAAAAAGTTAAAATATAGACAGGGGGGATTAATGGTAATACCACAGGCGGGCTATCACTTTGCCGCACGTTTCTCGTGCATTTGTTAAAATCTGGTGGGATTGGTGATTTAGCTCAAGGTCCTTATGGACAGAAGGTGAATACTTTGTTACTTTAGCGTCACGTTTTTGAAATTGGTATTACCAATTGACTCCGCGCCATTCGCAGAGAAGAATTCACCATGGCATACAGCAAGATCCGTCAGCCCAAACTGTCAGATGTGATTGAAAAGCAGTTGGAGTTTCTGATCCTTGAGGGAACCTTGCGCCCCGGCGAGAAGCTCCCACCGGAGCGCGAACTGGCAAAACAGTTCGATGTTTCCCGCCCTTCTCTGAGAGAAGCCATTCAACGCCTGGAAGCCAAAGGTTTACTTTTGCGCCGTCAGGGTGGTGGTACCTTCGTTCAAGCCAATCTATGGCAAAGCGTCAGCGATCCGCTGGCAGAATTACTGAGCACACATCCCGAATCACAGTTCGATCTTCTGGAAACGCGTCATGCGCTGGAAGGCATTGCTGCCTACTATGCGGCGTTGCGTGGCACAGAGTCGGATTTGCAGCGTATCCGGGATTGTCATGCCGTGATTGAGAAGGCGAGGGAAGCGGGCGATCTAGACGCCGAGTCAGAAGCCGTTATGCAGTATCAGGTTGCTGTAACAGAAGCCACGCATAATGTGGTTTTGCTGCATTTGGTACGTTGTATGGGGCCGATGCTCGAACAGAACGTGAGGCAGAATTTTGAATTGCTTTATTTGAGCCGTGAAGTGTTGGCTCAGGTTAGCATTCATCGCGCCAGCATTTTTGAGGCGATTGTTGCCCGTGAGCCGGAGAAGGCGCGCGAAGCATCACACCGCCATCTGGCGTTTATTGAGGAAGTATTGCTGGATCTTAACCGGGAACATAGTCGGCGCGAGAGATCGCTGCGTCGGCTCCAGCAACGCAAGGACTGAGCACCCGTATTTTTGGTGTTCTGAATGCGGCAATGACGACGATGAGCCTGTCTTCATGCGTTTTGCTTATGATCAAAGATAAGCCAGAATGCATGAAGACAGGCTCCAACAAACCAACTTATTAGAGAAGATAAGGAATAACCATGTCAGATCGTTTAAATAATGACGTGGATCCGATCGAAACCCGCGACTGGCTGCAGGCGATCGAATCGGTCATCCGTGAAGAGGGTGTTGAGCGCGCTCAGTTCCTGATAGATCAGGTTCTGGGTGAAGCGCGTAAAGGCGGTGTTAGCGTTGCTGCTGGTACGGCCGCACGCCAATATATCAACACCATCGCAGTGGAAGACGAACCGGAGTACCCTGGTAATCTGGATCTGGAACGTCGTATTCGCTCAGCAATCCGCTGGAATGCGATCATGACAGTGCTGCGTGCTTCGAAAAAAGATCTGGATCTGGGTGGCCACATGGCTTCTTTCCAGTCTTCCGCTACTTTCTATGAAGTGTGCTTTAACCACTTCTTCCGTGCTCGCACTGCGCAGGACGGCGGCGACCTGGTCTACTTCCAGGGCCACATTTCTCCGGGCGTTTACGCTCGTGCCTTCCTTGAAGGCCGCTTGACAGAAGACCAGATGAACAACTTCCGTCAGGAAGTTCACGGTAACGGTCTGTCTTCTTATCCGCACCCTAAATTGATGCCTGACTTCTGGCAGTTCCCGACCGTCTCTATGGGTCTGGGTCCGATTGGTGCTATCTACCAGGCTAAATTCCTGAAGTATCTGGAAAACCGTGGTCTGAAAGATACCTCTAAGCAAACCGTTTATGCCTTCCTGGGCGACGGCGAAATGGATGAACCAGAATCCAAAGGTGCGATCACCATCGCGACCCGTGAAAAACTGGACAACCTGGTATTCGTTATCAACTGTAACCTGCAACGTCTGGATGGTCCGGTTACGGGTAATGGTAAGATCATCAATGAACTGGAAGGCATCTTCAGCGGCGCTGGCTGGGATGTGATTAAAGTGATGTGGGGCGATCGTTGGGACGAACTGCTGCGTAAAGACACCAGCGGTAAACTGATCCAACTGATGGAAGAAACCGTTGACGGTGACTACCAGACCTTCAAATCCAAAAATGGTGCCTACGTGCGCGAGCACTTCTTCGGTAAATACCCGGAGACGGCTGCACTGGTTAAAGACTGGAGCGACGATCAGATTTGGTCACTGAACCGTGGTGGTCACGATCCGAAGAAAGTCTACGCTGCACTGAAAAAAGCGCAGGACACCAAAGGCAAACCAACCGTTATTCTGGCGCATACCATTAAAGGTTATGGTATGGGCGACGCCGCGGAAGGTAAGAACATCGCTCACCAGGTTAAGAAAGTTAACATGGATGGCGTACGTTACTTCCGTGACCGCTTCAACGTGCCAGTGAGCGATGAAAACATCGAAAGCCTGCCGTACATCACCTTCGATAAAGATTCCGAAGAGTACAAGTACCTGCACGAACGTCGTCAGGCGCTGGGTGGCTACCTGCCGTCTCGTCAGCCTAACTTCAGCGAAAAACTGGAACTGCCAACGCTGGAAGATTTCCGCACGCTGCTGGAAGAGCAGAACAAAGAAATCTCTACCACTATCGCGTTTGTACGTGCCCTGAACGTGATGCTGAAGAACCAATCTATCAAAGATCGTCTGGTTCCGATCATCGCTGACGAAGCGCGTACCTTCGGTATGGAAGGTCTGTTCCGCCAAATCGGTATTTATAGCCCGAAAGGCCAGCAGTACACCCCGCAGGACCGTGAGCAAGTTGCTTACTACAAAGAAGACCAGAAAGGTCAGATTCTGCAGGAAGGTATCAACGAGCTGGGTGCAGGTTCTTCCTGGCTGGCGGCGGCAACGTCTTACAGCACCAACAACCTGCCGATGATCCCGTTCTACATCTACTACTCCATGTTCGGTTTCCAACGTATCGGCGATCTGTGCTGGGCTGCGGGTGACCAACAGGCGCGTGGATTCCTGATCGGTGGTACTTCAGGACGTACAACGCTGAACGGTGAAGGTCTGCAACACGAAGATGGCCACAGCCACATTCAGTCGCTGACTATCCCGAACTGTCTCTCCTACGATCCGGCATTCGCCTATGAAGTTGCGGTGATCATGCATGATGGTCTGCACCGTATGTACGGCGAAGCGCAAGAGAACATTTACTACTACATCACCACGCTGAACGAAAACTACCACATGCCTGCGATGCCGCAGGGTGCGGAAGAAGGTATCCGTAAAGGTATCTACAAGCTGGAAACGGTTGATGGTAGCAAAGGTAAAGTTCAACTGCTGGGCTCTGGTTCTATCCTGCGTCACGTACGTGAAGCGGCTCAGATTCTGGCGAAAGACTACGGTGTGGGTTCTGACGTATTCAGCGTAACCTCCTTCACTGAACTGGCGCGTGATGGCCAGGATTGTGAGCGTTGGAACATGCTGCATCCGACCGAAACGCCGCGTGTACCTTACGTGGCTCAGGTACTGAGCGATGCGCCAGCGGTTGCATCTACTGACTACATGAAGCTGTTTGCTGAACAAATCCGTAACTTCATCCCAGCTAGCGATTACCGCGTACTGGGTACTGACGGTTTCGGTCGTTCTGATAGCCGTGAGAACCTGCGTCACCACTTCGAAGTGGATGCGTCTTACGTCGTGGTTGCGGCTCTGGGTGAACTGGCTAAACGCGGTGAAATCGATAAGAAAGTGGTTGCTGATGCCATCACTAAATTCAACATCGATGCAGATAAAGTTAACCCGCGTCTGGCATAAGAGGTAAAGATTACATGGCTATCGAAATCAACGTACCGGATATCGGTGCAGATGAAGTTGAAGTCACCGAAGTGCTGGTGAAGGTGGGCGACAAGGTTGAAGCTGAACAGTCGCTGATCACGGTTGAAGGTGATAAGGCTTCTATGGAAGTCCCTTCTCCGCAGGCTGGTGTCATTAAAGAGATCAAAGTCTCTGTCGGTGACAAAGTTGAAACCGGCAAACTGATCATGATTTTCGATTCCGCCGACGGTGCAGCTGACGCTGCACCTGCTAAGGCAGAAGAGAAGAAAGAAGCGGCTCCGGCTGCTGCGCCAGCAGCCTCTGCGGCGAAAGACGTCAACGTACCGGATATCGGCGGTGACGAAGTCGAAGTGACTGAAGTGCTGGTTAAAGTGGGCGACACCGTTGCTGCTGAACAGTCTCTGATCACTGTAGAAGGCGACAAAGCGTCTATGGAAGTTCCGGCACCTTTCGCAGGTACGGTTAAAGAGATCAAAATCAGCACCGGCGATAAAGTCTCTACCGGTTCTCTGATCATGGTATTCGAAGTCGCGGGTGCAGCACCTGCTGCCGCTCCGGCACAAGCCGCTGCTCCTGCAGCAGCTGCGCCAGCGGCCTCTGCGGCGAAAGAAGTCAACGTACCGGATATCGGCGGTGATGAAGTCGAAGTGACTGAAGTGATGGTTAAAGTTGGCGATAAAATCGCGGCTGAGCAATCACTGATCACCGTTGAAGGCGACAAGGCTTCAATGGAAGTCCCTGCGCCGTTCGCGGGTACGGTTAAAGAAATCAAAATCAGCACCGGCGACAAAGTTAAAACCGGTTCACTGATCATGGTCTTCGAAGTGGAAGGCGCTGCACCTGCGGCGGCTCCGGCTGCCAAGCAAGAAGCGGCGGCTGCACCAGCTCCAGCGGCAAAACCTGCTGCTGCACCGGCAGCGAAAGCTGAAGGCAAGAGCGACTTCGCTGAGAACGATGCTTACGTTCACGCCACGCCGGTTATCCGTCGTCTGGCACGTGAATTCGGCGTGAATCTGGCGAAAGTGAAGGGTTCTGGTCGTAAAGGCCGTATCCTGCGCGAAGACGTTCAGACTTACGTGAAAGATGCCGTGAAACGCGCTGAGTCTGCGCCTGCCGCTGGCGCTGCTACCGGTGGTTCTCTGCCGGGGCTGCTGCCGTGGCCGAAAGTCGATTTCAGCAAGTTCGGTGAAGTTGAAGAAGTGGAATTGGGTCGCATCCAGAAAATCTCTGGTGCCAACCTGAGCCGTAACTGGGTAGTGATCCCGCACGTTACGCACTTTGATAAAACGGATATCACCGATCTGGAAGCGTTCCGTAAACAGCAGAACGCCGAAGCTGAGAAGCGCAGACTGGATGTGAAATTCACCCCAGTTGTCTTCATCATGAAAGCCGTTGCCGCTGCCCTTGAGCAGATGCCACGTTTCAACAGTTCACTGTCTGAAGACGCTCAACGTCTGACGCTGAAGAAATACATCAACATCGGTGTAGCGGTTGATACCCCGAATGGTCTGGTGGTTCCAGTGTTCAAAGACGTGAACAAGAAGAGCATCACTGAGCTGTCTCGCGAACTGATGGCGATCTCCAAGAAAGCCCGTGACGGTAAGCTGACCGCTGGCGAAATGCAGGGCGGATGCTTCACTATCTCCAGCCTGGGCGGCATCGGGACTACGCACTTTGCGCCGATCGTCAACGCGCCGGAAGTGGCTATTCTTGGTGTGTCTAAGTCCGCGATGGAACCGGTCTGGAATGGTAAAGAGTTCACTCCGCGTCTGATGATGCCGATGTCTCTGTCCTTCGACCACCGGGTCATTGACGGTGCTGATGGTGCTCGCTTCATTACCATCATTAACAACACGTTGTCTGACATCCGCCGTCTGGTGATGTAATCGAAAAGCCGGCCTGACGGCCGGCTTTTTTCTGATAAGCTGTTATTTGTTACAGCGGTCAGTGATCAAGGACAAATCGTTAGTCGCTTGTTGTTTCAAAATTGTTAACGATTTTGTAAACTACTGCGGCAAAGACACGTCCCGGTGGAAGAGGGCGTTAAGACTCAATAACAATGACGTCACAGACCCGCCGGAAATCAATTAAGAGGTCATGATGAGTACTGAAATTAAAGCTCAGGTAGTGGTACTTGGTGCCGGCCCCGCGGGTTACTCTGCTGCATTCCGCGCGGCGGATTTGGGTCTGGAAACCGTACTGGTAGAGCGCTACTCCACGCTGGGTGGGGTGTGTCTGAATGTGGGTTGTATTCCTTCCAAAGCCCTGCTGCACGTTGCTAAAGTTATTGAAGAAGCCAAAGCGCTGGCGGAACACGGTATCGTGTTCGGTGAACCTAAAACCGACATTGATAAAATCCGTCTGTGGAAAGAAAAAGTCATCACCCAACTGACCGGTGGTCTGGCGGGTATGGCAAAAGGCCGTAAAGTTAAAGTGGTTAACGGTCTGGGCAAATTCACCGGTGCCAACACGCTGGAAGTGGATGGTGAAAACGGTAAAACGACGATCAGCTTCGATAACGCGATTATCGCTGCGGGCTCACGTCCGATCCAACTGCCTTTCATTCCTCATAATGACCCGCGCGTATGGGATTCTACCGATGCGCTGGAGCTGAAAAACGTCCCAGGACGTCTGTTGGTGATGGGCGGCGGTATCATCGGTCTGGAAATGGGTACCGTTTACCATGCTCTGGGTTCACAGATCGACGTCGTTGAAATGTTCGATCAGGTTATCCCTGCTGCTGACAAAGATGTCGTTAAGGTCTTCACTAAGCGTATCAGCAAGCAGTTCAACCTGATGCTGGAAACCAAAGTGACGGCAGTAGAAGCCAAAGAAGACGGCATCTATGTGACGATGGAAGGCAAAAAAGCACCTGCTGAACCACAGCGTTACGATGCGGTTCTGGTTGCTATCGGTCGTGTACCGAACGGTAAAAACCTGGATGCGGGCAAAGCGGGTGTGGAAGTTGACGATCGCGGTTTCATCCACGTTGATAAGCAAATGCGTACCAACGTGCCACACATCTATGCGATCGGCGACATCGTCGGTCAGCCGATGCTGGCGCACAAAGGCGTGCATGAAGGCCACGTTGCTGCTGAAGTGATCTCCGGTAAGAAACACTACTTCGATCCGAAAGTGATTCCTTCTATCGCCTATACCGAACCAGAAGTGGCGTGGGTGGGTCTGACCGAGAAAGAAGCGAAAGAGAAAGGCATCAGCTACGAAACCGCGACCTTCCCATGGGCGGCATCTGGCCGTGCTATCGCGTCTGACTGCGCTGACGGTATGACCAAGCTGATTTTCGACAAAGAAACTCACCGTGTTATTGGTGGTGCAATTGTCGGGACTAACGGTGGTGAACTGTTAGGCGAAATCGGTCTGGCGATCGAAATGGGCTGCGATGCAGAAGATATCGCACTGACTATCCATGCGCACCCAACGCTGCATGAGTCTGTTGGTCTGGCTGCTGAAATCTTTGAAGGCAGCATCACCGACCTGCCGAACCCGAAAGCGAAGAAGAAGTAAGTTCTCTCAGGTTCGAATAGCGTGAATTCAATCCGGCACCTTTACAGGTGCCGGATTTTTTTTGAGTATAGGTGTTGGATCATTGAGTTAACTACTTCTCTGTTTTCCCACTCTCCTATTTGAGAGACAGAGTGCGGTTGCGAAAATTGGCTAATAAATACGCATGATGTTTGGTATTATAGACTCCAACGACGTGCAACAGGCTATGCTTATAATGTCACCAGTCCTCAACGATAGCGGGAGTTTTGATATGGCGATTCTTCCAATGTCATATAGCCCCGCCACTATGGCGCGGGAATATCGGAAAATTGGCGAAACGAGTGTGAATGGTCGCGCCGTGGATATTTATATCCATAATGAGCGGCATCACGCCGTTGCCATATATGGAGAGCCTGATGACGTTAACGGTGATTTACGGCATGTTGTTGTTGCAAAGATCGACCTGAAATCCCGTAACAGCGACGATGAGGCTGAAACTATTTTGGCCGTCATCGGTTACTACGAGAACTTGCAACCGATGAATGATCATCTCGCTCAGGTTGAAGGCGTGATTGTCACCAAACGTGAACGAAATGCTAATGTCGCCAGCGCCATGTATAAGGCGCTCATTAACGACGGTATTGTGCTGGTTAGCGATAACGTTCAGTTCCCTGGAGGGAAAGCGTTGTGGGCGCGTATGGCGCGTAAAGAGGTTGGCATTGAGGTATTTGTGTTCGACTCAGAACAACGTACTTTCTGGCCGTATGACGGAGAACGGATTCGATACGATGGTCGCAGCATTCCCGAAAGCGATATCTGGAGCCTTGCGCCGAATGAATCGCGAAAAGGAGTTGTGCTGGTGGCTGAACGCAAACGAGACGAATCAGCCGCCTGATGTCGTTCTGCTCTGAGACATTAAGCGATCTTAAATCGTTAACTATGTAATAAATTGAATACTCTGATCGCTGGCGTGTGTGGTATTCCCTTCTGAGCCTACGCTGCCGCGACGAACCTTTTTTGCCTGTGGCTTCGCAGAATGCGCGCTCCGTCCGTTTATTTTTAGCCATGTCAATTACAATCAAACCTCAAAAAAGAAACGATGTTTTGTTTTTGAGGTTATGATGAATCTGAATACCTTACGCTCCTCTGTCTGGTTATTGGCGGCGTTACTAGCCAGCCCTTCACTGATGGCGAACGATATGAACCCTTCTCCTCAAATAGCGGCGGATCAGGCGGTGACGGATGAAGGGCTGCCTTCATTTTATCCGCAGCTTAAGCAGCAGATGACCTACTCTGATTCCTGGCTATCTGGCAATTTTACGGATTTTAGTCAGTGGCAATCTCAATCAAGAAAAACGCTGCGTTCGCTGCTTCTGACGCCTGATTCCACCAAAGACTTTGCGCCGCAGGCGATTGAAAAACAGGATCGTGGTAGCTACACGGCAGAAAAGATCGCTTTTAATCTCACCGATGAAAGCCGCGTAGACGCGTTGCTCCTGACGCCAAAAAGCGCGGGGCCGCATCCGGCGGTAATTCTGCTGCACGATCACGGCGCGAAGTTTGATATCGGCAAAGAGAAGATGATCAAGCCGTGGGGCAATGACGAACAGCTTGCTTCCGCACAGGCGTGGGCCGATAAGTTCTTCACGGGGCGCTTTGTCGGCGATGAGCTGGCGAAGCGAGGCTATGTGGTGCTGGCCGTGGATGCGCTAGGTTGGGGATCGCGCGGGCCGATCAAATATGAGCAGCAGCAGGCGTTGGCGAGTAACTTCTTTAATCTGGGGCGCTCGCTCGCGGGGTTGATGGCCTACGAAGACATGCGGGCAACGGATTTTCTGGCATCGCTTGAACAGGTTGATAAGCACCGCATTGGCGTCGTCGGTTTCTCGATGGGCGCCTACCGTGCCTGGCAGCTTGCCGCCCTGTCCGACAAGGTCGCGGCAACGGCAGCGGTGTCCTGGATTGGCACGTACGACGGTCTGATGACGCCAGGTAACAATGTGCTGAGAGGACAGTCGGCATTCTATATGTTGCATCCGGGGCAACCGACACGCTTTGATTTCCCGGATGTGGCGAGCGTTGCCGCACCAAAACCGATGCTGTTATTTAACGGTGGCAAAGACAAACTGTTCCCGACGCAATCCGTTGAAGATGCCTACGCTAAAATGCACAAGGTGTGGCAATCTCAAGGGGCGGACAACAAGCTGCAAACCAAAATATGGCCTGAGCTGGGACACGTTTTCTATCAGGAGCAACAGGAAGACGTCTTTCGCTTTCTGGACCAGTGGCTAAAGCCCTAACTGGCAGTGCCTGAATTATCTACTCTAAATAATTCTAGTTTCATGAAGGCGGCAAGGGAAGGAATCCCGATGAGCTTACTCAGGTAAGTGATTCGGGTGACTGAGCGAAGCCAACGCACATGCAACTTGAAGTATGACGAATATAATAAGTTTTTTGATAACATCAGCTTACTGATGCATGACTCGCCTCTGCGTGCTGTAGCATTCAGGGGCTTTTTAATTTTACAGGGATGAGGTGATGAAGAAATATCTGGGTATTATCATGATGGTGCTATGGCTGTCGGGCTGTAATGGAGAAGAAACACTTAGCGAGGGGAAATATCTGGTTGAAGATATTCGCGTTGTGTTTGATAACAGTAAAAACCCTGAAGCCAATAAAAACAGAGATGATCTTCAGGAACATATAGCGAAAAGCCTCAAGGGCATTAAAAACGACCTCTATTTTAATCTGACACCAACTCAGGTGAGTTATTACAGTGTGGATGGTGAACATACTGAGGACATAAAAGAGAACCGAGTACAGGTCAACGGTTCGTGGCAGACGCTAAAAATTACCGGGAAAAACACAGTTCAGCTTGTATCGGATAAAAGTGCTGCCTGTGCATTTTATTATTGTGAAATCACCATGGTCTTGAAAAAGACGGAAGAACAGTCACCCGGTTTACTTAAGATCAAGCAGCGTTTTGACGAACATAAAAAAGCCTATCAGGTGTGGCTTCTTGAAGAGAAAGAAGCATTCAGCCACGCGCCGATGAACGATTTCCCCGGTATCCCCTTTTATCTTGATGAGCATTTTGAGATTAAGCTGCCGTTTAAGATGTACGACAAGCTGGATTTGTGGACATTCGGGACCTATGTTCGCCGGATGGGGCGTCTGCTTATCGACCGGGAAAATAAAGACACGCAGATCTATTCCTATCAGGATAAGCAGAATAAAACTGACTTTGACCTGTTTACCGTGAGCGCGGCAAAAGAGGATTTTAAGCTCGCATCGTGGCTGGAAGGGCAAAAGGGCGTGTTGTTCCAGTCGGAAAACGGCGCGGCATACGATAATCAACAAGGCACATTGGAAGCGGTCTATTTTCAATATGATGAGGCTAAGCAGCGCTATTTTATTGGGTTAGCGAATGCTGAAGATACCGTCGCGTTAGCCAATGCGTTTGCCGTACTGCGTACCATGGATGAACGTTACCGTGGCGAGCAGGCGTTGTCGATGTACGATCTGGCCTTATCTCAGCAGGAATTGGAAGCGAAGTATGGCGTAAAAATCGCTGATGAATTTACTATCGCAGAAATGCATCAGCAAATATGGAAAGACATAAATAAGAATCTGGAAAAGCCCGAACGTTTTATCGATCGGGGAATGAAACGTATACGGATAAGATTCCCGTCAGAAGTCTTTACGTATGACATTTATTTTCAGGTCTCTCCCCAGTCCATCCCTGAGCTTATGGCTGAAACTAAGGAGATTGTTCCTGAAGGTAAACAGGTGGACGACATCTTTATTTATGGTGATAGCGCGTTTGTCGGCTATGAATATGATGTGAATGTGGGAAATGGGCTCACATTGCAATTTTTAGTCCCGAAAGATTCAGGAACACCGTTGGAACGCCTGATGTTTCTGCATGTATTACGGCAGCTTGATATGGCGCATTTCCCCGTGATTCCTGAGCAAGAGGGAAAAAACTTGTCTAAGTATGAGCGTGCGTCATTTTTCGAATCTAACCTTGATAACCGTTATTTCAAAGTGAAAGAAGGTCTTATCGACAGTGTAGGCAATCTGATAATAGCTAATCCTGCTGATGGCTATTTTAAGTTTGAATACCGTTCTCCCCATATACTGGCGACCCGCTATAAATCAGAGGGAGAAGGGAATTATTCCAGAGTACCCGGCGTGACGGTATTTGATGAAAAAGGGAAATTGATATCCCATCAGGCTGATTGAGTCGAACTTACGGCGTGGTGGCTGTCGGGGTAATAGTATTGTCGAGAATAGTGCTGCCGATAACGATGCTTATCGACAGCAACCAGCATCCCGTTAAAGCCTAAAGCTGGTATTTTTTTAAAACCAGCATTGTTAAAATAACAGCCCAAGTAAATAGCGCAGATCGCCCGCTTGCCGTAATGCGCAACGATCGGCGATCTGGTTACTGTCGAGATGGGCCAGAGAACCGATGGTTTGCTGCAATTTGGCGCGCAGATCGGTGGGACGTGCTGAGGTTTCCTGACGAGTGGTTCGCTGGATCAGCGTGCTGCCGTTACGCAAATGCAGGGTAACCTCATGAAAACGCGCCTCTGGGTCAAGCTCATCAGGTGGTGCGGTTTCATCGGCGCGACGTATGACACGATTCGCTAGCGCGGCGATCGTGGTTTCAACCGGTGCTTCCGAAAAATGCGCCAGCTTCAGTTCCCCTTCAATCAGCGCAGCCGCAATGACATATTCCAGACTGAAGCGTGCCTCTACGCCGTTGGTCGCATTACGGATGAAAGGAGCAACGTCGCCGCCCGGCGGGAAGGTCACTGTGATACGCTCGATGGCGTCAGCCAGATCGGCATCCGCACCATTTTGCTCATGCCACCGTTCCCGCAACGCAAACGCAGCCTCGGCGGCGCTGTGGGTTCCGCCACAGGTTGGGTAGCGCTTGAACTCCAGACCGGGAGAAAGAATACGCCACGGGGTTCCCCAGTTTTCCACCAGCAGCGCTGGCTGCTGTTTTTGATCGCCGTGCGCGGTAAGAAATGCATCAATCACCCGTTGTGCGTTGCCCTCGAAGCCCGCTAACCCCAGCTTGACGGCGGTTAATCCTGCTCTGGCAGAAAGCCCAGCATGTAGCGGTTTGACCGCGGAACCAAACTGTGCCCGTAGCCCTGCGGCCTGTGTAGCGGCCAGGCCAAGAATAGTTTGCGTTTGCTCCACCGAAGCACCAGCCAGACGTGCAGCGGCGGCGGCGGCGGCGGTAGCACCGAGCGTAGCCGTGTTGTGATAGCCGAGGCTGTAATGACGCGGGCCGCATGCCAGCCCGATTCTGCCGGCGGCTTCTACGCCGATGACATAGGCTGTCAAAAACGCCTCTTCCGTCACGGATTCCTCTTCTGCGGCAAGGGCAAACAGCGCAGGTAGAATGACGGTGCTGGGGTGGCCGCGAAATGCAGGATGATAATCGTCAAAGTCGAGTACGTGACCGGCATAACCCAAAATCAGGCTACGTGTCAGGCTGTCCGCGCCGCTGAATACCTGCTTTAACGGCGCGAGCCCGCTATCGGCAATCGCACCCTGTACGATGGGGAGCGCGGTGGAAACGAAATCAGTCACCCCGTCACGGGCGGCATCAATCGCTTCTCGATTGGGTTCGCTATGGATAATGTGGTGGGCAAGCGTTGCGGTGATATCAGTCTGAGTGGTCATGAGTTGTCAGGCATCTTGGCAGAAAAACACTAATTTACTGCTCGTCACTGAATAGCGATTAATAACCAAAAGGAATAATAAATTCCATTTGGTTATTAATAATGGGGATCAGAAGCGGTCTTTTAGCTGCCCTGGCGTAATACCGAATGCACGGCGCAGCGCGGTGGCAAAGTTAGCGGGGCTGTTGTAGCCAGCAATGCTGGCTGCCTGAGCGATACCGATGCCGTCCTTCTGCAAGGCCAGCATGGCGCGCTGCAAGCGACAGTTACGCAGGTATTCAAAAACGCTCATATTGAACGTCTGGCGAAAATGGCGTTGTAGCGTGCTTTCACTCATGTTGACGCTTTTGGCGATTTCACTCATCGAAAGATGGTCAGCGCTGCCGCTTTCCAGCATATCTCTGATTTGTTGAATACGATGGTAGCCGCGCAGGGTAACGCCGCTGTTTTTCTCTTGCGCCACGCTGGTGGTCAGTGACGTAAACGCCTCGATAATCAGGCTCATGCACTGCGTTTCCAGATAAAGGCGCTGGAGCGGCGTTTGGCAAGGTTTAGCATCCAGCGTTTGTAAAGCAATCGCCAGCGCCTGTCGGGATGGTGTCCACAGGTGTGTCGCAAGGTGGGTCTGCGTGAAATCGTGGATGGCCTGCCAGTCGCCAACGGAGTCCATCATATTGCCGTACAGCCATTCCCTGTCGAACGTCAGCGTAATGGTTCGTTCATATTCATCACGCTTGCCGATGCGGGTAAACATCGTCGGTTCCGTCAGCGAAATCAGCGAGGCGGGCTGGCTCTCTCCCAGATGCAGTTCCTGATGGGCAAATGAAATATGCGCATTGCCGCTCACCACGATAGCGAGCTTGATTGCGCCATCCAGCAGGTTTTGGGTTTTCATGTTGTGGCGATTAATCACATCCGCGGTATGCAGGATCAGATGCGGATTGAGCTGCACGACAGTGAACGACCCAAAGAGCACCGGCGTGTTATCGATCAGCCGGGGGCCGATAAAACGGTAATTGTTCGCGACCAGACTCGATTGCTGAACGATGTGATCTTTATAGATCGGCTTTGATGACTGAGTGAAGCTGCGCACGTGATTACCTACCTGATTAAACCCTTCGACCTGCGCCTTCCATTTTGATGCTTTGGCAAAACATTTTGCTGCTAGAGCAAACCCCGTCCTGAATGACAAATGTAACAATGACCGCGCCAAAATGGTAATGCAAATACTTCTCAATAGCATTTTTCGTTGAGGAGGTCACATTGCACGATAAATGCATTTTCCATTTCCGGCAATGCGGAGAAAGAGGGCTGATTGATTACAAACAGTATTTCATAACAACGCGACGTGATGCCCCGTTTGCATGACGCTTCTCCCTGATAACCGCACGTCTGCGCGTTTTATCTCCGCCGTTATTCAGCACTGTTGCTGATTGTCATTAGGTGTCGCTGTACCGGCTGCGATGTTGATCCTTTTTCAGGCTACTTATTCATTTCTTACAGGGCAGGATAATTTTGATGAAACTACCACAATCGCGCCGTTATCTGGCGACGCTTATTGGCGTTAGCTGCGGGATGACGTCGTTTCTGAGTGCGGCGCAGACCTCGACCATTCCTTCAACAGAACCTGCCTCTCAGGTGCAGAATCAGGCCGAAAATAGTCCATCGGGCGATACGATGGTGGTGACGGCTGCGGAGCAAACTCGTCAGGCTCCAGGGGTGTCGGTAATCACGGCTGAGGATATCAGCAAATGTCCGCCCGCTAACGATCTGTCAGAGCTGATTCGCACCATGCCGGGCGTTAATCTGTCCGGTAACTCAACTAGCGGCCAGCGTGGCAACAATCGTCAGATCGATATCCGCGGCATGGGACCGGAAAACACGCTGATTCTGGTAGATGGCAAGCCAGTATCAAGTCGTACAGCTGTACGCTACGGGTGGCGCGGCGAGCGCGACACCCGTGGTGACACCAACTGGGTGCCTGCCGACATGGTTGAGCGCATTGAAGTGCTGCGCGGCCCGGCTGCGGCGCGCTATGGTAACGGTGCCGCAGGCGGTGTGGTTAACATCATCACCAAGCAGCCGACGCAAGAATGGCACGGCACCTGGAACACCTTCCTGAACGCGCCGGAGCATAGCTCAGAAGGTGCAACCAAGCGTACCGATTTCAGCCTGATGGGCGGCCTGACCGACAGCCTGAGCTTCCGTCTGTACGGTAACCTGAACAAAACTGAGGCTGATGCACGCGATATTAACCAAGGGCATCAGTCCGCACGCGCGGGCAATCAGTCCGCTTCACTGCCTTCCGGGCGCGAAGGGGTGCGTAATAAAGATATCAATGGCCTGTTGCGTTGGGATATGACCGAGCAGCAGTCACTGGAGTTTGAAGCGGGTTCCAGCCGTCAGGGCAATATCTATGCGGGCGATTCGCAAAATACCAACACCAACCCGCTTGTCGTGAGTAATTATGGCAAGGAAACCAACCGCATGTACCGCCAGAACTTTGCGGTGACGCATCGCGGCTACTGGGACAGCGGCGTCAGCTCTACGTCGTATCTGCAATACGAACGCACGCACAATACCCGTATCCTTGAGGGACTGTCTGGCGGTTTAGAAGGGATTTTTGATACGACGAGTCCGAACCAATATGGCACGATAAAGCTGGACAATTTTACCGCGCACAACGAGGTAAATCTTCCGCTGAATCTCTGGGTCGATCAGGTGCTCACATTCGGGGTTGAGTGGAACGAGCAGAAGATGAAAGATCCCGTTTCAAATGCACAGGATACAGATGAAGCTGGAAGCATTGGTTCGCTAAGTAGCCGTGGCCGTAGTGAGAGATCTTCTGCTCGTCTGGCTTCTGCTTTTGTTGAAGATAATATCCAGCTAACACAAAGTACCGTGCTGACACCTGCGCTGCGTGTCGATGATCACAGCACGGCAGGTACTAACTGGAGCCCGTCGCTCAACCTGTCACAGGAACTGGGTGACGACTATACGTTGAAGCTAGGTATCGCCCGCGCTTACAAAGCGCCGAACCTGTATCAGACCAACGAGAACTACATTCTCTATAGCCGCGGACAGGGCTGCTCCGGTGGCACCCCTTGCTACCTGATCGGCAATGAAGATCTGAAAGCGGAAACCAGCCTGAATAAAGAGATTGGCCTGGAGTTTCACCGTGATGGGTTGATCGCTGGTATCACCTACTTCCACAACGATTACCGTAACAAGATTGAGTCTGGAAACAATGTCATTGGCAACGCGGTAGGTGGAAACAATACGGGGCGCAACAACGCCAATATCTTCCAGTGGGGCAATGTACCGAAAGCGGTTATTCAGGGACTGGAAGGTAACCTGACCGTTCCTGTCACGGAAACCATCAACTGGCGTAACAACCTGACCTGGATGCTGGAATCGAAAAATAAAACCACGGGTGATTATCTGTCGATTACGCCGGAGTTTACCCTGAATTCATCGGTGGACTGGCAGGCAACGGAGAGCCTCTCCTTCCTGGCCGATATGACCTGGTATGGTCGCCAGAAGCCGAAGATGTATAACTACAAAGGTGAGCGTGTAACGGGTAGCGCAACCAATGAGTTAAGCCCTTATGCGCTGTTCGGGTTAAGCAGCACCTATAAATTTAACAAGAACCTGAGCGTGACCGGCGGTGTCGATAACCTGTTTGATAAACGTCTGTTCCGCGCGGGTAATGCGCAGGATGTGGTGAACAATAACGTGGTTACCATCGCGGGTGCTGGAGCAGCAACCTATAACGAACCGGGACGGACTTTCTTTGTGAGTGTGAAGACATCGTTCTAACGCCATACTTCATCATCAACGCCACGGGCATCGTCTAGCCGTGGCGTTGTTGTCGTGATTAGGGGCAGAACAGGGCTTTTAAGGTAGCGATGATGGTTTTTACATCCTGATTTTCGATGCGATAGTGCAGCGTTTGTGATTCACGACGATAGCTAATCAACCCTTCCTCACGCATTTTCGCCAGATGTTGCGAGAGAGCGGACTGGCTGAGCGGAATGTGCTCAAGCAGCGCACCCACTGACATTTCACCGTGTTCGATAAGCAGGCAAAGCACCAACAGCCGGTTTTCGTTGCCAATCGCGCGCAGTAGCGCCGCGGCTTTTACCGCGCCGTCCTGCATGAATTCCCGATCTGAATTGCTCAACGTCATCTTCACTCCACCCCGCGTTACCGACTAATTTAGTGATGCCTAATGTACTGAGTTTACCATACCCCCAGCCTTGAGCGAGGAGAATGACTGACATCGATAAAACAGCCCATAACGGAGCCAGCGCGATGCGGCCCGCGGTTTACAATAGAGGCGTTCTTCCCTAGAATAGCCCGACATCCTTTCCTGAATCTGCTGCTGCAGGAAAAACAACCTTCTCTCCGAAACGGGAGGAGCGATTTTTTGTTTTTCTAGGTAGCACCATGTCTACATTTACTCGCTTACAAAAACGTTTGTCCCGTTTGGGGATAGACACCGATTACCAACATTCTATTTATCATCTTCGCAGGCAGCATGCAGAAGCGCAGGTTCTGTTGCCGGAAACGTTGCCGCTGGAAGAAAAGGCGGTTCAGCAACTGCTGGATTTCGCCTCGGTACACCTACCGGGCAGCGATGCGCGCGTCTGTGCTGCTCGCGCGACGCCGGATTTCCATCCCGGTACGCTTGCGCCCGTTGGCAGTATTGTCGCTACAACGGAGAACTTTGTTATCCCTGCGGCAATTGGGACCGATATCAACTGCGGCATGCGATTGTTGACGACGGGCGTGCATCATGCGGATGCGGATGAGTACAAGCCCGCGCTGATTCAGGCGCTCAAAAATACGTTGCTTCTGGATCAGCGCGATGTTCCCGTTACGCCAGATTCGTTTTCTGCACTCTTTGATGAAGGGTTGTCGGCGTGGCTGGCGGCATTGCCCTTACAGGGGCTTTGGCAGAACGTGGACTTCCAACGGCTGGCAGCGGAACTCGGTTCCATCGCCGGAACCGATGCGGTTCGTGCCGATAGCCGACATGCGCCTGAGCCGTTTTTTGCGCCTCGTGAGATACTTCGACCTTCCAATCTGGGCACGGTAGGGGCGGGTAATCATTTCGTTGAGCTGCAAATTGTTGATGCCGTCTTGGACAGGCATGCGGCGTATCAGGCTGGCGTGAAGGAAGGTGAGGTCGTGATTATGATTCATACCGGTTCACGAGACGTGGGCTTTTATGTCGGCCAGCGTGGGATCGATAAAGCGCGAGCCTGTTGGCCTGCGGGAGAAAAATATCCGGTGTCCGGCCTGTTTGGTCTGGTTGATGAACAGGCGACGGATTATATGGAAGCCATGGGTGTCGCCGCCCGCTATGCGTGGATCAACCGGATCGTGCTGACTGAGCTGATCCGTTCCTCTTGGAAACAGGTGTTTACGCGCGATGCCAGCAAGCTGGTGGTCGATCTGTCTCATAACATCATTCTGCCTGAACATGGAATGAACCTGCACCGCAAAGGGGCTACGCCCGCAAAAGCAGGGGAATTTGCACTGATCCCCGGCTCAATGGGGGACTATTCTTATCTCGTTACCGGGAAAGGGCATCCCGATTGGCTGTGGTCGTGTTCACACGGCGCAGGACGTGCCGAGCGCCGGCAGAATATGCGCAACAAAGTCGATGCGGTGAAGCAGACAGATACGTTGCCCTGGCAATGTATTACGCTGAAGGATGAGCGTTTGCGGGAAGAAGCACCGGCGGCCTATAAGCCGGTTACGCCCGTGATTGATATTCAGGAACGGTCGGGGCTGATTCAACCCGTAGCGCGACTGCGCCCGTGGCTGACATTTAAGGCCTGATGTGACCCGCTCTGGCGGGAATTGATTCGATATTCTTCGTACTAAAAGTGACGACCCAATCGGTGAGTTGTCGATTGGGTCGTGTGTTCTCTGTCGTCGGTGCCTGTTTGTCCGGCGTCACTCAGAAAAAGGAATGCAGCGCGTTATGGTTTTTGTTTGATAACGTTATTGGCACCGCTAGAAGAGAATTTCGGCTCTGTTCCTCCCCATGAGAGGCGGTTACTAATGCCATTGAAAGAGACAACCGCAGGTCCGTTAAAACCCAAATCGAGATGATGTTCCGTACCTGTCACCGTCACCTTTACTGGCTTATCTTCGGTAATGATATGAGTGTGAATGGTGTTCTTATACGCGGCGACGGTCAGGTCACCGGTTGACTGGCCTGTAACGGCTATCTCGGAGCCAGTCACGGTAAGCGATGTGGCGGTATCAAATGTGACGTTGTGCTCGGAACCATTGATGTAGATATTGGCACATTGCCCCGTCAGCGCGATGCGGTTGCCATTGCCCGAAATAGTGACATCATTGCCATTACAAGGAATATCGCGCGTTAAAGCGAGACCCTCCAGTTCGATAGGTGCGGTATAGACCGATGCGCTGAACGCCAAAAGTGTGGCAGAAACCACGCGTAGATACCGTTTCACCCTCATGGCGTCCTTCCTATTATCAATGAAGCAATCCGGCATCGTTGCCGTGGGAGCTCTTATCATCTGTTAACACTTATTCAGACTCTATTGCGAACATTCTGATTATCGCGGCGTTTTTAGACGACGCTTAATCACGTTATGTTGTTAAAAGCCCAGATATTTTATGGTTAAATCAGCATAGTTAGTGTGCGCCGTCAGGGACATGCTATTCTGCTGATGTCGGTATTTTTCAGTGATAGTGATATTTGGCACATAGCGCAGTTGAATAAAAATTAATGTTGCTATTATGTGAACGAATTAACAATCAATTCAAATCCTGATATGCTGACGAGGCTGGACCGGACACTCTACTACCTTACATCCACACGCTGACACCCAGGCATGGACACCACAATTGGGAACAAGAGCGCCGGCATAATGAAGACAATGAGAGCGAGGAGAACGTCGTGCTAGAAGAATATCGTAAGCACGTAGCCGAGCGGGCTGCGCAGGGGATTGTTCCTAAACCGTTAGATGCCACGCAGATGGCCGCGCTGGTTGAGTCACTCAAGAACCCCCCGGCAGGCGAAGAAGAAGCATTGCTTGATCTGCTGATTAACCGTGTCCCCCCCGGTGTTGATGAAGCCGCCTATGTAAAGGCCGGTTTTTTGGCTGCCGTCGCTAAAGGCGAAGCCACTTCCCCCTTGGTTAGCCAGGAAAAAGCGATCGAGCTGCTGGGTACCATGCAGGGTGGTTATAACATCCATCCGCTGATTGATGCGTTGGATAGCGATAAGTTGGCTCCGATTGCCGCTGAAGCGCTGTCCCACACGCTGCTGATGTTTGATAACTTCTATGATGTGGAAGAAAAAGCGAAAGCAGGCAATGCGCACGCCAAGAAAGTGATTCAATCCTGGGCTGATGCCGAGTGGTTCCTGTCCCGTCCGAAACTGGCGGAAAAAATTACTGTTACCGTCTTTAAAGTCACCGGTGAAACTAACACGGATGACCTGTCTCCGGCACCAGATGCCTGGTCACGCCCTGATATTCCGCTGCACGCGTTGGCGATGCTGAAAAACGCCCGTGAAGGTATCGATCCCGATCAACCTGGTGCCGTGGGCCCGATCAAACAGATCGAAGAACTGAATAAAAAAGGTTTCCCGCTGGCTTACGTCGGTGACGTTGTCGGTACAGGATCGTCGCGTAAATCTGCAACTAACTCCGTGCTGTGGTTCATGGGTGAAGACATCCCTCACGTTCCTAACAAGCGCGGTGGCGGTGTGGTGCTGGGTGGCAAGATCGCGCCAATCTTCTTTAACACGATGGAAGATGCCGGTGCGCTGCCGATCGAAGTCGATGTGAACGATCTGAATATGGGGGATGTGATTGACATCTATCCGTATGAAGGTGAAGTACGCCGTCATGATACCAATGACGTACTGGCAACATTTGCGCTGAAAACCGACGTGTTGCTGGACGAAGTGCGCGCTGGTGGCCGTATTCCGCTGATCATCGGACGTGGACTGACGTCTAAAGCGCGTGAGTCACTGGGCTTACCGCACAGCGATGTCTTCCGTATTTCCAAAGCCGTTGAAGCCAGCAAAAAAGGCTTCTCACTGGCGCAGAAAATGGTCGGTCGTGCCTGTGGTGTCGCGGGTATTCGCCCTGACGAATACTGCGAACCTAAAATGACGTCTGTGGGTTCACAGGATACCACTGGGCCGATGACTCGTGATGAGCTGAAAGATTTGGCTTGTCTCGGCTTCTCCGCCGATCTGGTGATGCAGTCATTCTGCCACACCGCGGCCTATCCGAAGCCGGTTGACGTGACCACACACCACACGCTGCCTGATTTCATCATGAACCGTGGCGGCGTATCGCTGCGTCCAGGCGATGGGGTTATCCACTCTTGGCTGAACCGTATGCTGCTGCCGGATACCGTCGGTACAGGTGGTGACTCTCATACTCGTTTCCCAATCGGTATTTCTTTCCCTGCGGGTTCCGGTCTGGTGGCGTTTGCTGCCGCGACGGGCGTGATGCCGCTGGATATGCCAGAATCCGTTCTGGTGCGCTTCAAAGGCAAAATGCAGCCGGGCATTACGCTGCGCGACTTGGTTCACGCCATTCCGCTGTACGCCATCAAGCAAGGCCTGCTGACCGTTGAGAAGAAAGGTAAGAAGAACATCTTCTCTGGTCGTATTCTGGAGATCGAAGGTCTACCGGATCTGAAAGTTGAGCAGGCGTTTGAATTGACCGATGCCTCGGCGGAACGTTCTGCGGCTGGTTGTACGATCAAACTGGATAAAGCGCCGATCATTGAGTATCTGAACTCCAATATCGTGCTGCTGAAGTGGATGATCTCTGAAGGCTACGGCGATCGTCGTACGCTGGAACGCCGTATTCAGGGCATGGAAAAATGGCTGGCCGATCCGCAACTGCTGGAAGCCGATGCCGATGCCGAGTACGCGGCGGTGATCGACATCGATCTGGCCGATATCAAAGAGCCGATCCTGTGTGCACCGAACGATCCAGACGATGCGCGCTGGTTGTCTGACGTGCAGGGCGAGAAGATTGATGAAGTCTTCATCGGTTCCTGTATGACCAACATCGGCCACTTCCGTGCGGCGGGTAAACTGCTGGATAGTCACAAAGGCCAGTTGCCGACCCGCCTGTGGGTTGCGCCGCCGACCAAAATGGATGCCGCACAGCTGACGGAAGAAGGCTACTACAGCGTGTTTGGTAAGAGCGGGGCGCGTATCGAGATCCCAGGCTGCTCGCTGTGCATGGGTAACCAGGCGCGCGTAGCGGATGGTGCGACGGTCGTTTCTACTTCGACCCGTAACTTCCCAAACCGTTTGGGAACCGGTGCTAATGTGTATCTGGCATCTGCTGAACTGGCTGCGGTGGCTTCGCTGCTGGGCCGCTTGCCGACCTCAGAAGAGTACCAGACCTACATGTCGCAGGTGGATAAAACTGCGCAGGACACCTATCGCTATCTGAATTTCGACCAGTTAGGTCAATATACCGAGAAAGCCGATGGCGTGATCTTCCAGACGACTGTCTAACTCGCTATAGTTCGCATCCCTACACCGAAGGAGGCCTAAACAGGCCTCCTTTTTTTGTGCCTGCTTTACTTCACCATATCTGATTACAACAGATAGGCATCAAAGGTGAAGGTGCATCACTACAGTAGGGGGTAGAGGCGACTAAACTGAATAAAAGAAACATCATAGTGAGGATGGCATCATGGACTATGAATTTTTGCGGGATGTGACGGGTCAGGTCATCGTTCGTATGTCGATGGGACATGAAGCGATTGGGCACTGGTTTAACGAGGAAGTGAAAGGGCAACTGACGATACTGGCTGACGTTGAGGATGCCGCGCGTTCTGTTGCGGGCAGCGAACGGCAGTGGCGGCGCGTGGGCCATGAATACACGCTGCTGCTGGATGAAGAAGAAGTGATGGTGCAGGCGAATCAACTGTCTTTCACCACGGATGAGTTAGAGGAAGGCATGAGCTATTACGATGAAGAGAGCCTGTCTTTATGCGGCCTGGACGACTTTCTGACGCTGGTGGAAAAGTACCGCGAATTCGTCCTGCATTGATCGTGATAGCAAGCCGATCGTGTTGAAAACACCACCCGACGGGCGAGTGGTGTTTTTCACCAATCAGCCAAGGTCGGCATGACCAAAGCGTGTTTGCCAGTCATGATCGAACCGGTTAAGCGCATCATCAACCGCAGGATCTTGCAGGAACAGCTCAGCAACAGCAGGGTCGACGGTAATCGCCCGACACCCCGCCAGCAGGCAGTCCAGCACCTGACGCGGCGTGCGAAAGCTGGCTGCCAGCACTTGAGTCTGCGGGCTGTGCAGGTTAATCAGAGTTTGCAGCTCTTTCACTAGCGCAATTCCATCGCCACCCTGCGCATCAATGCGGTTGACGTAAGGTGCGATATAGCGAGCCCCCGCCAGCGCGGCATAAAACCCTTGTCCCGCACCGTATACGGCGGTGCCGAGGGTGGGAATATCCAGCGCCGTCAACTGTCTGATGGCACTTAAACCCGCATGCGTCACCGGTACTTTGACGACCAGAGAAGGAATCACATCTCTGAGCTTCAACGCCTCTTCCACCATCACGTCAGGATCGCGCGACATCACCTGAGCAAACAGCTGTCCTTCCGTGCCGATAACAGCCTGCATGTCCCGTAGCACGCTATAAATATCGGATTTTCCGCGTGCGACAATACTCGGATTGGTGGTCACGCCTTTAATCGGTAACACGCCTGCGAGTCGTTCTACTGCGGCTACATCCGCCGTATCTAAATAGAATTCCATCATTTCCCCCGTTAACTAAAACCGGTCTGTCGGATGACATTCATCGCGCGGGCTTAGCGCACGATAATACCCAGCAGAATACCCACCGCGCCGAAATCGGAATCGCTGAACGTGGTGTTTGCCAGCCCGATACTGCCCAGCACTGGCAGCAGGAACACAGGCAGGAAGGTAATCAGGAGCCCGTTGGCAAAAGATCCTAAAATCGCGCCGCGACGTCCGCCGGTAGCGTTACCGAAAACGCCCGCAGCCGCGCCGACGAAGAAGTGTGGCACCACGCCGGGAATGATCACCGTCATACCCAGCAGATAGAGCAGCACCATACCGACCACTCCAGCCGCAAAGCTACTCAGGAAACCGACCAACACGGCATTTGGGGCGTAGGGGAAGACGACAGGGCAGTCTAATGCGGGTTTTGCATTGGGAACCAGCTTGTCCGAAATACCTTTAAACGCGGGTACGATTTCCGCAATCACCATCCGCACGCCTTGCAGCACGATGTACACGCCGGCGGCAAAGGTAATGGATTGGATCAGCGAAAACATGAACCAGTTTTTCCCACCGGCATTCATCGTTTTCACCGCTTCTGGGCCAGCAAACAGACAGGTGAAAATGAAGATGAAAAACATGGTAAAGGCGATGGCGACCGGCGTATCACGCAGGAACAGTAGGCTCTTCGGTACTTCCATGTCTTCCGTTGATTTCTCCTTATTACCGAACTTGCTGCCGATAAACGCGGACAGCAGCTGTGATATCGCAGAGAAGTGACCAAAGGCGACGTCATCCGATCCCGTTACTTTCTTCATATACGGATGAATAATCGCAGGGAACAGCACCATTGATACCCCAACGACCAGCGATCCAACGGTAATCAGCAGCACCCCTTTCATACCTGCTGTCGCCAGAATCACCGCAACCATCATCGACATAAACAGCGTGTGGTGCCCGGTCAGGAAAATGTATTTCCACGGCGTAAAGCGGGCGATCGCGATATTAATGACCATCGCGAAGAACATGATCATCGCCATTTCGGTGCCGAAGTTCTTCTGTGCGACGGCGACAATGGCTTCATTGTTCGGTACCACACCGGCAATACCAAACGCATGGTGGAAAATCGCGGCGAAATCGCCCAGCGAGGACACGATCAGGCTCGCGCCCGCCCCGAGGATCAGGAAACCCATTACGGTTTTCACCGTTCCCTTGATACATTCCGTGGCCGGTTTTTTCTGTGCAATCAGGCCGATAAGCGCAATCAAACCGACTAGGATGGACGGCTCAGACAGCACATCACTCATTAAAAAACGGAAGAATTCCATTTTTGATTCCTCGCTTATAACGCGCCAAGTTCTGTCAGGGCGACCGACAGGCGTTCTTTCATCGCCACTTTATCGATCATGTTATTCAGGGACACAATTTTGCCCCCCACCGCCTGCGCGACGAGCTGATCGGCAATATCCTTTGTACCGACAAAGATGTCGCTGTCCGTGCCTTTCGCCGAACCTAAATCCACGTGATCTACGTCAGCAACTACGCCGAGTTCTTTAACGATGTTTTTAATGCTCATTTCCATCATCAGGCTGGTACCAAGACCGTTACCGCATACGACTGTAATTTTCATAATCTGTGTCCTCTGGTGGCGATTAATAACGAGAAATAACGGAAAGCACCTGTTCTATCTCCGTCGCGTTAATTAACGCGGCGACGTCATCAGGCGTGTCGAACAACTGAGCAAGCTGTGAAATAATATCGATGTGGCTATTGCTGTCCGTGGCGGCCAAAACAATCAACAAATGCACGGGGTCGTTACCTTCAGAGTGGAAAACCACGCCGTCACGAATCAGCGTCAGGCTGACACTGAGTCTGTTCACACCGTCTTCTGGGCGAGCATGCGGCATGGCGATCCCTGGGCCGACAACGTAGTAAGGGCCGATGGCCTCATGAGAGCGATAGATGGCCTCAACATAGGTGGGCTCAATGGCTCCATTATCTAGTAAAGGCTTACAGGACAGGGAGATAGCGTGACGCCAGTCATCACTGGCAGGTAAAATCTGAATAACGTTTGGTGTTAGTAAAGTGTTAAGCATTAGGGTCACCTCTGTATCATTCCGAACGCAGGATAGTGTGCCAGTCCCGAAAATAATGTGATTAATATCTAAAAAGATAGCGCTAACTGATATGAGTATCATTAACTGTGACCTGCTTAGCACAAGCGGGGCTATGACGTGTTCCCCTCGTGTAGACGCAGGCACACTGTCGATGACGCTGTATGGGGTGTAGCAGGAAAATCGTGATGTACGCACGGCGTCTTGTCTGAAAGCAATGGGTAACAGGTTTTATCGTGGCTGTGTACCGAGAAAAATGACGAATGGAGAGGAAGTGAGCATGCGCAAGCGTCGCAGTACCGGTAAGGTTACGCTACAGGATGTCGCCGACTACGCGGGCGTAGGGACGATGACGGTATCGCGCGTGATGCGCAAACCCGATCTGGTATCTGAGAAGTTACGGAGAAAAGTGGAACTGGCCGCCAGAACACTTGGCTATGAACCGAATCAAGAGGCCAGCCAGCTTACTGAGAGCACGAATCGTGTGACGTTGCAGGATATTGCAAGGTATGTGGGGGTTGGTGCCATGACGGTGTCCCGCGCATTAAGGGAACCAGGGCTGGTTTCTGACGCCACGCAGAAGAAAATCAACGATGCGATAAAAACGCTGGGCTATGTACCGAACCACGCGGCGGGAGCACTGGCATCGTCCTTCCAGCCCAGTATCGCGGTGCTATATCCTTTTCAGCAAGATCGTGCCAGCATTCGTTTCGTGCAGGCATTGCAGCAGGTCGTTGGCAAACAGAGTATCCCGTTGATCATGGGTTGCCATGAATATCGTCAGAATACTGAAGCGGGAATGGTTGAAAAACTCTTACAGCAGCGGCCTGCGGCACTGGTGTTGTTCAGTGCGCAACTTTCACAACGTACTCAAGACATCATTCAGAACAGCAACGTTATTACGGTGAACGTTTCCGGCGCTTCCTCGTTGAGTACGAACATTAATATTGATATCGACCTCGCCGATGCGGCAGAGCAGCTAACCCTTTCGCTGCTGGATAAAGGGTATCGTCACATTGCTTATATTGGCGCTCATACCGATAACCGCTTGCAAAAACAGCAGTTGAACGGCTGGAATAAAGCCATGCTGGCGCACTACCACAATGCAGATTTGAAAATCACGATCCCAGAGGCACCCAGCCTACAGTTTGGTCGCTATGCGATGATCGAGCTGCTACAGAACCAGCCTGAGTTGGACGCGATTATCTGTAGCCACGAGGAAATTGCCATAGGTGCACTCTTTGAATGCCAGCGCCGTCTGATGAAAGTCCCTTACGATCTGGCGGTTGCCTGCCTGGATGGTTCTGAACAATGTGAACACACGTTCCCAGCGCTGACTGCGATGCGGCTTGACTATGAAACGTTGGGGGAGGAAGTCGGGCGTCTGGTACTCGCCATGATGGACAACAACGCTCATCCCCCCGTACTGGAAAAGGTTAAGTTTATTTTTGAGCCTCGGGCGAGTAGTTAACGGGGAGAAAAAGCGGCAGAGATAAACTGACCACTAAGATCTTACAATCAAAACATGGCGTTGTTGCAGCCCAGAGCCGACTTATGCAACAACGCTCCATCGATCCCATTCCCTGTTTTTCGCTCCTTCCAGCCATTTTTCGGATATCAGCAGGCCTGATATTTCTATTTCGAATTTATTAATCATAACGTTATCTACATTTCTATTTGTCTGTACGCGACACCTGCGAACTTTTCCAGCTTCTCCCGTTGAGAAGGCTGAGATCGGAAAATAATTTTTTTAACAGAACTGCAACAAGATAAAACGGTCAAATACACACATTCGGTCATATTCGGTCATTGTGGTGCGCTGTCACTATTTTTTCTTAATTTGGATGTCGGTAAAAAAAATGGCGCATAATGGCATTAAGTGTGAAGTTGATCACAATAATTAACAGTTATCTTCAACTGATTTCATTTTTATTTGATTCATATCACTTAATTAAAACTGCCAATTTTACCCCTTGGTACTCTTGCACAGTGCACATTTTTCGAACTCTCTATCCATTACTTTATTAACACAGGAGGTCATCATGCTACCGATTGAACGTCAGCGGCGGATAATGGAAATATTAACCCTGAATAGCCGTGTACTGGTGGCAGAGTTAGTGAGTTTGTTACAGGTTTCTCAGGAAACGATTCGCCGTGATTTATCAAGTTTAGAAAAGAAAGGCATGTTATTGCGGAGTCATGGCGGTGCAGTATTAGCGCAAAAACACCAGGGAAATATAATAAATAATATAAATAAGAATAATGAGTATGAATTAACCTTTCACCAGCGCACGAATGAAAATATTTCGCAAAAAATGCAGATAGCTAAACGTGCGCTGGATTTTATTAGTGTGGGAGACTGTTTATTACTCGACAGTAGCACCACATGCTGGTTTCTCGCTCGACAATTACCCGATATAGAATTAACGGTAATAACCAATTCACTACGAACGGTACAGACGTTGGCACCGAAAGGTAATATTCGCACAATCTGTCTGGGTGGTGAATATTCCGATCGTGATGAAGATTTTAATGGTGTAGTGGCAGAACAGCCGTTAAAAGAGTTTTTGATTAATAAGATTTTCTTTTCCTGTAGCAGTTTGGGTAATGACGGTTATTTACGTGAAGGAAATGAAAATAAAGCACACCTGAAACAGCAAATGTTGTTTGCTTCAGAAAGGAAATATTTGCTGATGGATGCGAGTAAATTTTTGCATCCTTCTTTTGCACGTATTTGCCATTACCGTGATGTGGATTTTCTTATTACCGACAAAATGGACGACAAAGATCTAACACAGGAATTGGCCTGGAACGGTGTCAATATTATTGATTGCTCGCAACGTCCCCAGTCCATGCAGTTAATTAATAACTAACAAGATCATCACCCTGGAGAGATTATGAAAAAAACATTCCTCGCCTGTACCCTCCTTGCCTTATTGAGTTCAGCCCACGCCGATGCTGCCGAGAAATTACGTATGGGCGTCGTCGTCAAAATTGGTGGTATTCCCTGGTTTAATGCAATGGAAGCGGGCATCAAAAGCGAAGCGGCCAAACTCGGTATTGATGCCTGGCAGGTTGGCCCTACTGCGGCTGACCCTGCTCTACAGGTTCGTGCCATTGAAGACTTAATCGCACAGAAGGTGGATATCATTGGCGTCGTGCCGAATGACCCGAAAGTGCTGGAACCCGTGCTCAAACGTGCGCAAGAGGCGGGTATTAAAGTTCTGGTGCATGAATCTCCTGGTCAGAAATATGCAGACTGGGATTTTGAGCTGGTGGATGCGCCGACCCACGGTATTAACCATATGAAAGCACTGGCTGCATGCATGAAAGAGGAAGGTAAATACGCCATGTATGTAGGGAGCCTGACGGTGCCTTTACATCAGGAATGGACCGATGCCGCGCTGGAATATCAAAAAACGCACTATCCAAAAATGCAGTTGGTAACCGATAAGTTTGGCGTCGGTGAATCGCTGGATGGGTCTATCCGCACCAGTAACGAACTGATGTCTAAATACCCTGACCTTAAAGGCATCATGGCCTTTGGTTCACAAGGGCCGATTGGGGCGGGACGTGCGGTGATGAACCGTAATAAAACCGATCAGATCTGTGTGATTGGCGCGTTTAGCCCTGGACAAGGGGCCACGTTGGTCAACCGGGGTGCCATCAAAGGCGGCTATATCTGGAACCCGAAAACGGCGGGCGAGGTGTTTGTTCGGTTGGCCGACATGATGCAGAAGAATCAGCCGATTACAGACGGTATGACGATTGAGGGATTGGGTAAGGTCAATGTGGATGCGCAGGCGCGTACCATTCTTGGCAACAATACCGAAAGCCTTGATAAAGCCAATTTGCCAAAACTGATCGAAATGGGGCTGTAGACCAATGACGCTGACCGAACCACAGACGTTGATTGCGCTCGGCTCTGTCTCCAAGACGTTTGGCGGCAACCGCGCATTGCACGAGGTCGATCTGTCATTGGCTGTCGGGGAGGTTCACTGCCTTGCTGGTACCAATGGCTGCGGCAAAAGTACGTTGATAAAGGTGATTTCCGGCGTGTACGCGCCGGATGCTGGTAGCCAGATTTCGCTCTTTAACGGTGAGACGGCGCCGGAAGCGCAATTTCCCCGTCTGACCCCCAAGCAGGCGCGCGAATTTGGGGTTCAGGTGATCTATCAGGATCTGTCGCTGTTTCCCAATCTAAGCGTGGCGGAAAACATCGCGTTTGAACACAACCTGAAGGGGTTGCTGGGCTGGTATCGCGCAGGAACGCTGCGGGAAACGGCGCAGCGGGTCATTGGTGAACTGAATTTTGATCTGGATCTGGATGAAAAGGTGTCTGCTCTATCCATCGCCCAGCGCCAGCAGGTTGCCATCTGCCGCGCGCTAGTGGCAGATGCCCGACTGGTGATCATGGATGAACCGACAGCATCGTTGACGCGGACCGAAGTGAACCAGTTGCTACGTACCGTGCGTTACCTGAAAGAGAAACGTATCTGTGTGGTGTTTGTCAGCCATCGTCTGGATGAGGTGCTGGAGATCTCCGATCGCGTCACCGTGATCCGTGATGGGCGGAAGATTGGCACCTGGCCTGCCAGTGAAATGGATGGTCATCGTCTGACTGAACTGATGACGGGACTAACGCTGGATTATCAGCGTAAAACGCCAACGCTGAATCCAGACCGTACGCTATTGGAGGTGGCTGGCCTGACCCGTGCAGGCCAGTACCACGACATCAATTTTACTCTGCGTGAAGGGGAAGTTCTGGGGCTGTGTGGGCTGTTGGGCTCTGGGCGAACAGAACTGGCACTGTCTTTATTCGGTATGACGCGTCCCGATAGCGGAAAGATCTGGCTGGATAGTAAGCCGGTGACCTTCCGTAACCACGAAGACGCGATCAAGGCGGGCATTGGCTACGTTTCTGAAGATCGTCTGACTCTGGGGCTGGTGCAGCAGCAGTCGGTTGCAGACAACATGGTGTTGACCATCCTCGATCAGCTTCGCAACCGATTCCACCTGATTGATGAGTATCGTAAAAATAAACTGATCATGAGCTGGATCGAGCAGCTAGGGGTGCGGATGGCCGATCCGCAGCAGGCGATTTCTACCCTGTCTGGGGGCAATCAACAGAAAATCGTGCTGGCGAAATGGGTGCTGACGCAGCCGAAAATCCTCATTCTGGATTCGCCCACGGTGGGTGTCGATGTGGGGGCGAAAGCCAGTATTTACGCGTTGATCCATCAACTTGCGCAGGAAGGGCTCGCCATCATCCTGATCTCTGACGAGGTGCCGGAAGTGTATTACAACTGCGACCGGATTTTACACTTTCGCAATGGCGCTATTCACGCGGAGTATCAGCCAGAACAGCTGGAACAACAGCAACTTGCCGAGGTGATCAATGCCTGATTTCTCCTTTTTCAAACCCAAAAGTAGCCAAGGATGGCTGGCCTGGGTGTTGCTTGTCGCTATCGTGTTTTTCTCACTCACCAGCGACCAATTCTTGTCGATGCAGAACCTGCTCGATCTGGCGGAAAGCTATGCGGTGACAGGGATCTTTGCGTTGGGGCTGTTCGTGGTGCTGGTGACCGGGGGAATCGATATTTCATTTGCCGCGGTGGCGTCGGTCGTGCAGTACCTGATCGCCACGCTGTTCATTCAGTTTCAATTCGATAATGCCGTGCTCAGCATTGTACTGGCGATTGCCTGCGGCATCGTGTTCGGCATGGTCAACGCGGTGCTGATCTATTCGCTGAGAATCGTCTCGATCATCATCACGATCAGTATGCAGTCGCTGCTGTTCGGCCTCCTGATGTGGTTGACCGACGGCCGCAGCCTGTACACGTTGCCCGAATGGTGGGTCACGCTGCGGCAAGTCTTGCCGTTTACGCTGAACGGCCTGCCTTTTCAGGTCGGACTACCTCTGGTCACGCTGCTGGTGATTACTGGGCTGACCTGGATTCTCCTGAATAAAACTCATCTGGGGCGCCAGCTCTATGCGGTCGGTGGCGATCAGGAATCCGCTCGCCGAATTGGCATTCGGGTGGGGCTGATCCATCTCTTCGCCTATGGCTATTTAGGGGCGATGGCTGCGATAGGCGGACTGGTGCAGACCTATCGCATGGGTGAGGTGGTGCCAAATGCGCTCGTGGGCGGAGAACTCGACGTGCTGGCCGCTACCGTACTCGGCGGTGCCAGCCTGATGGGGGGGAAAGGGACGGTTCTGGGTACGCTGATGGGGGTCTTTCTCATTGCCATCCTGAAAAACGGTCTGAATCTGATCGGTGTGTCGAGTTACTTCATGAATATCGTTATCGGCGTGGTGATTATGCTGGCCATCGCCGTCACACATTACAAAAAACGCAAAGAAACCGACGTCAGCTTTGTGTGACCGACCGGAGGGTCCTGATGAAACGATACATCTTCAAACCGAGCGGCGCTGACGTAGGACTATTGTTCCTCATCGCACTGTGCTGTGCGCTGTTTAGCGTGATGCTGCCCGGCCGTTTTTTTACTACCTCGACGTTCATGAGTATGGCATTTCAGCTTCCCGAACTGGGACTGCTGACGCTGGGTATGTTTATCGCCATTCTCAGCGGTGGGTTAAACCTGTGCATTATTGCGACGGCGAACCTGACCAGCCTGTTTATTGCCTGGGTGTTGCTGCACTTTTTGCCTGAAGGGGCAGGAACGGTGATGCAACTGCTGTGGCTGGGGATTGGCCTGCTAGGCGCATCGGTTATTGCCGTGGTGATTGGTGCGTTAACGGGCTTTATGGTCACGAAAGTGGGGGCGCACCCCATTCTGGTGACGCTGGCGAGCATGATGACGGTTAACGGAATCGGCATCTGGTTAACCAAAGGGGCGGCCGTTAGCGGAATGCCGGATGTCTTGCGCACGCTGGGTTCCGGCACGTGGCTTGGCATTCCGTTGCCGCTCTGGTTGTTTATGGCCGCCGCTGGTGCACTGGCTCTGTTTCTCGGCAAAACGCGGGCAGGAAAGTGCATTTATATGGGCGGAAGCAACATTAATGCCACCTGGTTCAGCGGCATCAATACGCATCGAATGCTGATGTTGGTGTACGTCATTTCCAGCCTGATGTGCGTGTTGGCTGGACTGGTGATGATGGCGCGTTTTAACTCGGCTCGTATGGGATACGGCGACTCCTACCTACTGCTCACGGTGCTGGCGATCATTCTTGGCGGCACCGATCCAAACGGCGGATTTGGTCGGGTGACTGGCGTAGTGCTGTCGCTCATCGTGCTCCAGATCCTCTCCACAGGCTTCAACCTGATGAATATCAGCCAGCACTTCAGCCTGGCGATGTGGGGAGCCGTGTTGATTGTCGTCCTGGCGCTGAAATTCTTTAAAGCTCGCTACTCCGATTACCGTGCGGTGCGCCTGAGTGCCTTACGCGCCCGCGCCGCTCATTTAACTGAAAAAAAGGAAATCTGATGCGTACTAAAATTTCTCCCTCGCTGATGTGCATGAATCTGATGGAGATCAAGCAACAGTTGGCAGTCTTAAACTCGCGTGCGGATTTTTTACATGTCGATATCATGGATGGGCACTACGTGAAAAATATCACGCTGTCACCGTTCTTCATTGAGCAGATTCGGCCACATACGCCGCTGGTGATAGATGTACATCTGATGGTGGAAACGCCGACTGATTTTATCGATGCGATTGCGAAGGCGGGGGCGGACTACATTTGCCCTCACGCTGAGACCATCAACCGAGATGCGTTTCGAGTGATCAATCAGATCCGCGCGCTAGGCAAAAAAGTGGGAGTGGTGCTGAATCCGGCGACGCCGATTGAATTTATTCATCACTATATTCATCTGCTGGACAAGATTACGATCATGACGGTTGATCCGGGCTATGCGGGACAACCCTTTATCCCTGAAATGCTGCAAAAGATCGCGCAGTTGAAGGCGTTAAAGCAGCAGCATGGCTATTCCTATCTGATTGAGATTGATGGATCTTGTAATCAAAAAACCTACGGTATGCTTTTGGCTGCGGGGGCGGAAGTCCTGATTGTGGGGACATCGGGACTCTTCAACCTGCATGACGATCTGGCAACCTCATGGGAAACCATGACGGGACACATCGCGCAGGCACAGCGCCTGATACAGGAGTCGGCATGACTGAACGCTGGCTGGGGATCGATATTGGCGGGACCAGTACACGGTTAATGCTGATGGATGCGCAGCACCAGTGGTCGGGGTTTCGCAAGATAGCAACGGAGAGTTGGGCGCAGCAGCCTGATGCGCTGGCCGCCTTGACGGAGGTAATTGCGCAGACGCTGGAACAGCAGACGGTGAACGGCGTGATGCTGGGGCTACCGGGGATTTTGAGCCGCGACCGCCAATCCGTGCTGTCGCTGCCGTTTATCCCAGCGCTGGATGGTCAGCCGGTTGCCCAGAAGATTAGCGAACGTTTGGGCATACCTGTGGCGATGGATAAAGACGTCAACCATTTGATGCTGTGGGATTTAATGCAGTTGAAAACGCTGCCGGACACGGCAATGGGGATTTACCTTGGTACAGGGATTGGCAATAGTCTGTGGCTTAATGGCCGTTTTTATCACGGCGAGCACGGCGGTGCGGGTGAGTTGGGGCATATACCCTGGCCGGATAATCAACAGCCTTGTCCCTGCGGTAACGTTGGCTGTGTAGAAACCCTGACGTCGGGGAACTGGTTGAAAAACTGGGCAATTCAGCAGGGGGACTCCGCCATGTCGTCACTGTTTACGCGCTGGGGAACGCACCCGGATTTACAGGCGTTTATCGATCGGTTGGCGAAGGTCGTTGCGATGGAAATGAATATTTTCGATCCCGACTATCTGGTTCTTGGCGGAGGCGTGCTGTCGATGGCCGATTTTCCGCATGCTGCCCTACGCGATGGGATTTGGCGGCACCTGCGCCCGCCAATGACACGAGAGAAGCTAAACATGGTGTTCAGTGAGGCGACGGATTATACCGGCTGTCGCGGAGCCTGTCTGGCAGCGGAGCGTCAATTCGGGAGAAAGGCATGAAAGGCAAGGTTTGCGTATTTGGCTCGTTCAATCTGGATATTGTGGCGGGCATGTCCCGCTTTCCGCAGCCGGGAGAGTCGCTGATCGCGCATCGCAGCATGATGGGGCCGGGCGGAAAAGGGGCAAATCAGGCGACGGCGGCGTTGCGTGCGGGTGCGCGCGTACACTACATCGGTAAAATTGGTAATGATGACTTCGGCCTGTTTGCCCGGCGTCATCTCGAAAAGACCGGCTTTGATGCCATTACGCTGTTTACCTGTAAGGAAAAACCGACGGGGAATGCGCTGATCTATGTGGCCGGTAATGATGCGGAAAATATGATTTCCGTTTATCCCGGTGCCAATTTGATGGTAACGGCGGCGGAGATCGCGCGCTGCCAGCCGACGGTCGCCGCCGCAGATATTTTATTGATCCAGCTAGAAAATAATCTAAGTGCGATTCAGCGCATTGTGGATAGCGCGCAGGCAGCGAATACCTTCATCATTATGAATCCCGCTCCCTGGCAGAAAGTAAGCGATGCTTTGCTCAGTAAGATCGATCTGCTGACGCCAAATAGCACCGAGGCAACGCTGTTGACGGGCATCTCCGTCACCGATATCGACAGCGCCCAGCGTGCCGCTACGGTGCTGCATCAAAAAGGGGTACGGCAACTGGTGATCACGCTTGGCATGCAGGGGGCATTTTTATCCACTGGTGATACTCAGGCACATATTCCTGCGTTTCCTGCGCAGCCCAAGGACACCACGGGAGCGGGCGATGCGTTTAATGGCGCGCTGGCCGCGAGGCTGGCAGCGGGTGACACTCTGGAACAGGCGGCACTATTTTCCTCCGCCTATGCCTCACTTTGCGTTGAGCGCGAAGGTGCCGCACATGCGATGCCGCGCTATGAGGAAGCGCTTGAACGGATGCAACAGCATGCAGAGCGGTTGCATGATGTGGGGAACGTGCGTTAGCACGTTACATACTCGAAAACATATTCATGATAACGCCTCCGCTGATAATGAGCGCCATTGAAAGTACAGCGGGTAAATCCGGTTTTTGTTTATAAAGCAGCATTGAAATAAATGTCACGCCGACGATGCCAAAACCGCACCATAGGGAATAGGCTACGCCCACGGGTAAATAGCCCATTGCACGGGTTAACGAAAAATAGCAGAGGCAATAAGCGAGAATAACGATAACGGAAGGCGTGCGTTTTCTAAATCCATCGGTTTTTTTGATCATCGAAGTGCCGGTGATTTCTGAGCCAATGGACAGTGCCAACCATAAAAATCCGTTTAACATAATAGGTATCCTTATTATTAATGAATGATTTTGGTATTTAATGGTTGATTCTGGTCAGTGCTGGTTATTGCTTCAGGTTGTTCATCTGTGCCCATTTTAGAAAAGAGATTCATGATTGCTATACCCGTCGCAATCACTACCATTCCAATGATGGCGGGAATATCGGGATGCTGGTCGTAGAAAATAATACTGAGCGTTGAGACTAATAAAATACCCGTGCCAGACCAGGTGGCATAGGCCAGCCCCACGGGAAGATGTTTTACGGCTTTTGACAGTGAATAATAACAAATGCAATACAGCAGAATAATAACGGCCAATAAGGCTATCTTTGCTGAGCCCTGACTATTATCAAACATTTTTAACGTGGACGTGGCAGACGTTTCTGACAAGATGACGAATAACATCCATAGCCATGACTGCTTTCTGGGTGACATAGTATTGCTCCTGATTGATGTGCTGTTAAGAATACCTTGTGTGGTTTTCTCTTTAATGACGAACCAGCCGAATGTCGAAATCAAATTCGTCAAAGAACGTGGCCAAACGGTTTAACTCTTCCTCGCTGTAGCTTGGATCGGCTTTGATTGGATAAATTGCGCCTAGTCTTTCGTATTTTTTGCGGCCTAACTGGTGGTAGGGCAAGATATCGATACGCCGCACATTGCCACGTTCTGCGAGTTTTTGTACGTAGCGAATCGCCCCCGTGATGGCGTCATACGAATCGTTATACCCGCGAACGAGCGGCATACGAATAACGATATTTGCACCCAATTCGACCAGATGCTCCAGATTGCGCCGTATGTTTTCATTTCCTATGCCAAACAGCGCCTTATGCTGATTTGTGTCGATATGTTTGATATCGAAGAGGAACATATCCGTTACCGTTGCCAGTCGGTCATAATGTGAGAGTGATGTCGTTCCCTGCGTTTCTACTGCGGTATTGATCATCTTTTGTTTGCACGCCTGAAGGAGCGCAACGGCAAAATCCGTTTGCAGGCTCACCTCTCCGCCGCTGAGCGTCACGCCGCCGCCCGAAGACTGATAAAAACTGTAGTCTTGCATGATGACGGTCATCAATTCTGCGACCGTCACATCTTGCCCTATGATATCAAGCGCATGAGAAGGGCATGCCGTCTCACATTTTCGGCAACCTGTGCATTGAATAGTGCGATCGACATGATGAAATCGCTGCCCACGCTCATCAGCGATCAGTGTATGAATGTTATGGGGACAGACTTCGACACATTTGCCGCAGTGCTGGCATTTATCCGGCGAGAACATGATTTGATAGGCGCGACGTATCCCCTCTGGATTGGCGCACCACGGGCAGAGAATATTGCAGCCTTTCAAAAAAATCAGCGTGCGAACGCCTTCCCCATCATGGAGGGAGTATTTCTGAATATTAAATATTCGGCCGGTGATGTCTTTTGCTAATTCCATTTCACTCCCCACATTCCACTCTACCTGCGGCAAGGTAAACATCCTTGTTCACGGTGTGTGCCTTACTTACTCCCCTACGCGTGCCGAGGGTTCAGAATTTCTCAATCATGGTGCGGCTAATGATTTCATCCTGAACCTCTTTGCAGAGCTCAATGAAGTACGCGCTATAGCCCGCCACGCGGACGATTAAATCACGGTATTTCTCCGGTGCTTGCTGGGCTTTTCTCAACACCTCATCGTCAACGTAGCTGAATTGCATCTGACCATTGCCCAGAATAGATGACGTTCTCAGCAGGGTGATCAGTCCGTTGCGACCTTCCGGCGTGTCCAGCATGCCTTTAAGGAATTTGAAGTTATGCACCATGCCGATGTTCATGCTTTCAACATTCATTTTGCTGACAGACTTGATGCTTGCCGTCGGCCCTTTTTTGTCTGCGCCCTGTGTTGGGCTGATCCCGTCGGAGAGTGGGGTCCATGCCAGACGCCCGTTTGCGCTGGCTGCGGTGAGTGCGCCGATTGGCGTGTTGTTGGAGATAGATAAGGTGCCGTGGCTAAAGGTGGAATAGAGCATCTTGTATTGGCGGCACTCGCGCTCCGTCCATTCCGTGATATCAAGCGCGAGCGGGTCAACATCACTGTCGTCATTGCCGTATTTCGGGGCATTCAGGCAATCCCTATGCAGTGTTTCGTAGCCTGAAAAGTTGGCTAACAGTGCGTCACGCAGTTGTTCCAGCGTGTACTGACGGTCTTCATAGACGAGTTTCCGAATGGCCATCATGGAATCGACGTAGGTGGCTAACCCAGAGAAGATGAGCCCAGGTCCATGATTGATGACCGCTCCGCCAGCGGTGACATCCCGGCCGGTTTCCATGCAGCCTTCTACCAGCAGGGACATCAGTGGTTTAGGGGCGATATCACGATGTACGCGCTGACTGATCACGGTGCCAATGGCCGACAGGCGGATGATGTGTGCAATCTGCGTTTTCACCGCACGGTCAAACGCCTCAAAGGTGTCCAGCGTGTTCAAGTCGCCGGTATCCAGCCCCTGAACACGATCAAATAGGATCATGCGGCCACGGTTTAACACGAACTCAATGGCAATCGGCCACTGGGTATAGCCCGTCGATGTCCACTGATAAATACGACCTGATTTTTGTGGCTCTACGCAGCCCATCAGGCAGTAGTCGCGTGCATCGTCAAAATCGAAGCCCTTGCGTAACATCATCTTGATATGGGAATCATCGAAGTGACATGCTGGGAAACCCATACCGGATTTGACCACATCGACAATTTTTTCCATGTACTCATGGGGCGATTGGTTATGAATCCGGCAGGCAAGCGAAGGTTGATACACCTTCACAAAACGTACTGCATCCATGATCAGGTAGGTGAGATCGTTACAGGCATCGCCTCCGGTGCGTTTCTGCCCGCCCACCGTCAAGTTGATAAATGGCTGATAGCCGGCGAAATATTTTGCACCACTTTCGCTGGACATCCACATCAGCTCTGCACATTTCAGAATGAACATCTGTAGCAGCTCCAGTGCCTGCCCACGCGTCAGGCGGCCGGATTGAATGTCGGCTTCATACATTGGGTAGCAGTACTGATCGACACGGCCTAACGAAATACCGGTCTGGTTTTCTTCAATTTCAAATAAAGACTCCAGCGTCCAGATGCTTTGCAGGGCTTCCTGCAACGTTTTCGGGGGATTGGCAGGCACGCTCTCGTTGACGTCAGCAATCATCAGGAGTTCGGCGCGCCGTGAGGGATCGGTTTCCTGCGTGGCCTGCTCACGCGCCTGTGCGGCAATGCGGCTTGCATAGGTCATGACGCCATCGCAGGTTTCAATCGCGGCCTTGTAGAAGTAGATACGATCGATATGAGCCGGATCTTCCATACCCAGTTCGGCAAGCTTTGCTTGCGCATCGGCTTTGATGCCTTTCATCCCTTTCGTGAAGAGCAATACGTCATAGCCTGGGCAGGTATCACCGCCGCCGTTGATCTGATGGTAAGACAGATCGCTGACAAAGGTTTCTCCGCTGAATGCCCAAAGGCCGGCTTCACGATATTGTGCTTCGCACACCTCATCCAGCGAGCGGCCTTGCCAAAAGGGCGCGATTTCTTCGCGGATCGTTTTTTTATCGTCTTCTGAGATCTGAAACGGGTCCTGAGGGCGCGTGCTCATGGTGTCCAGTTCATCCTGCACCCAGCGCCAGGCGATATCGGGAGAAAACGCACCCGCGCGCGGTTTACCGCAGGGATGGCCGACGATCAATTCTTCATCCTGAATCAGGATGGGGGCGGTTTCGCAGGCGCGACGAAAGGATTTGGCGCGTAGCAGAATGGGTGGCAGTCCGGGATTGTGTTTCGCGACGTCGGTAAAGGCTAACGCGCGATAAATAGAGACACTGGGACGTGCTGCTAAATAGCGGGTGCGCAGACGCTGCATGCGTGGCGTAAGCGCTTCTTGCTCTGCGGCGATGTCATCGGCAGAAGATTTTTTGCCGCTATTCTGCCCGGCTATTTTTCCGCTATTCAATATACTGTTACCGAGTGAGAAAGGGATTGTGTCGGGGGCTAACGTGTCATTATCCATACGAGAATCTCCTGCTGTTTTTTTTCTGATTCAATAAAGGGGATAAGAAAATTACTGTGAACAATCTCCGAAATGCGCAATAGGTAGGGAAGGTATCTATCTGAATATCGATGTTAATATATTTACTAATGGGTATTTTTACGGCTTTGATGGTTTTTTATTGAATAGATGGCTATTCAATATATTGAACTTATGTTTTATTGCATCGTTAGTTTTTTTAATTAATGGCTTGTATTTTAATGGTTGTGATTTTTTCTTTATTTTTAATTGCTCAAAGTAGTGTAGGTGCTATTTAAATAGGGGTGAAGGTGATGTTGTTAATTGATTGACTAAGATCAATTCATTATGTTTTATTTTTCGACGTAATTTATATTATTATTCTATTAATTATTGTTGAAGAATATATTCACAATAAATAAAAAGGATTTTATATGCACGGTATAATTAGATTGGCAGGGAAATGGTAGAGGGTAAGAGAATTCAGGCCAATCACCGCTGAAGAAAATTGGCCTGTAATAATGAAACGTGCGCTACAGTGAGGCACCGCCGCAGATTACCAACTGTTGTCCGGTAATGGCTGCCGCTGAAGGGGAGAGCAGATAGCCTACCAAATCGGCCACTTCCTGCGGCTGAATGAAACGGCCAATCGGCGGTAGCTTCGGCGGAGAACTCTGGCGTCCCGGCATCGTCAGCATCGGGGTTTCCGTTGCGCCCGGCGCAACAATGTTGACTGTAATTCCACGCGGTGCCAGCTCCGCCGCCCAGCTTCTCGCCATACCCATCATCGCGGATTTTGTGGTGACGTACTGGCTGCGCCCCGCCGCACCGCTGGAGGTGCGACTGCCCAGTAGCACGATTCTGCCCCCTTGCGGCAGCTTATCGACCAGCCGATCGGCAAGTACCTGCGCTGCGTTGATATGCAAGCGCCACAGTGTTTCTCCGTCTTCTAACGAAAGCTGACCGAGTGGAGCAGATTTCATAATGCCAGCCGCATGGATAACGGCATCAACCTGCGCAATCTCGTCCAGAATAGCGGTCAGCGCGTGCGTATCCATGATATCCACCGCACGGTGGGTAAAGTGTGGATGTGAATAGTCGCCCGGCTTGCGTGACAGGCCGGTTACCCACCAGCCTTCCGCCAGTAATTTTTGTGTGATGGCGGCACCGATCCCTGAGCTGCTACCGGTAATCAGGGCGTGTTTAGGGGCTATCGCTGACATGACATCATTTCCTTAATATTCAACCGTTCTTATTACAACAACGTAACGGGGATCTTAAACACGGCTTTTTTGACGGGGGCTGGATTGTCGTTGATGGCACACAGCGCCTGGTGGGCTTCTCCCGGATAGAACGTGACGAAATCGCCTGCCCGCAGATGGATCTGATGCGGCACCTGCGGGTTGTCCAGAATATAAAGATCCGGTTTACGTTCAGTTGCAGGCCGACCATGTACATCATTCAGACCGTAACCGATAATCTCCTCGCCTTCCAGAATCAATTGAATATCGAGATAGTTGCTGTGAAATTCGGTATGGCGTTCGGCACGTGGTGCAGTCTTGGTCGTACCGATGTTGTAAAACCACTCGGCACCTTCTGGCTGATAGCGGCCTTCTGGCTGCGCATTCAGTTCAGCCAACGACATGCCTGATGCGGACAGAATGGTCCACAGCGCGTCGGGCAGTGTGGCGAGTTTGAGGGCGTTTAGGTTTCCTGCAATCATTATCGTGTCCTGAAGGAAGATAGCGGGGAGAGCCCCCGCTGGAAAAGAGAAAAAAGCAGCGTGGTTTAGTTCGCTTTGACCCACTCCTCACTCACCACGACGTGCTTGATCGCCTGTCGGAAGTAGGTGAACGCAAGATGCAGCTTACCGTCCGGTGCTTGCTTGACGCTGGGGTAAGAAAACTCGCGGTTCAGCTTCTCCGTTGAGTTATTGGTCATGCAGTAACCGTCACCCACTTCGACATTGCGCTGCCACGGCCAACTCTTACCGCCGTCTTCCGAAATGGCGAGCGTCATTGGCGCGCGCGGTGCGCCCCAGAAGGCGCTACGACCACCGGCTTGCACTTCCGGCATTTTGGCATTGCTGGCTTTGTCTTCTTCATCTTCGATTTCATCGTACAGTGACAGACGTCGCTCGGTAGCATCGGCGGCGCTCATGTGGTTGAACACCAGTGCCAGATGGCCGTTTTTCAGCGTAGTCACCTGAATAGACGAGTTGTTATTCGGTAAATCGGTCGGTACTGGCTCTGACCAGGTTTTACCGCCGTCGGTTGAACGGCTCTGATAGATAAAATCGGCCCAGCGGCTGCGGTACAGTGCCAGCAGCGTGCCGTTCTGCAACGGGGTGATGTTCATGTGTACACAGCCCGTGCTGTTTGGCACCGGATATTCCTGCCAGGTTTTACCCCGATCGCTGGAAATTTTCACGGCGCTATCATCATCGTTACCGACCCACTTCTCGCCAGGCTGAACGCGGCAGTAGAACACCGGCAGCAGCCAGTCACCGTTTTCCAACACGGTGATGGGTTGGCGGATAAAGGTGCCCGGCTGATCGAGCAGCGTGCCGATCTCACCCCAGGTGGCACCCAAATCGGTGGATTGGCGATAACGCACAATTGCGGTGTCCTGATTACCGGATTTCTGTGCGGTGTACAGCAGCCACAGCACGTTATCCGGCGCGAGGAACAGCACGGGATTCTGTTCAGAACGCGTCGCATCCTCGGACAGCTTAACGGCTTTACTCCAGCTATCGCTGCCTTTCACAAGGCGGGACATATAGATAGAGATATCTGCAATCCCTTCTTGCGTACCGCCGAACCAGACGCACAGCACATCGCCGTTTGGCAGATGGAGCAGGTTGGCTGCATGATTCTGCGGGCATTCCGACGGAATGTAGGCATCCAGACGCGCGGCATCGCCTTCTGCGTGATGAACTTTTCCGCTACGTTCCACGGTAATGGTTTCGCTACTCATGACTCAGGCTCCTGATTTATTTTCAGTTTGAGAAATTTTGATTTTGTGTTCTTTATTCGGAATCAGACGATCGATCAGCATGACGATAGCCGGGGTAACCAGTGCGACGTACATGTTGTCGATACCGTATGGGTTGCCGAGTATGTACCAGACGGAGGTGGCCACGCAGGCTGAGATCAGACTGGCGTTTGCGCCGCGGGTGCTATTAAAGAACGGCAGATAGAAGGCAATCACCGCAACCACGGAAATCGACAGGCGAATGGCACGGGTAAAGAACGACAGTTTCAGAACTTCAGGCACCAGCAGGACGAAAACTAACGGCAGGAATCCGATAATGAGCGAGAATACACGCGTCATTTTCATCTCTTTTTCTGGCGTCGGATTGTAGTACGGGACGTAAAAGTCTTTCACGATCAGTGAGGCGATCGCCAGTGCTACGGTACTCACGCTGATAAAGATTGATGCAACCAGTGAGGTTGTCACCAGTCCAGCCACCCATGGGTTCATATCTTGCAGGAAGACTGGCATGGCGTACAGGCTGTTGATTTCTGGGTGAGCAAACTTCGCCGCGACGCCGATAACCGCGATGGCAATCGCAATCGGCATACAGAAGAAGAAGGCGACCCAGGTAGCGCGTTTGGCAGATGTGGCATCCTTGGTCGCTGAAATGGCTTGAATGACGAATTGGGTACAGAAAATCGATCCAATTGTGCCGATCAGCCAGGCAAAGATCGTACTGGCACCAATTTTGCCGTCCCATGTCCAGTAGTAATCCGGCATTTTTTCAATCATCGGTGTGATGCCACCGGTCATTTTCAGTGCCACGTACAGAATGATCATGACGCCGACGTATTTCACGGCGCTGTGAATCAACGTCACGTAAGCCACGCCCTTTAAACCGCCAAAATAAAAGTAGAACGTACTGACGATAGCGGTGATCAGTGCTGCAACGGGCAGAGAAATTTTCAACACGGTTGAGATAGCTGCCGCGCCGCTGACGTAGTTGCCCACGTTAACCAGCAGCAACGCATAGATCATGATGATTGAGATGATGTTCTTGGTCGATGTACCGTATTTCTCAGCGATTGCACCGGAAATGGTGACTTTGCCTGTGTTGTAGATTTTTTTGACCAGAATCATCCCGAACAGCAGGAAGCCGATGGCGGCGCCAATCACTGACCAGGAGGCGGCGATACCATTTTCAAAAGCGGACTGCGCCGTACCTACTGTGGATTTGGCACCGATGAACTCGGTCATCAGTAGAACACCGACGATAAATGCCGGTAGCGCACGCGATCCTTCCATGAACTCGGTGTTCGATTTACTGCGTAGTTTGAGCGTTAACCACGAGGTGAATGCGATATAAAATACAATCATCCCGATGATTATGAGGGTGTCGGTAAAATTAAAATGGTTCATATCTTCTCGGCCTATAAGTGGAAATTGTAATTTCTCTGTTACTGCGAGAATTGATTAAGGATGTTGCGGATGTTGTCTTCATCCTGTGCGGAAAACTGGATCGGATAGCGGCTGACGCCAACATCTTCACCCATGATCGCCAGCGCTTTCTTCACCACAGCCGGTGAAAACGCGATGGCGTACAGCGTCTTACGCAATTCGGCAACCTGTTCTTGTGCCTGACGGGAGCCTTCGATGTCACCCGCATGGAAACGGTGCCAAATTTGGCTGATCGGTTCCGGTGCCACGTTAGCCAGCCCGGAAATACAGGCGGAGCAGCCGTCAACAAAGCCCTGGTGAATGAGCGAGTCTGGGCCATTCAGTACGTTAAAACCCTGTACGCCTTTCACCGCTTGCACATAGCTGCTCAGGCTTTCATAGCTGCCTGCGCTGTCTTTGATGCCGATGATGTTCGGGTGATCCGCCAGCGTGCGGACGGTTTCCGGCGCTAGCGTATTCCCCGTGCGTGCAGGAATGTTGTAGAGGAACACCGGCACGGTCAGCGCATCGGCGACGGCGGTGTAGTGGGCGATCAGCTCTTCCTGTTTTAATGGGATAAAATACGGGGTGATGACCGAAACGGCATCAACACCCAGCGCGGCGATGCGTTTGCCGAGCTTAATGGTTTCCCGAGTGGAGATTTCACCGATGTGGCCGACAACGGGCACTTTTCCGGCAACTTCATCAACGCAGGTTTCGGTGACGGCAACTTTCTCATCGGTGTGTAGAACGAAAAACTCACCGTTGGTGCCGTTGCAGAAAATACCGTTGCCATAGCGCATTTGGCGCTGAACCTGAAGACGCATGGCTGCGGGGTTAAATTCGCCCTGATTATCAAACGGCGTGACGATGGCGGTCAGGACGCCAGTAATTTTTTTACTCATTGTTATTCCTCGTGACACGTAATCAAAAAGATGAAAATTTAAAAGCGTTCTACCTAAATCCGCGCGCTTTAAAACAGGGTCAGATAAACCTCACGCACATCGTCGGCACTGACCTGCGTCGGTACATTTTTCATCAGCCGCTGAACCTGTAATGCGGCATCGACCAGATAGGGCAGGTGGTCTTTTTCCACACCGAGCTGCTGTAGGGTGTTGGGCAGATTGAGCCGTTTGACCAATTCGCTGAAATAGGCCACCAGCGCCTGCGCTTTTTCCGCGGTACTGAGGGTTAGGTCGGCATCCGGCAACAGGTCATACGCCTGTGCGAATTTGTCCTGTGCGGCGTCCTGTACGAAACGCATGCAAGGGGCGAGCAGGATGGCGTTCGCCACGCCGTGTGGGATGTGATACTTGCCGCCGAGCGGGTAGGACATCGCGTGAACCAGATGCGTACCGGAGTGGGCAATGGCGGCACCGCCATAATAGGATGCCCACAGCATGTTCAGTTTGGCTTCCATATTGCCCGGCTCGCGCACCGAGGTTTCAAGATTGGCAAACAGCTTTTTCAGGCCAATCAGCGCGTAGTTGTCGCTGACTGGGTTGGCAATCGTCGAGGTGAAGCACTCGATCAGATGGCAAAGCGCATCAATGCCGGTTGATGCGGCGATATGTGGCGGCATGCTGATAGTCAGCTCTGGCACGAGCGCAACGTAGTCCGGCAGCATCACTGGCGTAATAATGCCGACTTTCGTCTCTTTCTCTGGGATCGCCAGAATGGCATTTGGCGTGGCTTCAGAGCCGGTTCCCGCTGTGGTTGGGATGAGCAGTGATGTTGTGCGGCGGGTGGGTTTTTCCCCTGCCAGCAGGTTATCCAACGTCACGGTTTCATCGCCTGCACACAGTACGGAAAGCAGTTTGGCAACATCCAGCACGCTGCCGCCGCCTACGCCGATGACCAGATCGGTCTGGGTTTGTGTGAGCTGGCTCAGTATCTGGGCGACGTCATGTTGGCTCGGCTCGGCAGGCACGTTATCAACCAGCAGAACCTGCGGAACGGCTTGCTTAACTTGTGCGATCAGCGCCTGAACGTCAGGCAGCCCGACAATGTTTTTGTCGGTGACAAATAAAACGTGCTGTTTCCCTGACAACAGATGACTGATGTCCTGAAGTACCCGGTAGCCGCTGAGGATAGTGCTATTGATGTTCATGCTTATTACCTTGTCTTTTCTCTTCTTCGCCAGAGCGTTATCGCGATGATAATGGTTGCGATGGTGATTACTTTCAGTCAAATGGCGTGTTTCTCATCACGATTTAACGCCATTTGCCACATCGTGGTGATAATTTATAGGTGAAATTCCTTTTAAATAATTTGATGTTGCTCACATATAATCAAATGTGATTCAATATAATCATTACCAGATAACCATGAACCGGAAATGAGGTATGCCAAACATGCAGCAATCAGCAGAGCAGGTAGTCGTTGTCGCTGATGACTTTACGGGTGCCAATGATGCGGGCGTCGGGTTGGCGCAGCATGGCGCGCGGGTTAGCGTCGTATTTGACGTTAATAAGCTGCATACGGATTTGCTGGGTGATGCGGTGGTCATTAACACCGATAGCCGGGCGGCGCGTAGCGACGTGGCGTCTCAACGCACCGCAGAAGCGATAGCAGTCTGGCAGGCTGTTGGCGGGAGAGGCTGGATTATTAAGAAGATAGACTCGACGCTGCGTGGGAATCTGGGAGCAGAGATTGCCGCCGCGCTGTCTGCGGCAGAGGCGCCTGTTGCACTGATTGCTGCCGCATCGCCGATGCTGGGACGTATTACCCGAAAAGGTGAAGTCTGGGTTAATGGTCGTTTGCTTAGCGATACAGAATTTGCCAGCGATCCGAAAACCCCAGTGGCGTCGGCTTCTATTGCGGCTCGTCTGGCGGAACAGACCGCGTTGCCCGTGGCAGAAATCCATCTTGATGAGGTACGCCAGGCTAATTTAGCTCAGCGTTTGCAGCAGTTGGCAGACGAGGGAACGCGTCTGATTATTCTTGATACGGACGAGCAAGACGATCTGACGCATATCGTTGATGCCGCGAAGGCGCTGCCGTTTCGCCCGTTGCTGGTTGGCTCGGCAGGTTTGAGCGACGCGCTGGCAACTGTGCTGGATTTTACGCACAAAACGGAGAAACCGCTGCTGGCTGTCATCGGTTCAATGAGCGATATCGCTCAAAAGCAGATTGCAATTGCTCGGCTACGCCGCAATGTCACGCTGGTTGAGGTCGATATCAGCGCGCTTTTTTCATCTCATTCATCTACTGGCATGGCGTCCCAGTGTCAGGACGCAGTGAACGCACTGATGAGTGGGCATCACTGCATTATTCGTACTTGCCACAATGAGAATCAGCGCTTCGAGATCGACTCACGCTGCCGGGAACTTGGACTGAGTCGCCAGCAGCTTGGCGAAACGATCAGCCACTATCTGGGGGAACTTACGCGCAGCATTGTTCAGACGCTAGATAGCCAGGCAGCGGATGGCGCTAGCCGACGCTTGCCGGGAGGTTTGTATTTATCAGGGGGCGATATCGCGATTGCCGTGGCAACCGCACTGGGTGCTACCGGTTTTCAGATTAAGGGGCAAATCGCATCCTGCGTGCCTTGGGGATACCTGCTGAACAGCGTTGTCGGCATGACCCCTGTGATGACTAAAGCGGGGGGTTTTGGCAACGAAACGACTCTGCTCGACGTTTTACGTTTTATTGAGGAGAAGGTCAGTGAGTAAAATTATTGCAGTAACGATGGGTGATCCGGCGGGGATTGGACCGGAAATTATTATCAAATCTCTGGCCGAAGGCGAGCTTTCCGGCGCATCTGCCGTGGTGGTGGGTTGCGTACAGACGATGCGGCGTGTTCTGGCATTGAATGTGGTGCCTGCCGTAGAGCTAAAAATCATTGATAAACCGGCTGACGCCGTATTCGCACCTGGCGTCATCAACATTATCGACGAGCCGCTGGAAGATCCTCAGGCGCTAGAGCCTGGCGTCGTTCAGGCACAGGCGGGCGATTTAGCTTATCGCTGTATCAAGAAGGCCACTGAGCTGGCAATGGCGGGTGACGTGCATGCGATCGCGACTGCGCCGCTGAATAAAGAAGCACTGCACTCGGCAGGCCACCTCTACCCAGGCCACACGGAGCTGTTGGCTAAGCTGACCAACAGCCGCGACTATGCAATGGTGTTGTATACCGATAAGCTGAAAGTTATCCATGTTTCAACGCACATCGCGCTGCGTAAATTCCTCGATACGCTGAACCGCGATCGCGTGGAAACGGTGATCGACATGGCGGATGTCTTCCTTAAGCGCGTCGGTTTTACCCACCCACGTATCGCCGTGGCCGGGGTTAACCCGCACGCGGGGGAGAATGGTCTGTTTGGTGATGAAGAGATTAAAATTGTCGCGCCATCGGTTGAAGCTATGAAGGCCAAAGGTATTGATGTGTATGGCCCGTGCCCGCCGGATACCGTCTATTTGCAGGCGTATGAAGGTCAGTACGATATGGTGGTGGCGATGTATCACGATCAGGGACATATCCCGCTCAAGCTATTGGGCTTCTATGATGGGGTGAACATTACCGCAGGGCTGCCGTTTATCCGCACGTCGGCCGACCACGGCACGGCCTTTGACATTGCCTGGACGGGTAAAGCGAAGCCTGAAAGTATGGCGATCTCTATTCAGCTCGCGATGCAACTGGCCTGATTTACGGTGACTATGGCTGCGGTTAGTACGATTTTTTAAGTGACAGTGCACATTGCAGGATATCTTCCTTCCCGCCTTCGGGAAGGTTTCTGGTATCCTGCAACCAAGAATGATTACGCATTACATTGCTGATAACGTTTGTTAGGTAACGCGTAAAGGCGTTCCTGGCGTAAACGCTTTACTCCTCTATTATCCCATTATCATTGTTTTCATTCTTTATACCGATTGACCAACAACGTAAAATCATTTTATGACTGCCAGATGGATATCGCCGTGGACCCTACATTAACTGATGCTTTCCGCATGAGCGGGGATAAAGTAAAAGGACAAAGTCGCCTTGATCAGATTATGGATTATCTGAAAAGCCATAATCTGGTGACGGTAGAGGAACTGGTGTCTGTGATCGACGCTTCCCCGGCGACAATTCGTCGTGATTTGATTAAGCTGGATGAGCAGGGCGTGATTAGCCGTAGTCATGGTGGTGTGACGCTTAATCGCTTTATTCCTTCCCAGCCGACCACGAACGAGAAGCTGCATCGCAATCTTCAGGAAAAGCAGGCGATTGCGCGTTATGCCGCAACATTGGTTACGCCAGGCAGTGCAGTCGTACTGGATGCGGGAACGACGATGCTGGAATTGGCGCGTAACTTAACGCATCTGCCGCTGCGCGTGATTACCGCTGATTTACAAATTGCGTTATTTCTGTCTGAATTTAAGCAGATCGAAGTGACGATTATTGGCGGGCGTATTGATGACAGCAGCCAATCTTGTATCGGTGAACATGGTCGTCGCCTGTTACGCAATATTTACCCTGATATTGCGTTTATCAGCTGCAACTCGTGGAGCCTCGATAAAGGGGTGACCACACCGACAGAAGAAAAGGCCGGTGTGAAGCAAGATCTCGGCGCGAATGCCAGTCGACGCGTGTTGCTGGCCGATAGCAGTAAATATGGTGCGTATTCTTTGTTCTGCGTGACACCGTTGTCAGAATTAACCGATATCATCACCGACAGCGGGTTAGTGCCTGACGTACAGGCGCAGCTGAAAGGTAAAACATTCAATCTTACGTTGGTTGGTGGCTGACAGGAGAGTTTTGTAATGAGTACTGAGTTCAATGGGACTCGTCAGGTTCTGTCGGTTTTCGATTTCGATGGAACGTTGACCTACCATGACAGCTTTATTCCTTTTTTACGTTTTGCCTTCGGTAAGCGTGTTTTTGCCCGGCGCATGATGCATCTGGTGCTGCCTTCTGCGCGTTGTGTACAGCGTAAGTTGACGCGTGATGAGCTCAAAGAGTATCTCATTGCTACGTTTCTTTCTGGCATTGAAGCATCCTGGATTCAGGAAAAAGCAGAAGCGTTTTGTCAGCGTAAGTGGAATACGTTAATGCGTAAGTCCGGGGTGCTTGGCGTCGCTGCGGAACTGCATTCCGGGGCTGAAGTGACTCTCTGCTCGGCATCGCCGGAGATCGTGCTACGTCCTTTTGCCGAACGATTAGGCGTGAAACTGATTGGGACACAGCTTGAGGTAGAAAACGGCATACTGACCGGAAAGATTAACGGGCATAATTGTCGGTGTAGCTATAAGGTGCAGCGCTTGGAAAGCGTGTATGGCCCGCTAAACCAATACCATATACGTGCATGGGGCGACACCCGTGGCGACTACGAGCTGTTGGCATCCGCTCACGATGCGCACTGGCGTCATTTTCATCCGCGCTGGCTGCGGCGTAAACCGCTTTCGGAACGACTACTTCTATCGGGCGTGATTAAGGTTCATCCTTAAACATCAAGAAATTTCCCCGACCTAAGTCGGGGAGACGGTATCAATCACACATTAACGCCGTGTTGAGCGGCAAGGGCTGACAAGCCGCCCGCAAAGCCTTGACCGACTGCCTTGAATTTCCACTCGGTGCCATTACGGTACAGTTCGCCAAAAATCATGGCCGTTTCGGTGGACGCATCCTCAGACAGATCGAAACGCGCAATTTCAGCACTGGTGTCGTTGTTATAGACGCGCATGAAACTGTTGCTGACCATACCGAAGTTTTGTTTACGGCCTTCGGCATCATAAATCGTCACGGAAAACACCAGCTTTTTCACTTCAGCCGGCACTTTCGCCAGATGAATTTTTACTTGCTCATCATCGCCGTCACCTTCTCCGGTGCGGTTGTCGCCTTGGTGCTCAACGGAGGCGCAAGGGCTCAGTTTGTTATTGAAGAAAATAAAATTAGCGTCAGACAGGACCTTGCCATCTTCTCCCACCATAAATACTGACGCATCCAGATCGAATGCTTGCCCGTCGGTGACGCGAGCATCCCATCCCAGGCCGACCATGGCAACATTCATGGTTGGTGCTTCTTTCGTTAGGGATACGTTACCGCCTTTTACCAGAGAAACTGCCATTTTATAGCTCCTGCTTTAGAGTGGATTACTGGGCAGCGCGAGACTGCCCAAAGGGAAAGACAAGGTGAGGTCTATCAGGATGCGTTGATACCGTATTGTGAGCAGACCGATGCCAAACCACCCGCATAGCCCTGACCGACGGCACGGAATTTCCACTCTGCATTATGACGATACAGTTCACCGAACAGCATTGCTGTTTCAGTTGAAGCATCTTCAGTCAGATCGTAGCGTGCGATTTCAGCTTGGGTGTCATCGTTTACCAGGCGAATGAACGCGCCGGATACTTGACCAAAGCTCTGGTTACGAACCTGTGCATCATGAATCGTGACAACGAAAACGATTTTGTCGACCTCAGCCGGAATCAGATCCAGCTTAATTTTCAATGATTCGTCATCTCCATCACCCGCGCCTGTACGGTTATCGCCGGTGTGGGCCACTGAGCCATCAGCAGACTTCAAGTTGTTGTAGAAAATGAAGTCAGTATCGCCGCGGACTTTGCCATTCGCATTGAGCAGGAATGCCGAAGCATCCAGGTCAAAGTCCTGACCATCCGTCGCGCGTGCATCCCAGCCAAGACCGACTAAGACATTTTTCATCGTCGGTGCTGCTTTACTCAGTGAGACATTACCGCCTTTAGAAAGAGAAACGCTCATTAAATTAACCTCTTAAGTTGATATTTCAGAATGTAGTGTTAGGAGCAGAAGATTAACTCTCCTTGTTCTCCTCAGCATCGGGTTTGGCTGGGAACAGTACGCTGACGATAATACCTAGCGCCAGTACGCCCAGAACAACAAACAGGCTGGAGGTTGCCGAGATGCTGTAGCCATGGTGCCATATGTGATCGGTTGCATTCAGGCCAAGCTTGGCAGCGATGAAGAACAGCAACACAATAACGGCTTTTTCCAGATGAACCAGATATTGTTTCAGTGCTTCCAGTACAAAATAGAGTGTACGCAAACCTAGGATAGCGAACATCATCGCACTGTAGACAATCAGCGGTTCACGGCTCACGGCAATAATAGCGGGAACCGAGTCAAAGGCGAACATTACGTCAGAAAGTTCTACTACCGCGACACAGAGCATCAGTGGCGTGGCGTAGAAGGCGGCTTTGGTACCACGACCAATCGTGACGTCTTTGTTTTCCGGCTTGGCCAGCTCTTCGTCCACTTCTTTCTGGTTTAACAGAAATGCGTGGCCTTTCAATTTTGGCCAAATAGGGAAGAAGCGTTTCACTAAACGGTAAGCGAGATGCTGTGAGTAATCTTCGATCTCGTCGTTATCGTCGCCGCTTCTCAGCATCATGACGGCGGTCCAGGCAACGATCAACGCAAAGACGATTTCTACATACGGCCCCAGGCTGAGCAGCCCTGTACCGATCGCGACGAAAATACCCCGGAACACGATGGCTCCGATAATCCCCCAGTAGAGTACGCGGTGACGGTAACGATCGGGAACAGCGAACCACGAGAAGATCGCCATCATCACGAACAGGTTATCCACCGATAGCACTTTTTCCAGCGCATAGCCGGTAATGAACAGGCTGGCGACCTCAGTACCGTGATGAATATAGAGGAAACCGGCAAAAGCCATTGCCACAATGACCCAGAACACTGACCACAGCGCTGCGCTTTTCAATGAAATCGGCTTGTCATGGCGGTGCATGAACAGGTCGATAAAAATGGCCCCGACGGCCAGTGCTATAAAAACAATGACGGTTTCTGTCGGGAAGCCGATATGAGTGGATACCATAGATAACCCTTAGAGGATATTGACATCAAAGGCCGAAGTCGGCGGGTTGAAACCCAAGCGCAGTCGCGATCTCTCGCACGGCATGTTGCTCTGCTGCATCGAAATCACCGTCACTTTTAGCAACGGCAATACCGACTCGTAGCGCCAGCTGTGCGGCTTCAGGCTGATCTTTGAGCGCCAGGATATATTTCATGGTTTCACCTTTTCCGACTTCTTCATCGAAATCGAAACTGGCAACCAGTTTGTTAAAGAATTCAATAACTTCAGCAGTATCAAACACTTTCAACTCTTCTGATGATTTGAGGAAACCAATCATCTTCTGTTTTTCTTCCGTACTCACGCCGCCGCTGGATACCGCGATGCGGACACAAACGGCGACAGTACCTTGCAGAAACTTCTTGTTCTTGAAGCGTCCGACCTGTTTGGTCAACTCTTCTCGGCTGGCATTGAAGGCGCCTTTAACCTTATTAAGAAAACTCATGCTGAACCCCTCGTAAAATGAAACTATTTTGAGCCTGCTTTCCAGCTAAATCCCCAGCCAAGTGCGTTATCCATATCGCTATGACCATTGAAGAACTGATTGATACGCTCAACTTTGATACTTCCGCCTTCATTGACCAGACGCGCAACCGCACACATGTTGCGGCTATTTTGCCCTTCCGTCATGCGGGTTTCGATCGGTGGTTGGTCGGGGATGTGTAGCGTGACTACGCCATCGGTTTTATCCCAGCTTGCGACACCTTCGTAGATAAAGGCATAAATCAGTACCTGGCGCAGGTTCTTCCATTCGCGACCGTTGATATGCAGCCATTCGCCTTCTGAGACATCGCCAGTACGGTCGTCCCCTTTTAGCAGGACATAGGGTTCGTTCTGATAATCACCAAAGCGATTGCCCAACGCCTGAACCACGGTTTTGTAACCATCTTGCATCTCGATAAATGCACCGAGGTCGAGATCGACACCGTTACTGCCGCCAAACATCCCACGCAGACCGGACGCTTTGGCCTCGCGATGCCAGTTTAGGTTGATGCGAATCTCACCGAAGTTATCGCGTTTTTCCAGGCTAATGGCCGGTTTTTCTTTGGTGAGCGACACCTTGCTCAGATTGATGCGGCTTGTAGCTGGTGGTGCCGGAGGCGGCGTCGGTTCAGCGTGTGCGGCAGGGGCTGCCACTTCGATGCCGAAGTGCTCGGCAAGGGGCTGTAGGCCACCGTTGAATCCCTGCGCAATAAAGCGAAACTTCCAGTCATTGTTACGACGATAAAGTTCTCCCAGGATCAACGCCGCTTCCTGACGCCCTGCCAGCTCGACATTGCCGTTAACCAGAACCTCATTATCAGCCTCAACCTGAATGTTGAGCCGCTGTAAATTTGCGATGGTTTGGCTACCGTCACAAGCAACGGTAAAGGCGACCTTTTGTACTTCTGGCTTTAGTCGAGTGACGTCGATAGTGAAGAGGGTGTTGTGCCCTTCATGCATCAGACTGATGCTGCCGTCATCATTGCGTGGCTGACCATAAAACACCATATCTGCGTCGCCCTGTACCTTGCCTGTGGCAAACAGACGGAAAGCACTGGCATCAACTGCGGCACCGGAAAGGACGCGAACCTGCAACGCTTTGTTAGGGACGGGCGCGTTGCCGCCTGGGGTCAGATTCATTAGCGCACCACCGCAGTAACAATATCGGCGTGCATATCACTAATCGTGCGACCCCGACAGGCTTGGCCATGAGCGGTGAAATCCCACTGACCATTGTTACGGCGCAGTGAGGCGATAACGATCCCGGTATGAGAGCCTTGTTCGGTCAACTGATAGCGAGCCTGTTCTTTATTGGCCTGATCAACGACGCGGCAGAATGCATTTTCAACTTCATTAAACGTTTGGCCACGAAAGCTATTGACGGTAAATGCCAGAAACTCGACGTTTTGTGGGAGCCGGTTCAGGTCAACGCGGATCACTTCGTCATCGCCGTCACCCTCGCCAGTCAGGTTGTCTCCGCTGTGTACCACCGAGCCACAGGATGATTTCAGTTTACGAAACCACACGGTATCGATCTCATTACCTGCTTTGTCGAGCAGTACGCATCCGGCATCAAGATCGATTGACGCATTACCGCCAAATAATCCCCCTAAGAGACCTTTCTTTTTCACCGGGTCCCAGCCGAGCCCAAAGTGAAGGTTACTGATAGCAGAAGACTGTTTACTGAGAGAAATTGTCTGGTTTTTACTTAAAGAAACCATAGCCACATTCCTTATAAAGGTATTGAAAAGAACAACGCTTTTTACACCAAATCCCATTCTTTAAAAAATCATATCATGATGTAGTTTGTGAGCAAGTGACTTTTTGTCTTTTATTGTTTTAAATTTTACAATTATATGATTTTTATGTGAAAAATGTATTTTTTGTTGTGATTTTACGTTTTTACTTAATATTCATAAGCTTTTTCATCATGTTTTTTCTTTATCTAATGTAAATCATCATATGATTGACATATTGTGGTGGCGTCAATAGACTCAATGCGCTTAACTCAATCTGGCAACACAGCACGGGAATGCATACCAATGACACAGAGAATTTGGCTAATGGAAGGCTTGTCTTCCCAGCGTGATATGATTTTGGCGATTAAATCTTTTGCTGAAATCCGCGGTGCGGACGTCACCATTTTTGCTTCTCATCGCAATGAGCGTAATGAAATCCTGTCGCTTGCCGATCGTGCATTTCTGGAGCCAAAGGACGAGGCAGAACGCCTCTCATTTATCCTGACTACCGTCAAAACGCAGGGGATTCATGCGATCCATGCCGGTCGACACGGCCGTTGGTGCGAAACCCATCGACATGAAATTGAATTGCTTGGCGTGAAACTCACTACCGGCACCGTTAATGTCGATTCTCTACTGATAGCCGATGACAAAGTCTCTTTTGCTCATGAAATGGAGAAATTAGGGCTAGCCGTCGTGCCTTCGATTCGCGTGTCCTCCGTCGATGAACTCCGGCAGCAGATCGCCGCGGCACCTTTTTCTGGTGCGCCACTGTGTGTTAAGCCTGTAACGGGTATTTATGGCATGGGTTTTTGGCGTTTTGATGATAGCGCCTCGCCGATGGCGGTATTTACCCATCCAGAAAGACGTGTGGTTGCTCCAGATCACTACCTACGTGCACTCAGTGACGCGGGAAATTTTGCGCCGCTGGTGTTGATGCCCTACCTGCCTGGGCCGGAATATTCTGTCGATATGCTGGTAGAAAAAGGCAAGGTGTTGGCCGCAGTGGCACGGCGTAAGGCCGGTGCGCTGCAATATCTGGAAAACAGCGGCGAAGCTTACCAGCTCGCTATTGCCTGTGCGGAGTCGATGCAAGCGGATGGGTTAGTCAACGTGCAGACCCGCCACAATGATGATGGCGTCCCTCAACTGCTTGAGATTAACATGCGCCCTTCTGGGGGGATTGGTTATACCCGTTTTAGTGGCGTCAACCTGCCTGGGCTCTTCGCCCTGCGCCAGTTGGAATTGCTGAATACGCAGCAGGTGGCTGAACTGGCAGCGGAGGCCTTTGAGCCCGCGACAGTGCGTACCATCACCGACGTTGTCCGCTACCAGACTACGTTATCTAACCGACTTCAGGAAGGGTAAGCCGCGATGTCACCCATTCCACAACAGCCTGTTTATACCCGTCACCTTTCCTGCGGCACACTCAGCGTTACGCCAACCGGCGGCGCGGCGGCGCTGGATACTTTGTTTGATATTGCTGAACGTCGTAACCCTAAGCGTGCTTTCCTGTTTGTTAGCAAGGTACTAGGGCGACACATTCCTGTCTCTCCCGCGACGATGCGCGGTGTGTATCGCCAGCTTGCAGAGCAGATCCCAGCTTCTATCGAGGGGCCAGTGCTGTTTATCGGTATGGCCGAAACGGCAGTAGGCTTAGGTGCAGGTGTTTTTGATGAGGTAAGGCAGCGGGTCAGTGAGTCAGTTTATTTGACCTCCACCCGCCACCCGCAAGACGCTGAATTGCTCTGTGAGTTTAAGGAAGCGCATAGTCATGCCACCGATCACTTAATCTATCTCCCAGAAGATGAGCAGTTACGTCGCCGCGTGCGTGAAGCACGTACCCTGATACTGATTGATGACGAAGCGACGACGGGCAATACGTTCATTAATTTACTGGCCGCTCTGCGAGAAACCGCATGGCTTACGCACTTGCAGCAGGTGTTTGCTGTAACGCTGACCGACTGGAGCGGTAGTGCGCTCGCACAGCGTTGTCCTTTACCGCTTCATTCCATTTCTTTGGTTCAGGGCGACTGGCAATGGGTGCCCAAACCTGATGCACCTCTTCCAATCATGCCGACGGTGAACGTCACGGCGCGCGGTAACGTTGCTATCACGGGAAAACAGAGCTGGGGACGCTTGGGCATGGCCGAACCTGCGGGAGATTTAGGGCGTGATTTGCGTGTCGTGCCGAGTGAAAAAATATTGGTTCTGGGCAGTAGTGAGTTTGTTTGGGAACCTTTTTTACTGGCAGAGCATTTGCAGGCTCAAGGGGCTGACGTTAAGTTCGGCTCTACCACGCGATCCCCTATCGCAACGGGATTCGCCATTCAGTCGGCGATAACGTTCAATGACAATTACGGGCTAGGCATTGCAAATTTTGTCTACAACGTTATGCATCAACGTTTCGATCGTATTCTGATCTGCGTGGAAACGCCGCCAGAGAGTGTCGATCCCCAATTACTCGATGCGCTGGCGACGGTAGCGCCCAGCGTGGAGATTATCAGCTATGACTAAGCCCGTTATTTTTTCCGATCTTGACGATACGTTGTTTCAGACGCGACGTAAGATGGTGAATGAGTTGGCGCTTGAACCTTATCGTACGGGAGCGTTGGACCCTAGCCTGACGCCGCGCAGTTTTATGACCGAAGAACAGGCCATGCTGGTGGACTGGATGCTGGAATACGCGGAGCTGATCCCCGTGACGGCACGCGGCACGGAGGAAATTGCCCGTGTGACCATCCCTTTCCGTTCCTGGGCCGTTACCACGCATGGTGCTGTCATTCTTACCCCAGAAGGGGAACCTGAGCCTGTCTGGAAAGCGCAGATACTGACTGCGTTGGCACCGTATGCGGAGCAGCTTCACACGATGCAGCACGGTATCACCGAACTGATGGCAGAGCGCAATATTAACGGCTGGGCGCGAATTAATTACGAATATGGCGATACGCCGATTTATCTGGTGATGAAGCACCGCGATAGCACCAGAATCGAAGAACTCTACGCCATTGCTGATGAAATAGAGCAGCGCTATCCAACAGCGGGTTTTTATCTGCATCGCAACAGCAACAACGTGGCCTGGTTACCTGATCCGGTAGAAAAAGGGCACGCAGTGACCTATTTACTCAACAAATTACGTGCGGAACGAGGCACCTTTCCCGTGATTGGTTTGGGCGATAGTCTCAGCGATCATCGCTTTATGACGCTTTGCACCTGGTACGGATTGCCTCGGCAAAGTCAGTTTGCCGAGGCAATCGCTCGCCGCATTTTCGGAGATGCCCAAGATGCATGACGACATCACGCCTTTCTCTGGCTCCTACTTGCCAAACGATATCCATTTTTTGCTTCAGCCTGTCGAGATAGACGTGACGCCCGTGGAAGAGAAGGAACGGCTGATTCAGTCGGGCGCTAAGCACTATTCAGACATGCTGAGCCAGGAACCGGAACCGACGGTCTGGCACCTTGAGCTTTTCTCCCGCGCGCTTGAACAAGAGGGCGCACGTTTGGCGCGCGAGGTGCAGATGCTTGCGCAAACGCTGGCACAGCGTTTTGCCGATACGCCAGTGATATTGACTAGCTTGGTGCGTGCCGGTGTTCCTCTGGGCGTGATGTTGCATCGAGCACTGCGCGCCATGGGAAAAACATCTTACCACTATGGCATCAGCATTATCCGCGATCGGGGGATTGATAAAACCGCGCTGGGATGGATTGAAGCGCGTCACGGCAGCGAAGGAATTGTGTTTGTTGATGGCTGGACCGGTAAAGGCGCTATCACGGGAGAGTTGATCCGATCCCTGAAGGGAAGAGAAGGGTATCCCGAACGGCCACGTCTGGTAGTACTGGCGGACCCCTGCGGCTGTGCCTGGCTGTCGGCGAGTAATGATGACTGGCTGATTCCGTTTGGGATTATGGGAGCCCCTGTTTCGGGTCTGATATCCCGATCGCTGTGGTCGGCGGAAGGGCTACACGGCTGCGTGATATGCGAGCACCTTGAGCGCTATGAGTGTAGCCAAATGCTGGCGGATACCGTCGAGGCGCTGCGTCGTACTACCTCCCCTGTAGTTCAGCCATGCAGTGAATCACTGCCTGAACGGCAACGCGATCTTCAACAACAGAGTGAAAGGGTGATCCGCACTCTGGCTGAGCGCTATGGCATCGATAGCATCAATAGAATCAAACCCGGTATTGCTGAAGCGACCCGCGCGGTGCTACGCCGGGTGCCGGATCATGTCCTGGTACAAACGCTGGACGACCCGGATGTTGCGCTGTTGGTGTATCTTGCGAAGGAAAAGGGCATCACTATTACTGAAGTCGGCGATGAAATCGGTCAGTACCGTGCGGTTACCATTATCAAAAAGGTGCACTGATGAATAAAAGGCTTTCTCCCTGGAATTTAGGTGCGACGCTCTATATGCCCGCGACGCGTGCCGATATCGCTGACGTTATTTTGACCGATAAAATTAGCGGACTGCGCTCGCTGGTTATTTGCCTTGAAGATGCCGTCGCGGAAAGCGATGTCCCTCTGGCGCTGTTACGGCTTCGTGAGCTTTTGACGACATTAGCGCAGGCGAAACAGGCTCATGGAAAAACCGACTGGCCGTTGGTTTTTGTTCGTCCGCGCGACGCTGAGATGGGCCGCTGGCTTGCGCATGAAATGGACTTGAGTCCGCTGGATGGGCTGGTGTTGCCCAAATTTACCCTGGCTTCTTTGCCACAGTGGTGGGAGGTGGTGCGGAACAGCGAGCTTTGCATGATGCCGACACTGGAAACTGAAGACGTTTTTGACGTGGTGCAGATGCGTGAATTAGCCACTCAGCTCCAGTCTCATCCCTGCCATGAGCGCATTATTGCCTTGCGTATTGGCGGCAACGATCTGATGAATGTGATCTCACTGCGGCGGTCACGCCATCTGACTTTATATGATGGACCGATGGGATACGTGATCAAAATGTTGGTCTCGATATTTGCAGCACGTAATTTCGCGTTGACCGCGCCAGTCTGTGAACATATTGATGACCATCACATCATGTCGCGTGAGCTGGCGTTGGATATGGCGCACGGATTGGTCGGCAAAACGGCTATTCATCCCAATCAAATCGATATCATTGAGCAGGCGCTGATGGTGTCCGCGACTGATTATGCGGATGCGTTGCGCATTCTGAATTCCAGCCAGGCAGTTTTTAAATCTCAGGGATCGATGTGCGAACCTGCCACGCATCGCCGCTGGGCATCGGGAATTTTGGAACGAGCGAAGGTCTATGGCATTGCATCAGAGCAAAACCTGGGAGCTCGCCTTATCGTTGCGACCCATAATCATTGAGGCGGTTGATAGGCTATACGCCCTATTTTGAGTGGGGGCGTTGTTCGATAGTGTTTCTGGTTTATCTCACGTTGAAAATTTGTCTGTTAGAGTGAAAAACGATTAAAATTTTACTTAAGGATGCGGGAGCGCGCGTTTATTCGCTGTCACCTACATCGTCTGCCCACGCTCGGAAATGACGGCGAGGCGGCAATTACCCCAGCATAAAGGGCTGCGGTACGATTGATAATTCTTTAGTTAACAACGATTAGCATGAGAGAGTCCTCAGAAGAATGTTAGTGAACACACTTATTTTTCAGCCCATACGATCGTTGTCCTGGAATACAGGGTGTGATTTCTTATGCAACTAAGCACCCGTCAGGTTCGTGTTTACCGTCTTGCCAAAATTCTAGGGGCAGGAAAACCCGTTGCCGCAAAGCAGATCATCACGATGTTGGACTGTTCGGAACCCACATTGACTCGGGTACTGAAAGAGTTGAGAAGTGCCTACTCAGCTGAGATAAAGTACAGTAAATCTCTGCATGCTTATCAGATGATTCATCCCGGCCAGCTTGATAAAAAAGAACTGCGTCGTATGGCGCAAGCGCTTGAGTCCAATGCCGAGTTGAAAGAAGAAGAAACGGTTAGCCGGGTCTTTCTGGATAAAGAAAAAAAGAAGGCCGTTTCCCTGTCATTAAGGATGTCGGTGCTGCGTAAAATCGATACGCTTGCAGGCCTGAAAGACGTTACGCGCAGCGAAGCGGTGGAAATGCTGATCGGTAAATGTGCTGATGAACTGATTCGTACGTCTTTACCACCGCGAAAATAAGCCCCACGTCTTCCCGTTATCCTCCTGAACCACATCCCATTCAACCCTCTCAATTCTGCGGGTTGGTGATGTAACGCTGTTTACTTAAGCCCGTTATAAGGGGAAACACAGGGGGAGGTTCCCGCAGGGAGGCCTCACCCCTGTGGTCGCCCCGTGTATCTCGCTTCTTAAACGATCAGCATTAGGTTGGTGGTGCGCATTTTTTGTTGAGATAACAACCAGAAGGATTATGATATCTCCATCATATTATGCATAAGATAAACGGATTGATGATATGCGAAGACTACCCGTCTATTTGTTGTTGGATACCTCTGGTTCTATGCACGGTGAGCCAATTGAAGCCGTCAAAAATGGGGTACAGACGTTACTCACGACGTTGCGACAAGACCCCTACGCGTTGGAAACCGCTTATGTTTCCGTCATTACCTTTGATACCTCCGCCCGCCAAGTTGTACCGCTAACTGACCTGCTTACTTTCAAATCCCCCGATCTGGTTGCGAATGGAACGACCGCTCTGGGTGAGGCGCTATCGCTGGTGGCTCAGGCTATTGAACGCGAGGTTCAGAAAACTACGGCGGAAACGAAGGGTGACTGGCGTCCACTGGTCTTCATCATGACTGATGGTGCACCAACGGATGACTGGCGTAAAGGTGTCGCTGACTTTAAGTCGGCGCGTACTGGCGTCGTTGTCGCCTGTGCCGCTGGGCAAGTCGCAGAAACAAAGGTTTTACAGGAAATTACCGAAATCGTTTTACAGCTTGATACGGCGGATTCGAACGCCATCAAAGCATTTTTCAAGTGGGTATCGGCGAGTATTTCTGTGGGAAGCCAAAAAGTGGAGTCGGGTAAAAAAGACGTTATAGGCCTTGACGATCTCCCCCCACCGCCGCCAGAAGTGAATGTAGTGCTCTAATTCTATTATCAAAAACAAGGAGACTGTATGTCAGTCAGTTTGCGTAAAGGACAAAGTGTTAGCCTCAAGAAGAATGAATTTGATCTCTCCTCTGTCACCATCGGTCTGGGGTGGGACATTAGCGAAGAGAAAAAAGGCTTCCTGGGGGGAATATTTGGTAAGAAAACAGAAGATGAGTATGATCTCGATGTTATCGCTTTCCTGTGCAATGCCGAAGGAAAAGTGGTTGATTTGGGGCAGATAGAAGATGGCCGCCCCACGTTGGATAACGGGGATGTGATCTTTTTCAATAACCAGCGGCACCACTCAGGTCAAATCTGGTTAACTGGCGACAACCGCACCGGAGCGGGGGATGGCGACGATGAGCAAATCATCGCTAACCTGAATACGCTGGATGCCAAATACGAAAAAATTGTTTTTATCGTCCAAATTTATAACGGTCAGGAACAGCAACAGCATTTTGGTAAAGTGAAGAACGCGTTTATTCGCGCTGTCGATGCCAAGAATGTAGAAATGGCGCGTTTTGATCTTTCCGGCGGGCCTGCATTTAACCAACAATGCTCTATGGTATTTGCCGAACTGGTGCGCGAAGGCACGGGTTGGAAACTCTGTGCTATCGGTGAACCTTCCGATTCAGATAGCTTTATTACACATTTAAAGAGCTACCTGTAAATGAGGCGGCTACCTGTTTATCTCTTGATTGATACTTCAGGCTCAATGCGCGGCGAGTCCATTCATGCGGTCAATGTGGGGATTCAGGCCATGCTCAGCGCACTGCGTCAGGACCCTTACGCGCTAGAAAGCGTCCATATCTCGATCATCACCTACGACAATGACGCGCGAGAGTTTATCCCGTTGACGCCGCTGGAAGATTTCCAGTTTACCGATATCGTGGTTCCCAGCGCGGGTGGCACCTTTACGGGGGCGGCCCTTGAGTGTTTGATCCAGTCCGTCGATCGCGATGTCAAACGCTCCGATGGCGATCAGAAAGGCGACTGGCGTCCTCTGGTATTCCTCATGACGGACGGTAGCCCTTCTGACGCCTACGCGTATGATGAAGCCGTGACCGAAGTCAAAAAGCGTGCCTTCGGTTCGATCATTGCCTGTGCGGTTGGGCCGAAAGCCAAGCATGAACACCTGAAAAAACTGACCAACCAAGTGGTGGCCTTAGAAACGCTGGACTCTACGGCGTTTGCCGGTTTCTTCAAATGGGTTTCTGCGAGCGTCGCGTCCGGCAGCACCAGCTCCGGCGTCACGGCGGGTCAGGATAACCTACCGCCTCCGCCTCCCGAAATACAGCTGGTTCTGTGACGTCAAGGCAGGGCTCCCGACAGGGAACCTTGCCTTTTATTTAGCGACCACGCTCACATTTAAACCCATAGCAGTGCTTGCTGCGAAGGTGATTCGCTTACAGGCTATTGGCTTAATAAAGGTGTCTGTTATGAGACGACTACCCGTTTTCTTCGTTCTCGACTGCTCGGAGTCGATGATCGGAGATAATCTGAAGAAAATGAACGATGGCCTACAGGCTATCGTTAGCGATTTGAAAAAAGATCCTCACGCCCTCGAAACGGCTTGGATTTCCGTCATCGCTTTTGCCGGTGTGGCGCAAACCATCGTTCCCTTGGTGGAGGTGGTATCATTCTATCCACCGCGTCTGCCGTTAGGCGGCGGCACCAGCCTTGGCGCTGCGCTGCGGGAATTGACTAAACAGATCGATGAACAAGTAAGAAAGACGACGCAAGAGCGTAAAGGTGACTGGAAACCCGTGGTCTATCTGCTGACAGATGGTCGCCCGACGGATGATACCGCACCGGAGATTACACGTTGGAAACAGCACTACGCTAATAAGGTCAACCTGATCGCGATTGGTCTGGGAGCCTCTGCCGATTTGAATACATTGCGCCAACTCACCGAAAATGTATTGCTGTTTACTGAGGCGCAAGAAGGGGATTTCACCCGCTTTATCAAATGGATCACCGCGTCTGTCACTGCCCATAGCCGCAGCGTCGGGGAAGATGCGCCACCGTTGTTGTCGAATAATGAGTCTATTGTTCGGCTGGCTAAGGATGAGGTTGCGCGGGCGTATGATGAGAACTGTGTCATTCTGGTTGGCCGCTGCAACAAATCTCGCCGCCCCTATCTGATGAAGTATGAGCGCCCCAACGTTAACCTGTCGTCCCTCAATTTTAAGCTCAATATCAACGGATTTAATCTGGCGGGCTGTTTCCCGATAGATGAAGATTATTTTGCCTGGAGTGATGCCAGAGCCTCTGCGCTGCAAGTAAACACGAGCGAATTACACGGCGCGCCGGGTTGCCCCCACTGCGGTAATGCCAGTGCTTTTGCGATGTGTTCCTGCGGAAAACTGCTGTGCATTAACGGGCCAGAAACTGTGATATGCCCTTGGTGCAATCATAACATTAGCTTTAGTGAAAACGGCGGTGTGGATGATTTCGATGTCAATCGCGGGAGGGGCTAATGGATAGTGATGTCCGTCTGAATCTCCAGATCTTCGCGCTGATTTTGCAGCAGGCAGGAAAAACGTTTCCCAACGCTGAAGTTAACGCGTGGGGCGATGATGCTGAGCTACGCGCACTGTTAGACAAACTGCGTGAACAGGTCATGCTCAAAGCGGAAAGTATCGCACCGCCTCTTTCTATTACAGAAAGCGGTGACGCTACAGGAAGCCGTGGTTCTACAGAAAACGATGATCCTATAGGAAATAATGCCCCTCAGAGCGTGAAGCCTGACGCTGTTGAAGCCTTAGAGACATCGGCGGACGCTGTTATTACGCAGCCGGATGCCGTGGAGATATCACAGGATATGGCCACTGTATCGGTACAGGACGAGGTTATTTCCCCTGAGATAGCGGCACCAGAAGCCGTAGAGCCACCGCCGGTGCCTGTGGAACAGGAGAACGTGGAAAAAGCACAATGGGAAGCGATGTCGTTTGCAGAGTTGAATGCCGCACAAGCTCGCCCAGCCACGGTAAATGCGCTAAAACCTGGGCAAGTTCCCACACCGAGCCTGAGTAATAAAGCACCTCCAGCGGCAGTGAGTCTGCCACAAGCAAAAGTTAATATCGCGAATGCCCGCGTCGGTACACCCTTTAACTCTCCCATTGAGATTAGCCTTGATAACGGGATGAAGCCTGATGTGCAGGAGGTGGTGTTTAGCGAAGCGATCGGGTTGCAATTCGACCGCGAGGCTGCTGCGTTGGTGGGCATGCCGACACGAAGTGGTGATTGGGAAATTGCTGTCCACTGGTCATGCGGAACCGCGACGGTGGGAGTCACAAAGGTACTCTTGATCGTGAATCCCGATCCGCGCAGCCTATGGAAAATCATCGATCCCCCCGCAGACGATCGTTATTTTAAAGCGAACATGGCGCAACAGGCGATTCGGTTGCCGGGCGTTAACATTGTTGCCGCCAGCCGCCGAGGACGTTCGCATGAACATGTCGGTACGTTTCGTGATGATGACTATTTTATCGCGCACGACAACGACAGCGGTTGGAGTGTCCTGTTGGTTGCTGACGGTGCTGGGAGCGCGAAAAATTCTCGGCAGGGATCTCGGCTGGTCACGGCGGTGGTTGGCGACTATTTAGCGCGGCAACTGGCAGGGGAATCGGCGTCAGGGTTAAAGCGCGCGATCGCCGATTGGACGCCGGAAGATCAGCGGGAGGTCGGCACCTTCTTTGTCAGCCAATTTCATAAGGCCGCACAGCTTGCGGTGCATAAGATCCACGGCGAAGCGCTGGAAACAAGCGAAAGCATTAAATCCTACTCCACCACGCTGCTAGCGACGGTTGCGTTACGCACGGATGATGGGTTATTTGCCGCGTCGTTCTGGTTAGGAGACGGTGCTATCGCCGCCTATGGACCCGCGGGGAAAGTCCGTCTATTAGGCATGCCGGATAGTGGTGAATATGCCGGGCAAACTCGCTTTCTGGATCAGGATGCCGTGCAAGACCCTCAATTTAGTAAACGCGTTATTATTGGTAAATGGAGCGATATTTCGCACCTGATCCTGATGACCGATGGGGTATCCGATCCCTATTTTGAAACGGATAACGGGCTACAAAACGCGGCAAAATGGGATGCACTGATTGCCGACATTGCTCCTTGCCTGAATGACAGCGAACAGGCGGCAGAACAACTGACTGAGTGGCTAAACTTTTTCTCGCCCGGAAACCATGATGACCGGACGATTGTCGTGGCATGGTGAGTCTCAGAAATGGATTGCTGGTGATAATAAATGGCTAATATTATTAGTTGTACCACCCGAGATGGCGAGCTCGTCCAGTACGTTGACGAAGTCATCGGTTCGGGTTCGATGAAAGATGTCTATTTCTCTCCCGACAAGACCTACGTGGTGGCTTTCTATAAAAAGCCACAGAATGAGCAGGCGAAAGAGCGAATTGCGATGATCACCGGCCGCTATCGGCAAAGTATTTTTGAGCAGGCGGGCGGCGAATATTGGCAAGATCTGTTCTGCTGGCCGACCAGCGTGGTTGAACACGAGGGGCGAATTGGTATTGTGGTGCCAACCTACCACAGCCACTTTTTCTTTAAGTATGGTTCCAAGAATAATGATTTTCTTGGCATCAAAGGGCGAGAAAAAGAAGGAAAATGGTTCGCCAGTGCGAATAACCAGAATAAATTTCTCGATCCGCGTGAGCGCGGTAACCTGCTGAATTACCTAAAAGTCTGCTTGCTATTGACTCGGGCAGTACGCCGTATGCACGCCGCCGGTCTGTGCCATAGCGATCTCAGTTATAAGAACGTGCTGGTTGATCCCGAAGCGGGTCATGCCTGCGTGATCGATATCGATGGTCTGGTGGTGCCGGGGAAATATCCACCGGACGTCGTGGGTACGCCGGACTTTATTGCCCCCGAAGTGGTGAAAACGACGCATCTGGCGAAAGAAGATGCCAATCGGATTCTGCCTAGCATCAGTACCGATCGCCATGCGTTAGCCGTATTGATCTACATGTATCTGTTTTACCGGCACCCGCTACGGGGTGGTAAAATTCATGATATGGATGATGAGATGCGGGACGAATCCCTGTCCATGGGGGAAAGGGCGCTGTTTATCGAACATCCGACAGACCGCAGCAATGCGGTTAAGCTCGGCCAAATCAGTCCGTCGTCCCTGCCATGGGCGGATACGGATAAGATCCCTTTTACCATTTTGGGGCCTTATCTTACGCCTCTGTTTGAGAAAGCATTTATTACCGGTTTGCATGAGCCAGCCAAGCGTCCGACGGCGGATGAGTGGGAAACGGCACTGGTGAAAACGGTCGATCTTATCCAGCCGTGCCAGAACTCAGCGTGCGAACAGGAATGGTATGTCTTTTCGGGTAAGACTCAGCCCTCATGCCCTTATTGCGGTACGCCGTATAAAGGCAAGCTGCCGATACTCAACCTGTATTCTTCGCGTAAAACAGGGAGCTATCGCCCTGATGACCACCGTCTGATGGTCTGGAACGGCCAGTCCCTGTATGCCTGGCATGTTAATCGCCTGATTGCCCCCAATGAGCGCACGACGCCAGAACAGAAGAAACGTGTGGGTTATTTTGTTTTTCATAATGACCAATGGTGGCTGGTGAATGAAGGTATTGATGAGTTGATGTCATTACCTGATAAACAGAGGGTCGCTATCGGGGATAAACTGGCGTTGACGGACGGCGCACAGTTTGTGCTTTCCACCCAAGAGGGGGGAAGGCTGGTGGTGGTACAACTGGTATCCAATTAACGTTCGGCTGTACCAACAGCGTGCATAACATTAAGGGCAGCGTCTGGCGGGAAGTTTCCCGGCATTGCTGCCCTTGTCTATTTCTCTTGGCCGTCTGGCGTTAGCAGGCGCGGGGCTTATTTCATGCTGGCGACGAGGGTATCGACGTTGTGCTTAAACGCGCTCGTATAGGTCGCTGCCGGGCCGGACGCGTCGGTCAGGGCTTCAGGGTACAGTTCACCGCCGGGCTGTGCGCCGCTGGCATTGGCGATTTGCTTCACCAGACGCCCATCGGTCTGGTTCTCAATGAAGTAGCTTTTCACCTTCTCTTGCTTGATTTGCTTAATCAGCGAGGCCACTTTTTTGCTGCTGGCTTCAGATTCGGTAGAGTAGCCCACCGGCGACAGGAACTTCACGCCATAGGCCTGACTGAAGTAGCCGAATGCGTCATGGCTGGTCAGCACCTTGCGCTTTTCTGGCGGGATAGCGGCAAAGGTTTTCTTCGCGTAGCGATCCAGCTCCTGTAGCTGTGTGATGTAGGCTTCTCCCTGCTGACGATAGTAATCGGCATTGGCAGGATCGGCTTTTGCCAGCGCATTGACGATATTGTGTGCGTAGATCACGCCGTTGCTCATGCTGTTCCAGGCATGCGGATCGGTTTCCGTTTTGCCGTCTTCCACCATTGAGCGTGTTTCAATCCCGTTGGAGGCTGTAATAACGTCGCCATGATAGCCAGATGCGGTGACCAGTCTGTCGATCCAGCCTTCTAAGCCTAGACCATTAACGAAAACCAGATCGGCGCTAGCCAGCGTTTTACTGTCTTTTGGCGACGGTTCAAACTCATGCGGATCGCCATTCGGTTTCACCAGATCGGTCACGGTAACACGATCGCCGCCGATGTGGCTGACCATATCGCCAAGTACGGAAAAGCTGGCAACTACATCAAGATTTTTTGCCATCGCCAGTGGGCTAAGCAGCAGGCCGGATAACGCGATAGCTAATAGTGAACGTTTCATTTTTCCCTCACAGACAGTTGCAGATAACGAAATGGATCGGTCAACGACGCAGGCGTAACAGCCCGCCGTGGTGACCAACACAGACCGAGAAACAGAAAAACAGCGTCATCGTCAGGATGATGGCGGGGCCAGCAGGCAACTCGGCATAGTAAGACCACAGCAGCCCGATCAGGCTGGCAATCATTCCTTGCAGCACTGCGATGCCGAGCATTGCGGGCAGGCGCTGCGTCCAGAACCGTGCGCTGGCGGCTGGCAGCATCATCATGCCGACCGTCATCAGCGTGCCTAGCAGTTGGAACCCGGCAACCAGATTGAGCACTACCAGCGACAGAAACAGGCCGTGGATCAATGCCCGATACCGCCCTGAGTTCATGCGCAGGAAGGTCACGTCAAATGATTCAATCACCAGCGCCCGATAGAGAGCGGCCAGTACCAGCAAGGAGGCAGAGCCAATCAGTGCAATGTCGATCAGTGCCGCGCGATCTACCGCCAGAATCGATCCGAACAGCACATGCAGCAGATCGACGCTGGAGCCGCGCAGTGAAACCAACGTCACGCCGAGCGCCAGCGAACCGAGGTAAAATCCAGCAAAGCTGGCATCCTCTTTCAATTCCGTGTGGCGGGTGACGAAGCCAGAGAGCATGGCGACGGACAGCCCGGCAATGAAGCCGCCAATGCCCATCGCCAGCAGCGACATCCCCGAAATGAGGTAGCCGATGGCGACGCCGGGTAACACCGCATGTGACAGCGCATCACCAATCAAGCTCATGCGTCGCAACAGCAGGAAGCAGCCCAATGGCGCGGCGCTCAGCGTGATGACCAGACAACCGACCAGCGCACGGCGCATAAAACCAAATTCGGTAAACGGAGAAGTAATAAGATGAAATAGCATCATGACGTGACGATCCTGAGCGTTGGCGTATCACTTTCCGCCTTGCGCAGGCTATGTAATATGGGATGGGCATCTCCCCAGCGATGGCCATCTGGGGTAAGGTGCAAGATAGTTGGAAAATGCTGATTAACCAGTTCCAGATCGTGCAACACGGTAAGAATGGTTCTGCCTTCGGCGTGAAGCTGTTCGATAATCTGCAAGAGCGTTTTCGTGGTTTGGCTATCGACGCCGGTAAAAGGCTCGTCCAGCAGAATGATGGGAGCCTGTGTCAGCAGCAGTCGCGCGAAGAGCACGCGCTGTAGCTGCCCGCCGGAAAGGACGCCAATATGACGATTGGCGAAATCTCCCATTGAGACGGCGTCGAGTGCATCAGTGGCTTTGCGGTGCCAGTTGGCGTTAATACTCCGTAACAAGCCGCGATGGGGCAGTGAACCCATCAGCACCAGATCGCGCACGTTAATAGGAAACTGCCGATCGAATTCGGAGAGCTGTGGCAGATAGCCGATAGCATTCTCTTGGCTACTCGCTCCGAGGCTGAACGTACCGTAAAGCGGCGGCAGCAACCCCGCCAGCGTTTTCAGCAGGGTCGATTTCCCCGTACCGTTCGCGCCAATCATTGCCGTCAACGATCCCTGATGAAAACACCCGCTGAGCGTACCTAATGGCGGTTGTCCACGGTAGCCAAAAGCCAGTTCCTGTAAAGTAATCATGGCAGCATCACCGCCCACCCGACGAATAGCCACAACAGTGCTAACAGCAGGGAAATCAGTAACACGCGCTTCAGCGCGGAGAGGGAGTAAAAACTTGTCATTATCATCGGTTAAAAATTGAATTGTTATATTATAACATATCATTTTTTGACGATGACGACAGAGGGAATAGGTAAAAAATTATGTAAGTCGATTGGGTGTGATTGATGAGGCAGGGGGCAATATTTCGTGCGCTTCAAGCACTGTTATCTTCATGCTACGTCGTAGCACGCGCCCGACATAGGGGGCTACGCCAGCCCCCTATGAACCCCGGCTTTTGGCGGAAATTATGCCGCTAACGCGGTGCCTTCGGTGCCCATGCCCGCTTTTCGAGCCGCCAGTGACGCGTTTACTCGCCCCATAAATGGGGCTCGCCCTTCGGGCCAGCACAAGTACTGTTCAAAAATGTCTCTGACATTTTTGTCCGACGCGGCACTGGCTTTCGCGGCGTCCATGCCGCTCACTCGGCGTTCATGTTCACCTCAGCATAATTTTTTACGCCGTGAAGAGAAGACCCGTGAGCAATATGAGTTGGCTCAGTTTTATCTTTAGCGTGGCGTACGAAGCCGCCACCGAAAGAGAAAATCTTATACCGTTAAAAAATTCCCCTGCATATCAACTACAAAGCGAGTCGCAGGCTCGTCATTAATATAACCGGCGAGGATTTTCAGCATCAGGCCGAAGCGGTGTTGCAGGCTGTCTGGCGGCAGTGCGGTCGTTGGCGTGTAGGCCGCCAGCAGTGCGCGATACAGTTTCACCCGCGCAGCTGGAATATCCTGCCAGGCGAGATCGCTGCCGTTGCGCAGACAGTACCAGTCGGTCACCAGCGTGAGCAGGGAAATATCCTGTAACCCTTCGGTGCCTGCGATTGCCTTCGGTTTACGCTCGGCGACGTCGGGGAGTGCTTTGGCGCTGAGCGGTTCCTGTTGCTGTGCAATCCACAGTAGATCGCCGCAGTTCAGGGTATTGATGAGAGGCGATAAATCTTCTGGCCAGTCTTTCACTAGGAAACGCTGACGTACCAACAGCGCCAGATGATGGTGCAGGAAGTCGTAATAGTCGCGGCTTTTCAGAATATCACCCAGCGGCTCGCCGGTGCGATCCAACTCTTTCTGATAAAACGGAAACAGATGGTTAAACTGCGGCACGTTGCGCAGTACCAGCGTATCAATATCTACTCGGTCGCTATGTAGCGTTGCTAGCTTCATTGCGGGCGGGTAAGCGGCCAGCGATGGCACCGCGACATTCACCAGTGTGCCTTGTGACCCGCGATACACGCCAGTGTCGTTAACGTGCAGGTGGCCGCTGAAATGCAGACGGATTCCGGCTGCCAGCGCCTGTTCGGCGACCTCTGGCCGCGGCGTGCGTTTAATGAAGCTGTTGCTGCCAAAGAGCTGTTTTTCATCTTCTACCGTGCCGTCGAGAAAATCGACCAGCGGATAGTGCGAGAACACCAGCAGCTTCTTGTTCTGCGCTTTCGCCCGTTGCACTACCGATTTCACCCACGGCAGCATGAACGGCTTTTCCGTCAACAAGGCGTTCCAGCCCGTGTCGCTGCTGGTGGAGTAGCCTTTGATCTCCTCACGTTTTTCCGGGCCGTTTTTAACCTGATACACGTTGGCGTCAATGGAAAGCAGCCACAGTCCGGCTTCCGGCTCCACCAGATAGGAGGCGTCTACGATGTTCCACTGTTTGCTGCCGTCCGGCGAACGGGCGAGATACTGACGCTGACTGAGTTCATCACTGTCACCAAACGGCGTTTCCCAGTGCAGAAAATCGTCGCGTTTAAAGAAACCAAACGGCTTCATCAGCGGCAGGCCGCGCTCATAGCCGAGCGCCTGCATCTTGGCCGTGACAATCAGCGACTGCGCGTCACCCAGTTTAACGCCGGGTTTACTGCTTAACAGAGTGCTGGTGCCGTCGGCGTTGAGCATTCTTTCCCACGAGTCATCCCCCTGTGGGCGGTTGATATCATGATTGCCTGGTGTGGCGAAAAAGCGCATCCCGTGACGCTGCTCATACTGTGTCAGGATGGCGGCAATGCCTTCAACGGTAGGCTGTTGGCCGTCATCAGAATAATCGCCGGACAGCACCACGTATTTCACCTGCTGTTTTGCCAGTTCGTCCAGCGCCGCCAGCAGCGCAAAGTAGGGCTCGTTGAAGATACGGGTCGAATTCACCGAATCTTTCAGGGTGCGAATGGTCAGCGTCTTTCCCGTCTGCGCATCGGGCAGGCCGTCAAAATCGTAGTTACCGTAGATATTATGAACGTGAACATCCGAAATAATGGCAATACGTAGCGGCCCAGCGGGTACAGCTGATTCGCCGTTAGCGTGAAAAAAGCCGCCAGCCAGCGTAATAGCGCTGCCTGCACCGAGCTTGACGAAGGTTCTGCGAGTGAGTGATTCCATGACTATCTCCATAGGTGGGGTTGCTGGTCGAACCCAAAGGACTAGCGGTATAACGCATAATCATGACAGGCAATCAATCGTGCGCCGTCGAGTGCATCGCCCATCGGGGCGGCGAGTTGGGATTGCCACTCGTCCGCTAGCCACGGGCGAATATGTAAGCCGATGCTGCCCATGAGCGACAGGCGGGGAGGCGTATGGCGTGCCACGGCGGCCAACAGCAGGCCGATTTCGCTGGCCGTCTGCGCCAGTAGCGCGTGAGAAACGGTATCGTCCTGCTGAGCGCAGTCAAATACGTGGCGGGCGAACTGCGCATAGTCGCCCGGTTTCGCCTGCTGACTAAACGTCTGTAGCGCGTCGAGCGTGTTCGCGGCCTGTGTGGGCGCTACGCGGGCGGAAAAGAAATCGTCGATGCGCTGACTGAGCGCAGACGGCGCGCACCAGCCTTGCAGCACATCATAGGTATGTTGCAGTGCCGCTAGCCCAAGCCGTGCGCCGCTGCCCTGATCGGAAATAGGGAATTCATGGCCGCCGTAGGCGGTAATCGTCCGGTTTTGCCACGCCAGCCCGCAGGAACCCGTGCCGGCAATCACTACGCCCGCATCTTTCCCTTGGTTGACCGCCAGACAGGCGCCCAGCGCATCGGTATTGAGCACCTGAGCGGCGTAAGGATGCGGCAACGCCAGAAAGGCATCATAGGCGGCGCGGTGTTCTGCGCTGGCGAGTGCCAGCCCGACTTTCAGCCGGGATACGTCATCCGGTGACAGTCCGCTGTGCTTCAACGCCTGCGCGATAGCGTCGTCCACCGACTGGCGAACGTTCTCCACGCCGAGCAGCAGATTGGCGCGACCGCCGTGTCCCTGCCCAAGCGGCGTACCGTCCGCCTGATAAATCCGTGCCCGACAGCCTGTTCCGCCGCCATCTACACCGGCATACAGCCATGTTGTCATGATGCGCGTGCTCCAGAATCCAGATAGGGAAGGCAGGCAACCGCCAGATCGCCGCTGAGACTGACGGTTTCAGTCTGCGAGTCTGGCAGGCTGCTGAGCAGCAGAGCCAGCTCACCCGCGCAGCGGGTCAGCAGTTGCACCGCCAGCACATCCTGCGGGTGCGCCAGCACAACGTGTCCTAGCGTGCTGTAGTCTGCGGCCTGCGCCTGTTTTGACCAGTCGATCACCCGATCGATATGCTTATCGAAGTGCAGGAACAGCGCTTCACTGAGTGGCGTCAGTGGGGTGATGCCCTCAACGGCCTGAAGCATCTCCTGCACCGCCCACAGCCCCAGCCGCGACAGGCTGGCTGGGTTGCCGATGGGAAAGCTATCGCTGCCGCGACAGGTCAGGAGGCCGTCATGCCAGTACAGCAGCCGGGTAAAACCGCCGGTGACCAGCAGATAGCGGCTTTGCCCCGGCCAGCGCTGTTCGCACAACGTGCTCTCCTGCGCCCGATCAAAGGGGCGATCGCCATCAATGCCGATCTCCCTCAGTTGCCCTTTCACGGTGCGTTTTTCCGCTGTTGTTGATTCGTCGCGATCGTTTCGTTGAGGCGCTTCACATCATTTGAGGTCAGGCGCAGATACTCATCAAACGACACCTGATCGTTCAGGTATTGGGTAAAGCGCGTCAGGATGATGGGGTACAGTTCGTTCGCGCCCAGACTTTCCATGCGTTCCCAATCAAAGACGTAAGACGGGATCTTTTTGATCTCTTCACGCGCAGTGTTCAGGCCGTCGATCACGTGCTTATCTTTGGTCTGGTAGTGCAGATCGGCAATATCCGCGCCGACGATGATATTGAAGCGCTCGGCAATCTCACGCTGTAGCGGTTCGCTGCCCAGCCATTCCATGAATTCGGCGACTTCCTGCGGGTGTTTGGTGGTGGTGAACGGCATGATGAAAGTCGCGCCGCCCATCGAAATACACTTCTCTTTGCAAGGTGCGGGCAGCACTTTCCAGTCAAAACCGTCGCCAATCTGCTTACTGAACTGGTTCAACAGCCAGTTGCCGGAGAAGTAGGTCACGATGTTGCCGTTCACGAAATCGTCCGCCATGCTCTTGTACTGACCGCCGCCCGCCGCGCCCCACATTTCACGCGGGAACACACCTTCATCCGACCAGCGTTTCAGATCTTTAATCCACTGCTGCGCTGCCGCATCCGGGAAGTTGATCAGCCCGTCTTTATCGTAACGTGCGCCATAGGAGTAGGCCGGGCCGGAGAAGCGAAAACCGCTTCGGTCGATGGTGAAGGGAATATGCACACCGGTTTTGTCTGCGACCAGCTTCGAGGCTTTCATCAAATCATCAATCGTGTAGCCCGGCTGCGGTAGCGGAACGCCCGCCTGCTCAAACAGCGTCACGTTAATAAATGGCAGGTCGGCGGTCCAGGAAGCGACAAAACCCGGCAGCGCATCCGCTTTATGCACGCCTTTCACGCGCATGATCTTTTCGATACCCGCGCTGTAGCGTTTCTCAAATGCAGCGGGATCTTTCAAGTAGGGACGTAAATCCAGCGTATAGCCGAGCAGCCCCATTTGCGTGGTTTTAGCAATATCGGGGCCTAAGCCCGCAGCCAACTGCATCGGTAACTGTGTTTGCAGCGCGTTATAGCCAGTGCTGACGAAATTCACATCAATGCGTTCATTACTTTGAGAGAAGGATTTAACTTTCTGCTCCATGAAATGCACTAATTCGGGATCGTCGTCACTATATAAAAATGTTATTTGCGTTTTGGCGGCTAACGCGCTGTTGCCGAATAACCCCAGTGCAAGGGCGGAAAAAAATAACGCGGTGTTGGGACGTATCATAAACATCTCCACATCATAGGTTTGATTAATGGCGCAAATACCCAAGCGTTGGCGACGGGCTTATTTTATTCCTGCGGTTTATCCTGTCTTTTAATTAATGCAAATTTGCATTCATCTGTCATTTTCATCATGCAATCATGGACAGAACCCTGACTGATTTATGTGAAGCAGGTTAAAGATATTTTAAATGTTGATTTAAATAAAGCATTTTTGTGATATTAATCACATATATAAACGCGATAATCTTATTTATTAATGCGAAATGTCAATAAATGAATGCAAATGACAATTTAATGCAAATTTGCATTCTAATTGCGATATCACAGTGCAGGGAATGACCCGCTGCCCTAAATATTGGCAGGGCGTGCACAGCGAAAGTGCAAATAAGTGCAGCCATACATTTTCGTTATTTTATTTTCAACGCCGTAAACAGGATTCCGTATGAATATCGGTTGGAAATTAAAGAAGAACGGCGTCATTAATCGGTTTCTCATCACCGAGTTGACGGAAAAACGTTATTTCGCCGAGCCGGATACGCTGCCGGATAAGGTGAATTACCGCTTTATTAACGGTTTTGTCGATGTTGGCGTACTGCCCTGTCGCGTGCGTTTTTTGCAGGAAGAGGCAAAGCGCGAAGTGGTGCTGCCGGACGATTTACGTTTCCCGCTGATGTGGAGCGGCGGCGATGAAAGCCGCAGCGTGAATTTCAGCGATTTCTGGCCGTGTCCGGTTCACGTTCAGCGCTTTGCTCGCTGCGTGATCCACAGCGACAGCGTGCAGACGGCACCGTTTACGCTCAGCACCTGCGGCGGCGTCACGCTGTGGCTGAACGGTGAGCCGATTACCCGCTTTACGCCGTTTACCCGCAACACCGAGCAAACCTGTGCGATCTCGCTGCCGTTGAGAGCGGGGCTGAACACGCTGGTGGTGCACAGCGAAGAGCTGTGCGAGCGCGATACCGACTACCTGTTTAGCCTGTGCTATCAGGGGGAAGACACGCTCTTCTGGCAGCTTGATGAAGACGCGGCGCTCAGCGCACAGCTGACCGCGCTGGATGGCTGGGTGAACGGGCTGACGCTGGAGAATAACCTGATCCAACCGCCCGTACTGGTGCTGAATAGCACGCAGCCGCTGCCGGAATCCGTGACGATGGCGCATCGGCTGATTGGCAACGTCAACGAATCTGTCCCCGCATGGCAGCAGAAACAGACGCTGCCTGCGGGTAATCTGGGCTGGCAGGTGGATTTACCCAAAATCTTGGTTGGCTATTACGATCTGGTCTGCGCCGCGACCTGCAACGGCATTACGCTGACGCGCACCCTCAGCTTTGGGCGCTTGCCTGAACAAACGATGCCTGCGCTGCCAACATTAGCGGCACGGCGTGAAGCGGTACTGCGCCATACCGCGTTACACGGTTTTGAGCGCCTCGGGCGGCTGCTGGCGATTGTCGAAACCGGTGAGGGCAACGATGCCGCTGCGCCGATTCTCAATAGTGCATTGCAGAAAATCAGCCGTCGCGAAGACTGTGCCGATTTCCAACTGGTGCCGCTGATTTGGCTGTGGCAGCGCTATCAGGGACAGCAGTTGCCGCCGCAGGACTGGCGGCGCGTGCGCAGCTCGATTCTCGGTTTCCGCTACTGGATTGATGAGCCGGGCAACGACACCATGTGGTTCTGGAGCGAAAACCACTGCCTGTGCTTCCACGTTGCGCAGTATCTGGCCGGACAAAACTTCCCGGATGACACCTTCCCGTGCAGCGGCCGTCGCGGTCTGGAGCAAAAGGCGATTGCCCATGAACGCCTGACGCGCTGGTTTGATTCCATTCTGGAACACGGGCTGGTGGAGTGGAATTCGGCGGCCTATTACCCCATCGATCTGATTGGTCTGGTGGCGTTGTACGAGCTGGCGCAGGACGCCGATCTACGCGAGAAATCCCGCGTGGTGATTGACCGCATCATGCTGATGACGGCGTGGGTGCATCAGAACGGCGTCGCGGTTGGCACCATGGGACGCGCCTACGATAAAGAGCTGCGCTCCGGCATGTTGACCGAGCTGTCCGGCCTGTGTGCGCTGATGTGGGGCGAGGGCTGGCTGATTCCGCACTGCGCTGCGCTGCCGCTGCTGTGCCTGAGCGACTATCAGCCGCCGGAAACGACGGATCGGATCGCGCACTGGTCACTGCCGCACGGCGCAGAAGCGCGCTGGGTGCAAGGGCTGAACCGCAGCGCCCGCATCATCGCCTGGAAGCAGCGCGACGTTGCCTTTTCTTCTGTTTTCGATCATCACCCCAGCGAGCATGGGCACCAGCAGCATCTGCTGGATGTGCGGCTGGGCACACACTATGCCGCCCGCCTGTGGGTGAACCACCCCGGCGAAGATCGTCCCGACGGCGTACACCGTCCTTCTTACTGGGCGGGAAACGGACGTTTGCCGCACCTGATGCAACATCGTAATCGCGCGCTGATGGTGTTCGATCTGCAACAGGATATCCGCCCGTGGACGCACCTTTATCTGCCGCAAACCGCACTGGATGAGGTCATCGTTGAAGATGTCTGGTGCTTTGTGCGCGGCGGCAACGGCTATGCCGCGTTTCATAATCCCGCCGGATTGCAGCCGTTTGCGACCGCAGGCCAGCAGGCGGAAGGCGAACTGCGGGCGTATGGCGAACAGAACGTCTGGTTCGTTGCCGTGGACAGCGGCGATGGTGCAGAGGGATTTGCCACGTTTGCTGACCGCTTCCGAGGGCATTCGCTGGTGAAAGATAGCGACGGCGTGCGTATCGACGATCCCGATTACGGCGAACTGGCCTTTAGCTATGCGGCAGGATTCAGCGTGGCGCAGCAGCCTTTCCTTTTCCCCGACGATGTCCCGGTCGTCCCGCAGTTCAACACAGGAAACCCATGACATGCAGACAGGTTCACTTAACCGACAACAAACCGAAGTGCTGCTGGCGCAGGTGGCGCGGGCGTTTTGCCGCCTGAAAGCGATCGACAGCGTAACGCAGGACGACGCATCGGACGCCGGGCTAACGATTCAATTTGAAGAATGGGATTGGGAAGTTGGCGTCGGGCTGTACGGCTTCTGGAAGCTGGCGCATCTGACGCAGGATGACACCATGCTGACGACGCTGGCGAACTGGTATCAGCAAAAGCTGGATGCCGGGCTGCCGCCGCGCCAGATTAACTCGACGGCTCCGATGCTGGTGCTGGCTTTGCTGTGTCAGGACAAGCCGGACGCACCCGCACCGTGGCGCGAAACCGTGAGCGATTGGGCGGACTGGCTGCTGCACTCGCTGCCAAAAACCGAGGATGGCGGCTTCCAGCATACGGTAAAAGAGCGGCCGAATACCGGACAGCTGTGGGACGACACGCTGTTTATGGCGGGCCTGTTTCTGGTGGTCGCGGGGAAATTGCTTTCCCGCCGCGATCTGATCGAAGAGGCGGAATACCAGCTGGTCACGCACGCGCGCTATCTGGCCGATGTGCGCAGCGGGCTGTGGTATCACGGCTGGACGTTCGTCGGTCGCCATCACTATGCCAATGCGTTCTGGGGACGCGGCAACGCCTGGATCACGCTGGTGCTGCCGGAAATGCGGGTGCTGGCGGAGGATCAGCTGTCTGCGCCGGTACTGCGTACGCTGGAAGCGATTCTGGAACAGCAAACGACAACGCTGGCGCGCTGCCAGCACGATTCCGGCCTGTGGCACACGCTGCTGGATGACCCGGATTCTCCGCTGGAGACGTCCGCCAGCGCCGGGTTTATTGCCGGGATTCTGACGGCGCGGCGGCTGGGCATGCTGCGCGACTTCCCGCAGGACGTGCTGGAAAAAGGCTATGCCGCCGTGGTGGCGCAGATTGACGCGCAGGGCGTGGTGCAAGGTGTCTCGGACGGCACGGCGATGGGACACGACTTACAGTTCTATCGCGATATTCCCAATGTCGCTGTGCCTTACGGGCAGGCGCTGGTCATGCTGATGTTATTGGCACAGTTAGATTCTGTTTGCGAGGGCTGACAATGGCGAGTCTGGAACTAAAAAACGTCCACAAAAGTTATGGTGCGGTGAGCATCATCAAAGGCGTGGACTTAACGATTCATGACGGCGAGTTCATGGTTTTTGTCGGCCCGTCGGGCTGTGGAAAATCCACGCTGCTGCGCATGATTGCCGGGCTGGAAGAGATCAGCAGCGGCGAGCTGTGGATCGACAACCGCAAGGTGAACGATCTCACGCCAGCAGAGCGCAAGATTGCGATGGTGTTCCAGTCTTACGCGCTCTATCCGCACCTCTCGGTGCGCAAGAACCTCGCGTTCGGGCTGGAGAACTTGCACTTTCCCAAAGGCGAAATCATCCGTCGTATTGATGAAGCCGCCCGTATGCTGGGGTTGGAACCTTATCTGGATCGCCGACCGCGCGCGCTGTCGGGCGGACAGCAGCAGCGCGTCGCCATTGGCCGCGCGATCGTGCGTGAACCGGACCTGTTCCTGTTTGACGAACCGCTCTCGAATCTGGATGCCAAGCTGCGCGTGCAGACGCGCGGCGAGCTGTCTCGCCTGCACCAGAAGCTGCGCACCACCATGATTTACGTGACTCACGATCAAGTGGAAGCGATGACGATGGCGCAGCGCATTGTGGTGCTGAACGCTGGCCGCATCGAGCAGGTTGGCACGCCGTTGGAGTTGTTCAATCGGCCGAAAAACAAATTTGTCGCGGGCTTCATTGGCTCCCCACGCATGAATATGTTCCCGGCGCAGATCGTCGCCACCGGTACCGACGGCGTCGAAGTGCAGTGTCCGTCCGGCAATCGTCTGGTGCTGCCGTTTATCGGCACCGTCGGGCAGAACGTCACGCTCGGCATTCGCCCTTCACACTGTGAGCTGGTGGAGGAAGGCGAGGGGATTGCACTGTGTGTCGATCGCTGCGAGATGATGGGGCATGAAACCTTTATCTACGGGCGAATGGGCGGCATTGACGATGAAATGATCGTCCATCTGGCGCAGCACCGCGAGTTCGCCACGGGTGAATCGGTATTCGTCCGCTTCCCGCCAACGTACTGCCATCTGTTCGATGGCAAAACGGATGACACATTGCCGCGCGGTAGCGAGCATTAATTATCGCGACGGGAGAGGACGACATGAAAAAGATTGCCTTACTGCCCGCAGGATCGCTGATCGATAAGCTGGTAACGCCAGTGGAAAAAGCGGTGAATCTGCTACAAAAACTCGGTGGCCGCAAAGTGATGCCGTGGTTTTTTATCGCGCCGAATATGCTGCTGTTCGCCGTTTTTGTCTTTATTCCGATTCTGCTGGCGGTGTGCTACGCCTTTACCGGCGGCACCAATATCCTGCTGTGGGAACGCCCCTACGTCGGCGTGGATAACTTTTCCACGCTGCTGAGCTGTGGCAACTACGCCGAGCCATCCACCTGTGAACAGGATCTGTTCTGGACCGGCGTCTACAACACCGTGTCGTTCACCTTTTTCAACGTGCTCTGCACGCTGCTGGTGGCGCTGGTGACGGCGCTGATCCTCAACCGCAAGATTATCGCCCGTGGCTTTTTCCGCGCCATGTTCTTCTATCCGGTGCTGCTGTCACCGGTGGTGGTTGGCCTGATCTGGCAGTGGTTCCTTAACCGCAACGGCCTGCTGAATCTGGTGCTGTCGTCGCTGGGCGGGCAGCCGATTACCTTCCTGCTCGACCCGACATTTTCACGCTTCTGGGTGGTGTTTGTCTCCGTCTGGTTTCACGTCGGATTTTATACCCTGATCTTGCTGGCCGGATTGCAGGCGATCCCGCGTGATATCTATGAGGCGGCGGCGGTGGACGGCACCTCGCGCTGGCGTGGTTTTTATCGCCTGACGTTGCCGCTGCTGGCACCGAACATTCTGGTGGTGGTGATTTTGCTGACCATCAACAGCGTGCAGATCTTCGATGAAGCCTGGGTGTTGACCAACGGCGGCGGCCCCGGCACGGCCAACAGCTTTATCGTGCAGTACATCTACCAGACCGCCTTCTCGTCGAATGCTTCGCTCTATGGTCTGGCCTCGGCAGCGTCGGTGCTGATGGGCGTGGTGCTGATGATTCTGACGGCATTGCAGTTCCTGCTGACGCGTCGGCTGGAAGGGAAAAAATAACGGGAGCCATGATGAAAATAATCGCATTTCTCACCCGTACCCGTCATCCGGGGCGCATCCATATTACGGATATTATGAGCTGGGTCTGGCTGGTGGTGGGTACGCTGCTGGTGATGATTCCGGTGATGTGGGCGGCGATGTCGTCGTTCAAAACGCCTGCGGAGATCAACCGCTTTCCACCGAGTTTTCTGCCGCAGGCGGCGGATACTGTCACGCTGCCGGAGTACCCTAAACCATTGGAACTGTGGCAGGTTAAGCAGGAAGACGGCGAAGCAAAAACCATGGCGCTGGTTAGGCGTATCGGGCTGATCGCACAGTTGGTGAACCCGGATGCGCCGAGTGAAGTGGTGCGTGTGTCGACCAAAGATCTGGTGCCGATGAAGGCCTTGCATCTGGAGACGGAGAACTACACGACGCCGATAACGAAGTTCCACTTTGCTACCTACCTGAAGAACACCGTGTTCGTGACGGTGATGGCGACGTTGCTGACCTTGTTGCTCAGTTCGATGGCGGCGTTTGCGCTATCGAAATACGAGTTTCGCGGGCGCGGCACGGTGCTGACGCTGTTTCTTTCCACCATGATGATTCCGCTGTCGGTGGTGATGGTACCGACGTTTCTGGTGGTGATTGGCCTGAACATGGGCGATAACCTTTGGGGCGTGATTATTCCCACGGTGGCAACGCCGACCGGCGTATTCCTGCTGCGGCAATACATGCTGACGATCCCCGATGAGCTGATCGAGGCGGCGCGTATCGATGCCGCCAGCGAGTTCCGTATTTACTGGAAGATCATCCTGCCGCTGACCGCACCCGCGCTGGCGGTGCTGGCGATCTTCTCAGTGATCTGGCGCTGGAACGATTTCCTCTGGCCGCTGATCGTCCTCTCCAGTCAGGACAATTTTACGCTGCAAATCGGCCTGAATGCGTTTCAGGGGCAGTTCTCGGTGCAATGGCACTATATACTGGCGATGACGATGCTCTCGCTTCTGCCGGTGACGGCGGTGTTCGTCTTCCTGCAAAAATACATCACGACGGGGATTGCCAACACGGGGATGAAATAATGGCGACACTCAAGGATATTGCCGACCGCGCTGGGGTTTCCATCAGCACGGTTTCCCGCGCGCTGAACGGGACGGCACCGATCAGCGCCAAAGTCAGGCAGCACATCATGGCGATTGCCACCGAGCAAGGCTATCCGTTGCATAAAGTGGGCAAAGCGACCGTCGCGCAAACGGAACCGCTGCGCCACATTTTGCTGGCGACGCCGCGCAACCTGATGCTGGAAAGTGAGTACAATCTGGTGTCGCTAACGCTGATTAACGCCCTGAAAACGCTGTGTTTGCAACGTAATATCCAACTGCGTCCGTTTCTCGGGGAGCACGATACCATTAACGAACAGCAACTGTTGCGTGAGCTTCAGGGCGGAAAAGAGAGCGGTATTCTGATCGTGAATGACGATCACCCAACGCTGCTGAACGCCGTGGCGGAAAGCGGCATTCCGGCGGTGCTGATCAACGGGGAAGATCCCTCCATGCGCCTGAGCAGCGTCACGCCCGCGAACCACTATGCTGCCGCCGCCGCGGTGCGTTATCTGATTGAACAAGGGCACACGCGGATTCTGCACCTGACCTGGACGTCGCGTATGACGATCAAACAGCGCGAGCGCGGCTATCGCGATGCACTCGCGCAGGCGGGCATTGCGGTGGATGAGGATCTGATTCTGTCGCTGCCTGATTTCCACCCGCGCACGGCACGCGATGCGCTGCTGCGCTGGCTGACGGCTAACCCCGACAGATTGGGCGTTACCGCGATTTTCTGTGCGGCAGACAATCAGGCTATCGGCGTGATCGACGCGCTGTATCAGCACGGGCTACGCGTGCCGGAGGACATTTCCGTCATGGGCATGGACGACATCCTGCCGTTCGACATGTTGCCGGTTTCACTCACCACGGTGCATCTGCCGTTTGAGACGATTGCCCGTGCCGCGCTACAGCTGCTGGCGCAGCAAATGACGCCTGCGCAGGCGCTCGGTATTGCCCAGCGTACTGAACTGGCTGGGCAGGTGGTGGTTAGGGAATCGGTGCGGCGGGTGGGATAGAGGAGCGTTATTTCAGCGACAACAGCCGCTCAAGCGCTGTGACGCGGTAGTCGCGGGAATCGATATATCCACCGTACCATTCGCTCTGGCTGGGGGAGACGAGCTTTTCGACAAACCAGCCATTTTTCATGATCGAGACAAGCTCAATAAGGGTCATGGCAATCGCATAAGCAAACCAGAGCGCGGCGATAACCGCGCCAAGATAAAACCACGGCCAGCTGACCGCCATCGTCTGCCGAGCTAATAAGACGACGGCGCAAACCTGAATCAGCAACTTTCCGGTATAGGCGCGCAGGAAAAATGTCTGCGCGCTTTCGGCACTAAAAAAATACGGGTTGGTTAATGACGTTCTGGTTTCGCGCACGGGAATGCCGTGCACATAGACCATCCACTCACTCTTTTCCTTTGGTAAAAAGACGATGCCTTTTTCACTTAGGCTGTGTAATCGCAGAGAGAGGATGACGGGATAAACCAGCCCCATTGCCAGAAGGTAGAAGATTGGTGAACTGATGCCGACAAGCGCCAGCGCGCCACAGAGGCAAATCGCAAAAAAGATCCTGACGGTGTAGATAAAAATAGAAGCAGATTGATAGTTCATTTTAAAATCCATTTATACCCGTCATACTTCAAGTTACATGTGCGTTGGCCGCGTTCACTCACCCGAATCACTTACTCAAGTAAGTTCATCGGGATTCTTTCGCTTGCCGCGTTACGATGCTCATTACTGATCATCGCCCTAAAGGGCTAACGCTTCGCGTTGTTCAAAACGTTAACGTTTTGTCCTGAAACTCGAATTATTTAGGGGAGATACGGTGTTTTCGCCGCATTACTCTACTGCTTCTCTTTTTATAGTTAAAGCGGCATTCTGTATTTTATAACGCCTGGTTTTTCTGCTACCCAATCATAAAGCCGCTGGGCTGTTTTATTGGTTTCCTGCGTGCGCCACTACAAACGATCGTGATTTGTTCCTAGCGCGTGAAGTGCGGATAGGGGCAATGGGGGAGGTGAGTACTGTGTTTGTAGGAACGTTCACATCGAACGTCCCTGATATTTACTCAGTATTACCGACAGCGCCGTACGTCAGGATTTCTCTGGTGCTGAATGGACGAGCTGGCCTTTGAAATACGTTTTGACCACGTTGGCGCGATGAACCTGTTTGATCGGTACGTTGAACAAGTGGCGATCCAATACGATCAGATCGGCAGATTTACCCAGCTCGACCGATCCCGTCTCTTTCTCTATGCCCATCGCTTTCGCGCTGTTGATGGTATAGATACGAATCGCTTCAGATAGATCGACGGCTTCTTCGGGAGCCAGTGTACCGGGCGCATCACCTAGCGGATTCTGGCGTGTTACCAGTCCTTCAATACCGATCCAGGGAGATGGTGTAGGGCCACCGGCTGGCCAGTCAGAACCGCCAGCGACCACTGCGCCAGAACGTAACAACTTAACCGTTGGGACAAAATCTTTCATACGTTCTTCGCCAATGGTTACTACGCTGGCGTTAGTCATATCGGACGGGAACCACAGCATCGGCGAGAGGTCGGCGGCGACCCGTAACTGCGCAAAACGTGGCATATCTTGCGGTGAGATCAAATGCGTATGCGCGATTTGATGCATCGGACCATTTGGCCCATTAATTTTACGCACTTGCTCAACGGCATCCAGCGCCAGACGGAGTGAACCATCTCCCGCAGCATGAAGCTTGGTTGATATTCCTTGCTTATCCAGCCTGGAGAGAATCTCGACGACTTGCTCGGTGGTGTAGTGGGTATCGCCGTGATAGTGATCGCCATGGGCTTTGGTTGGCAGATAGGGCTCAATCAACTTCGCGGTGTGGGCTGGAGGGACGCCATCCAACACAAATTTAAAACGATCGGGAAGGAAGTTCGTGGTGCGGTAGACATCGCGTCGGGCAACCAGCTCCATGCCCGCAGCGCCTTCATCCAACAGCGGGGTGGAGACGATAGAACCGATAATACGCAGAGGCAGGCCCTCTGCCCGGTCAATCTTGCTCCAGATGCGTAGATTGACTTCAGAACTGACCGCCTCCTGCACGCCCGTAATACCTAATGACACCATCGTTTTTGCGGCTCCGCGTCCTGACGTCAGACGTTGTTCTTCCGTGCGTACAGGGACCAGGCTTTGCACATGCTGAAACGCGGGGAATTCTTGTAACAGGCCAGTGGGTTCGCCTGTTTTTGCATCTTTAACAATAACGCCACCGGCTGGGCTAACGGACTGCGCAGTGATGTTAGCCAGACGCATCGCTTCGCTGTTAATCCAACGGTTATGGTAAGAATCATCACGTAGAATCACCGGTCGCCCGTTACTGACTTTATCCAATTTTGCCAGCGCTTCAGCGTTAGAAAGCTCCGCCATACGCGGGCTGCCCCAGGCAGAACCGATCACCCATTCTCCCGGACCTGCTTTTTTCGCGCATTCACTGACCTGGTTCAGAATGTCGTCCAGTGAGCTTGTTTGCGTGAAGTTACAGGAGTAAATATCTTCATAGCCACCGTCTAACGGGTGCGCATGGACATCATTAATGCCCGGCATTGCCATGCTGCCGTTGAGGTCAACCACCTGCGTTTTCGGGCCAATGAACTCTGCGGCCTGCGCATTTGAACCGATGAACACATAGCGGCCATCACGTACCGCGACGGCTTCTGCCCACGGTTGACCTTGATTAACGGTATAAATATTGCCATTGCGTAAAACTAAATCGGCCGTCGCTGCCGTTTCTGCCGCCATTAGCGTGGGTGAGGAAAAAAGCAAACCGGAGACGGTAACAGCAAGCGCCGCGAGCCTGAAAGAATCGTGTCTTGTGGCTGTGTAGTTAGCTTGGGTCGAAGATGTGTTGTTGACAGTGTTTTGGGATTGATTCTTGTTAGCGGTGCGATGTGCACTATTTTTTTCCATACGTATATCTCCATATATAACGTTTATACCTTATTGATAAGGCTTTGCTATTTTTCAGTAGCGATGGAGAAATAACTGTACCGATTGTGCTCTGATTATACCGTTGAGCACGAAACGCACATGATGTGATGATTTCTTTGGTTGATTGTTTATTTTCGGTTTTTCCATTCATCACAAAATGAAAAACCCCGATAAATCGGGGTTTCAATAGGATGTTTTGATAAACGGCGTACTTAGAACGGAATGTCGTCGTCGAAATCCATTGGTGGTTCGTTGCTTTGCGCGGGTGCGCTATTCTGTGCCGGGCGCTGCTGAGCTTGTGCGCCGCCGCTGAATTGGTTGCCGCCCTGCGGCTGCTGAGGTTGACCCCAACCGCCTTGCTGCTGGCCGCCACCAGCGTTACCACCTGCTGGTGCGCCGCCACCCTGACGTCCACCTAGCATCTGCATGGTGCCGCCGACGTTAACAACCACTTCTGTGGTGTAACGTTCTACGCCAGCCTGATCGGCCCATTTACGGGTTTGCAGTGCGCCTTCGATGTAAACCTGAGAGCCTTTGCGCAGGTATTCGCCCGCCACTTCTGCCAGTTTGCCGAACAGAACCACACGGTGCCATTCGGTCTTCTCTTTCTGCTCACCGGTTTGCTTGTCACGCCAGCTTTCCGACGTAGCCAGCGTGATGTTGGCAACTGCACCACCATTCGGCATATAGCGGACTTCCGGGTCTTGACCCAGATTCCCGACAAGAATCACTTTATTAACGCCTCTGCTGGCCATGCTCGTATCTCCTGATGAATCGATAGATTTATTTTAAGTCTAAACGATCAATCTTAACATGGGAAAACTCTCTGTCATACCTGCGAAATGGCTTCAGAAATGAAAGTAATATTTGCAGCGTTTGCAAGATAAACGGGTTTAATACTGGATATCCATTCAGTTTTTTTTGTGCCATAATTGCTCGTTTCGTACCGGTTCTCTCCGTTCGAGAGGCGATGACAAACCGTTTTTATTCCGGGAAGTGTGTGAATGGATAAGATCGAAGTTCGTGGTGCTCGTACCCATAATCTCAAGAATATCAATCTGATAATCCCTCGTGACAAGCTGATCGTTATCACCGGTCTGTCTGGTTCGGGTAAGTCATCGCTGGCGTTTGACACGCTGTATGCCGAAGGGCAACGGCGCTATGTGGAATCTCTCTCCGCCTACGCCCGTCAGTTTTTGTCGCTGATGGAAAAACCGGATGTCGATCATATCGAAGGGTTGTCGCCCGCTATCTCTATCGAACAGAAATCCACCTCTCATAACCCGCGTTCTACGGTCGGGACGATTACCGAAATTCATGACTACCTGCGTTTGCTGTTTGCACGCGTGGGTGAGCCGCGCTGCCCGGAGCATGATGTGCCGCTGGATGCGCAGACGGTCAGCCAGATGGTCGACAACGTGCTGGCACAGCCGGAAGGCAAGCGCCTGATGCTGCTGGCACCAATAGTGAAAGATCGTAAAGGCGAACACAGCAAAACGCTGGAAAACCTGGCGTCACAGGGCTATATCCGCGCCCGTATCGACGGGGAAGTGTGCGATCTGTCCGATCCGCCGAAGCTGGAATTACAGAAAAAACACACTATCGAAGTTGTCGTCGATCGCTTTAAAGTGCGCGAAGATCTGGCTCAGCGATTGGCGGAGTCGTTTGAAACCGCGCTGGATCTGTCCGGGGGGAGCGTGGTCGTGGCCGATATGGACGACCCAACCCAGCCTGAACTGCTGTTCTCGGCGAATTTTGCCTGTCCGGTGTGTGGCTACAGCATGCACGAGCTGGAACCGCGTATGTTCTCGTTCAACAACCCGGCGGGCGCGTGTCCAAGCTGTGATGGCCTGGGCGTGCAGCAGTTCTTCGATCCGGCTCGCGTGGTGCAAAACGCGGAGCTGTCGCTGGCGGGGGGCGCGATTCGCGGTTGGGATCGCCGCAACTTCTACTATTTCCAGATGCTGCGTTCTCTGGCGGAGCACTACAAATTTGACGTCGATGCTCCGTTTGAGGGGCTGACCGCCGCGGTGCAGAAAGTGATTCTGTACGGCTCCGGTAAAGAGAACGTCGAATTCAAATATATCAACGATCGCGGCGACACCTCCGTGCGTCGTCATCCGTTTGAAGGCGTGCTGCACAACATGGAGCGTCGCTACAAAGAGACGGAATCCACGGCAGTGCGCGAAGAATTGGCGAAATTTATCAGCAACCGTTCCTGTGCTAGCTGCGGCGGGACGCGTCTGCGGGAAGAAGCGCGTAACGTGTTTGTTGAGCAAACGACGCTGCCGCAGATTTCCGATATGAGCATCGGCCATGCGATGACGTTTTTCCAGAATATGAAGCTTAGCGGGCAGCGTGCCCAAATCGCCGAGAAAGTGCTAAAAGAAATCGGCGATCGCCTGAAGTTTCTGGTAAATGTTGGGCTGAACTACCTGTCGCTCTCCCGCTCGGCGGAAACGCTGTCTGGTGGCGAGGCACAGCGTATTCGTTTAGCGAGCCAGATCGGTGCCGGGCTGGTTGGCGTGATGTATGTGCTGGATGAACCGTCCATCGGCCTGCACCAGCGCGATAACGAGCGCCTGCTGGAAACGCTGATTCACCTGCGCAATCTGGGTAATACCGTCATTGTGGTGGAACACGATGAAGACGCGATTCGTGCTGCTGACCATGTGATTGATATCGGCCCCGGTGCGGGCGTGCACGGTGGGCAGATTGTCGCAGAAGGTACGATGGAAGAGATTATGGCGGTGCCGGGTTCGCTGACGGGGCAGTTCCTTAGCGGTAAGCGCAAGATCGAAATTCCGAAACAGCGCGTGCCTGCGGACCCGACTAAAGTGCTGAAGCTGATTGGCGCGAAGGGCAACAACCTGAAAGACGTCACGCTAACGCTGCCGGTTGGCCTGTTTACCTGCATTACCGGTGTGTCGGGGTCGGGTAAATCTACGCTCATCAACGATACCTTGTTCCCACTGGCACAGCGTCAGTTGAACGGTGCGACGTTGGCAGAGCCTGCCGCTCACCGTGAGATCCAGGGGCTGGAGCATTTCGACAAGGTGATCGATATCGATCAAAGCCCGATCGGTCGAACACCACGTTCCAATCCCGCAACCTACACCGGCATTTTCACGCCGATTCGCGAACTGTTTGCTGGCGTGCCTGAAGCGCGTACCCGTGGCTATAATCCCGGTCGTTTCAGCTTTAACGTGCGTGGCGGGCGCTGCGAAGCCTGTCAGGGCGACGGCGTGATCAAGGTCGAAATGCACTTCCTGCCGGATGTCTATGTGCCGTGTGACCAGTGCAAAGGCAAACGCTATAACCGTGAAACGCTGGAAATTCAATATAAAGGTAAAGGCATTCATGAAGTGCTGGATATGACCATCGAAGAAGCGCGTGAGTTCTTTGATGCCATCCCGGCGTTGGCTCGTAAGCTGCAAACGCTGATCGACGTTGGTTTGTCCTATATTCGCCTTGGGCAGTCGGCCACCACGCTATCCGGCGGGGAAGCGCAGCGTGTAAAACTGTCGCGTGAACTGTCAAAACGTGGAACCGGGCAGACGCTGTATATCCTCGACGAACCCACGACCGGTCTGCACTTTGCCGATATTCAGCAGCTTTTGGCTGTGCTGCATCAACTGCGCGATCAGGGCAATACCATCGTGGTGATTGAGCACAATCTGGACGTGATTAAAACGGCAGACTGGATTGTCGATTTAGGGCCGGAAGGCGGCAGCGGCGGCGGAGAAATTCTGGTCTCCGGCACGCCGGAAACGGTAGCGGAGTGCGAACAGTCCCACACTGCACGCTTCCTGCGACCGATTCTGGCACGCGAAGCCTGATAGCAGGGAGATGGCGATGTGGATGCAATATGAAATCCGCCTGAAGCCGAAAGCCAGAGGTTTCCATCTGGTGACTGACGAAATACTGGCGCAGGTTGCTGCTCTGCGCCAGATAAACGTTGGACTGATGCATGTGTTCATCAAACATACCTCGGCGGCACTAACGATGAATGAAAATGCCGACCCCACGGTGCGACAGGATTTCGAGAGCTTTTTTAATCGGTTAGTGCCGGAGAATGAACCGTATTACCTTCATACTTATGAGGGGAGCGACGACATGCCCGCGCACCTAAAAGGCAGCTTGCTCGGAAACAGTCTGACAATCCCCATCACCAACGGACGCCTGAACATCGGCACCTGGCAGGGTATTTACCTGTGCGAACACCGCAACCACGGTGGCAGCCGCTCGCTGGTTGTTACGCTGAATGGGGAATAGTCTAACGGAATGCGTCGTGCCAGCGACGCATCCTGATAAATACCGAACTGCCTGCACGGCAGTGAACACAACCGCTTGTGCACCGATTTCAGCAATTGCTTTTTAAGCTGCCCATGCGGCAGTGAACCCCATCCTGACGCAACATCCTCCGCTTGCAGCTTTTCTAAGCTGCCTATGCGGCAGTGAACAATTTGAATCTGCTGTTGACGAAAGCTATTCCTTTCTAAGCTGCCGCATAGGCAGCTTAGAAAACACCATGACCGTCATCAACACCGCATCCTGTGTTCACTGCCGCATAGGCAGCTTAGAAACGATTACAGCTCTGAGCATCAACGATGGCGGGGTTCACTGCCGCATAGGCAGCTTAGAAATGCGGGGAAATATCCCCTCGCAAAAATATCGTGTTCACTGCCGCATAGGCAGCTTAGAAAATAGAGTGACCTTGCTCGGTCACAAACTTAGCGTTCACTATCGTACAGGTAGTATAGAAATGGAAGAACGTAGCTGTGCTGGGGTTATCTGCTCGTCCTGAAACTCGAGTTATGTAGAGTAAAAGGGTCTTTTATACCGAAGTTGTATCCATTTCTCGCCAGTTCAGCCAGATTCTCATATCAAATTCCAACTGATGGTAGTCTGGGTCCATATGGCAGCAGAGTTGGTAGAAGGCTTTGTTGTGGTCTTTTTCTTTGAGGTGGGCGAGTTCGTGTATCACGATCATGCGTAGAAAATCTTCCGGGCCGTCACGAAATAACGTCGCTATTCTAATTTCGTTGTTGGACTTTAATTTCCCGCCCTGTACGCGTGCCACAAACGTATTGGTCCCGAGCGTCCCTTTTATTGGATTCTGTTTATTATCGTAAAGCACCTTGGATATTGCGGGAGCATTCTTCAAATATCGCTGCTTCAATTCTGCGACAAATTGATAGAGCGATTTATCACTCTGGATGTGATGGCGGTCAGGGTATCTTTTTTCCAGCCACAGGCCGAGCTTGCCTCGATCAACGAGGGTTTGCGCTTGCGCGACAATCGCAGGGGGATAACCATTTAGGTAGCGTAACGTAGTCATGGACGTTCTGATCAACACAATACAAAGAAACGAGTTCCTAACCGTAACAGCGGCTAAGCAAAAATAAAAGCCACACGTTAAGCGAGTGCACAAAGGTGAATCGGGTAACGTGTGGCGTTGTCATTGTACGGTTTACTGAATGGCGGCGAAAGCCGCGGCGACGCGCTGGACGTTGCTGTGGTTCAGTCCCGCCATGCACATACGTCCGCTGGCGATAAGATAGACGCCGAATTCTTCACGCAGGCGATCAACCTGTTCTGGGCTGAAGCCAGTGTAGCTGAACATGCCGCGCTGGGTGAGCAGATAGTCGAAGTTGCGGTTCGGCAGCGCGTTCTTCAAGGCAGAAACCAACTCCTGACGCATGCTTAGAATGCGGGTGCGCATCTCTTCGACTTCCGCTTTCCAGTCTGCGTTCAACTGCACGTCGTTCAGGACTTTAGAAACCACCTGTGCGCCAAAATTTGGTGGAGAAGAGTAGTTGCGGCGGACGGTTGCTTTTAGCTGACCCAGCACACGCACTGCGCTGTCGGCATCGTCACACACCACGGAAAGGCCACCGACGCGTTCGCTATACAGTGAGAAAATCTTGGAGAACGAATTGGCGATGAGTGCCGGTACGCCTGTGCTGGCAATGGCGCGAATCGCATAGGCATCCTGCTCGATCCCGAGGCCAAAGCCCTGATAGGCGATGTCCATAAATGGAATTAATTCACGCGCGATGATGACTTCAATCACGCGATCCCACTGTTCGGTGGTGAGGTCAGAACCAGTCGGATTGTGGCAGCATGGGTGCAGCAGCACAATGCTGCGTGCTGGCAACGTTTGTAAGGTGGCAAGCATGGCATCAAATTTCACACCCAGACTTTCACCATCGAAATATGGGTAGGTGTGAACGTTAAAGCCCGCGCCCTCAAAGATCGCAATATGGTTTTCCCATGTAGGGTCACTGACCCACACTTCTGAATCTGGAAAGTAGCGTTTCAGGAAATCAGCGCCGACTTTCAGCGCACCGGAACCGCCCAGCGTCTGGATGGTAGCGATGCGGTTCGCTGCCAGCGCTGCGTGGTTTTCACCAAACAATAGATGCTGTATTGCGGTGCGGTAAGGCTGTAGCCCTTCCATCGGCAGGTAGGAGCTTGCGCTCTGAGCCGGCTGGCGCAGGGCGCTTTCCGCCGCGCTGACGGCGCGCAGCTGCGGGATAATATTCTGCTCGTTGTAGTAGAGCCCGATACTCAAATTGATCTTATCCGCTCTTGGGTCCTGTTTGAATTTTTCCATCAGAGACAGGATAGGATCTCCGGCATAGGTATCAACGTTTTGAAACACAGTATAGCTCTCCTAAGAGTGTCATTTTATAGGTGCCGTAACCCCGACGAAGGGGATAATCAGGCCGCGTAACGGCCGGGGCGATGGTTCATCGCAATAATCAGATTCAAAATAGTGGCCCCGAGAATCGAAGCAATCAACATCGGTATGCTTACCACGAACAGGGAAGTCAGCACAATCACAACGTCAACGCCCATCTGGAGTTTTCCCGCTCGCAAGCCATATTTATCCTGAAGGTACAGTGCCAGAATGTTAACGCCGCCGAGGCTAGCCTTATGGCGAAACAGAACAACGAAGCCTATTCCGGTGATGATATTGCCGAATAGCGTGGCGTAGAACGGGTTGAGCTGATCAAAATGAACGAACAGTGGGTGCAGATCGGAAAATAAGGAAACCAGCCCAACAGCGCTGAATGTTTTTACCGTGAATTCCCACCCCATGCGGCGCACGGCCAGATAATAGAAAGGTAAATTCAGCAGGAAAAATGCGACGCCAAAGGATATGTTGGTCAGATAATGCACAAGAAAAGCGATGCCAGCAGTGCCACCGGTGAGGGCTCCAGCCTGACGCAGCAGAATGACGCCAAATGACACCATCAGCGTGCCGATCAGTATTGCCAGAACATCTTCCAGCCGCGTGTGTGATATTTTTTGTGTGGGAATAACGTTATCCATGGTGAGCACTCAATCGACTGTCGTAAAAACATGTGCTTACCAAAGCAATAATCACGCCAGATGATGCCGCTTAACGACGGGTTTGCGCGAAATATCCGCGGTAATAAGAGCAACGTATTGAATTATATGAATGAAAACAATGCGTGATTTGTGCGTTTATGGTCGATTATTTGGTTATGTTGTGCAGTGTATTGTGATTTTTTGCGTGTATCGTTCGTTTTTCTGCACCAAATAGACGCAGTTGCCCCAATTCAGGGCAACGCTGGGGGTTCTGGCGTGATCAAACCGTTCTCTTTAAGGCGGTTCAATACCACTGAGGTTTTCAGATGCGCGACGCTCTTGTTCTGCGACAGAATCTGGCTAATCAGCGTGCTGAGCCCTGGCAGATCCGCCACGGCAACCTTTAACAGATAATCGGCATCTCCCGTGGTTTTATAGGCGTCAATAATCGCATCCACTTCTCCTAGCATCTGGTGAAAGCGCTCAACGTATTCACTGGTGTGGTTGATTAACCGTACTTCGATCAACCCCAGGCATTCCAACCCAACCGCGTTTGGCGACAGTCGGGCATGATAACCGAGAATCAGCTGCGCCTGTTCTAACGCGATACGTCGGCGGGAGCATTGCGAGGCGGAAAGCCCGACCAGCTCGCTCAATTCCTGATTGGTCAGGCGGCCGTTAGTCTGTAGCAGCGTCAGGATTTTCAGATCGAAATCATCAATGTTGTACATCGTGTTCCTTAAACCATGTCAGATAGTCACTCAAACAGACTACCAGCTTTTTAAGCTGCGTTGCGTATGAGTTTTTATCGCTATAGGCGCACTCAGTAGCAGTTTGCACCATGATGGGTCACATTCATGCATTGTTGAGCGTAAAGCGCCGTTATTGTGTGCGTAATTTGGGTTTTTCGTGCACTAAGTGTAGATATTTCTCTGTTTTATGCATGATGTGTGAAATTACGAAGAAAATAAATTCTTAAAATTTTCATCGTGTTATCAGCATAGTGACGATGTTGGATCTTCGCCGCCAGCTATCTGGCCTGATAGTTGCTAAATCCTCTCGGTTTGAATTTTATTGCTGACGGGGAAAAAAATGGAGACACAACAAACAGAAGGGCAGTTGAAGAGGGGATTAAAAAATCGCCATATTCAATTAATTGCACTGGGTGGTGCTGTAGGAACCGGGCTATTTCTGGGTATCGCACAGACGATCAAAATGGCTGGGCCGTCAGTACTGCTTGGCTATGCGATTGCGGGCGTGATTGCCTTCTTTATTATGCGCCAGTTGGGCGAAATGGTGGTGGAAGAGCCCGTTGCGGGGTCGTTCAGCCACTTTGCGTATAAATATTGGGGCGAGTTCGCCGGGTTTATGTCCGGTTGGAATTACTGGGTGCTGTATGTTTTGGTCAGTATGGCTGAATTAACCGCTGTCGGAATCTATATTCAATACTGGTGGCCAGATGTGCCAACCTGGGTGTCTGCGGGGATCTTCTTTGTACTGATCAACGCCATCAATCTGACTAGCGTTAAAGTGTATGGCGAAATGGAATTCTGGTTTTCGATCATCAAGGTTGCGGCGATTATGGGGATGATCGTGTTTGGCTGCTATTTGTTGTTCAGCGGCGCAGGTGGCCCAGAGGCGAGTGTCGCAAATTTGTGGCAGCATGGCGGGTTCTTTCCGAACGGCGTGAGTGGCATGGTCATGGCGATGGCCGTGATCATGTTCTCCTTTGGTGGGTTGGAACTGGTAGGGATTACCGCGGCTGAAGCGGACGATCCGCAAAACAGCATTCCACGCGCGACGAATCAGGTTATTTACCGCATTCTGCTGTTTTACGTTGGGGCGCTGGCGGTGCTGTTATCGCTGTACCCATGGGGGAAAGTGGTAGAAGGCGGCAGCCCGTTCGTCATGATTTTTCATGCGCTGGATAGTAACGCGGTGGCAACGGTGTTGAATCTGGTGGTGCTGTCGGCGGCGTTATCGGTTTACAACAGCTGTGTGTACTGTAACAGCCGGATGTTGTTTGGTCTGGCGAAGCAGGGGAACGCACCGCGTGCGTTGCTGAACGTCAATAAGCGCGGTATTCCATTGATGGCACTCGGCGTATCGGCACTTGCGACGGCACTGTGTGTTGTGATCAACTACCTCATGCCGGGTAAAGCCTTTGAATTGCTGATGGCGCTGGTGGTGTCTGCACTGGTGATTAACTGGGCGATGATCTGTATTACTCACCTGAAATTTCGTGCGGCGAAAAAGCAGGAAGGTCAGGACACACGCTTTAAAAGCCTCGGTTATCCGGTGACGAATGTGATTTGTTTGCTGTTTCTGGCGGGGATTTTAGTCATTATGGCGATAACGCCGGGTATTCAGATCTCAGTATTGTTGATCCCGATCTGGCTATTCGCGCTGGCGGTGAGCTACAGGGTGAAAAAGAAAAAAAGTGCGGTGGCGACGCTGGCAGTGAAAGCGGACTATTAATCAACAAAGCATATCTTGCTGTGTAGGCGCAGTTTTCTGGTTTTGTTTAACGATGAGTCCCGGGAGCGTTTGATAACAATCTCGGGCATCATCACTTCACAATGATCCGTTCGTCACTGTCTCCCAGACAGATACTTAGCTGCTGCCCGTCAGGGCTAAAGGCGCAGTAGGGGAGAGGTTCACGCAGGTAGAGATGTAGCGGAAGCACCAAATAAAGTGCGACCAGCAGTAATGCGGCGATAGCTTTAGGATACGTTGGGCGTGGCGCGATGGAATTGCGCTGGGCGTGCCGATACTTCACGATGCCGATAGTGGTCATCGCCATACCCACCAATATGGAAACATGCAGTTCGCCAGGTGTCGGAGAAAGTATCAACTCCTCATTTTCATAATCCTGCCAGTATTGAATACGCCACAGCGCGCTGATACCGATTTGCACCAAACCCGCTAATACCAAGGTAACACGCCATCCCGAGAGTCGAAAGAGCGCCAGAAAGCAGAACCCTAACGCAGCGCAAGACCAGTAAATCAGATCGAATATCGCACCGAACATACCGCCAAACAGTGTGCCGCCAACATCCGTTGGTTTTAGCGTATAAAAATTAATGAGGGCAAACAGCGTCAGGATAGCGGATGCGGCAAGCCAGCTTGCCGCATAGTAGATAACCAGCCTGAAAGTTGGCAAGCCAGTGGCTTGCCGATAAAAACCAATCAGTCCGTTTTTACTCACCGTCGACGTATTCCAACGTAGTGCGCTGTGTTAAGCGGGTAATCAGCTCGTAGGCGCTGGCGCCCGTGTGTGCGGCAATGCGCTCAACCGATAGCGTTTGCCCCCAGAGAATAACCTCATCGCCCACTTTATCCTGCGCATCCGGCCCTAAATCAACGGTAATCATATCCATCGATACACGGCCAGAAAGTGGCACTTCGCGCCCGTTGATGAGCACGGGTGTACCCGCTGGCGCGCAGCGTGGGTAGCCATCACCATAGCCAACGGCCACAACGCCCAGTAGTGTATCGCGCGGGCTAGTCCAGGTGCCCCCATAACCGACGGATTCCCCTGCTTTGTGCTTGCGAACGGCGATCAGGTGAGACGTAAAGGTCATCGCAGGTTGAAAGCCAAAATGTGCGGCATCTTCGTTATCCAGCGGCGATACACCGTAGAGGATGATGCCGGGACGGACGCGATCGCGGTGTGCTTGTGGCCATAGCAGAATGCCGCCGGAAGCCGCGATCGACTGTGCACCGGGCTTACCCTGTGTAAAGGCATCGAAGCAGGCTAACTGGCGTTCGGTGGTTCCGGCTTCGGGTTCATCCGCGCGGCAAAAGTGGCTCATCATATTGACTGGCTGCACCACATTGCGGCATTCCGTCAGGCGTTGCCAAAATGCGTCGGCGTGTTCCGGCAGAACGCCAAGACGGTGCATGCCAGTATCGAGCTTCATCCACACGCGTATCGGTTGCGGCAGCGTGGCCTGTTCCAACGCAGCAAGTTGCTCGGGGCTGTGAACGGCGGTTTCTAGCTGGTGTTCCACCAGAAGCGGGAGATCGTCTGCGGAGAAAAAGCCTTCCAGCAAGACAATAGGTTTGGTGATGCCTGCCGCGCGAAGCGCCAATGCTTCGGAGAGCCGTGCGACGCCGTAGCAGTCGGCGTCGCAGAAGGTGCGAGCGGATTCGATCATGCCGTGGCCGTAGGCGTTGGCTTTCACGACGGCAACGACCTGGCTGCCTGGCGCAAGCTGGCGGATTCGTTGCAGGTTGTGGCGTAACGCACGCCGACTAATGACGGCGGTTGCCGTTTTCATTCTTGGTCCTTAGTGCAGTGTTGTCATTGCTGAGCGCTGCGTCATTCATCGTCATATTGTGGGCCGGCATAGTTATCAAAGCGCGACCACTGCCCGTTAAAGGTCAAGCGAACGGAACCAATCGGGCCGTTACGCTGTTTCCCCAGAATGATTTCAGCGATACCTTTGAGATCGCTGTTTTCGTGATAAACCTCATCACGGTAGATAAACATAATCAGGTCGGCATCCTGCTCGATAGAGCCGGATTCACGCAGGTCCGAGTTGACCGGACGCTTATCGGCGCGCTGTTCCAGACTACGGTTAAGCTGCGACAGGGCGACGACCGGAACTTGCAATTCTTTTGCCAACGCTTTGAGTGAGCGGGAAATTTCTGCAATTTCCAGCGTGCGGTTGTCCGATAATGACGGCACGCGCATCAATTGCAGGTAGTCGATCATGATCAGGCTGAGTCCGTCATGTTCACGGAACACGCGGCGCGCGCGGGAGCGCACTTCAGTCGGGGTTAGGCCAGAGGAATCATCGATGTACATATTGCGCTTTTCCAGCAGGATTCCCATGGTGCTGGAGATACGCGCCCAGTCTTCATCGTCTAGCTGACCAGTACGGATACGGGTTTGATCTACGCGAGACAGCGATGCCAACATACGCATCATAATCTGTTCACCGGGCATCTCCAGACTGAAGATCAACACGGGTTTATCCTGCATCATCGCCGCGTTTTCACACAGGTTCATAGCGAAGGTGGTTTTCCCCATGGACGGACGCGCCGCGACGATGATCAGATCGGATTTCTGCAAGCCAGCAGTCTTTTTATCCAGATCCTGATAGCCGGTAGACACGCCGGTTACGCCGTCGTGCGGGCGTTGATACAACTGTTCGATACGGGAAACCGTGTCTTCCAGAATGCGGTCGATGCTTTTCGGGCCTTCATCTTTGCTGGCACGGTTTTCGGCGATCTGAAAGACGCGGGATTCCGCCAGATCGAGCAGATCTTCACTGCTGCGGCCCTGTGGATCGTAACCCGCATCGGCGATCTCATTAGCGACAGAGATCATCTCACGCACCACGGCGCGTTCACGCACGATGTCGGCGTAGGCACCAATGTTAGCAGCGCTTGGGGTGTTTTTTGCCAACTCGGCCAGATAGGCGAAGCCACCGGCAGATTCCAATGAACCTTGCAGTTCGAGCGATTCGGATAACGTAATCAGGTCGATCGGCTTGCTCATTTCGAGCAGTCGCTGCATCTCGGTGAAGATTAAGCGGTGGGCACGGTTATAGAAATCGTTAGCAACAACGCGCTCAGCAACGTTATCCCAGCGTTCATTGTCGAGCATCAGGCCACCCAACACCGATTGTTCCGCTTCCAGCGAATGTGGCGGAAGTTTCAGACCTTCCATCTGGCGGTCACGGGGTTCATTCGATTTATTGGTGGGTCTTTTCTCTGCCATGAAACGGATTCTTTACCGGTTGATTTGCCATTGGATAAGGGGGCATTGTATATGCCACTCGTCCGAAATAACACAATATACCCGTCATACTTCAAGTTGCATGTGTGTTGGCTACGCGACTCGGCACATTTACGTGTGCCTCGCCCTGTTGGGGCCGCTGCCTGCCTGAAACTCGTATTATTTAGGGTATACGTATTATGGAGAGACAACGAACCTGTCACGATTAAGGAGATAACATGGCAAAACGCGTTCAGTTCCGGGCTTATGGTGGCCCAGAGGTTCTGCAATATGGGGATTTTACGCCTGCCGAACCCGCTGCGGGAGAGGTTCAGGTGGAGAACCGTGCCATCGGTATTAATTTTATCGATACCTATATTCGCAGCGGCCTGTATCCCGTGCCTGATTTACCTTCCGGGCTGGGAACCGAAGCGGCGGGCGTCGTAACGAAAGTCGGCGCGGGGGTTAGCGCGCTGAACGTGGGCGATCGCGTCGTGTATGCGCAGTCCGGGTTGGGGGCGTATAGCGAGGTGCATAATGTGGTGGCAGAGAAGGTTGCGCTGCTGCCGGAGGCCATCAGCTTTGAGCAGGCTGCGGCTTCTTTCCTGAAAGGGCTGACGGTTTACTATCTGCTGCGTCAGACGTATGAAATCAAGCCGAATGAAGTCTTCTTGTTCCATGCCGCGGCGGGCGGCGTAGGGTTGATTGCCTGCCAGTGGGCAAAGGCGCTGGGGGCGAAGTTGATCGGGACGGTGGGGTCTGATGAGAAAGCAGAGCGGGCAAAACAGGCCGGTGCCTGGGCGACCATTAACTACCGTACTGAGAATATCGCACAGCGCGTTGCGGAACTGACCGACGGGCAGAAAGTGGCAGTCGTGTATGACTCGGTCGGGAAAGATACCTGGGAAGCTTCGCTCGATAGCCTGCGCCGTCGCGGGTTGATGGTCAGTTTCGGCAATGCGTCTGGGCCAGTAACGGGTGTCAATCTGGGGATCTTGAACCAGAAAGGTTCGTTGTACGTCACGCGTCCTTCACTGTTTGGCTATGTGACGAATCGTGCTGAGCTCGAACAGGCCAGCAACGAACTGTTCTCATTGATCGCGAGTGGAGCGATTACGGTTGATGTGCCGCAGAACCAGAAATTCGCGCTGGCGGAGGCGCAAGCGGCTCATCGGGCGCTGGAAAGCCGCAGTACGCAGGGCTCCTGCCTGCTGATTCCCTAATATCTGTTGCTGAAAAGCAGAAGGCCTCCCATTGGGAGGCCTGTGCCGTTACGCAAATTTCATCAGACTGTATGTAGGGTACAGCGTGGTGATCGTCACGAAGGTGCCGCTATGCGGCTATTATTTTCCTGACGACGATGAAATCGTGTGGCTGCTTTGCCACTGAATCCGCTTACCCTTTAAACGACAAAGAGGCAAACTGTGGGCGTCATCCTAGCAGCCACATCAGGGAAAAAATATCTGCTGGCGCACACTTTTGTACTAAAACCTCTTGTATTAAAACAAGGCGGTATTCAACAAATGGGTGTTAAACATGGCATTGGCCATCATTTTCGCGCGTAATTCAGATTTTTCCCTTTTATGGCATTACCACTGATTCCCATTGCGCTGGCGATAGGTGTATTTTTGATAGGTATAACGGTGCGAGTTGTAGACCGGTCGCCCGCTAAACTTGCGCCATAGCCATACCGCTGTAACGGCCAAAATCAGCCACGGTAGCACCTTTATTGCCATGCTAAACAGCCCGCCAATCAGCATAAAAAGGGACGCCACAAACAGTGCTGCAATCACGCCCAGCAGTGACACGCCCGTCAACATCAGCATGATAAAAAAGCCAATAACGAAGAAAATTTCTAACATGGTGTGCTCCTGTAGCGGTTAAACCGTATCTGACGCAGGAAAGAGTGGGTCTGCGTGCTACATAAGCTATAACAAGAATCGTGCCAAGATGTGCTGCTGGTAAGTGATTGATTTACCAGCAGCGCGAGGAAGAGAAATGAAAGAGTATTGATGGAAAATACTAATAGTTAGTATTTTTTAAACCAGATTAACTAGCGTCAGCGCACGTTCTACTACCGCAGCGTCGGCACCGGGTTTGTGAGCATTTTCGCTGAGGTAGCGTCGCCACTGACGCGCACCGGTGATGCCCTGAAACATGCCGAGCATATGGCGTGTAATGTGGCCTAATGACGCACCGCCAGAGAGTTCGCGCTCGATATAGGGATACATGGCTCGTACCACGCCAGCCAAGTCCGGCGTGGTGGCATCAATGCCAAATAGCTCACGGTCGACCTGCGCCAGAATACCGGGATTCTGGTAAGCCTCACGCCCCATCATCACGCCGTCCAGATGCTGTAAGTGGGTTTTGGCTTCTTCCAGCGTTTTGACGCCGCCATTGATGGCGATGGTGAGCGTCGGGAAATCGCGCTTGAGCTGGTAAACGCGCGGATAATCCAGCGGTGGAATTTCCCGATTCTCTTTCGGGCTAAGGCCCGAAAGCCAGGCTTTGCGCGCGTGGATGATGAAAGTATCGCACTCGCCGCGCCCAGCAACGGTTTGGATAAACTCGCACAGGAATTCATAGCTGTCTTGATCGTCAATGCCGATGCGGGTTTTCACCGTAATCGGGATTGATGTGCTGTCTTTCATTGCCTTGATGCAGTCTGCTACCAGCTCGGCTTCGCCCATCAAGCAGGCACCGAAACGGCCATTTTGTACACGGTCGGACGGGCAACCGACGTTCAGATTGACCTCATCGTAGCCGCGCTGCTCTGCCAGTTTGGCGCATTGAGCCAACGCAGTAGGGTCGCTACCACCGAGTTGCAGCGCCAATGGGTGTTCTTCTTCGCTATAGGCGAGATAGTCGCCTTTGCCATGAAGAATTGCACCGGTTGTTACCATTTCCGTATACAGCAGCGTTTGGCCAGTGAGTTGGCGAAGGAAGTAACGGCAATGACGATCGGTCCAGTCGAGCATCGGCGCAATGGAGAAGCGGTTAAGATGAGAGACGCGGGAATCGGCTGATACCGCGTTGTTTTTACCTGATTTTACGTCGGTCATGGTTTGTCAGTCATCGTTTCGTGTGTTTTTGGCGGTGTTGTCTGAGGTTACCTTTGCTGGCGCGGGATTGTAGCACAGGGGAAAAGCCGTGACTGATAGTTATCTTACCCTGAATCAGGGAAAATACATCGCCAGTTCGCGATAACGTTATCTCAATAAAGATGAATCACGGCTCTATTCACTAAGCATTAAGGAATATTTTAATAAAGGCTGCGACGTCCCATTCTTTAGTATCAGAGACTTGCCCATCACCAATTTCTATAAGGCGAAGTTCACCCGAAGCATTTTCAACCATATCAATGGAGAAAAAGGGAGAGCTTATGCGTTGTGCTATTTCAATAACAATGTCGGGAACAATACCATTAGAGGAATATACTTTATTTTTAAACGAAAAATACCGGCGTTCGCTGGTTTTTACAATGTTCTCAACCTGCCTTAGGCTAAGTCCGCCTTCAATTTCACCACGAAATTTTTTAATAGACGCTATGACTTCCTGGATTTCCTCAGCACTGTTGGCAATAGAACCTCTGGAAGTGGTTAGCGATTTAACATAGTCTTTAACGAAATAAGAAGGCCATTTTAACTGGTTAGTAATCTGTTCTATGTCATCATTTTCTTTTAAGAAAACGGTCTTTGGCGTATATTTTTCGCATGATTTATACCATCCCGTAATATAATGGCATGAGAGGTAGTTATCTAATGATATGAGCATGTTACCACCATTGTGGTTCGCGGCAGCGCTCAACCTTTCATATTCTTCTGCTTTTAGCATCCAACCTCGCCAAATTACGGGGGTATTCGGTTCAATTTTCGTTGAAAATCGATATTTCCCGTTTGATGCATGTTGGGTTGATAACAATACACACGATAAACCACTTTCTCTCGCACAGTTATACTCTGTCTCAAACATCTCATCCACTTTGGCGGTATCAAAGTAATCACTGGGGTAAATTATGTTCATGTAATACTCTTGAAATGAAAATGTGATTTTTAAGTTTTAAATAATTTATCACATTTATTGAAAATAATCAGTTGCTAGTTAGCCAGGTTTTTTCCGAGAAATAACCTGAGAACCAATCGGAATACTAGCGGTAATCTGCTGAATATGCCGAGCCGAAAGGTATCGCTTGCGTCAGACCCATGAAGTGGATTGGATGCTGGCGTTAACATGATTAGGTTATAAAACAGTTTAATAAGTTATTTCCACTTTTCCTCATACACTCTCGGTGCACTGTGTATCTCACATTACATTTAGTTGCTTGCTGGCTAATATGTCATGTTCGGTTTATTCCGGGATGCAACAGGGCTTTATCTTACCAATGATTCAATATAGAGAGGTTAATCATGTTAGAAGCCGGAACGTATTCTAGTGAAGATGGTAAACACACACTCGTCATTACCGATCCTGATTTTGCAGGAGCAACATTTACCGGGACATTCACCGCAAAAGATACACCTGTAGGTGAATACACTTATCAAGGCGAGTCTTTCTCTGGGTCATGGCTTTATACCGCTGGTCGGGCCACGATTAATTTAGGTGTTGCATGTACCTATCGTAATAATATTGGTGGTTACAACTATGTCATTCGTGACTATTGGGTTGGAACATCAACGGATACCCCTCAACAAATTACGTTAAGCGGCAGCCGTTCATATACTACGATTAGTGGTGGGCAACAGCGTTTTTCATTTGAAGATGTTGTTTTTACCCGTCAAGTTGACTGATATAAAAATATTATAATCCGTCATTAACGTGGGTTTTCACTATGCCTCGACAGATTCGTCGAGGCTTTTTTTATGCTAAAATTAAATAGCCATTCATCTATGGATGGTTTCCATATAAAGTAAATCATAATGTTAAAAAAGGCCACCTGAGTGACCTCGTGAACGGAACGGCGACTCTGGGGGATTATTGATGGTTATGTTTACTCATAAAGGCATCCTGTAACCGTTTGGATTCCTGAAGTTCGCTTTGCGACATGTTTTTTTCAGTTTGTTGCGTTTTTTTCTCAATATCCTGAAGGGCTTTTTTTATTTCTGGTATTTCAGTTAATTCCCGGTCTTTTTCACTGCGCTGGAATATGGAGAACCAGAAATAAGCTTGTGAGTCATTTTTCTTAACCCCTATTCCCTCGATGTACAGACCCGATAGCACAAATTGTGCCATTGGCAGATTATTCTCCGCCGCGTCTTTTATGTATTCAAATGCAGTCTTGTAGTTTGACGCTGTACCAAATCCATTGATATACATCGTACCGAGTTGGAATTGTGCATCAGCATTGCCTTGAGCCGCGGCTTTTTTAAACCACGGAATCGCTTTGGCTGACTCTTGTTCGTCAAAATACATGACACCAAGTTCATATTGCGCATCGGCGTTGCCTTGCTCCGCTGCTTTCATGTACCAGATTTTTGCCTGCTCGTCATTTTCTTCTACCCCATTTCCCTCATAGTATCTATCGGCCAGTTCCAATTGGGCATCTGCATTCCCCTCATTCGCAAGCTGCTGTATTTCTGCGAGGGGCTTGTTCTCAATGTCGTCGGCTGTGGCGTATGCCGTGGACAACGAAAATAAGAGTACGGTGGCAAAAAATAACGAGATAAATTTCATGTGTAATCCTTCACATTTTAATAAAAAAGCGCTGATAAGGCGCAACGAATAAAAATAACGGCTCAAGGGCAATCTGTTTCCAACGGCCATATCCGCGATACCGATGAATCGCGCCCGCAGTAGTGAGCTGATTAGCTATGAAGGATATTTTAGCGGGATAACCTGCTAATTTAAAATGATATAGGACGGTATTGAGAACGAAAAAGGAAAGGGAGCAGGCTATTGGCTTGCTCCCTTGAGGAAGGTGGGACGCTGTGATTATGCGGTAGCGTGGTTGACCATCTGTATGAGCATGCGACGCCACGCTTCTACCTGACCGAGGTAGTTTGCCGCAGGGATTTGCTGGAAATTCCCGTTGGCATCTTCCAGTGCAAAAGTGGGGAAGCCTTGTCCACGTACTTTCGCCAGAAGTTCACGGCTGGCGTTGATATGCCGTGACAGTGTTTCTGCTCGAATAAACGCCAATTCCGTGCAGAAGGCATCGCCATCCAGGCCGATCGCTTCTGCACATTGACGCAGCACGGGGGTATCGACGATCTTGAGCCCGGAAACGTAATGTGCTTGCTCAATCTGGTACAGCATCGCCATGCCTTTGTCGTCCATGGCTTCCGCAGCCAGTATAGCCGCCGTCGGTGGCGCAGAATCCAGCACGACGCTGGTATCGCGCAGCAGCCCTTCATAATAATCTTCCCCGAAGGTCTGCCCCGTTAACTGCGCAATACGGCGATCGTGAGGAATCACATAATCGTGCCACTCTGGGGTGATGGTCCGGCTATTGCTGCCGGTCATCATCCCACCGCCGTGGAGGATCAGATCCAGTCCGTCAATCTCCTGCGCAGCCAGCGCGAGTGGGGCGGCGCCGTAGCACCAGCCGCACAAGGGATCGTAAATATAATGCAGTCTTACTGCGGCCACTTCATCTCACCTTTCAGAACTTGTGCGCTCAGTTCAAGACCAGATTCTTCTTTCAGCGTCGGGTAGTGTTTCTTCATTGCGGCGATCAGTTCGGCAGAATTTTTGCTTTTCGCCAGCTCTTTTTCCACCGTATCCAAATATTGCAGTGTGAACGTCACATTTTTCAGGGTGTAATCTGTTGGCGCAATGAAGTGACCTGGTACGACGGTGGTCGGTTTCAGCGCTTCAATGGATTTCAACGTTTCACGCCAGTGAACGCGAGATTCCGGCGTTTGGGTATCGGCAAGCCAGACGTGGATGTTGGCAGAGACCGGAATACCACCGACAACGGCTTTCAGAGAAGGAATCCAAACGAACGTGCGATCCGGCGTTGGCCCTTTCAGTCCTTTCACTTCCAGTTTCTGACCATCAACGGTAAAGCTATCGCCTGCCAATGGTTGAGGAACAACGATCTCTTTCGGTGCGTTTTCTTTCAGAACCGGACCCCAGTGCGCCACTTTGCCGTCTTTGCTTGCGTTAATGGCATCAATGGTGGCTTGGGTTGCAATGATTTTAGCGTCTGGGAACGCGGCTTTAATCACATCCAGACCGAAGTAATAGTCAGGGTCGGAATGGCTGATATACACGGTAGTCAGTTTCTTGCCAGTGGCTTTGATGCGATCAACCAGCGTTTGAGCATCGTTACGCTGGAACTGTGCATCAATCAGAGCAACTTCTTTATCGCCGCTGATAATCTCAGAAGAAACCGGGAATACACTGGCTTCGCCTGGATTAAATACGTCGATTTTTAACTCGGCGGCGTTGGCCGCTGAAGCCAGACCCAGTGATGCAGCGAGTAAAGATACGGTAAAAGCGATAGATTTAGACATGGTGATACTCCACAGGTTATGACAAAACATGGGCTTATGTTATGTTGCATTAATCGTACGAAAAACCGCAAAAACGGCAATTGTTTGTTGCGTATAACGGACTAATCTATGGATCGCATTACGGCTGCGGAAGTGTTTGTCACTATTATAGACCGCGGCAGCATGATTGCAGCGGCAGAGACGCTGGATATGTCCCGAGCGATGGTAACGCGCTATCTGGCAGAGATGGAGGCGTGGGCAGGCGCGCGGTTATTGCATCGCACCACGCGCAAGCTGAGCCTGACGGATGCGGGAGAAAAAACGCTGGCGCGCTGTCGGGAGATGCTGGCGCTGACGGCGGATATGCGCGTCGAGGCTGATACAAACAATGCCATGTTAAGCGGCCTGCTACGCCTCAGCTGTTCGCAGTCGCTGGCGCAAGGGGCGCTCGGCATGGCGATAACGACTTTTCTACGGCACCATCCTCGGGTCGCTATCGATCTGCAAATGAATAACCGGCCAGTGAATCTGGTCGAGGAGCGTATCGATCTGGCGTTGCGTATCACCAACGAGCTCGATCCCAATTTGATTGCGCGCCCTCTGGCAAGCTGCGAGTCGGTATTGTGTGCGTCACCTTCTTATTTGAATGAGCATGGTATTCCACGTCTACTTACCGATCTGTCAATTCATAACTGCCTGACCTACACCTATTTTGGCAAAAGCCTGTGGCATTTTTCCCGCGATGATGAAAAATTTACGATTCCCGTTAGCGGGAACCTGAGCGGCAATGAATCGCTTGTGCTGCTGTCAGGTGCGCTGGAAGGCGCGGGGATTGCGCTGCAACCACGCTATTCTGTAACACCTTATCTCGCCAGCGGACAGTTGGTCGCGCTGCTGCCAGAATATCTCCCGCAGGCGATGGGCATTTACGGTATTTACACCTCGCGCCGCCAGATGCCCGCTGCGTTGCGTACTCTGTTAGATTTCCTGGTGGAGTGGTTTGCCCACGATCCGCGCTGGCGAACGCTGACACAGAGGGTGATGTAGAGCGAACCGAGCGCTACGGTTGTAAGGCCTGTTCCAGACGTGCAGGCACGCTTGCGGCGTACTGCTTGAGTTGTTCAATGACGGTATCGACGAGTGCCGACGCTGGGCGGTGCAACGGGCGGATCAGGCTGACGGTAAAGGGGACATCGATACTGAAAGGCCGCACGACCACGCCGGAGGCCGCATAATCCAAGGCGGTTAGCGGGTTGACGATGGACAGCCCAATGCCTGCCCGCACCATCGCACACACCGATGCAGCACTGTGGGTTTCCAGCGCCATCCGGCGTGACACACCCTGTTCCTGAAACAGTTTGTCCAGCAACTGACGATAGCTGTCGGCGCTCGACAGGCTAATAAAGGGTTGATGAGCAAAATCCTGCGGTGTGAGCACCGCTTTTTGTGCCAGTGGATGTTCGGCAGGCAGCACGCATACTTCATTTAATAACATCAGCGTTTGCCGCTCTGTACCGGCTGGCGTGAAGCTGTTTTCCGTTAACCCTAAATCATGGCGCTGCGCGGATAGCCACTCTTCCAGCAGCGGCGATTCCTGCGGAATGATGTGCAGATTAAGCAGCGGATAGCGTGCCAGCAACGGCTTGCAGACGTCAGGCAGTAGCGATTGTGAGAACACGGGCAGGCAGGCAATGGAAAGCTGAGCCTGCTGAAAACGGCGAATATCGCGGGCGGCGTTGATGATCCGTTCTAGTCCATAGTAAGAGCGTTGCACTTCTTCAAATAACTCTAGCCCCTGAGCGGTGGGGTAAAGCCTGCCGCGTAGCCGCTCAAACAGTGTCATCTGAACCAGTTTCTCAAAGCGCGCTAACTCACGGCTGACGGTCGGCTGTGACGTATTTAGCAGCGCTGCCGCTTCCGTCAGATTCCCGGTCGTCATAACCGCATGGAAAATCTCGATGTGTCGTAAGGATATTGCCATTATGTTCCCCTCTACCCATATCATAGATGAATAGAGTCTGCTTAAAACGATATTTGTTTACCCATTGGGTAATTTTTATAGTGATCCTCAACCACGTTTAACCCTGTAAATCGGTAACTATTTATGCCTAACGATCTGAATGACGTAACACATGCTCTGAACGCGCAAAGCCTGCGTGAACTGCCTGCTCGTTTTGGCTGCCCGGTGTGGGCTTATGATGCGCAGACCATCATTAACCGTATTGCCCAGTTGCGTCAGTTCGATACGATTCGCTTCGCGCAGAAGGCGTGTTCTAACACGCATATTTTGCGCCTGATGCGCGAACAAGGGGTGAAAGTCGATTCGGTATCGCTGGGGGAAATTGAGCGTGCGCTGGTGGCGGGGTTTGTGCCGGGTACTGACGCCCATGAGATCGTATTTACTGCCGATCTGCTGGATCGCCCGACGCTGCAACGCATTGCCGAACTGAATATCCCGGTGAACGCGGGTTCGGTGGATATGCTAGAACAGCTTGGGCAGCAGTCGCCGGGGCATCCGGTATGGCTGCGTGTGAATCCGGGGTTTGGTCATGGCCATAGCCAGAAAACCAATACCGGCGGCGAGAACAGCAAGCACGGTATCTGGTACGGCGATTTGCCGCTGGCGTTGGAACACATTCAGCGCTACCAGTTAAAGCTGGTGGGGATTCACATGCACATTGGCTCCGGCGTGGATTACGGCCATCTGGAGCAGGTGTGCGAGGCGATGGTTCGTCAGGTCGTTGAGCTGGGTCAGGATATTGAGGCGATTTCAGCGGGCGGCGGGCTGTCGATTCCCTACCGCCACGGCGAAGAAGCGATTGATACCGAACACTATTACGGGCTGTGGAATGCGGCACGGGAGACAATTGCTGCGCATCTCGGCCATCCGGTCACGCTGGAAATTGAGCCAGGGCGTTTTCTGGTCGCGGAATCCGGCGTGCTGGTAGCGGAAGTCCGTGCGATAAAATCCATGGGCAGCCGTCACTTTGTGCTGGTCGATGCCGGGTTTAACGATTTGATGCGTCCGGCGATGTACGGCAGCTATCACCATGTTTCTCTGTTGTCGGGCGACGGCCGCGATATCAGCCAGTCTGCGTTGCGCGACAGCGTGATTGCGGGGCCGCTGTGTGAATCTGGTGATGTGTTTACCCAACAGGCGGGAGGCGGCGTAGAAACCTTCCCATTGCCAGATGCGCAGGTTGGCGACTATCTGGTATTCCATGACACCGGCGCGTACGGTGCATCCATGTCCTCTAACTACAACAGCCGCCCGCTGCTGCCGGAAGTGCTGTTTGAAAATGGCGAACCGCGCTTGATTCGCCGCCGTCAGAGCCTGGAAGAGCTGCTGGCGCTGGAAGTGCTTTAATCGACATTGTTTGGCTGTGTCGGGGGAAAGGCGTCCTGTTTTTCCCCTGAACGTGGTGCATCATGACGCCGGTTATCCCTTTGTCGGTTGAACCTGATATGCCAGCCGAACGTCATCCCGGCGGCGGACAGCAGAATCGCGACGGCGCCCGCAAGCTGCATCGCGTCTAGCCGATGCCCAAAGGCTGCCCAGTCTACCAGAGCGGCAATGACCGGATAGATAAACGATAGCGCACCAACCAGTGCGGTCGGGATTTTTTGGATCGCGCTGTACAACAGCGTCGACATCAGACCGGTATGGATCACACCAATCGCGACAAGCATTCCCCACTGTGAAGCCGTAGGAGAAGCAGGCATTGCCGTGAAGGGCGCAAGGATAACGACGCCAACCAGCAGCTGTATCAGTACGAGCACATGTGGCGGAAGCCCCGAGAGCTTTTTCGTTATCGCAGCCGCTACGGCGTAGAAGAACGCAGCGCTCAATGCCATCAGTACGCCAGACAGATAGCCTTTGTCAGCGCTGTCAGCACCTGTTTGCGCGCTGACGATCAGGACGATGCCGCAAAAAGCGCACAGTAGCCAGCAGACTTTGTTGAGGGTCAGTGTTTCCCTGAAAAAGATCGTGCCTAGCCCCACGAGCATAAAGGGCTGCGTATGATAAACCACCGTGGCGATGGCGATAGACGCGTGTGTATACGCGCCAAACAGCAGCGTCCAATTGAACACCAGCGCCAGCCCGCCGAGTATGGCAATGCCAGCCTGCTTCTTATTAATGACGTCCCGTCGCAGTAATCCCAATAACCCGCACACGATCAGCATCGTCAATGCGCCGAATGCGCAGCGCCAGAACACCACGGTCATGGCGGGTTGTCCTGTTGTCAAAACGAACCAGCCAACCGTACCGGAAATGACCATGGCAATCGCCATTTCTATTGTGCCACGCGTCTGAGGTGTCATTTTTTTTCCAGCCTATGAGAGTGGAAAGCATCTGAGTGAAGAGAATGCTTTTATATCGAATAAAGTTTTTTATAATGAACATCAGGACGAAATAATGAACATTAACCATATGTTCGTCAAGTCGAACATATGGTCGTTATGGTGAACAGTATGACAATCGATAATCAGGAAAATGGTTCACAGATGGTCACGCCTATCGCGCGGCTGGCCGTCTCTATTCGGCGTGAGCGTGAACGGTTGAACCTGTCAGTGACCGAACTGGCAAAACGTGCGGGGCTAGCAAAATCAACCCTTTCACAGTTGGAAAGTGGAATCGGTAACCCGAGCCTGGAAACGCTCTGGGCATTGGCAATGGCGCTAGATGTGCAGGTAAGCCAACTGATCGGACAGTCTCGCCAGCATGTTCAGGTGATTCGAGCCCATGAAGGTACGGCAACCTATTCGGAGCAGGCCAACTATGCGGCGACGCTATTGGCCGCGTGCCCAGTTGGCGCACAGCGTGACATCTATCGGCTTAGCGTGCAGCCGGGGGAGGCCAGAGTCTCCCAGCCACACAAGCCGGGGACAATTGAACATGTGATCCTGAGCCGTGGCCGCGCCAGAATCGGGCCTGTCACACAGCCTGTTGAACTGAGCGCGGGGGATTACATCAGCTATTCGGCAGATGTCCCGCATCTGTTTGATGCGCTGGAAGCGGATACGAGTGCGGTGATGTTGATTGAACATGGCTAGTAACGTGCGCCAGTCATGTCAGGAGGCTGTTTGGATTAGCATACAGCTTCCTTCTCGCGCTGGTCTTCTACGCCTTTTGCTTCTTCCTGACGAACCCTCGTTTCTGCTGTAGCCAAATCACAATGTGATAAACCTCTCGCTATCTTGTTCTCTGACACAGTTTTTTTTATTCAAATGCCCATTTTTTTCGTGTCTGGACACATAGGTCGATTTATTAGGAAAGCATAGAATAACTATCGTGAAATATTAATAGGACGAGGTTTTAACGTTATTATTTATTAATCGTTAATAAAATTAAAAACATCATTTAATACAAATCTGCCAGGAAAAAGATTTGTATTCGTACCCTGCTGTCTATTTTTTATAAAAAACAAGAAGAGGTTTAATTATGCATGCAATGGAACCCCTTGGCTGGTATGGGGCTTTAATAGGTTTGTTTATTGCTATATTTCTTATTCTCAGAAAGGTTAACCCCGTCTATTCTTTGTTTTTTGGTGCCATCATTGGTGCGATGATTGGCGGTGCCAATTTAGACCAAACCATTTCATTATTAACCTCCGGCACACAAAGTGTAATGGGAACCGTTATCCGTGTATTGGCGGCTGGTGTTTTAGCGGGTGTGATGATGGAGTCTGGAGCCGCAGAAACGATTGCTCAGGCAATCGTAAGGAAAATGGGAGAAGGGAAAGCCATTTTAGCGCTGACGTTGGCGACGATGATTATTACTTCCGTTGGCGTATTTATTCCCGTTGCCGTGTTAATTGTTGCACCGATCGCGCTGTCTGTTGGGAATAAAATGGGCGTGTCAAAATTGGCATTGTTATTGGCACTGTCTGGTGGCGGAAAAGCGGGCAATATTATTTCACCTAATCCGAATACTATTGCCGCCGCGAATGGGTTTCATCTGAGCTTGAGTGATGTGATGATTGCCGGCTTTATTCCTGCGGTTTGCGGCATGGTAATGGCTGTGATTGTCGCTACGTTACTGAAAAACAAAGGTGTCAAGGTCAGCGAACACGAAGCGAATGCCTTGTCAGCCACAGCCAGTGAAAAGGCCTATCCGACGCTTGGCAAAGCGATTGTGGCACCGTTGGTTGCCGTTGTTCTGCTGATGCTTAATCCTATTGGTTCTATTTTGCATATTAGCCTGCTCTCTTCTTTTAAACTTGATGCGATGTATGTATTGCCGCTGGCGGGATTTATTGGTTTGGTCGCGATGGGGCAACAACATAAAATGTTGGCTTATACGGCGTCCGGTTTGGAGAAAATGACCGCTACCGTGCTGATTTTAATTGGTGCAGGTGCGATTGCTGGGTTAATTGCCGCTTCAAATTTATCGATACAGGTTGTCGCATTAATTAATGTTCTTGGTATTTCTGGCACCTTCCTGGCACCGATATCGGGTATTTTGATGGCTGCTGCCACGGCATCAACATCCACTGGCGTTATTTTAGCGACAGGAACATTTGGCGATGCTATTTCGCATATTGGCGCTCCTCCTATTGCCTCTGCCGTCATGGTTCATACTGGTGCTACCGTGATTGACTCTCTGCCGCAGGGTAATTATTTCCACGTCACAGCACAAAGCATGAATATGAGCATTCGGCAACGTATGGCCTTAATTCCTTATGAGGCGCTGGTAGGGGGGACGATGGCCATTGTCTCAACGGTTTTGTACGGTTTTGTTTTATAAGGTAGCGAGATAATGAGCATGAAAAAGGAAACGTTTGTTTTGGCACCGGACTCCTTCAAGGAAAGCATGACGGCAAAAGAAGTGTGTATTGCCATGGAAAAAGGTCTGAAAAAGATATTCCCTGAAGCGACGTATATTCACGTACCCATGGCAGATGGCGGTGAAGGCACCGTGCAATCATTGATTGATGCGACACAGGGCCAGATTTTCCAGCAAACGGTGGTGGGTCCATTGGGCGAGCTGGTTGAAGCAACCTATGGTGTGATGGGCGACGGTGACATTGCCGTGATTGAAATGGCCTCTGCCAGCGGTATTCACCATGTTAATCAGGACACCAAAAACCCTTTGATCACGACGACTTACGGCACCGGTCAGTTGATTCGTGCCTGTCTGGATAAGGGGATCAAAAAGATCATTCTGGGCATCGGTGGTAGCGCAACGAATGACGGTGGCGCAGGGATGGCAGAAGCACTGGGTGTGAAATTCTATGATGAGGCCGGTGAACGGTTAAGCCGTGGTGGTGGAGCCTTAGGAAGACTGCATCATATTGATATTTCAGGCATTGATGAACGTCTGGCTAACATCGATATTCTGGTGGCGTGTGATGTGACTAACCCACTTTGTGGTGAAAATGGTGCCTCACATATTTTTGGGCCGCAAAAGGGAGCAACACCAGAAATGGTGAGTATGCTCGACGGCAATCTGTCTCACTATGCCAATCTTATTAAAGCGCAGTTGGGTAAAGATATTGCCAGCCAGCCCGGCGCGGGAGCGGCAGGGGGATTGGGCGCAGGCCTGATGGCGTTTACCGATTGCACGCTGCAAAAAGGCATTGAGATTGTGATTGAGTACAGCGGGCTGAGGGAAAAATTGTCTGAAGCCGATTTCTGTTTTACGGGGGAAGGGCGCATTGATAGCCAGACCAAATTTGGTAAAACTCCCTACGGCGTGGCAAGAACGGCGAAGGAAAATAGCGTCCCGGTGATTGCGGTATCTGGCTGTGTAGGGAGCGGTGTTGAAGATCTCTATCAGGAAGGTATTGATGCCATCTTCGGTATTATTCCCCATGCAAAAAGTATCGATGGTTTATTAAAAGAAGGGGCGTTAAATATGGAGCGCGCCTGTGAAAATATTGGACGGTTAATTAAGGCGACCTCTATCCATCATTAGTCCATATTTTCGACATTATTCTTGCAGAGGATTGCTTGCCATTTTTGTATGCCGGAGAGATACATGGCATCGTTTTTTAGAATAAAAACAGGAAGAAAAATGACTGCGTTTTTAAGAAGAACAAAAATTGTTGCAACACTGGGGCCAGCCACCGATCGTGATGATAATCTGGAAAAAATCATTAGAGCGGGCGTAAATGTTGTTCGATTTAATTTTTCCCATGGGACATCGGACGATCATATTATTCGCGCCGAAAAAATTCGTAATATTGCACGTAAACTTGATAAACACGTGGCGATTTTAGGGGATTTACAGGGGCCTAAAATCAGAGTGTCAACGTTCAAAGAGGGTAAGGTTTTTTTGAATGTTGGCGATACGTTTATTCTTGATGCCCGCCTGGAAAGAGGGCTAGGTGATAATCATCAGGTTGGTATCGATTATAAAAACCTGCCAAACGATGTTGTACCCGGCGATATTTTGCTGCTGGATGATGGTCGCGTTCAGTTAAAAGTCATGGGCGTGGCAGATGAAAAAATTACCACTCTCGTTACCGTCGGCGGTGTCTTATCCAATAATAAAGGGGTTAACAAACTGGGCGGTGGGTTATCTGCTGATGCTCTGACCGAGAAAGATAAAGCCGATATTTTGGTTGCCGCCAAGATTAACGTCGATTTTCTGGCCGTGTCATTCCCACGTAATGGTGACGATCTCCGTTATGCTCGCCAACTGGCGCGTGAGGCGGGTTGTCAGGCCGCCATTGTGGCGAAGGTTGAACGGGCTGAGGCGGTTGCTACGCCGGAATGCATGGATGACATCATTCTGGCATCTGATGTGGTAATGGTAGCGCGTGGCGATCTGGGAGTAGAGATTGGTGATGCCGCGCTGGTCGGCGTGCAGAAAGCGCTGATCCAACGAGCTCGTCGTCTTAATCGCGTTGTGATTACGGCGACGCAAATGATGGAGTCGATGATTGCCAGCCCGATGCCAACGCGTGCTGAAGTGATGGATGTCGCGAATGCCGTGCTGGATGGTACTGATGCCGTCATGCTGTCGGCAGAAACCGCCGCGGGGAGCTACCCGGAAGAAACGGTCATCGCGATGGCGAAAGTGTGTCTGGGAGCGGAAAAAGAGCCTAAGGTCACCGTGTCTAAGCACCGGCTTGACGTTGAGTTCGATAATGTTGAAGAAACAATCGCTATGTCGGCCATGTATGCAGCAAACCACCTCAAAGGTGTAAAAGCGATTGTCACCATGACCGAATCCGGGCGCACTGCACGGATGACCTCACGTATTACGTCGGGCTTACCGATTTTTGCGCTGTCCCGTCATGAGAAGACGCTGAATCTCGCGGCACTCTATCGTGGTGTAACACCGCTATTTTTTGCTAGCAAAGCCGAGGGGGTTGCGGCTGCGCATGATGCCATTACGTTATTGCGTGAAAAAGGTTATCTGGCGTCTGGAGATTTAGTGCTGCTTACCCAGGGCGATCAAATGAGTCTGGTTGGTAGCTCAAATACTTGCCGTATCATGCGGGTCTCCTAATATATCGTCATTTGTTAAATTAAAGATACATTGATTATGTACCTGAAATGTTAATTATTTCAGGTATAAAATACCTTTTAATTCATTTTTATTGATGGTTTTATTTGGTTTTTTATGTTGACGATAATAAATAATTGCTAACAGCTAATTTAACTAATTAAAGTTGATTTTCACTCCCGTCGGGAAACAATGAGTGGCTTTTTCCTTTTTTATAATAATGATTGGCGTGGTTTTATTAACGTGAAATGTGATGACGATAAATAGATATTAAATGAAAACTTAATTTTCACGTTATATTTTATGCCACCTACGCCGGGGGTAATTTATGGCTGACTATGATTTTGATGATAAATTGGCGTGCTCTATTGTGACGAGGACAATGCAGATTATTGATTGCAATGTGAATGTCATGGATGCACGAGGGCGAATTATCGGTAGTGGTGATAAGGAGCGTGTTGGCGAAATACATGAAGGTGCACTGTTAGCGCTCACGCAGGAACGCATTGTTAATATTGATGACGCATCCGTGCACATGCTACAGGGTGTCAGGCCTGGTGTTAATCTGCCGCTACGCTTGAATGGGAATATTGTCGGCGTGATCGGGCTAACGGGGACGCCGACGAGGTTGCGTCAGTATGGCGAATTGGTCTGTATGACGGCGGAAATGATGCTGGAACAGGCGCGATTACTCCAACTACTGGCACAAAATAGCCGTTTGCGAGAAGAGTTGGTACTCAGTCTGGTGCGCAGTTCTGCCTATTCAGCCACACAGTGCGAATGGGCGCAGCGATTAGGGGTCGATCTGCAAAAGCCTCGGATTGCGATGGTTGTTGAATTGGACAGCGGGCAACTGGGGGTCAGCACCGCGATGACAGAACTCCAGCAATTGCAGTCACTGTTGATGGAAACCGATAAAGACGACCTGATGGCGATAGTCTCTCTGACGGAGATGGTGGTACTTAAGCCTGCGTTTATCCATGCTGAACGGTGGGAACCTGAAGAACATAAACGGCGGATGGAGAAATTATATCATCGGCTGCAAGAAGGAAGTTCTCTGCGTGTACGTCTGGCATTAGGCAACTTTTTCCCCGGTGACGGCGGTGTTGAACGTTCATACCATACGGCAAAAACGACCATGAAAGTGGGTAAGCAGCGCATGCCAGAAACACCATGCTACTGCTATCAGGATATGGAGTTACCTGTCCTGCTTGATAGCCTACGTGGAGGATGGCAGGCCAACGAACTGGTACGTCCACTACGGCGTCTCAAAGCGATGGATAACAATGGGGTATTCAGAAAAACGCTGCATACCTGGTTCAGGCATAATTTACAGGCCGCTGTCACCGCGAATGCACTCTATATTCATAAAAATACGCTGGAATACCGACTGCGGCGTATTTCTGAACTGACAGGACTCAATCTGGCAAATTTTGACGATCGTTTTTTGCTTTACGTCGCGGTACAGCTGGACGATGACTAAAGCGTGAAACGGGAACGTTCACTATGGTAATGACGTGCTGAAGTGTCTGAGCCGATACTATTACACGGTAAAGTACGGCCCTTTCTGTACCGACTCACGTAGCTTCAGTTCGCCAGTAAAAGGTTGCAGTGGTTTAACGTCTTTGCCTGCAATCAGATCCAGTACTTGCGTAATCGCGGTGGCGGCCATTTCTTCGATCGGCATGTAAACGGTAGAAAGTGAAGGGTGCAGGTAGGTTGCGCAGGGTTCATCGTCAAAGCCGAAAATGGAGACATCCTGCGGCAATCTTTTCCCCGCTTCGTACAGCGCTTTCATTGCGCCAATCGCCATGTGATCGTTGCTGACAAACAGCGCACTAAAGCTGATGCCGTTATTCAGCAACTGCTGTGCAGCCTGATAGCCGCTGGCAACCAGGCTAGTTCCATGTGCCACCCTACGCGGGTCAACGTCGATCTGGTGGGCGATTAAGGCTTGCTGATAGCCTGCGAGCCGTGCCCGTGCTGTCGGCGTTTGCATCGGTGCGGTGATGCAGGCGATCTCACGGTGACCTTGTTCGATCAGGTAATTTACCACGTCAAATGCGGCCTGCTGCTGGCGGAAGAAAATGCAGCGCTCCCGCGCCTGCGGCAGATCGCGATTCATCACGATCATCGGAATGGTCAGCGTATTCAGCAGCGTCATGAGGTCCGCTTCGGACATATAGCGGGTATAGAGAATAATCGCGTCGCATTGCCTGTCAGACAGAAGTTGCACCGCACTCTGTTCATCTTCCGGCGTATCGTGTCCGTCGGTCACGATGAGGTGTTTACCGTGGTTTTCCGCGATATCCGTCGCACGGCGCAGCAGACGGCCAAAATAGGGACCGTCAAAATTGGAGATAACGAGACCAATGCTGTTTGAGGTACGGCGAGCCAGAGAACGCGCTAGAAAATTAGGACGGTAGCCGAGTTCATCCATCGCCTGAAATACGGCATCGCGTGTTGCCTGTTTGACCTGACCGGTGCCGTTTAGCACTCTGGATACCGTCGCTTTAGACACGCCTGCGCGCTTCGCCACCTCAAGCATGGTTTTCATCGCTGCACCTTAATTGAGTATGATGACGGGCTGAAGCGCCTATCCATCCTTGTTACGACATATTACCACAGGCATATTGCCGGATTTAACGCCTGATGTTCGTTTCTCAATCAGATTTTGTTAATTTTGTGATGCAGCCATTTCACGGCGTAGCAAGACAATCTCTTCCGCCAAATCCCGGCAGAGCATGGCAGTCATCAGATGATCCTGCGCATGCACCATGATCAGATTGACGGGCACCTTTCCTTCTCCTTCATCCAAACCGATCAGCCGTGTTTGCACGCGGTGAGCGGCACGAGCCGCTTCTTGTGACGCGGCGAGCAGATCGTCCGCCTGTTGCCACTCTCGCTGGCGTGAGGCCTGAATGGCCATCATGGCGTTTGATCGCGCTTCACCCGCGTTGATCAGCAGTTCCATCACGGTTTGTTCCATATCAAATGCAGGGAGGTTCTCTGTGTCTTTCATCGTGGTTTCCTTATCGCTGTCAGGAAAACAGCCTAAGCGGGCTGAGAATTTATGGTATGCCAAAAATCACATTTTCATCATATTGGAATTCCAATATTGTCTTGTGAGAATCGTGTCACAGAAAAATAATTCATTATGGTTGATTTTTGGTATGCCAAACGCGAAAGCGCGGTACCTGCATTTACCCTGCGCGTAACGGCCATCCCGCGTGTTACACGCGATATAACAATATGATGATCAAAGAGGTGGTGTTATGTCATTTAAGGACCAACTGATTGATTCATTGGGCTCCTTTGCCAATAAGTTTAATAGCCTGCGTTACATTATGGCGATTAAGGCATCCTTTATTACGCTGATGCCAGTCATTATCGTCGGGGCGTTTTCCGTTCTGATTTCCAATATGGTAATGGACCCGAAAAATGGTCTGGCCAGTTTTTCCATGTTTTCATTTCTGGCGGAACTTAAACCGATTATGAGCGGCATTAACTACGCCACGCTCAGCTTTCTGACTATCGGTGCCGTCTTCCTGATTGGTATCGAACTTGGGAAAATTAACGGTTCACGCGGGCTGTTTCCCGGCTTGTTGGCGGTGATTTGTTTTATTGCCGTCACGCCAACCACGATCGAAATGGCCGTCAACGGGCAGATGATGGTGGTGAAAGACGTGCTGGCGAAGCAGTTCTCTGATACCAAAAGCCTGTTTCTGGGGATGTTCATCGCCATCCTGTCGGTCGAGATGTATACCAAGCTGCAAAATATTGATCGGTTGCAGATTAAAATGCCGGACAGCGTGCCGCCCAACGTCGCCGCCTCTTTTTCCGCGCTATTTCCTTCCATCATCACGGTGGTTGCGATTGCCACCTTTGGGTTTGTGTTTCACCGCGTGACGGGTATGTATCTGTATGATGCCGTTTATAAAGTCGTACAGCAGCCGCTGGAATCCGTAGTGCAAAGCCTGCCCGGTTTGCTGGTGCTGATGTTTGTCGCTCAGCTGTTCTGGGTGATCGGGATTCACGGCAACCAGATGATTAAACCAATTCGTGAACCGCTATTGCTGGGGGCGATTGCCGTCAACATGACCGCGTTCGAACAGGGGCATGAGATACCGAACATTATCACTATGCCGTTCTGGGATGTGTACATGAGCATCGGCGGTTCCGGCCTGACCATTGGCCTGCTGCTGGCGGTGATGATTGCGTCTAAACGCAAAGAGATGAAAGAGATTGCCAAAATCTCTTTCGGCCCCAGCGTGTTCAATATTAATGAGCCGGTGATTTTTGGTATGCCGATTATGCTCAACCCGATTCTGGCTATTCCCTTCATTATCACGCCGCTAGTGACCGGTACGATTGGTTATTTCGCCACCAGTATGGGCTTTGCGGGCAAAGCCGTGGTGATGGTGCCGTGGACGACCCCGCCGATCATCAACGCCTGGCTGTCGACGGCGGGCTCAATGGGGGCGGTTGCGACGCAGATTGTGTGCATCATCGTTGCGATGCTGATCTATCTGCCGTTTGTCAAAGTGGCGTCCCGTCGTGCTGAACTGGCGCAGTTGGAAGCGGAAAAGCAGGCCGCAGCGGAAAAAGCCTGAAACGGGCAAGAAGAGAGGTAACGCATGAGTAAGGTTTCACTGGCTATTCCACCTGATTTTATTCTGGGTGCGGCGGCATCGGCATGGCAAACGGAAGGGTGGAGCGGCAAGAAAGCAGGGCAGGATTCCTATCTGGATCTCTGGTACAAGCAGGATCGTCAGGTCTGGCATAACGGGTATGGCCCGGCGAAAGCGACGGACTTCTTTAACCGCTATCGGGAAGATGTCGCGCTGATGAAGTTGGCGGGGCTGACGCACTATCGTACGTCGATCAATTGGTCACGCTTCATGTTGGATTATGAGAAAGGCATCGTTGACGAGGAGTACGCAGCCTACATTGACAATCTGCTGGATGAAATGCACCGGCAGGGGATCGAACCGATGATCTGCCTTGAACACTACGAACTGCCCGCCTGCCTGCTGGAGAAGTATCAGGGCTGGTCATCAAAGCAGGTGGTGGAATGGTTTGTGCTGTACGCCGATGCGGTTTTCGCTCGCTATACCGGAAAAGTGAAGCGCTGGTTTACCTTCAATGAGCCAATTGTGGTGCAGGCGCGCGTTTATCTGGACGCGCTACGCTACCCTTATGAGCAGAACACGCACACGTGGATGCAGTGGAATCACCACAAGAATCTGGCGACGGCAAAAGTGGTGCAGCAGTTTCGGCAACAAGGGTATGACCTGGACGGCGGATCGATTGGCGTGATCCTCAATCCCGAAGTCACGTATCCGCGATCCCGTGCGGCGCACGATGTGAAAGCGGCACACCTTTACGATCTGTTCTATAACCGGGTTTTCCTCGATCCGGCGTTAAAAGGGGAATATCCGGCGGAACTGATCGCGCTACTGGCTCAGCATCAGGTGAACTGGGATTACACGGAAGAAGAGCTGGCGATCATTCGCGACAACACGGTCGATGAGGTAGGAATCAACCTGTATTACCCGCATCGGGTAAAAGCACCTAGCCGTGAATGGAACAAGGAGACCCCGTTCCATCCGGCTTATTACTACGAGCATTTTGAGCTACCGGGACGTCGTATGAACACCTCCCGTGGCTGGGAGATCAATCCCAAAATCATTTACGACATGGCGAAACGCATAGAGCGCGACTACGGCAATGCACCGTGGTTTGTGGCGGAAAATGGTATCGGTATCGAGAACGAAGCGCGCTTTAAAGACGACGCGGGCGTGATTCAGGACGATTACCGCATCGCGTTTATTGCTGAACACCTTTACTGGACGTTGAAGGCGAAGGAAGAGGGGGCAAACTGCCGCGGCTACATGCTGTGGGCGTTTACCGATAATGTTTCGCCGATGAACGCATTTAAAAACCGCTACGGATTGATCGAAATCGACCTGGAACAGGATCGGCAGCGAAGACCGAAAAAATCTGCTGGTTGGTTTCGTCAGCTGCACGATACGCGTCGGCTTGAATTGACGCTGGATGATGAAGATAAATAGGCGCAGATAACCAAAATGAGGAATGGAATATGAAAAGAATCGTACTGGCCTGCTCGGCAGGCATGTCGACCTCACTGGTGGTCACCAAAATGGAGAAGGAAGCGGAAGCGCGGGGAATGGCATTTAAGATCTACGCGATCCCGGAACAAAATTTGCGGGATGAATTGCAGGAGTTCGGCAGCGATATTATTGCGGTTCTATTGGGGCCGCAGGTGCGCTTCAAACTTAACGAAAATAAAAAGCTAACGGATAGCTATCAGATCCCTATCGCAGTGATCGATCCCGTGGCCTACGGCACATTAAATGGTGCAAAAGTACTGGATCAGGCGCTGAGTTTGGTAGACTAATGTCCCGCTACGACGTCAGTACGTGGTGGGCATAAATCGTGCGGGCCTGACGTCCGCATTCAGGACGACAGTGTATGTAGGGTGAAAGCGTGGCGAAGGATGTGGTTCTGCAAGAGAAGAAGCAATATCAGGAAATTGGCTGTGATTTGCGCCAGAAGATTCAATCAGGGGACTACCCCGTCGGATCGCGTCTTCCTCCTGAACGAAATATTGCGGAAACCTATGGCGTTAGCCGCACTATAGTGCGCGAAGCGCTACTGATGCTTGAGCTGGAAGGCACGGTCGATATTCGTCAGGGGTCTGGGGTTTATGTCCTGCGTATTCCCGATGAAGATGACGCGGCAGACAGCGCCAAGAATCATATCGGCGCGTTTGAAATGCTACAGGCACGCCAACTGCTGGAAAGCAACATCGCGGCGTTTGCGGCACGCATGGCAACGCGGGCGGATATCGAAAACCTGCGTAAGACGCTGGAACAAGAGCAGGCCGCGATTGCCGGAAAAGATTACCGTGGCGATTTCGATCGCCTGTTCCATCTGCAAATTGCCGGAGCGACGCAAAACCAGATGCTGCTGGAAACGGTCAGCAATATCTGGGCGTGTCGTGACGATAACGCGCTCTGGCAGCAGCTTTACACCCATGTTGGCACGCAGGGCTATCGCCTGAAATGGCTGGCGGATCATCAGGCTATTCTGGCGGCACTGCGGCGTCGCGATGTGTCTGGCTCTTATCAGGCAATGTGGCAGCACCTCGAAAATGTCAAAAATACGCTGATGGAAATCTCTGACGCTGACGCGCCGGAGTTCGACGGCTATTTGTTTGATTCTGTACCGATTTTCCAGGGGAAACTGGTGTAGTCATGGCGGATATTCCTTTGACAGACATTCCTTTGAGAAACGTTGTTTTGGCAGACACGGCTGTGGCGAATATCGTTTATCTGGCGGATTATCCCCAGCATCAGGAGCAGGTGGTCGACTGGATATGGCAGGCATTCGGTAGCCAGAATAGCCGCGAATTCTTTGCTAGCGTGGTGCGAAATAGCCTGAATCCTGCGGCGCTGCCGCTGACGTTTATCGCACTGGAGGGGGAGCGTTTAGTCGGGACGGTGGGGCTCTGGCGCTGTGACTTAATCAGCCGACAGGACCTTACGCCCTGGCTGGCATCGCTGTATGTGGAAGAAAGTTTTCGTGATAAAGGACTGGGTGTGGCGCTGCAACGGCACGTTATAGATTTTTGCCGTCGCGCGGGCTTTGATGACCTTTATTTGTACGCCACGTTTAGCGGCTATTACGAAAAGCACGGCTGGCGTTACATCGGCGAGGGACTGGATTACCCAGACAAAGCCGTGCGGCTGTATCACCAGCCGCTGTAGGCTGTCTCTTAGTCTGCATAGAAACGTGACTAAGAGGGCGCGTCAGAACGATGTCCAGTCACCTTCACCTGCTATGGCAGCACTTTTACCCGGTGCGCTCAGCGCAGGTTGTAGGGGTAACGATGGGGTCACCGTTGGCGTGCGGGCGATCTGATGGCTGCTGCCTAAACGGAACTGGCTGACCGTCTCGGCCAACTGTGCGGCTTGCTGTTGTAGAGACTGCGTAGCGGCCGACGCTTCGTTTACCAGCGACGCATTCTGCTGGGTGGTTACTTCCATCTGGTTCACCGCGACGTTTACCTGCTCAATACCCATCGTTTGTTCGTTGCTGGCAGAGCTGATCTCGCCGACCAGATCGCTGACCTTACGCACGCCGTTAACGATGTCCTGTATCGATGCGCCCGCCTGTACCACCAATCGGTTGCCCGCTTCCACGGTTTGAACAGAGCGATCGATCAACTCCTTAATCTCTTTAGCCGCAGAGGCACTGCGTTGTGCCAGACTGCGTACTTCACTGGCGACCACGGCGAAACCGCGGCCTTGCTCACCTGCCCGTGCGGCTTCTACGGCGGCATTCAGTGCCAGAATGTTGGTCTGGAACGCGATGCTATCGATGACGCCGATGATATCGACGATTTTCTTCGATGAAGAGTCGATCGCGCCCATGGTTTCCACCACTTCCGTCACCAGTTGCCCACCTGACTGCGCTTGCTGCGTGGTCGATTGCGCTAGCTGGTTGGCCTGACGGGCGTTATCGGCATTTTGCCTTACCGTCGAACTTAACTGCTCAATGGAAGCGGCGGTTTCCTGTAGCGCGCTGGCCTGTTCTTCTGTGCGGCTGGAAAGGTCGATATTACCCGCGGCAAGTTGTGAAGACGCCCCGGCGATGGATTCAGACCCTTGACGAACTTCGCCAACGATAGAGCGCAGGCGCACGGTCATATCTTGCAGGGCGTGCAGCAGTTGCGCGGCTTCATCGCGTCCTTCAGGCTGCACATTATGCGTGAGATCGCCCGCCGCGACGGCTTGCGTAGCCTGTACGGCGCGCGACAGCGGTTGCACGATACTGCGTGTGAGCACCCAGGCGATCAGAACGCCGATGATGGCACTCAGTGCGCCTGTGACGGCAAGGATGAGATCGCCACGGCTTGCGCCAGTGTTAATATCTTGTCCCATTTTGTCGATACTGGCGCGCTGATGATCGCGCAGCGCTTCAACGCTTGCCAGATAGCCATTGGAAGCCGGAACGAACTCGTTGTCGAACAATGTTCTGGCACGATCGAAATTACCCGCGCCTTTTTCCGTGATAATTGCATCGCGCTTTTTGATATAGGCCTGACGGTATTCGCCGACTTTATCAAACAAGGCTTTTTCTTCCGGCGTAGAGATCAGTCCGGCAAAATCCTCCTGCCGTTTACCACTTTCCTTACTGGCACGGGTGTTTTCGGCGGCAAATAGCTCAACCAGCGAATCGTCATTGCTGCGTGCTACCGCCATACTGCGCTGGACACCAGCGACGAGCGTGGCATGCCAGTCCGATGCCAGCCTTTCTTTGCGCAGCGGCTCTTGCATCATCTGTTGTGTACTGCTGGATACCTGGTTAAGTTGGTAAATACCGCTGGTCAGCATAGCCAGCGAAAGTGCAATAAGCAGGCCAAAGCCGCCGGCCAGTCGGGTACCTATTTTGTAGTTCTTCATTATTTGTTACACACACCTGGTTAAATTCAGCGTCTGCCCCATGCAGACTCCGCGATCCTACTCCTCACTTTCTGATTGATTCTGTTGAAAAAGTGGACTAACACCCCTTTGTTTGAGTGGTCATTTACCGATAAAAAATCAGGAAATGTGATCGGACGGGAAAATGGTGAAAAAGTGGAATCGGAGAGAAAAGGAACTTTTAGAGGAAAATAACGGCATTTATCTGGTGGAAGGGCGCAAAGAAGGCGATTGCCTTACATGATTCGCTAGAATTTTACAGTTGGTTGCACTTATAGAATAACTCTTTCGATTCATTGCTGGTGAAGATAAGTGGCGATCCTTAGAGTAACAAGTCCCAGAGGTATTGATTGGTGATATATCAATGTGCTCTGTACATTGAAATCATTTGATTACACCAACCTACGCGGATGCGTAGGTTTTTTTTTGCCTGAATTCCCCGCTTTCGTTATCTCCAGCGCGATTAATGCTAGGTGAATGATGTGCCGACGGCAATCTTCGCGTTAAGCCGTATATCCGTCGCTTGAAGTCTGATGAGTATGTAGTATTTTGACGTATCGCTCGGTGGTTTGCGCCTCAGCAAGCTACCCGTTTATCTGTCTATTGGGAGAAGGCATGATTTATACCCTGTTACGTTGGGTGTTCCAGCGTCTGTACCGCATCCGGATCGAGGGCGACAGCAGCCAATTCCAGCAATCCAAATTGCTCATCACCCCCAATCACGTCTCTTTTCTTGATGGTGTTCTGCTAGCGTTGTTCTTACCGATAAAACCCGTCTTTGCCGTGTATTCCTCCATTTCCGATCGCTGGTTTATGCGCTGGCTGAAGCCTTATATCGATTTTGTACCGTTAGATCCGACCAAACCTCTGGCGATCAAGGGGTTGATTAAAGTGATCGAACGCGGCCAGCCTGTCGTTGTTTTCCCTGAGGGACGTATTAGCGTCACCGGATCGCTGATGAAGATTTACAGCGGCGCGGCGTTTGTCGCGGCGAAATCAGGGGCAACGATCATCCCCGTGCGTATCGAGGGTGCCGAGTTCACGCCGTTTGGTCGACTGGCGGGCGTATTTAAACGCCGCTGCCTCCCACAAATCACTATCACGTATTTGCCTCCGACCACATTGCCGATGCCGGAAGCCAGCAGCGCCAGAGCGCGTCGTGCACTGGCCGGTGAACGTTTGCACCAGATTATGATGAAGGCGCGCATGGAAACGCGTCCGCAGCATACGCTGTATCAGGCCTTTCTGGCGGCGAGAACCCGCTACGGGCGGCACTCCGCCAGTATTGCGGATATCTCATTCAATGAAGACAGCTATCAAGGTTTATTGAAAAAATCGCTGGGTGTCTCGCGCATTTTACAGCGCTTCACCCGTGCAGATGAGCATGTCGGTATGCTGTTGCCCAATGCGACCATCACTGCTGCATCCATTCTGGGTGCATCGCTGCGTAACCGCATTCCCGCCATGCTGAATTACACGGCGGGCGCGAAAGGGCTACAAAGTGCGATGAAAGCGGCGGGGATCAAAACGATCGTCACGTCTCGCCAGTTTCTTGAAAAAGGCAAGTTGACGGAGCTGCCGAAGCAGGTCAGCGAGGCTAACTGGGTTTATCTGGAAGATTTGAAAGACACCGTGACGCTGGCCGATAAGCTGTGGATTGTGTTTCATCTGCTGTTTCCTGCCCGCGCGATGCTGCCGCAGAAACCTGATGATGCAGCCATCGTGCTGTTTACCTCGGGTTCCGAGGGGAATCCGAAAGGCGTGGTGCATTCCCACGACAGCCTGCTGGCAAACGTCGAGCAGATTCGCACCGTAGCGGATTTCACGCCGCGTGACCGCTTTATGTCCGCGCTGCCGCTGTTCCATGCGTTTGGCCTGACGGTTGGTCTGTTAACCCCGTTGATGACGGGCGCGCGTGTGTTTCTTTACCCTAGTCCACTGCACTACCGCATCGTGCCGGAGCTGGTTTACGACCAGAACTGCACCGTGCTGTTTGGTACGTCTACGTTTTTAGGCAACTATGCACGCTTCGCCCATCCGTATGATTTTGCTCGTCTGCGTTATGTGGTTGCGGGGGCAGAAAAGCTGTCGGAAACCACGCGTCAGGTCTGGCAGGACAAATTTGGTATCCGCATCCTCGAAGGGTATGGCGTGACCGAATGTGCGCCAGTGGTGGCAATCAACGTGCCGATGGCGACCAAAATCCATTCCGTCGGCCTGCTATTGCCGGAAATTGAATCGCGTTTGATTACGGTACCGGGCATCACGCGCGGTGGTCGTCTGCAACTGCGTGGGCCGAATATCATGAAAGGCTATCTGCGGGTGGAAAACCCCGGCGTGCTCGAAGCGCCTGCGGCAGAGAATGCAGAAGGCGAATTGCAGCAGGGTTGGTATGACACTGGCGATATTGTGGAGCTGGACGAAAGAGGGTTCTGCACCATCATCGGCCGTGTGAAGCGGTTTGCCAAGCTGGCAGGCGAGATGGTCTCACTCGAAAGCGTGGAACAACTGGCAGTGAAGGTGTCGCCGGAGGCGCAGCATGCCGCGAGTGCGAAAAGCGACAGCAGCAAAGGTGAGGCGCTGGTGTTGTTTACCACGGACAGCCAGATAACCCGTGATGTGCTGCTTGCACAAGCCCGCAGCAGCGGTGTGCCGGAACTGGCAGTACCGCGCGATATTCGCTATGTGAAAGCGTTACCGTTACTCGGCAGCGGCAAGCCTGATTTTGTTACGCTGCGCCAGATGGCCGAAGAGTCCGTAACTAACGCGTCGGAGCCGAATGCATGAGCCAACAGACTGAACCCGCGACGCCTTTGCTGTCGCGCAGTATGAGCGCGGTGATTATCGCGCAGTTCTTCTCCGCGTTTGGCGATAACGCGCTGCTGTTTGCCACGCTAGCGCTGATCAAACAGCTGGTGTATCCCGACTGGAGCCAGCCGTTTTTGCAGATGGGGTTTGTGGCGGCATACATCGTTTTAGCACCGTTTGTCGGGCAAATAGCGGATAGCTTTGCCAAAGGACGGGTAATGATGTTCGCCAATACCCTGAAACTGGCGGGCGCGCTGCTGATTTGCGTGGGCGGTAACCCGTTTCTGGGATACACGCTGGTGGGCATTGGTGCCGCCGCGTATTCCCCTGCGAAATACGGCATTCTGGGTGAGATCACACGTGGCGATCAGTTGGTAAAAGCCAACGGTTTGATGGAAGCCTCGACCATTGCCGCGATCCTGACTGGCTCCGTCGCAGGGGGCGTGCTGGCAGACTGGAACATTTACGGCGCGCTGTCAGTTTGCGCGGTGGCTTACGGCATAGCGCTGGGGGCGAATATGCTGATCCCACATCTCAACGCCGCGCGTCCAGGGCAGCCGTGGCATCCGGTACAGATGGCGGGCAGCTTCTTTTCCGCCTGTCGGGTGCTGTGGCGTGATGGCGATGCCCGGCTTTCGTTGATCGGCACCAGCATGTTCTGGGGAGCGGGTGTGACGCTGCGCTTTCTGCTGGTGCTGTGGGTGCCACATGCGCTTGGGATTACCGATAACGCGACGCCGACGCTGCTTAATGCAATGGTCGCCGTTGGGATTGTGCTGGGGGCGGGGGGCGCTGCCAAACTGGTTACGCTTGATAACGTACGGCGCTGCTTGCCTGCGGGGTTCTTGATCGGCGTGGTGGTGGTGATTTTCACGCTTCAGCATAATCTTATGAGCGCTTATTCCCTGCTGATTCTGCTGGGGGCGCTCGGTGGGTTCTTTATTGTCCCGCTCAATGCGCTGTTGCAGGAACGGGGGAAGGCCAGCGTCGGCGCGGGTAATGCAATCGCCGTACAGAATCTGGGTGAAAACGGCGCTATGCTGCTAATGCTGGGGCTCTATTCTCTGGTGGTGAAACTGGGCGTCTCGGTTATCGCGATTGGGATAGGCTTTGGCGTCTTGTTTGCGTTGTCGATTGCGTTGCTGTGGGTATGGCTGATTCTGGCTAAGCGCCGTGCGCGTTCCGCCAGTGCAGAATAGGAAGGGTGAAAATGAGTCTGATATGGCATGACTGGGATGTGACAGACCTTAATGTGTATGCACTGCATGACATACTGGCGTTGCGCAGTCAGGTATTCGTAGTTGAGCAAACCTGCCCCTATCTGGATATTGATGGGCGCGATCTGGTTGAAGGTAATCGTCATATTGCGGCGTACCGCGATGGTAAGCTGGCCGCCTATGCCAGGCTGCTCGCTCCGCATCCGAACAATGATGTGGTAACGATTGGTCGCGTGATTGTCGCGCCACACGCTCGCGGACAACATCTGGGGCATCAACTGATGGAACACGCGCTGATTGCCTGCGCACGTCACTGGCCGCAAAAGCACCTTTTCCTGTCTGCACAGGCTCATCTGCAAACGTTCTACGGCGCGTTTGGCTTTGTGGCGACCGGCGAGGTATACGACGAAGACGGCATTCCACACATTGATATGCTGTCGGCGTTCTGAGGGGATCGAGCGTGCTGCGGAAGGAATAGATACCGCGGCGTAAACAAAAAACCGGCATAGCGTCTTGCCGGTTTTTTGTTATTTGACGGTAGGTTAGCTCGCGGCGTGCGAGATTTTACTACCCAGTTTTTGCACGTCCTGACCAAAGCCGCGCGTGGTATTACAGCCGCTCAATGTTGCTGTGACCAGCAATGCTACTACGATTGTTGTTATACGTTTCATCATCGTTACCCGCAGGTGGTTGATAAACAGGGTTTGATAGAAAGATGTTGATAGGTTTCTACTGTGTCATAACCGCAGGTAAAAATTCAATTCTCGCATGGCCTGAACTGGCTGATATCGTTTGAGATTATGTTGCGGCTTATGTGTCAGGTAAACAGGGATCTGCTGGCTAAGCCTGATTGTCACCAATAAAAAGTGGCACGTCTGTTATTAAGGATCTGCGTCTTTCAAAATATCGATGACAGCCCGCATCGCCGGACGCATTTGCCTTCGATCCGGGTAGTAGAGATAACAGGCTTCGTGCGGCACCGAGTAGTCGGGCAGCACCTCGATAAGCTGGCCGCTGTTCAGGTGCTCAATAACCTGTTCCTTCAGAAGGTAAGCCAGTCCCGATCCCGACAGAGCAGCAGCCATCAGGATGCTGAAATCGTTGGCCATGAACACAGGTCTGACCTTCACGCTGAGCTTTTGTCCGTCCTGTAGAAACTGCCATCGCAATTGCTCTCCCTGTGTCCGGAGATGCCAAGATAGGCAGTCGTGCTGGAGAAGGTCTGACGGCGATCGGATCGCCGGGCGGTCTGCAAGGTATTCCGGTGCCGCAACAACTGCCGTGCGAACTTCTCGCCCGATGCGAACGGCAACCATGTCACGAGCCAACTGCTCTCCGTAGCGAATTCCAGCGTCAAATCCGTCAGCCACGATGTCGACCAAGCCGTCGTTTACGGCGAGGTCAATGACGATGCCGGGATGGGCCTCGCGCAACGCTCTTAGCCTGGGCACCACATGCAGGAGGGCGGCACTGCCGTGGGTGTTGATTCTGACGACGCCGGAGGGGTTGCCCCGTTCTTCGGCAAGAGCTTCGATGCCTTCAGCAATCTCGCCGAGAGCTGGTGCCAGGCGCGCAAGAAGCCGCTGTCCCGCAGCGGTTGGTGCCACGCTACGAGTTGTGCGGTTTAACA
>NZ_RJTN01000029.1 GCF_005497185.1 Pectobacterium polonicum | reverse complement strand
GTTGTTGGGTAGGGGAGCGTTCTGTAAGCCGTTGAAGGTGGCCTGTGAGGGTTGCTGGAGGTATCAGAAGTGCGAATGCTGACATAAGTAACGATAATGCGGGTGAAAAACCCGCACGCCGGAAGACCAAGGGTTCCTGTCCAACGTTAATCGGGGCAGGGTGAGTCGACCCCTAAGGCGAGGCTGAAAAGCGTAGTCGATGGGAAACAGGTTAATATTCCTGTACTCGGTGTTACTGCGAAGGGGGGACGGAGAAAGCTAGGTTATCCGGGCGACGGTTGTCCCGGTTTAAGCGTGAAGGTGGGTGACTTAGGTAAATCCGGGTCATCGTTAACACTGAGGCGTGATGACGAGTCACTACGGTGATGAAGTAACCAATGCTACGCTTCCAGGAAAAGCCTCTAAGCTCCAGGTAACATCAAATCGTACCCCAAACCGACACAGGTGGTCAGGTAGAGAATACTCAGGCGCTTGAGAGAACTCGGGTGAAGGAACTAGGCAAAATGGTGCCGTAACTTCGGGAGAAGGCACGCTGGCGCGTAGGTGAAGTCCCTTGCGGATGGAGCTGAAGCCAGTCGCAGATACCAGCTGGCTGCAACTGTTTAATAAAAACACAGCACTGTGCAAACACGAAAGTGGACGTATACGGTGTGACGCCTGCCCGGTGCCGGAAGGTTAATTGATGGGGTCAGCCGCAAGGCGAAGCTCTTGATCGAAGCCCCGGTAAACGGCGGCCGTAACTATAACGGTCCTAAGGTAGCGAAATTCCTTGTCGGGTAAGTTCCGACCTGCACGAATGGCGTAATGATGGCCAGGCTGTCTCCACCCGAGACTCAGTGAAATTGAACTCGCTGTGAAGATGCAGTGTACCCGCGGCAAGACGGAAAGACCCCGTGAACCTTTACTATAGCTTGACACTGAACCTTGAGCCTTGATGTGTAGGATAGGTGGGAGGCTTTGAAGCGTGGACGCCAGTCTGCGTGGAGCCAACCTTGAAATACCACCCTTTAATGTTTGATGTTCTAACGTAGGCCCGTAATCCGGGTTGCGGACAGTGTCTGGTGGGTAGTTTGACTGGGGCGGTCTCCTCCCAAAGCGTAACGGAGGAGCACGAAGGTTAGCTAATCCTGGTCGGACATCAGGAGGTTAGTGCAAAGGCATAAGCTAGCTTGACTGCGAGAGTGACAGCTCGAGCAGGTGCGAAAGCAGGTCTTAGTGATCCGGTGGTTCTGAATGGAAGGGCCATCGCTCAACGGATAAAAGGTACTCCGGGGATAACAGGCTGATACCGCCCAAGAGTTCATATCGACGGCGGTGTTTGGCACCTCGATGTCGGCTCATCACATCCTGGGGCTGAAGTAGGTCCCAAGGGTATGGCTGTTCGCCATTTAAAGTGGTACGCGAGCTGGGTTTAGAACGTCGTGAGACAGTTCGGTCCCTATCTGCCGTGGGCGTTGGAAGATTGAGAGGGGTTGCTCCTAGTACGAGAGGACCGGAGTGAACGCACCACTGGTGTACGGGTTGTGATGCCAATTGCATTGCCCGGTAGCTAAGTGCGGAAGAGATAACCGCTGAAAGCATCTAAGCGGGAAACTTGCCTCGAGATGAGTCTTCCCTGGACACTAGATGTCCCTGAAGGGCCGTTGAAGACGACGACGTAGATAGGCTGGGTGTGTAAGCGTAGCGATACGTTGAGCTAACCAGTACTAATGACCCGAGAGGCTTAACCTTACAACACCGAAGGTGTTTTGAGTGATGATGACTCATAGAGACATGTTTTGATATTTAGCTTGTTCAAAGATTGGTTCTGATGGTTGTGCGAGAGCGTGAGCGAAGCATGACGGTTGGAATGAAACAGAATTTGCCTGGCGGCGATAGCGCGGTGGTCCCACCTGACCCCATGCCGAACTCAGAAGTGAAACGCCGTAGCGCCGATGGTAGTGTGGGGCTTCCCCATGTGAGAGTAGGGAACTGCCAGGCATCAAATAAGTGGAAAGCCCCTGTCGCAAGACAGGGGCTTTTTGCTATGGCCTTATCTATAATCGATTTCCTCACTGTTTGCACATAGAGATCCACTAGGAATAAGAAATATAGGGAAATAAATGACGATCTTATATATCCAGATTCGTAAGAACAAAATGGTTGTGCGTAATCCTGAAACACACCAAGAGCTAGGTGATTCCAGTCAGGTTTTCAGTAATACACGTCTACTGGTTGCTGATTTTTTTCGTGCAGAGAAGGTGCTTAAAGATTTAGCCCGAAAATTAATAAAACGTAGCTGGTTTAAATTTGGTCAGGATGTACTTGTCATTCATGCGCTTGAAATGAATGAAGGTGGACTGTCTCAGGTTGAACAACGTATTCTTCAGGAAATAACCGTTTCCACTTCACCAAGAGCCCGGCTAGTTATGATCGAAAATGCTCGAGCATTAACCGATGAGGAAGTTATTGAACAAGCAAGGAAAAATGGATAAAGCGCATAACGTTTTTTTAGGCACAGTGAAACATTTTCACCTTATGCGTTGAGCACTCGACATTAGTGCAAAAACTCGCTATCTTCGGGCATCTGGATGTCTAAACGTTTAAACGTATGCTTTGAGGATATAAGGTTATGCCAATTCGGGTTCCTGATGAGTTACCAGCCGTTAATTTTTTGCGTAATGAGAACGTCTTTGTCATGACGTCCTCGCGTGCTAAAACGCAGGAAATTCGTCCACTCAAAGTGCTGGTTCTGAACCTGATGCCTAAAAAGATCGAGACTGAAAACCAGTTTCTACGCCTGTTATCCAATTCTCCCTTACAGATCGATATCCAACTGCTGCGTATCGATAGCCGAGAATCAAAGAATACGCCAACTGAGCATTTGAATAATTTCTACTGCAATTTTGACGATATTCAGGACGAAAATTTTGATGGTTTGATTGTTACTGGTGCCCCGCTGGGATTAGTCGATTTCTGCGATGTTGTGTATTGGCCGCAGATCGCACGTGTCATCGAGTGGGCAAAAGAACATGTCACGTCCACATTATTCGTGTGCTGGGCTGTACAGGCGGCTCTCAATATCCTCTACGGCATTCCGAAGATGACCCGAAAGGAAAAGCTCTCTGGTGTTTACTTGCATCAGACGTTACAACCCCACGCTTTGCTGACCCGCGGCTTTGACGAAACGTTCCTGGCTCCACATTCGCGCTATGCAGATTTTCCGGCTGATGTGATTCGGCAGCACACGGACTTGGATATTCTGGTTGAGTCGGAGCAGGCCGGCGCTTACCTGTTTGCCAGTAAAGATAAACGTCTGGCGTTCGTTACCGGGCATCCTGAGTATGATGTTCTGACGCTGGCAGGAGAGTTTTTCCGTGATAGCGATGCCGGATTAGATCCAGCGGTTCCGGTTAACTATTTTCCGGATGATAATCCCGAATTGGCACCGAAAGCGAGCTGGCGCAGCCACGGACATCTGCTTTTTGTTAACTGGCTAAATTACTATGTTTACCAGATTACGCCTTACGATTTGCGCAAAATGAATCCTACGCTCGACTAGTTCTCATCTTGATCTTTTTCTCTGAGGCACCGTTAAAGGTGCCTTTCTTTTTTGTGCTGAACCATTCCATTTCTGCTTGTTAGTGAAAGCTATTTCTTTTTATTCTTAATCTTAATTTTCAATTTTATCATGTGCTTGTATTTGTTTTTCCATAAAAATGGAAATTGTTTTTGATTTTTGTTTTTATTGCATTACGCTTAATTCTGTCGGCTAAGAAATGTACATGCTGTTTTGCCGACCTGGCGGTTGTTGATGAATGAAGCGGAATCTGAAAAGGAACCACGAATGATGCAGCAGACGATAAACAGAGAATTGGCATTTAGTCAGCGCGTTGGCGAGAGTGAGAAACACATTCTTACTGAAGAGGCGGTTGATTTCTTAGCGGAGCTGGTCGCGCATTTTACGCCAGCTCGTAATCAATTACTCGCCGAACGGCAGGTACAACAGCGTAGTATCGATCAGGGTAAGTTACCGGATTTTATTTCAGAAACGGCTTCCATTCGCGAAAAGGCATGGACAATACGCGGAATTCCCGATGACCTTCAGGATCGCCGCGTTGAAATTACTGGCCCAGTTGAGCGCAAGATGGTGATCAACGCATTGAATGCCAATGTGAAGGTTTTCATGGCGGACTTTGAGGATTCGCTATCACCGGGATGGGAAAAGGTGATTGATGGGCAAATCAACTTACGCGATGCCGTACGCGGTACGATTTCCTACATCAATGAAACAGGAAAAATCTACCAGCTGAAACCCAACCCTGCCGTATTGATTTGTCGGGTACGCGGGCTGCATTTGCCTGAAAAACACGTGTCCTGGCAGGGGGAAGCGATTCCCGGTAGCCTGTTTGATTTCGCGCTGTATTTTTTCCACAACTACCAGGAATTGCTCAAGAAAGGTAGCGGCCCCTATTTCTATTTGCCAAAGACACAGTCATGGCAGGAAGCGGCCTGGTGGAACGATGTCTTCTGCTATACGGAAGATCGTTTTGACCTTCCGCGTGGGACGATCAAAGCAACGGTATTGATTGAAACACTGCCCGCCGTTTTCCAGATGGACGAGATCCTCTACCACCTACGTGACCATATCGTTGGGCTGAACTGCGGCCGCTGGGATTATATCTTCAGCTATATCAAAACATTAAAGAACCACAGCGACCGCGTTTTACCCGATCGCCAGTCGGTGACGATGGAAAAACCTTTCCTCAGTGCTTACTCGCGGTTGTTAATCAAAACCTGTCATCGGCGGGGAGCATTCGCCATGGGCGGAATGGCGGCGTTCATTCCGAGTAAGGATGCTGAACGCAATAATTGGGTGTTGGATAAGGTACGTAAAGACAAAGAGCTGGAAGCTCATAATGGTCACGATGGCACCTGGGTGGCTCATCCGGGGCTGGCCGATGCGGTGATGGAGGTGTTCGATCGGGCGTTAGGTGAGCGCAAAAATCAGCTCGATATCAGCCGTGAACACGATGCGTCCATTCGCGCAGAGGAACTGCTGGAACCCTGTCCGGGAGAGCGTACGGAAGTGGGGATGCGTGCGAATATCCGCGTTGCGGTGCAGTACATCGAAGCGTGGATATCCGGTAATGGCTGCGTCCCGATTTATGGGCTGATGGAGGACGCCGCGACGGCAGAAATTTCCCGTACCTCAATCTGGCAGTGGATTCGCCACGGTAAGGCGTTGAGCGATGGCCGTGTGATCACTAAAGCGCTGTTCCGCCAGATGCTGGCCGAAGAGATGTTTGTGATTCAGGAGGAATTAGGTGATGCCCGTTTTAGCGGAGGGCGCTTTGATGAGGCCAGCCGACTGATGGAACAGATCACCACACAAGATGAGCTGATCGACTTCCTGACGCTACCCGGCTACGCATTGCTTGATTAATCCTGACTGATAATAAAAAGGAACCTCTGCTATGACGACCTCTCGTACCCAACAAGTCCAGCATATCGAAAAAGAGTGGAAAACCGCTCGCTGGGACGGTATTACGCGCCCCTACAGCGCAGAAGATGTGATTAATCTACGTGGATCGGTGAACCCGGAATGCACGCTCGCGCAGCTCGGCGCGGCGAGGTTATGGAACTTGCTGCATGGCGATTCTCGCAAAGGCTATGTTAACTGCCTGGGCGCGCTGACGGGTGGGCAGGCTTTACAGCAGGCGAAAGCGGGTATCGAAGCGATTTATCTTTCCGGCTGGCAGGTGGCGGCAGATGCCAATCTGGCGTCCAGCATGTATCCCGATCAGTCGCTCTACCCAGCAAACTCGGTACCTGCGGTGATTGAACGCATCAATAACACCTTTCGGCGTGCCGATCAGATTCAGTGGGCGAATCGCATTGAGCCCGGCGACAAGCGCTATACCGATTATTTCCTACCGATTGTGGCGGATGCGGAGGCCGGATTTGGCGGCGTGCTTAACGCATTTGAGCTGATGAAATCGATGATTGAAGCGGGCGCGGCGGCGGTTCACTTTGAAGATCAACTGGCATCGGCGAAGAAATGTGGCCATATGGGCGGTAAAGTACTGGTGCCGACTCAGGAAGCCGTTCAGAAGCTGGTGGCAGCGCGTCTGGCTGCGGATGTTTTGGGGGTGCCCACCTTGCTGGTTGCGCGAACCGATGCGGATGCCGCGGACTTACTGACCTCCGACTGCGATGAGTATGACCGTAATTTCATCACTGGAGAACGTACGGTGGAAGGTTTTTACCGTACGCGTGCCGGGATCGAGCAGGCGATCAGCCGGGGTCTGGCGTATGCGCCTTATGCCGATTTGGTGTGGTGCGAAACGTCAACGCCGGATCTATCGCTGGCGCGCCGTTTTGCCGAGGCTATCCATGCGAAATTCCCCGGTAAGCTGCTGGCGTACAACTGTTCGCCTTCCTTTAACTGGAAGAAGAATCTGGATGACGGCACGATTGCACGTTTTCAGGATGAGCTCTCGGCGATGGGTTACAAATATCAATTTATTACGCTGGCTGGCATCCACAGCATGTGGTTCAACATGTTTGACCTGGCGCATGCCTATGCACAGGGAGAGGGGATGAGACACTACGTAGAAAAAGTACAACAGCCTGAATTTGAAGCGATTAAAGACGGTTATACCTTCTCATCGCATCAGCAGGAGGTCGGTACTGGCTACTTTGATAAAGTGACGAACATCATTCAGGGGGGCGAGTCTTCAGTGACGGCGCTGACGGGATCGACGGAAGAGCAGCAGTTCTGATCCTGCCCGGTCAGCGTTCGGCTGTCCGGGTTCCATCTGGAGATCATGATGACGCGTGACTTTGAAAAGCTGGTGGCGCAAACGATCCTGCAAGGGTTTGATGCGCAATATGGACGTTTTCTCGAAGTGACGGCGGGGGCGCAGCAGCGCTTTGAACAGGCTGACTGGCCCGCCGTACAGCAGGCAATGAAACAGCGTATTCACTTATACGATCACCACGTTGGTCTGGTGGTCGAACAGTTGCGCTGTATTACCGGTATTCGCTGCGATGATGCGGATTTTTTGGCTCGTGTGAAGCATATCTACACCCGTTTATTGCCGGATTATCCGCGTTTTGAGATTGCAGAGAGTTTCTTTAATTCCGTCTACTGTCGGCTGTTTAACCATCGGGAACTGGCACCTGACAAACTGTTTGTTTTCAGTTCTCAGCCTGAACAGCGCTTTCGTGAGATCCCCCGGCCTATCGCCAAGACGTTTGTGCCCGCTGACGGCTGGCAGAGCATGTTGGAAAAGCTGCTGGGTGACGTGCCGCTGCGTTTGCCGTGGGAAGATTTGCCGCGTGATATTGGTTATATCACGGCGTATTTACAGCGCACTTTCTCAACGGAGCAGCTTGTGCACGCGACGTTACAGGTGGCGAATGAGTTGTTTTATCGTAACAAAGCGGCCTGGCTGGTGGGCAAACTGTCGCTCCCTGACGGTGTTTTTCCGTTTCTGCTGCCGATTCACCACAACGAACGCGGTGCGTTATTTATTGATACCTGCTTAACCAGTCAGGCTGATGCCAGCATTGTGTTCGGTTTCGCCCGCTCTTACTTCATGGTGTATGCCCCGCTGCCGTCGGCGCTGGTGGCCTGGCTGCGTGACATTTTACCGGGGAAGACGACAGCGGAGCTTTATCTGGCCATTGGCTGCCAGAAGCACAGTAAAACCGAGTATTACCGCGAATATCTGCACTATATTGCGGCATCAGAAGAGCAGTTTATTATCGCCCCCGGCGTGAAAGGTATGGTGATGCTGGTGTTTACGCTGCCTTCCTTCGATCGCGTATTTAAGGTCATCAAAGATCGTTTTGCGCCGCAGAAAGAAGTGAGCGCGGAGCGGGTCATGGCGTGCTATCAACTGGTGAAAGAGCACGATCGCGTTGGGCGCATGGCGGATACGCAGGAATATGAAAACTTCGTCATTGATAAGCATCGTATCTGCCCAGAGTTGCTGGATGAGCTGTGGCGGGAGGTACCGGAAAAACTGGAGGATCTGGGCGACCAACTGGTGATCCGACATTTGTATATGGAACGCCGGATGACGCCGCTGAACCTCTATTTGGAACAGGCAAACGCACAGCAACTGCACGATGTGATCGAAGAGTACGGCAATGCTATCAAACAGCTGGCTGCGGCGAATATTTTCCCCGGCGACATGCTATTCAAGAATTTTGGCGTTACGCGCCATGGGCGAGTCGTCTTTTATGACTACGATGAGATCTGCTACATGACAGAGGTTAACTTCCGCAAGATTCCGCCGCCACGTCACCCAGAGGATGAACTGGCCGCAGAGCCGTGGTACAGCGTCGCGCCGAATGATGTGTTTCCCGAAGAGTTTCCGCATTTCCTGTGTAGCGACCACCACATTCGTAAGCTGTTTGAGGAAATGCACGGGGACCTGTTTTGTGCAGATTACTGGCGAGCACTACAGCAGCGCATCAGGGACGGGTACATTGAGGATGTTTACGCTTACCGACGGAGGAAGCGTTTTAGTCAACGGAGCGGGCATCAGCCGTCAGAGTATCCGACGGCTGATGTCGTATTGATTAGGTGAAGAAGTAACGCACAATATGGAAAAACACGGGAGCGGCAAAACAGAGGGAATCAATGCGGTCCATCATCCCGCCGTGTCCTTCCAGCATGGTGCCGAAATCTTTTACGCCGCGATCGCGTTTAATGCCAGACATGCAAAGTCCACCGGCAAAGCCAAGGAGTGCAATCACGAAGGCGATGAGAAAAGCCTGCCAGGGGGAAAATGGTGTGATCCACCATAACCCCATTCCCACCAGACTGGCGGTCAAAATACCGCCGACAAACCCTTCCACCGTTTTGTTCGGGCTGAGTTTAGGGACGATGGGGCGTTTTCCCCAGAGTTTACCGAAAACGTATTGCAGTACGTCTGATAGCTGCACCACGATCATGAGAAACAGCAGTAACTTGATATTTTGGTGCTCATAACCTGTGATATCCAACATCAGCAGTGCTGGAGCGTAGCTGACACAGTAGACGGCGATCATCAGGCTCCATTGAATCTTGGCCGCACGCTCAAGAAAATGTACCGTATCCCCCGCTAATGCCAGACGTGCGGGGACGAAGAGAAATGCGTATACCGGTATCAGAATAATGAAAACGCCGTACCACTGGATGCCAACCAATAAGTATTGAAGCGGCAGGATGATGAAGAAGCACCAGAACAGCGCCTCATGATCGCTCCGTCGGGTCGGCATCAATGTGATGCATTCCCGCAGTGCGTAAAATGACATCAGGGCAAATAGGATCGTCGAACCGATCGGGCCAATCATCATGGCGAATACAGAAATAATACACATGAGCCACCAGGCTCGAATGCGGGCATTGAGGTTCATGATGGTGGCGTTTTGCTGACGTTTGGCTAATAGGTAACCGACCAGGCTGGCAAAAGTCAGTAATCCGAACAGGCCGCTCAGCAACCATTGCATTTCGTTATCCCAGGCCATCACGCTGATAACTCCTCAAGTGCTTGCTTAGCGCGTTCAAGAAAATCTTGTTTTGACTCCATCTCGGTCACACCCTGTATCGGTTCACCGAATGTGGCATGGCAGATGATAGGAACGACCAAACGTGATCCCTTTGGCATGACACGGTTAAGATTCTCTAGCCAGACAGGGATCAGTTCTATGTCTGGATACTGTTTTGATAAGTGGTAAAGCCCGCTTTTAAAGCGATTCAACTGGTCGCCATTTCCCCGAGTCCCTTCGGGAAATAGAATCAGTGACTGGTTCTCGCTTAACGTTGTTTTTAGCGGTTGTAGCGGATCTTGTGGCAACCGCTCTGTATGCTCTTCTTCTGTTTTTTTATTGCGCCGCTCGACCAGAACCGCCTGAAAAATACGCAGAGCCAGATAGCGGCGTAACGGTTTTTTCAGCCAGTAATCGGCAGCCGCGACGGGATGGACGATGGTTCGAAGTTGGGGGGGCAAGCTGGCCCAAATCACCAGCCCATCAAGGTGGCTACTATGGTTGGCATAATAAATTTTGGCACGAGCCAGATCGGGTTCACTTCGCCAATGTGCGCGAATGCCAGTGAGGAGCCGACAAATCGTGACCAGAAGTGAACTGACAATTTTTTTATCCAGCCCAGAGAAAACGTTAACCATAAGATTATCCCTGAATATGCAGTGCACTCATAATCTGTCGAGTGCGATTAATACAGGTGACGACCGAACCAAGCAGAATCACTGCGAGAGCGGCGATAAAAAGCCATTGCCCATAAGTCGGTACGATCAGGGCGAGCAAGGAAACCAGGGTGAGAATAGCCATACGATGTTGTTTTGCCATTGGCCCGCTAAACCGTTGTGGCAAACCACAGCTTCCACCTAACAAACGAATGTAGGCTGTTAGTACCGCCATCACGGTCGCAGCCCAGGCAAGCGTGGGCGCAAAAGGCCACACTGTAATGCCGTAACCCACCCCCATGAGGATCAGAGAATCTGAAATCCGATCGGGTAGATCGTTATAAACAGCACCGACCGGACTGCGCAGTTTACCTTCAACGGCCACCATGCCATCAAGCAGGTTGCACAGCAGGCGACCCTGAATGCCGATAGCTCCAACGAGCAGAAGTAGTCGAGTCGTGGTGTCGTGTTCGGTACGGAAAGCGAAAATAAAGCTGATACTGGCGATGAAAGCAAAAAAAATGCTGAAAAGGGAAATGGTGTTAGGGGTAAAGCCCCTCGATTGCAGTGCTCGGGCCAAATAGCTGGCCCAACGTGTTTGTCGAGCCTTGATGGGGCGGCGATCCTTGATATCTTGTTCCATGATGCACATTATCCATTGGTGAAACGTATAACCATACTGTAAGTGGATGTAAGAATAAGGGTATTGCAGAGAGCTGCACACTCTTTTATATCCAGTATCACGGTATGCCACTGTATTCCTGCATGACCTGCTTAGCGGCTTTGATCACCAGCGCACCGAGTTCTGTGACACGGTCGTCCGTGATGCGCGACACGGGGCCAGAGATGGAAATGGCGGCGAAGGCTTCGTGATGTTCATCCAGAATACAGGCTGCGATACAGCGTAGCCCCAGCGCGTGCTCTTCGTCATCGAACGAATAGCCCTGTTTGCGAATCAGCGACAGGTTTTCTTTCAGGGCTTGTGGCGAGCTGAAGGTATGTGGCGTGTAGCCGTGCAGCCCTTTTTTGTGCAGCAACTGCGTGACCTGAGCATCAGGTAAATGCGCCAAAAACGCTTTCCCAGCCCCCGAAGCATGCATCGGCAATTTACCGCCGATAGGCGCGGACATGCGCATCAGCGCCGTACATTGCACTTGATCGATGATGATCGCCTGACTATCGGTCTGATCGAGCACGGCCAGATTGACGGTTTCGCCTGAGTCTTCCATTAGCTTGCGTAGTATCGGATGCACGATCGCCAGCAGGTTGCGGCTTTGCAGAAAGCTACTGCCGACGATAAACGCGTGCGAAGCAATCGTCCACAGCCCCAGATCGCCAACCTGACGCACAAAGCCCTGTTGCTGCATGGTGGTGAGCAGGCGGTGGGTCGTAGAATTCGGTAAACCGGCCTGCTGAGCCAGATCGGTTAGCGCTACGCTGCCATTTGCTTTGGCGATATATTCAAGCAGCGTCAGGCCACGGGTCAGCGACTGAACCTGCCCGGTTGGTTGCGCGGTGGTGCCCGTACTGGCTCTGGGTTTCTTCCCGCGTTTGGCTGGCTCTGGTGGCGTCATGGCGTCGATTCCTTTTTAGGGTTATGGAATTGATTTTCGTTTTTTTACCACAGAATGCAACTCTTCTTTCTCTACGCTTTTTATCGGCAAATGATCTGAAAAAGTCTCATGCTACACGGCGTTAGCGTGCTCATAACTTATGCTAGGATATACCCGTCATACTCCAAGCTACATGTGCGTTGGCCTCCCTTACTCACCCCAGTCACTTACTGATGTAAGCTCCTGGGGATTCGTGCGGTTGCCGCCTTCATGCAACTCGGATTATTTTGGGTATAGACACTACATATCGTATTTATTGGCCGGGAATGGGGTTCGCGTGAGTAATCGGGTAGACGAATTGCGGCGTCAGTTGGCGCAACGCATTATGGTGCTGGATGGTGGTATGGGCACCATGATTCAGGGTTATCGCCTTCAGGAAGCAGATTATCGCGGCGAGCGCTTTGCCGACTGGCCGAGCGATGTGAAGGGAAATAACGATCTGCTGGTGCTGACCAGGCCGCAGGTGATTAGTGAAATTCACGATGCCTATCTGGAAGCCGGTGCCGACATTCTCGAAACCAACACCTTCAACGCCACCACTATTGCGATGGCGGACTATGATATGGAAGCGCTGTCGGCGGAAATTAATACCGTCGCCGCCCAGCTGGCGCGTGCCAGCGCGGATAAATGGACGGCGTTAACGCCGGATAAGCCGCGCTATGTTGCTGGCGTTCTCGGTCCGACGAACCGCACGGCGTCGATCTCCCCCGACGTTAACGATCCGGCTTTTCGTAACGTCAGTTTTGATCAACTGGTAGAGGCGTACCGAGAATCGACTCGCGCACTGATCGCAGGTGGCGTCGATCTGATCATGATCGAAACCATTTTCGACACGTTGAATGCTAAAGCAGCGAGTTTCGCCGTCGAAAGTGAATTTGAAGCGTTAGGGGTCGTGCTGCCCGTGATGATTTCCGGCACGATCACGGATGCGTCAGGGCGTACGTTATCTGGCCAAACCACGGAAGCCTTTTACAACTCTCTGCGTCATTCCCGCCCACTTTCCTTCGGTCTGAACTGTGCATTAGGGCCGGATGAACTGCGTCAGTATGTCGCCGAGCTATCGCGTATTTCAGAATGCTATGTGAGCGCACACCCGAATGCGGGGCTACCTAACGCCTTCGGGGAATACGATCTCGATCCAGCGGATATGGCGAAACATATCGGTGAATGGGCGCGATCGGGTTTTCTGAATATCGTCGGCGGCTGTTGTGGATCGACGCCTGCACACATTGCGGCGATGGCGAAAGTAGTGGAAGGCGTGCCGCCGCGCAAGCTGCCGGAGATCCCAGTGGCCTGCCGTTTATCCGGCCTCGAACCGCTGATTATCGATGCTAATACCCTGTTTGTTAACGTCGGGGAGCGGACAAACGTTACCGGCTCTGCGCGTTTTAAACGTCTGATCAAAGAAGAGAAATATAACGAAGCGCTGGATGTCGCCCGCCAGCAGGTGGAAAGCGGTGCGCAGATTATCGACATCAACATGGATGAAGGCATGCTGGATGCGGAGGCGGCGATGATCCGCTTCCTGAATCTGATTGCCGGTGAACCTGATATTGCCCGTGTGCCGATTATGATCGACTCCTCAAAATGGGATGTGGTTGAGAAAGGGCTTAAATGCATTCAGGGCAAAGGGATTGTTAACTCGATCTCCATGAAGGAAGGCGTTGAGGCCTTTATTCATCACGCTAAGCTGGTGCGGCGCTACGGCGCCGCCGTGGTGGTGATGGCTTTTGATGAAGTCGGACAGGCGGATACCCGCGCCCGCAAAATTGAAATTTGTAGCCGGGCTTATCGCATACTGACGGAAGAAGTCGGCTTCCCGCCGGAAGACATTATTTTCGACCCGAATATTTTCGCGGTGGCAACGGGGATCGACGAGCACAACAACTACGCGGTGGATTTCATCGAAGCCTGTGCGGACATCAAGGCGCAACTGCCGCACGCGATGATCTCTGGCGGCGTGTCCAACGTGTCGTTCTCATTCCGCGGTAACGATCTGGTCCGTGAGGCGATCCACGCCGTCTTCCTGTATTACGCGATCCGCAATGGGATGGACATGGGGATCGTGAACGCTAGTCAGTTGGCGATCTATGACGATCTTCCTGTTGAGTTGCGCGATGCGGTTGAAGACGTGATCCTTAACCGTCGCAGCGATGCCACCGAGCGTATGCTCGATCTGGCAGAAAAGTATCGCGGCAGCAAAACAGAAGATGAAGGCAGTAAAACACAGGCGGAGTGGCGCGGCTGGGACGTGAAGAAACGTCTGGAGTACTCGCTGGTTAAAGGCATTACCGAGTTTATCGAGCTGGATACGGAAGAAGCGCGCCAGCAGGCGACGCGGCCGATCGAGGTGATCGAAGGCCCACTGATGGACGGCATGAACGTGGTCGGCGATCTGTTTGGTGCAGGCAAAATGTTTCTGCCGCAGGTCGTGAAATCCGCCCGTGTGATGAAGCAGGCCGTGGCCTACCTCGAACCTTATATTGAAGCCAGTAAAGACAAAGGCTCGTCTGCGGGGAAAATCCTGCTGGCGACGGTAAAAGGTGACGTCCACGATATCGGCAAGAATATCGTCGGTGTGGTGCTGCAATGTAACAACTACGAAATTATCGATCTGGGTGTGATGGTACCGACGGATAAAATCCTGAAGACTGCGCGTGAAGAGAATGTCGATATCATCGGGCTGTCCGGGCTGATTACGCCGTCGCTGGATGAAATGGTTAACGTAGCGAAAGAGATGGAGCGTCAGGGCTTTACGCTGCCGCTGTTGATTGGCGGCGCGACGACCTCTAAAGCGCATACCGCTGTGAAGATTGAGCAGAACTATAGCGGCCCGACCGTCTACGTGCAGAATGCCTCGCGCTCTGTTGGTGTGGTGTCTGCCCTGCTGTCCAGTACGCAGTATGACGACTTTGTTGCGCGCACTCGTAAAGAGTATGAAACCGTGCGCATTCAGCACGCGCGTAAAAAACCGCGAACGCCGCCCGTGACGCTGGAAGCAGCTCGCGCTAACGCCTCCGATTTAGATTGGGAAAACTACACGCCGCCGGTTGCGCATCGTCTGGGCATTCAGGAAGTGACGGCCAGCATTGAAACGCTGCGCAACTACATCGACTGGACGCCGTTCTTTATGACCTGGTCGCTGGCGGGGAAATATCCTCGCATTCTGGAAGATGAGGTGGTGGGTGAAGAGGCCAAGCGCCTGTTTGCCGATGCCAACGTGATGCTGGACGACTTATCCGCACGCGGTGCGCTGAATCCGCGTGGTGTGGTTGGCCTTTTTCCGGCGAACCGCGTGGGTGATGATGTGGTGATTTATGCCGATGAACGGCGTGAAACGGTGCTGTCAGTTAGCCACCATCTGCGTCAACAGACGGAAAAAACCGACTTCCCGAACTACTGCCTGTCTGATTTTGTGGCACCGAAATCCAGCGGTAAACCGGATTATCTGGGAGCCTTTGCCGTGACCGGCGGGCTGGAAGAGGATACGTTGGCCGATCTGTGGGAAGCTCAACACGATGATTACAACAAGATCATGGTGAAGGCGATCTCTGACCGTCTGGCGGAAGCCTTTGCAGAATACCTGCATGAGCGTGTGCGTAAGGTGTACTGGGGCTATGCGCCGAATGAGAACCTCAGTAATGAGCTGCTGATCCGTGAGAATTATCAGGGGATTCGCCCTGCACCAGGCTATCCGGCTTGTCCTGACCACACGGAGAAAGTACAAATCTGGCAGTTGCTGGATGTGGAAAAACATACTGGCATGAAACTCACTGAATCCTATGCCATGTGGCCGGGCGCGTCGGTATCCGGCTGGTATTTCAGCCACCCCGACAGCAAATACTTCGCCGTCGCGCAAATCCAGCACGATCAGGTCGAGGATTACGCGGTGCGTAAAGGTATGGATGTAAGCGAGCTTGAGCGCTGGTTAGCGCCAAATCTGGGCTATGATGCGGATTAGGTTACGAGGGCAGGTCTGTGCGATTTGCCTTTGCAACCTAACTATCCAAAGGGGGAGCAATGCAACTACTGCGAGAAAGGTTGAATAAGCAAAATAAATAGTTCCCCCAGTTGAGAAAGGGGGAATGGAGAGAAATAGCAAGTGTGCGTCAAATCGCTCTGCTAATTCAGCTCTGTTCCCCCCACACACAATCCAAGTGTGAAAGTGCTGTCATATCATTGCACCTTAGCGGCGGTAATAATTAAAGCCGTTACTGGCATAGGTAAATAATTTGTAGGAGCGACAAACCTGTCAGAGGCGGATTTTAACACTGCTTGTAGCAACTCCTTCGGGGAATATATACGTAATTGATTACTCAGAAACGTTATGCTTCCTGGTTAGGCCAGTTGATCTTATTCAGAAAATAGTCCGGTTGCTGGCTCATATGGGTCTGTATTTTCAAATAGATATCTGAAGATGGTGTTCCTTTCGCTTTTTCTTCATTATATATTTGAGTTGTCGCAGCTAAAACGCTCTGATCCCATTCTGCAAACATAGCCGTAGACTCTGGCGTTACTTTTTCGCCTGTATAAGCGTTAAACACATCAGGGTAATGCTCAATAGAGACTAGTTCCTCAGATTGCCGAGGGGTGGCATATAAATCCTTTATATAAGAATCAACTTCATTTTGATCGGCGCTACTGCGCAGTTGCTGATATTTATTCAACACTGCTTCAGATAATTTAGTCTGTTGTTGTACTTGAGGTGAGAATGATACTTTCGTGCTAGACTCAGATTTGACTAAATTAGCAACAGTAAATTCATCACGAGCATGTATATCCTGTTTTTTTTCAGTGGCTTTTAAAGAAACTATTCCAGATGTTATATCGATTTTTGATAGCATTTTTTAGACCTATTCGTAATATAACCGCGTTAAACCATAAGGAAATTGGCTGAATAAGTATTCATTCTGGCCATTGGTGCACTCGTATAGTCACGATTAACTGTCTGTGCATTTCCTGCAAGGAGGCAAGTACAGCACTAGCGGTAATCTCTTTTTTAATCCGTTATGAAGAATGTAGGTGTTTTTATATCATATTATTATTTTTAATTAAAATAACATCAGTTTTTGACAAATAAGTAAAAACAAAAATAAAAAAACAAAGGGAAAGAAAAATGATGAAAAAAGAATTTTATATTGAAATTTTAGATAATAAACAGAAAAGTGCTATCCATTCATAATGGTTTTACGTTTAAATTATGTTTTTAATAAACAATTAAATTGATAATTATTTAACGTTAACGGATAGATTGTTAATCTATTTATCCCCATTGCATGAAACTCACTGAATCCTATGCCATGTGGCCGGGCGCGTCGGTATCCGGCTGGTATTTCAGCCACCCTGACAGCAAATACTTCGCCGTCGCGCAAATCCAGCACGATCAGGTCGAGGATTACGCGGTGCGTAAAGGTATGGATGTAAGCGAGCTTGAGCGCTGGTTAGCGCCAAATCTGGGCTATGATGCGGATTAAGGTGCCAGTAAAAGAAATAATATCTGTGGGTTAACAAGTGTTGGTTTTCAACTGGCGTTAAAATTCTGCTGAGGTGGGCGTGGCCGCCGGGTGAGCCGCATGGACGCGGCGAAAGTCAGTGCCGCGTCTGGAACGCGTCACTGGCGGCCCGGAGTGCGGGCACGAACGCCGAAGGCATCGCGTAGCGGCAGAATTCCCGCCAAAAAGCCTGGGTTCTCAGGGCGGCGGCGACTGAGCGCCCTGAGTCGGGCGTGGTGCTGATGGCACAGAGAAATACTCGGCTTATCACGCACGAAACATATGCTTTTTTGCATAGTTGTCGTGGTTTCGTGGTTAAACCCATGCAATATCTTCCCATTGGTGATCCTGTGTTACGCGAACACCATTTCAATGAGAATAGTTATCAGTCTTATTGATGCGCTCGCTACGCAATGATAAGGTGAATAACGATTTCTGTAGCACATACGTCGCTGCGTCATGCGTAGTTCCATTAATCTCAGGCCTGATTCTGGGCGTTAAACAGGATGAGGGTATCTTCCCGCCCATGCTAAAACGACTCTTCTCCATAGAGGATTTCTTCGACATCGGTGAACGCTACGGGATTGATTACCACTTCCCGCAGTTGTCGTCTTGCCGCGATCGCATGAAAGAAAAGCGCATCGTGGTTCAGGGCGATGTCGAAGAGATGACGCTGTCCTCCGGTATTTGCCTCACGAACTCCAATGTTCGCGTGTTGCAGCCTTACGAATCGACGTCTTTGCACTGCTGTCCGTTTTATACGCTGGTGGTGCTGGAAGGATGTGTCGCGCTGCGCCTGAATGGTAAAGAGTTTGTTGTGCGCTCTGGCATGGCATTCAGTACTCAACTGGGCGATCGGTTAGTCATGAACGCGAGCCACCTTGCTGACCATCATCTTCGTACCGTGTCTTTGGGGATTTTTCCCGCGACTTCCGCTTTGGAGCCGCAGTTGGGCTTGTTGTTGAACGAGTGGGAACAGAGCGGTAATCCGACATTTTTATGGCAGGTTCCCGGCTATTTGTTGTCTGGTTTGCAGCATGCGCTGGAAAATACCCTGCCTGGTTTATCGCGCCAGCTGATGTTGGAAGGCGTGATGCTACAGTTGCTAGGGCAAGGTCTGTCATTCGGGCAACGTGGTGGAGAACGGCGTATGTTGTCCCCGCCCGGCGAACAGGATCGATTGGAGAACGTTCGGCGACGTCTGGCGCAACAGCCTGAAAAAGAGTACACCCTCGATGAGCTGGCGCAACTGGCCGCGATGAGCAGCAGTAGCCTGCGTACCAAATTTCGTCAGGCATATGGTCATTCAGTCTTTGACTACCTGCGCGACTGCCGATTGGAACTGTCCCGCCGCTATTTGGCGCAGGGATACAGCGTTCAGCAAGCCGCCTGGATGTCGGGATACCAGCACGCGACTAACTTCGCCACGGCTTTCCGGCGACGTTACGGTATTGCGCCGAGCGATGCACGCATACCCAGCTAGCCCTTCCTTATCTTAATCAATGCATTGCTTCTTGCTTACGCCAGGTATTGGCACTCTGCCACCTGTCCGGCGTCTTTCCGCAGAGTTCCCATTTTGTCATTGCGCATACGTAAACCGTCACTGCGCATAGCTATCGGCAGACCAATAACGGTAATAATTCTTATTTACAATAATAAAGTCTGTGGAGATTCCCATGTTCAGAAAAACGCGGCTGGCGCTGTTGGTTGGCTGTTTCACCAGTGGATTGACGGTGTCGGCATTCGCACAGGAGACGCTATCCTCTGGCGATACATTAGTCGTTACGTCTCAAACGCAACGCGGTGCCACCAAGCTGGAAACGCCTGATATTGAGACTCCTCAGGCCGTTTCTATCATTACGCGCGATCAGATTCAGGAACAAGGTGCGACCAGCGTTCGGCAGGCGGTCGGTTATACGCCGGGTGTATTTAACAACCAGATTGGTGCCTCTAACCGCTTTGACTACATGGTGTTACGCGGCTTTTCCGACGGCAGTCTTGATAATGTTTATCTCGATGGCTTGAAGATGATGGGAGATACCAATTCCCATAGCTCGCTGGTTATCGATCCCTGGTTCCTCGATAGCATTGAAGTCGTCAGAGGCCCGGCGTCTGTACTCTACGGACGTTCTTCACCGGGCGGGATTGTGGCGCTGAATTCGCGCCAGCCGTCGTTCGATCGCAGCGGGCAGATTAAACTGTTTGCCGGTAATAATGCGCAGCGTGGTGCGGCGTTTGACGTGACCGGCCCGCTGGATGACGACGAGCGTTTTGCCTTCCGTCTGGGCGGAATGGTGCGTGAGGCGGATACGCAATTTGGGCCGCTGAAAGAAGAACGTTACGCGATTGCGCCTAGCCTGCTGTGGCGGATTTCCGAAAAAACTCGTCTGGAATTTATGGCTTACCTGCAACGCGATCCTGAGGGCGGTAGCCATTCGGGTTTACCGTATGACGGTACCGTGGTCGAGCACAACGGACGGAAAATCTCGAACACCTTCTATGAAGGGGAAGAGAATTATGAGAAATACGACCGTAAGCAAAATATGGTGGGGTACAACTTTGAGCACGGTTTTGATAGCGGCTGGGCAGTGCGCCAAAAGCTGCGTTATCTGCGTACCAAAGTGCATTTGGATCAGGTTTACGCTTATGGCTGGACGCAGCCAAGCGCCGATACCCTAACCCGCTACTACTCCGGTTCCCGTGAGTCGCTGTCGGCGTTGACGTTAGATAACCAACTTGATGGCAGCGTGGATACCGGGGCCGTGAACCATCGCCTGCTGGTGGGGATCGACTATCAGCAGCGTAATAATCATGTGGACTGGCCTTCTGGTTCCTTCCCGGCCATCGACGCGTTTAACCCTGTTTATGGTGCCGGGCCAACAGGCATGTCCGGCACGCTAGAAAAACACAAGCTGCAACAGACGGGGATCTACGTTCAGGATCAAATGAGCTGGGAACGCTGGCGCTTGACGTTGGGCGGCCGCCACGATCGGGTTAAAGTCACTCACGTTAACCATACCAACGGCACACATAGTGAACTTGATAAAAACAACTTTAGCTCACGTGCGGCCTTGCTCTACCTGTTTGATAACGGTTTTGCACCGTATGTCAGCTATTCTACGGCCTTTACGCCGACCAGCTTCGCTGATGATAACGGTAACGTGCTGGAGCCGATGAAAGGTAAACAGTGGGAAGCTGGGATGAAGTATCAGCCGGAAGGCTCTCAGGATCAGTACAGTCTGTCGGTCTTCCGTATTAATCAGAAGAATGTCGCGACAAAAGTTCAGCCTAATGACCCTTACCGTTCCGTTGGCGAGATCGAATCGGAAGGCGTCGAACTGGAGGCCGTGAGCCACATTACCGACAATCTGCGTCTGCAAGCGGCTTATACTTATACGGACATTCGCTATAAGAAAAGCAGCGTTGCTGAGCAAGGAAAACGTGCGGTGTATGCCCCACGCAATCAGGCCAGCGCCTGGGCCAGCTATGATGTTAAAAGCGGTCCGCTGGACGGCCTGACGATTGGTTCTGGCGTGCGTTACGTGAACGGTGTGACCTCCGATCGTGCCAATACTCACACGTTGCCTTCCTATACGTTGGTGGATATGGCTGTGGGATACGATCTCTCGAAGGTGGGTCTGAAAGGGCTGAGTGCACAGCTTAACGTCAATAATCTGACTGATAAACGCTACGTAGCGGCCTGTAACTCGCTGGAGTTCTGTTACTTCGGTGCAGAGCGCAGCGTGGTCGGCAGCGTTTCTTATTCGTTCTGATACCTTCCCCGTCCTGCCTTAACGGGCAGGGCGGTAGGTTGTATTAAGATTCACATCAATAGATCGTCCACACTCTCGCAATATCTGAAGACATTAAATCATCACCTTTCTGCTAGCGAGTAGAGATAATATTCTGCTACTTCTTACCTCTTTCAGCTATTTTCCTCAAACACATTAAATAATGTTCTGATTCATTGAATGAAATGCATAATAGTGAATTTATATTTTCTATATTTATATTTTTAGACGTAATTAATGCCATTAAATTTGCGTTCATTTTTGGCAATAAGTGGTATTTATCTCAGGTGGACTGGACATTTCCATGACTAAAAACAATACTGTTTTGGTGTTTTTTATTTTGCGATTTTTTACGTAATACCTATAAGTTAATAGGTAATGTATTCTTCATGTGATAATTAGTGGTGGAGGTTTTTTAAGTCGTATTACTCTATGAAAATAATTTCAATCCTTATTATTTTAAATTCTATACCCTACATAATTCGAGTTGCAGGAAGGCGGCAAGAGAAGGAATCCCGATGAGCTTACTCAGGTAAGTGATTCGGGTGAGTGAACGCAGCCAACGCACCTGCGGCTTGAAGTATTACAGGTATATTTACATAATGCATGTGAGGTATAGCAATGGACTTGAATAATAAAAATAGACGATTTTTCTTTATTAGCTCTGCGAAAAAAATGATAGGAACCGTCGGGTTATTATCATTAGCGAATATCCCTTTCACGGTGAGAGCGAATGACGTCGTGGATAAGCCAAAGGCCGTCGGGATAAAGACATGTCCTCTCACAACTGAGCAAATCGTGGGGCCTTACTTTGTTGACTACAAAATACTACGACGCGATATTACCGAATCCCAACCGGGAATTCCGCTGCTGCTGAAGATAAAAGTGATTGATGGTGTGACGTGTGAACCCGTGGATAACATCTTGGTTGATATCTGGCATTGTAACGCGCGGGGTAAATATTCGGGGTGGAGTTTCATTAGCCCTGATAAAGAAGCATCAACCGATGATGTAGGGACGGTTAATCGAACGGACAGTACCAGCTTTTTCCGAGGTATACAGCCAACAGATCAGAATGGGGTTGTGAGATTCACGACGATATTCCCTGGGTTCTATGCTGGCAGAGCGACACATATTCACGTAGCGATAAGGCGGCCGAGTAAAAATCCTCTGGAAAAAGAACACTTTGCTTTTGTTGGGCAGTTATATTTCCCAGAGGATCTTTGTCGCGTGGTTTATAATAATGAGCCCTATAGCCCAAGGGATATTACCCGAGTCACCAATGATAAAGATGACTATTTTACCAAGATGAATGGCGTGCAATCGCTCCTTACGGTCAATAAAGTCAATGAAGGCGATTTTAATGACGGGTTTACGGGCGAAATTATTTTATCTATTGATAAAAATGCGACCTCAACCTATCTCACTCAGCGTGACTTATATAAATACACCGTTTCTCAAGATTAACGTCAATATACCCCAAATAATTCGAGTTGCAGGAAGGCGGCAAGAGAGGGAGTCCCGATGAGCTTACTCAGGTAAGTGATTCGGGTGAGTGAACGCAGCCAACGCACCTGCGGCTTGAAGTATTACGGGTATATCCGGGGCAGATGCACTGCCCCGTTTTTCTATTCGACTTACTGCGATATTAATACAGCCCAATCACTTTCCACCACAATAGACCTGCGCTCATGAAGATCGCCTGATTCACCAGACTGACGACAAAGCCAGTCCGCCACCAGACGGCGGTGGGTACGTAGCCCGCGCCGAACAGGATCGGACCGCGTGCGTGGGTATATTGCGTTAGTGAGCAGTACAGACTACTGGTAAACGCCAGCATGAACGCCATCGGTACTGCTGGAATGTTCAGGTTGATCCCGACACCGAGGAATACCGCAAAAAGGGCGGCGATCTGTGCATTGCCGCTGGCGAAGAAATAGTGGGTGTAGAAATAGGCCGCATTCAACAACAACAGCACCAAGACCCAGCTTGTTCCCTGCATCAAGTGGCCGATATTGCTGCCGATGAGATCGCCGAACCAGTTGGTGAAGCCGAGCTTTTTCAACTGATTCGCCATCATCAGCAGGGCGGCGAACCAAATCAGCGTATCCCAGGCGCCTTTCTCGCTTTTCACGTCTTCCCAGCTCAATACGCCGGTTAACAGCAGGAAGGACAGCCCGACGAAGGAGGCGGTCGTGGCATCTACGCCTAAGCGATCGCCAAAAATCCACAGCACCAGCAGCAGAATAACGGTGAATGCCATCAGCCACTCGCCACGGCTCATATTTCCCATCTTTGCCAATTCTGCGACGGCCAGTTTTGGCGCGTCCGGCGTATGGCGAATTTCTGGCTTGGTTAGCCAGTAGACGAGCAGCGGGACAACCGCCAGAGAGATCAAACAAGGGACGAGTGCGGCGAGGAACCAACTTCCCCAGGTAATGGTAACGCCTGCGTTGGCGGCCAGTTTCACTGCTAGCAGATTACCGGTGTAGGCGGTCATAAACATGGCTGCTGTCACGTCGTTAACGTTACCGATGCAGGTAATCAGGAAGGTGCCAATCTTACTGCGCGAGGCATCTTCCGGTTTGGAGTCGAAGCTGCGCGACAGCGAATCGGCAATCGGATAAATAATCCCGCCGCAGCGTGCAGTGTTGCTTGGCATCGCGGGGGAAAGCACCAGATCGGCAAAAGCCAGCCCGTAAGCCAGACCCAGCGTGCGTTTTCCCAACATGCGGATCATCTGCAAGGCGATGCGACGACCCAGCCCTGTTTTGATAAAGCCGCGTGCGATCATGAAGGCGACAACAATCAGCCAGATCAGCGAGCTGTTCAGATCGCTGAGTGCCGTTTGTATCGCGCCGCTGGCCGTTGTATCCCCCGCGGCATACGTCAGCGCAAAGAGCGTGATACTGATAATACCGATGGCCCCAATCGGGAGAACATTCGCGACAATACTCACGATCGTGGCCACGAAAATGACGGCGGAGTGCCAGGCTGCGGGGCTTAGGCCGGTTGGGGGCTCCATGTGCCAAAAAAAAGCGGCGATGGCGAGAATAATGATTAGCGGGAGCCAGTTCAGTCCATATGAGGTTTTCGTCTTCATCCATTTTCCTTACTCAAGAGCAGCAAGATTATGCAGAGTTATAACCCATAAGAGTTATAGGGATAAAAAGAGCATAGCGTTAACCGGGGAAGGCGTGAGGCAAAATTATCGGCTTATTGATTTGGATTCTGTTTTTTAAATATTGTCAGTTAATTAATTTTTATCAGTCCTTGATCGTTGGGCGATTTTGCTTTGACGCGGGCTGCCTCGCAGTACGGTCTGCCAACATCTGGTAAGATGGTCGTTCATTACGTCATCAACACGTTTTATTTCATCAACACACGTTTAGCTGGAGGCGCGGACTTTTTGTTAACACTGCTGAATCTCCTTTCTGCGATTGCGTTACTGGTATGGGGCACTCACATTGTCCGTACCGGTATCATGCGGGTTTATGGCACCCAGTTACGGCGGGTTCTCAGCGATAGCGTTGAGAAAAAACCGTTGGCTTTTATGGCTGGCATCGGCGTCACTGCGCTGGTGCAGAGCAGCAATGCGACCGCGTTGCTGACAACCTCTTTTGTCTCACAGGGGCTGGTGGCATTAACGCCTGCGCTGGTGATTATTCTCGGGGCGGATGTCGGTACGGCACTGATGGTGCGAATTCTGACGTTCGATCTCTCCTGGCTTTCTCCGCTGCTGATTTTTCTGGGCGTGATATTTTTCCTCAGCCGTAAGCAGACGCGGGTGGGGCAGGTTGGTCGCGTGGCGATTGGGCTTGGGCTGATTCTGCTGGCGCTGGAAATGATCGTCTTGGCCGCAGCGCCGATCACGCAGGCATCGGGCGTGAAGGTGCTGTTTTCGTCATTGACGGGCGACGTTATGCTGGATGCGTTGGCTGGCGCGCTGTTCGCGGTGATTACCTATTCCAGCCTGGCGGCGGTGCTGTTGACGGCAACGTTAACGGCAAGCGGTGTGATCTCGCTGGAAGTGGCGATGTGTTTGGTCATCGGTGCCAATCTGGGTAGCGGATTACTGACGATGATGAGCACCTCGACGCAGAATGCGGCGGGGCGACGCGTGGCGCTCGGCAGTATGCTGTTCAAGATGTTCGGTTGTCTGGTTATGCTACCGCTGGTTGAGCCGCTCTCGCGTTGGCTGGCGCGTATTCCGCTAAGTGCTGAAGAGCTGGTGATTTACTTCCACCTGTTCTACAACCTGATTCGTTGCCTGCTGCTGATTCCGCTTACTGGCGTGGTGGCTCGCCTGTCCTGCGCGATGATTGCTGACTCACCTCAGGTCGATCTCCAAATGAAGCCTCGTCATCTGGATACCAGTTCGCTGGATACGCCAGCATTAGCGTTGGCCAATGCTGCACGGGAAACGCTGCGGATTGGTGATGTGCTGGAGCAGATGCTGCGCTTATACCGCGAAGTCTTGCAGGGCGACCATATGCAGCGGCGGGAGATTCGTCGGCTTGATGATGATGTCGATATCCTTTACACCGCGATTAAGCTTTATCTGGCGCAGATTCAGAAAGACGGGTTGGATGAGCGGGATTCTCAGCGCTGGGCAGAAGTCATCGAAGTGGCGCTGAATCTGGAACAGGCGGGCGATATTATCGAACGCATGGCTGATGACATTGGCAATCATTCATCTGGTGTACGTATGGCGTTTTCCTCACAGGGGTTGGAGGAGTTGAACCACCTGCATGACCAACTGCTGGCAAACCTGCGCTTGGGACTGTCAGTTTTCCTGTCGGAAGATGTCACTAGCGCTAAACGTCTGCGCCGTGCCAAGCACCGTTTCCGTATTATGAACCGCCGCTATGCACATGCGCATGTCGATCGTTTACATCAGCACAACGTACAGAGTCTGGAAACCAGTTCGCTTCATTTGAGTTTGCTTGGCGACATGAACCGACTGAATTCACTGTTCTGCGCAGTAGCGTATAACGTCTTGATTGTGCAGCAGGATGGGGATGAAGAGCGGGAAGAATCACCGCTGACGTTGTGATTCCCTTTGTGGAAATTTTTATTCAGATTAAGATGCGGTTTCGTGCGCGATAATGCCGCTATTTTCATGCTACGTCGTAGCACGCGCCCGACATGGGGCGGCTCAAACGCCGCTCGCCCCATGACCCTCAGGCTTTTGGCGCAAATTATGCCGCTGACGCGGTTCCATCGGTGTTCCTGACCGCTAGTCGAGCCGCCAGTGACGCGTTTACTAGCCCCATAAATGGGGCTCACCCTTCGGGCCAGCACAAGTGCTGTTCAAAAACGTCTTTGACGTTTTTGTCCTACGCGGCACTGGCTTTCGCGACGTCCTGTCGCTCACTCGGCGGTCAAGCCCACCGCTGCATAATTTTTTACGCCGGATAACGGCAAAACCCACGATGCCTCTGTATTTGTGACTAAGAGACTGCGCGCTGATGGAGAATTTACTCGAACAGGCTGCGGTGCAGTGTCTGTACCACACGCTCGGCGTCGTCGCCAGGGACCAGGAAGCACAGATTGTTGCTGCTGGCACCGTAGCAGATCAGGCGAATGCGGAAAGGTTCCAGCACGCCAAACACTTCTTTCCCCACGCCACAGGCCTGAGACAGCTTGTTGCCGATCAGCGCGACCAGTGACAGGTTCTCTTCAACTTCGACTCGACACAGCGATGACAGCTCGGTCAGTAAGGCACTGGACAGCAGGCTGTCGCCCGTTGAGGTGGAGCCGGTGGTATCAAGCGTTAAGGCCACGTTGACTTCTGATGTCGTGATCAGGTCAACGGAGATGTTGTGACGCGCCAAAATACTGAACACTTCTGCCAGAAAGCCGCGAGTGTGCAGCATGTTGAGGCTGTGCAGTGTGAGCAACGTTTGCTTACGGCGCAGCGCCAGCGCGCGGAACAGCGGCGGATTTTCTGTTTTATTGCACACCAGCGTCCCGCCTGCGGCTGGGTCTTTGCTGGAGCCGACGAAGACTGGGATATCGCTACGCACCGCAGGCAGCAGCGTGGCTGGGTGCAGGACTTTTGCACCAAATGTCGCCATTTCGGCGGCTTCTTCAAACATGATTTGGTCGATGCGTTTTGCCGTCGGCACTACGCGCGGATCGGTGGTGTAGATGCCGGGAACATCGGTCCAGATATCGATCCGGCTGACGTTGAGCGCTTCGCCCAGCAGTGCCGCCGTATAATCGCTACCGCCACGACCCAACGTGGTTGTGCGACCTTTTGCTTCACTACCGATAAAGCCCTGAGTAATCACCAAACCTTGTTCAAGGCGTGGCTGTAACTGGCTGCGAGTCAGTTCGCCCAGTACGTCACAATCTGGCTGCGCGCGGCCAAAATGATCGTCGGTACGCATGATTTTACGCACATCAAACCACTCAGCCACCACATCGCGCTGACGCAGGATCTCAACAAACAATAGGGTAGACATCAGTTCGCCGTGGCTGACCAGCTCATCGGTCAGGGCGTTGGACGTCGCGAGTGCTGCTGCCTCAGACAGTGTGGTCACGCTGTCCAGCATGCGATCAATCTCATCGCGAATCACGCTCTGATTGGTCAGCTTGTCGATGATGGCGTATTGGATCTGGCGGATCTTCGCCAGATGTTCAGCGCGCGTTTCCGGCGTCTGGCCTTCCGCAAGCGCGACCAGTAAATTGGTGATACCCGCCGATGCCGATAGCACGACAACGCGTACATTTGGATTAGATAACACTACATCGGCGCTGCGATTCATGGCATCAAAGTCCGCCACGCTGGTGCCGCCAAATTTGGCAATAACGGTAGAGTTCGTGTTCGCGGATACTTCAGTTACAGACATGTCAAAAAACCTCGTGTCAGGGGTAGGCTGTTTTCAGTAAACAGCATTCCATTAATCAGCCTTGGCACAGGGGGAGAGCGGTAAGTAGGGGGCAGGCGTAGAAAATCGCTACGATACACCCAGAAGCGCTCCACCTTGCTAAACGTCCATCAGGACGAATCTGGTGACAACCCAGAGGATTCAGCCTCTGTAGTCGATAGGAGGAAAGCCGTATTTCTCCCTATCTCGGCGTCGCTCCCCCTCAGATATCATCAGCGGATTACGGTTCCTCCGATATCTTACCTGGGCGACGCGCCTCTTCTGGCTTGCACACCGAGTGTGCAAGTACGGTGTTACAAATAACGGGTTATGCGGTTTCTGTCAATAAACAATCTGTCAGTAAACGACAAGTTGTCAGTAAACCACAGGGCATAAACCGCTTTTAGCAAGAAAAGGGATCTCAATCGGGATTTTAAGGGATACAATCGATTCAGTCACTTTGAACTCATGCTTAGAGAGAAAGTCGCATTATGAAAAATATCAATCCAAGCCAAACTGCTGCCTGGCAGGCATTACAAACCCATTTTGACGCAATGAAAGACGTGCAAATCAGCGAGCTGTTTGCACAGGATAGCGATCGCTTTGCACATTTCTCCGCGACGTTCGACGATCAGATGCTGGTGGATTACTCCAAAAACCGCATCACAGCAGAAACCATGGAAAAACTGCACGCGCTGGCGCGGGAAACTGACCTGTCTGCGGCGATTCAGTCCATGTTTGCCGGCGAGAAAATTAACCGCACGGAAGATCGCGCCGTTCTGCACGTTGCTCTGCGTAACCGTAGCAATACACCGATTCTGGTGGATGGCAAAGATGTGATGCCGGAAGTCAATGCAGTGCTGGCGAAGATGAAAGATTTCAGCGAGCGTGTGATTGGCGGTGAGTGGAAGGGGTATACCGGAAAAACGATCACCGACGTGGTCAACATCGGTATTGGTGGCTCCGATCTGGGTCCGTTCATGGTAACGGAAGCGTTGAAGCCTTATAAGAACCACCTCAACATGCATTTTGTCTCCAACGTTGACGGCACGCATATTGCTGAAACGTTGAAGCCGCTGAACCCGGAAACCACGCTGTTTCTTGTTGCTTCTAAAACCTTCACCACGCAGGAAACCATGACCAACGCGCACAGTGCGCGTGACTGGTTCCTGAAAACGGCACAGGACGAGAAACATGTAGCCAAGCACTTTGCTGCGTTGTCCACCAACGCGAAAGCCGTCGGCGAATTTGGTATCGATACCAACAACATGTTCGAATTCTGGGATTGGGTTGGCGGACGTTACTCCCTGTGGTCAGCGATTGGGCTGTCGATCATCCTTTCTCTGGGTTTTGAGAACTTTGAGAAACTGCTCAGCGGCGCGCACGCGATGGACAAGCACTTTGCTTCCACGCCTGCGGAGAAAAACCTGCCTGTGTTGCTGGCGCTGATCGGCATTTGGTACAACAATTTCTTCGGTGCTGAAACTGAGGCGATTCTGCCGTATGACCAATACATGCACCGCTTTGCCGCCTATTTCCAACAGGGGAATATGGAATCTAACGGGAAATCAGCCGATCGCAACGGCAACCCTGTGGATTACCAGACTGGGCCGATTATCTGGGGTGAGCCGGGCACAAACGGCCAACATGCGTTCTACCAGTTAATTCATCAGGGTACCAAACTGGTTCCGTGTGATTTCATTGCACCGGCTGTTAGCCATAACCCATTGAGCGATCACCACAGCAAGCTACTGTCGAACTTCTTTGCACAGACGGAAGCGTTGGCGTTTGGTAAGAGCCGTGACGTAGTGGAAGCGGAATTTGCGGCGGCAGGTAAAAGTGCAAAAGATGTGGAACACGTCGCGCCATTTAAGGTATTTGAGGGCAACCGTCCGACCAACTCGATCCTGCTGCGTGAAATCACCCCGTACAGTCTGGGGGCGCTGATCGCACTGTATGAGCATAAGATCTTTACGCAAGGCGCGATCCTGAACATCTTCACGTTCGATCAGTGGGGCGTGGAATTAGGTAAACAACTGGCGAACCGTATTCTGCCAGAGCTGGAAAATGATAATACGATCGACAGTCATGACAGCTCTACCAACGGGTTGATCAACCGCTTCAAGGCGTGGCGTAACTAATCGGGCCTGTGCCCTTGGTTTTTGAATCGCAAGGAGGAAGATATGCAGGTTCGTATGTTGTTGGGGCTATCAGTGGCAGTCTTGCTGGCAGGGTGCAGCAGTACCAGCCAACTCAGCGCCGCTGGGCAGTCCGTGACGTTCACGGATACCAAGCCAGGAAGCGAATGTCAGCTATTGGGGCAAGTTAGCGGTAGCCAGTCGAACTGGCTGGCGGGCAACCATGGCGACGGTAGTGCTATGCGCGGTGCGGCAAACGACCTGCGTAATAAAGCGGCGGCGTTGGGCGGCAATACTATCTATGGTGCCACCAGTCCGAGTGAAACCTTCTGGTCAAGCTTTGCGCCGCTGGACAGCAAGATGAACGGCAGCGTTTACAAGTGTCCTTAAGCTAAAAAGAAACCCGGTGAGAGCATGGCTCTCACCGGGTTTACTACCGTCATTGCTCGGCGTCGTCCTGATGCTGCTTCATGCCTAAATCCAGCGGTGTTTTACTGGCTTCCCCACCGATTTCCCGTGCCAGACGCGGCACCAGATAGCCGGACACCTTTTTCATTAGCGCTTTGACTAAGGCGCGCGCCTCGTTGTCATCCACCAGAAAATGGGCGGCACCCTGTACCTTATCCAGCACGTGTAGGTAATAAGGGAGAATTCCCGCGTCAAATAATGCATTACTGAGCCGAGCCAGCGTCTCAGGGCTATCATTTACCCCGCGCAGCAGCACGCTTTGATTGAGCAACGTCACGCCTGCACGACGTAAACGCGCCATACTTTGTGTTAAATCAGGATCGATTTCCTGCGGATGGTTAATATGCGTCACCAGCAGCACCTGAAGCGAACTGCGTGCTAGACGATCGCACAGCGCATCGGTAATACGGGCGGGGATCACCACAGGCAAACGGCTGTGAATACGCAGGCGTTTCACGTGTGGGATGTGTTCCAGTTCGGTGATTAGCCAGTCCAGCTCGTGATCCTTGGCCATCAGCGGGTCGCCGCCGGAAAAAATGATTTCATCCAGCTCAGGGTGTTGGCGGATATAATCCAGCGCCTGATGCCAGTTTGCCTTATTGCCCTGATTATCCTGATACGGGAAATGGCGGCGGAAGCAGTAGCGGCAGTTTACGGCACAGCCGCCTTTAACCAGCAGCAGGGCACGGTTGTGGTATTTGTGTAGTAGCCCAGGGACGACGCTGTGTTGCTCATCAAGCGGATCGTGGGTGAAACCTGGCGTGACAATAAACTCTTCACGAGCAGTTAATACCTGGAGCAGCAGCGGGTCGTCAGGATTCCCTTTTTGCATCCGTGCGGCGAATGCGCGCGGTACACGCAGCGCAAAAAGCCTGCGTGCATCATTGCCTTGCCGAAGTTTTACGTGATCGTTCAGTGCCAAAAATTGCAGTAATTCATCGGGATCGGTAATTACGTCTGCAAGTTGCTGCAACCAATCTTCTCTGGAAGGTATATTTAGGGTTACAATGTGTGCCATTTTTTTGGCTTCGTACCAGTGTTAAATTGTAGAGGGCCTTTATGGCGACTTATTCTAGCAACGATTTCCGTTCCGGTCTTAAAATCATGTTCGAAGGCGAACCGTATGCCATCGAATCCAGTGAATTTGTGAAGCCGGGTAAAGGCCAGGCTTTTGCTCGTGTAAAAATGCGTCGCCTGTTGACGGGCTCTCGCGTTGAAAAAACCTTCAAGTCTACCGACTCAGCAGAAGGTGCAGACGTAGTAGATACCAACATGAACTACCTGTATAACGACGGTGAGTTCTACCACTTCATGCACCCTGAGACATTTGAACAGCATCAGGTTGAAGGGAAGACCGTTGGTGATTCTGCAAAATGGCTACAGGATAATGCAGAATGTATCGTTACGCTGTGGGATGGTCGTCCGATCACCGTTCTGCCACCGAATTTCATCGAAGCTGAAATCACCGATACCGATCCGGGCCTGAAAGGCGATACCGCAGGAACAGGTGGTAAGCCAGCGACGCTGAGCACTGGCGCAGTGGTTAAAGTGCCATTGTTCGTACAGATCGGCGAAGTTGTCAGAGTTGATACGCGTTCTGGTGAGTACGTTTCACGCGTTAAGTAACTAATGCGAAAAAGGCCGCCTTCTGTGAGGGCGGCCTTTTGCTTTACTCCTCATTTCAGTCTTCCTTTTTTATTCCCCAGCCTTATAAAGTCTTCCACAACAATCAAAATTGGCTACGCTTAAAAAGCAGTCACTTTCGTACCGTTGAAATCCTACTCTCATAAAGAAGGAATCGAGTATGTTGAAGAAAGCATGTGTTGCCATTTTCTCTCTGGTTATTCTCTCTGCGGTGGTGGGGTGTAATACCACCCGAGGCGTTGGGCAAGATGTGGAAGCGGGCGGGAAGGCCATTCAGCGCAGCGCCCAATGATAACGTAAGAAATAAATCGTAATAACTTTTCCGAGTGGAAGAAAATGCCGTAATGGTGTTTTCTTCCCCACGGCGAGATAATGTGAAAGTGGATCACTCGGAGAAGTAATAATGTCGCCTCTTTTCATTACTGTCGGCATGCTGACGCTGAGCAATATATTTATGACGTTCGCCTGGTATGGCCATTTACGCTATTTCAGCGGCCGAACCTGGATAATTGCTGCGTTGATCAGCTGGGGTATCGCATTATTCGAATACCTCTTACAGGTGCCTGCAAATAGGATTGGTTATCAGGTCGCCTCTGCGGGTCAATTGAAAATATTGCAGGAAGCGATCAGCCTTTCCGTATTTATCCCTTTCTCCATGTTCATTTTAAAAGAACCTTTCCGCACCGACTATATTTGGGCGGGGTTATGTCTGCTAGGCGCCGTTTTCTTTATGTTTCGCGATAAAATCATGGGATAGATAGTTTATACCCCAAATAATTCGAGTTGCAGGAAGGCGGCAAGAGAGGGAGTCCCGATGAGCTTACTCAGGTAAGTGATTCGGGTGAGTGAACGCAGCCAACGCACCTGCGGCTTGAAGTATTACGGGTATATCTGCGTATTACGGCCAATATGCCCCGATTACTGATTGACCCAGATCAGCGCCTCTGTCGGGAAGCCGTAGCGTTTGGCCGTGGCGACCAGTTTGTCGCGCGTCGCAGTATCCAATGTTGGCGTGCGCGAGAGAATCCACAGATAGTCACGGTTCGGCCCGCAAATCAGGGCGTAGCGGTAGTCGTCATCCAATTCAATAATGTTGTAACCGCCATAGAACGGCCCGAAGAACGACACTTTTAGCGCTCCGCGCTGGGGCGATCCCGTGAAATACGCCTTTCCGATACTTTCTTTCCATTCCTGTTTTTCGACGTTAAAGCCGCGATTGATCACCTTGATGCCGCCGTCATCCCGCGGGCTATAGGTTGCCGTTACACGCTCCAGATTGCGCTCAAAGCGGTGGTCGAGACGGGCGATTTCATACCATGTGCCGAGGTAGCGATTAACGTCAAAATTTTCCACGACGGTGACGTTATCGGGCGGCGTCACGCTACAAGCAACAGAAAAGAGTGCCACCAGTGCGGCAATGCACGTTTTCCCACATCGTCTGATTTTGAAGAGCAGGCTTTTGAATAACGTGGTGTTAAGGCTAATCGTGTTAAAGCGAATAGCGTTAAAGGGCATCATATTGACGTCTCATCATTTTCATCTTTGTTCCAGTGTAGACGATGGACGTAGTCTCGCGGGGAAATAAAACGGCCTGCGTTACACAGGCCGTTAAGTACGATGTTACATTTGCAGCGTTACACCTACAGCGTGACGACACCGATGACGGTAACGACAGTCAGGATTGCTGCCAGACCGTAGAATACCCATTTCCCGGCAGGAACGTGGATTTTCAGGTCGTGCATTGCGTGGTGGATGCGGTGCAGGCCACACCAGAGCGGCAGCACAATCATCAGCAGTAAAAATACGCGACCGATAAAGCTCTGGCTGAATGTGGCGATGCGCTCATAGGTTAGCGCGTCTGGGAACAACCCCAGAGGCAGCATCACACCGACCAGCAGGATGATTACCGGAGCGAAGAACGCGCTCCACATCCCACCAGCACCGAACAACCCCCAAAAAGGAGGCTCGTCAGAACGTTTTGGCGTTGGATTAATCACATTATTTCTCCTGTTCAGAATAGTAAGGCGATCGCCAGAACGGCTACGGTTACCACCACGGTGACAGCCCAAAGCCCTTTAATGATTGGCTCTGGCCCCATTTTTTCGTCTTTAATGACGATGATGCTGGCCTTCGGTGCCAGCTCAAACCAGGTTTTGGTATGCAGCGCAGCAGCCAGCAGAGCCACGATATTGATCAGCAATACCAGCGGGTTTTGCAGGAAGCTGACGAAGTGTGCCCAGCCTTCGGGTCCGTTTTTCAGTGCGAAGACGCCGCACATTAGTACGATGCTAAACCAGACAGCAGGGACGGCAGTCCCTTCACGCAACATATAAAAGCGGTAGAACCCCAACTTTTTCCACCAGGTTGGCGACATATCGCGAACATACGCTTTACGTTTAGTTGTCATCATTGTCCCTCCCTTATTGTGGTTTCAGCATCGCGATCATGAAGTCTTTCGCGCTTTCGACTTTGCCTTGCTGGATAGCCGCGGCAGGGTCGACGTGCTTCGGACACACTTCTGAGCAGTAGCCCACAAACGTACAGGTCCAGACGCCGTTATTCCCGTTCAATTGCGTCATGCGTTCTTTCTTGCCGTGATCGCGGTTATCCAGGTTATAACGGTGCGCCAGCGTAATTGCAGCCGGACCGATGAACTCCGGGTTCAGGCCGAACTGCGGGCAGGCCGCATAACACAGACCGCAGTTAATACAGCCAGAGAACTGGTGATATTTTGCCATCTGCGCTGGAGTCTGTTTATTCGGGCCGTCAGCGGGTTTACGGTCGTTGCCGATGATATACGGCTTGATGGCTTCCAGACTCTCGATGAAGTGAGTCATGTCGACCACCAGATCGCGCTCGATAGGGAAGTTGCCCAGCGCTTCGACCTTCAGACCATTCGTGTATTCACGTAGGAAAGTTTTACAGGCTAACTTAGGGACGTTATTCACCATCATGCCGCAGGAGCCGCAGATTGCCATACGGCAGGACCAGCGGTAAGAGAGGTCCGGTGCCAGGTTATCCTTGATATAACCCAGCGCATCCAGCAGGGACGTTTGCGTGTTGTACGGGACATCGAACGTCTCAAAATAGGGTTCGCGATCCTGTTCAGGGTTGTAGCGCATGACGTCCATTTTCAGGGTTTTGATCATCTCAGCCATTCGCCTGCTCCTTCTTGCTGCCTTCCTGTGCATCACCTTCTGCACCGTATACGCGTTTAGCTGGCGGCAGTTTGGTAATCTTCACATCGCTGTACTCCAAACGAGGTGCACCTTCTGGGTTATAGAACGCCAGCGTATGCTTCAGGAAGTTGACGTCATCACGTTCGGTACATCCGTCATCCAGACGCTGGTGCGCGCCACGGGATTCTTTACGGTTGATTGCCGAGTGCGCCATACATTCCGCAACATCCAGGCTGTGGCCCAGTTCAACGGTGTACAGCAGATCGGTGTTGAACACGCTGGAACGGTCAGTGATTTTCACGCGTTTAAAGCGCTCTTTCAGCTCCGCCATCTTATCGACAGTTTTTTGCATCAGGTCGGTGGTGCGGTAAATACCACAGCCTTCCTCCATCGACATGCCCATTTCGTCGCGGATTTTCGCCCAGCTTTCGGTGCCTTCTTGATTCATCAGATCGTGTAGACGCTGTTCGATGTCGCGTGTTTGTGCGTCCAGCACTGTACCGTTGGCTGGTGCTGCCGCCTGTGCACGTTGTACGGCATGTTCACCTGCGACGCGACCAAAGACCACCAGTTCGGCCAGTGAGTTGGAGCCTAGACGGTTCGCCCCGTGCAGACCAACAGAAGAGCATTCGCCGACGGCAAACAGCCCTTTGATGCGGGTTTCGCAGTTCTGATCGGTTTCAATGCCGCCCATCGTATAGTGCGCAGTAGGACGGATAGGAATCGGTTCCTTCACGGGATCGACGCCAACATAGGCTTTTGCCAGTTCGCAGATGAACGGCAGACGCTCCTTGAGTTTTTTCTCGCCGAGGTGGCGCAGATCGAGGTAAACCACATCGCCCAACGGGGTTGAGACAGTGCGGCCTGCGCGCCATTCGTGCCAGAATGCCTGCGATACTTTATCGCGCGGCCCCAGCTCCATGTATTTGTTTTTCGGCTGGCCGAGCGGTGTTTCCGGGCCCATGCCGTAGTCTTGCAGATAACGGTAGCCGTCTTTGTTGACCATGATACCGCCTTCACCACGACAGCCTTCGGTCATCAGAATACCGGAACCGGGCAAACCGGTCGGGTGATACTGCACGAATTCCATATCACGTAGCGGGACACCGTGGCGGAACGCCATGCCCATGCCATCGCCGGTGACGATGCCGCCGTTGGTGTTGTAACGGTACACGCGACCTGCGCCGCCTGTCGCCAGTACCACGGCGTTAGCGCGGATCTGAATCAGCGAACCTTCCATCATGTTGATAGCTACGAGGCCGCGTGCCTGGCCGTCGTCGACCAGAACGTCGAGGACGAAGTGCTCATCGAAACGTTGGATTTGTGGATATTTAAGGGAGGTTTGGAACAGCGTATGCAGCATGTGGAAGCCGGTTTTATCGGCGGCAAACCAGGTGCGTTCAATCTTCATTCCGCCAAAGCGGCGAACGTTGACAGAACCATCCGGCTTACGGCTCCAGGGGCAGCCCCACTGTTCCAGTTGAATCATCTCTTCCGGGCAGTGTTTGACGAAGTGCTCAACAACGTCCTGTTCACACAGCCAGTCGCCACCGGATACGGTGTCGTTAAAGTGATAATCGAAGCTATCGTGTTCCTGAGTCACCGCAGCTGACCCACCTTCTGCTGCCACGGTATGGCTACGCATTGGGTAGACTTTTGAGATCAGCGCTATTTTCAGTTGGGGATTGGCTTCTGCGGCAGCAATTGCTGCTCGTAGGCCAGCACCCCCGGCCCCGATAATGGCCAAATCAGCGTTAAAGGTTTGCAATGCATTCCTCCAGTTACTTAAGTTAATTAAGTTAAAATAAAAAAATAATATCTATTCATTTCTGTCTTTATATCCGAGCTTAATATCAAACCCGCTTAAAATTGTGTGATAGACCTATAAAGAATAGATAAACCTATAATTTTTGTGTGGGAATAATTATACCGAATTATAGGTAGACGAAATTTGATGTGATCCTGCATTTTGTGGTTTTTTCAGCGCGTTCCGTATTTATTGATAAAAACGTGATCGAAAGGCTTATTTACGGGGAAATAATGCTTTTATTTCTTTAATAACCCTTTTGAAGGGGATATAGAAAAATGATTCACTAGATATAATTTACGGTGGCTACCTTCATCGCCCCTCCCGAAGGGAAGAATATGCATTGCTAAAAACCCGCGGTGGCACTTTTTCTGCTGGAAATTTGGGCTGATGCGGGTAGACTGCATCCCCTATTTTGACTTTGGAGTAAGAACCATGAGCGAGACGACAAGTTGGCAACCTAGTGCTTCTGTCGCTAATTTGTTGAAAAGAGCGTCGATAGTTGCCGCTGTCCGACGTTTCTTCACCGATCGTGGGGTGCTCGAAGTTGAAACGCCAGCGATGAGCCAGGCTACGGTAACGGATGTTTTCTTATATCCATTCCAAACCCGTTTCGTTGGCCCCGGTGCGGCGGATGGTATGACGCTGTATTTGATGACCAGCCCGGAATACCACATGAAACGTCTGCTGGCTGCCGGTAGCGGGCCGATCTTTCAACTGTGCCGCAGTTTCCGCAACGAAGAATCAGGCCGACACCACAATCCTGAATTCACCATGCTGGAATGGTATCGCCCTCATTATGATATGTATCGCCTGATGAATGAGGTCGATGATCTGTTGCAGCAGGTGCTGGACTGTGAAAGTGCAGAAATGCTCTCTTATCAGCAGGCATTTTTACGCCATCTGGAGATTGATCCCCTCTCTGTTGATAAAGCGCAGCTGCGTGAAGCAGCAGAAAAACTTGGGTTGGGTGATATCGCCTGCCGCGAAGACGATCGCGATTCGCTGGTGCAGATGCTGTTTACTTTCGGCGTTGAGCCGCACATCGGGCGTGACAAACCGGCGTTCGTCTACCATTTCCCAGCCACGCAAGCCTCGTTGGCCGAGATCAGTTCGGAGGATCATCGCGTCGCCGAGCGTTTTGAAGTCTATTTTAAAGGGATTGAGCTGGCGAACGGCTTTCGTGAATTAACCGATGCCGATGAGCAGCGTCAGCGTTTCGAGCAGGATAACCGCAAGCGTGCCGCGCGTGGTTTGCCGCAACAGCCGATGGATGAAAACCTGCTGGCAGCGCTGAAACATGGTTTACCAGAGTGTTCCGGTGTGGCGCTGGGTGTAGATCGTTTGATCATGCTGACACTGAAGGCTGAAAGCCTGAGTGACGTGATTGCGTTCTCCGTCGAGCGCGCATAGCAGACTTGTAGCAGGGCGGTGCCAGATCTGGCAGCCGCCCGTTTTCCTTTCTTATAAGCTACCCGGCGTCCGCTGCCGTGGCGTTAGCGTTTTCCCACTGCGTGACAGATTGTCCATTTTCACCTGGAATGGTGGGAAAGGAAGCTCCAGATTGTGCTTACGGTAGTTCTCCAGAATCAACTGATGCAGTTCGTGTCGTAGTGGCATACGGTGCCCCATTTCGGCGGCGAACACGCGCAGTTCGAAAATCTGAATTCCCTGTTGTAGATCGACGAGGAAGGCTTCAGGCTCTGGCGTATCCAGAATCAGCGAACAACGCTTCACCGCATCCATCAGCAGTTCTGTGACTTCCTGACTATTCGCGTGTGCCGGCGCAGGCACTGTCAGTACGACACGCGTGACTGAATCCGACAGCGACCAGTTGATAAACTGCTCGGTGATAAACGCCTTGTTCGGTACGATGATCTCTTTGCGATCCCAGTCAGAAATGGTGGTGGCACGGGTATTAATCCGCATGACGCTACCCGTGAGATCGCGGATCGTGACCGTATCGCCGATACGAATCGGTTTCTCAAACAGGATGATCAGGCCGGAGATAAAGTTAGCGAAGATCTCCTGCAAGCCGAACCCGAGTCCTACCCCCAGTGCGGCAACCAGCCATTGCAGTTTCGACCATTCGATCCCGATAAGCGAGAACCCCATCAGACAGCCGATCAGCATCAGAATATATTTGCTGATGGTGGTAATGGCGTAGCCGCTGCCTGGCGACAGATCCAGGTGTTGCAGGATCGCCAGCTCCAATAGGGCAGGCAGGTTGCGCACCAGCTGCGCGGTAATAATGAAGATCAGAATAGCGATGAGCACCGATCCCAACGTAATCGCCTGCACGCTCTCCACGCCTTTAACCGTGCTGGAAACATCCCACAGGCTGATGTTCTCCAGAAACGCGAAGGCCGAATGAATTTCTGACCACAGGGCGATTACGGAAACCAGTGCGATCAGCGTCAGAATGGATCGCACCAGCTGCAAGGATTTAGCGCTGATGGCGTCCAGATCGACGACGGGTTCTTCCACCGCTTCCGAGCTGCTTTCATGGGACGAGGTAGGCTGAGTATCTTCTTCGCCTTTGGCGCGCTGTGCCAGAATCTCCGAGCGCCGCTGTTTGGCACGATCGAAAGCAATACGGCGCCGCTGAATCAGCATCCAACGGCGAATAATGTGGTAAACCACCAATAGGAAGAACCAGATCGAGACGGAGGTTTCCAGTCGCGCTAACAGCGCCTGTGCGGTCGCCAGATAGCCGATGCAGGAGGCCAGGGCGGCAACGAGCGGCACACCGATCAGGATGTTCCACATCGCCCGGTTAACGGAGTTTTCCCCCGACCCCTCTTTATCCAGATACAACGGAATACCCGCGCGTTTTAATCCCGTGGTGACCAAACTCAACGCCATACAGAGCAGGATGAAGCAGAGCCGCCCCAGCGTGCTGGAAAACTCGCGATCGTTGAGTTTATCGAAAGTAATCAGCGCCATAATCAGCGGCACGATAAAGGCGATGGAGAGACGGTAATAGCGCATCGCTCTGGCTACGCGCTCCGGTGACCAGCGGAAGTGGACAATGAACAGCCCTTGTGGATGCGAGAATGAGGCGCTGATCATCACCAGCCACATCAACGGCACTGTGGCGGTGACGCTGTCGCCGATGGCAACGGCAATCGGGTAAGGCCAGGCGTTTTGCAGCCCGTAACCCAATGCAGCCCAGAGCACCGGCAGCGGTAGAGCGGTCAAGATAGACCAGAACACGGTACGTAGCGTCAGCATAAAGTGATCGAGCGTGACCTTGCCGACGCGGCTGCTGGCACGCTCCATAAACGCATGATAGTGACGACGGGAACTGATGCTGAAGCCCACCAGCAGCAGCGCGCCCAGCAGCGGCAGCACGGTTTCCTGACTGGTCACCATCATGACCAGCGCACTACCCAACTGCGTCAGTGTATCCAATGACAGCAGCCGCGTCAGATCCTGCACCAGCTTGAGCGGATAGGCGAACGTCACAGACTCAACATCAGCGACCCAAAACAGATCGCGATGAGCCGCTTCTCGCGTTTCGGTCAAGGCATCCGCCAGTTGGTTATTGGCGACTTTGAGTTTGGTGAGTTCCAATATCTGTGAATCACAGCCGGAGATCAGCGACGTCAGCAGGTCGCGCTGGGTACGCATCTGATCGGTCAGAATACGCTGCTGTGCGCTGGTCAGTGGGTCGCCGTTATCTTGCTTGGCATTATCAAGATCTTGCGGTTTGTTGATCAGATCTTCAAAGTGCAGCCGCTGTACACGTAGCTGCGCCATGTCGCTATCCAGCAACTGGGGCTTGGGCATTTCCGGCAGGCGGGCGATCTGTGCGCGTAACGTTTCTCCCAATATCGGTGAAACACCGAGCCACTGTGCCTGTTCGCGAATGGTGCTCAGCGCCTGACGAACCTGAAGCGTGTGTGTCGCAGCCTGACGCTGCTGAGAGGCGATAAGATCCATCCGCTGCGCTTGTTGATTCAGCGCAACGGAGAGCTCGCGGTTAACCTGTAGCTGCTTGCTGATGACGGCGGGTAAATCACCACTTTGTTCTGCGAGAAGCTCGGTGCGTTCTAATGCCTGCTCGGCTTCACGCTGGCGCAGGTTGTTGAGTCGGCTGCGTAAATCTTGTTGCAGCAGATCCAGTCTATCGTGACGCTTTTTATATAGCTCGACGCGTAACCGGGACAGCTCCTGACGATTGCTGGCTGACAGCTGTGCCAGTTCCAGTTCGTCTACCCGGCTTTTGCGCAGGGCGGATTCGGCCTGAAGTGCTGTGAGCTGCGCTTGCCCCAGTGGAGTCGCGGGCGTACCGAGAGACTGAATGCGGCGTTCCGCCTCGCTTTGCATGCGGCTGGCTTCAGTTTGCTGTTGTGGAAGCTGGCTCAGTGAATCGCCGATTTCACGCAGTCGATCCTGCTCCTGCTGGAGCTGACGGGCTTGTTCCAACAGTTGGCTGCTGGTTTGCAGCAACTGTTGTTCGAGATCGTTACTGGAGAGATTTTCTGAAATCGATGAAGGTTTGCCGTCTTCGGCATTAAGCTGGCGACGCAGCTCTTGAACCAGTTTGGGGAAATCATCAATGACGCGCTGATACTGCGTGGCGCGTTCTTGCGCTTCTTTGCGATCCTGCAAGGTATTCAGCGCAGCCTGGTATTCCTCAACGACTTTCGCCTGATCGGCTGCACCTTTGTTGGCTTCCGCCTGCTGTAGCTGCTGGCGTAATTGCGCCTCATTGGGCGCAGTGGCAGCCAACGCGGCGGTTGATAATAAACATCCCAGAAGAAAAGTCAGAATCAAACGCACGTTAGCTACCTTTTACAAACAACACTCTTATAAGCGACGAAAGTCGGACGTTATTTACGGCGCGTCGGGTTTGTGGCCCGTCTGCACGGTGACGTTTTCTTCCAGTTCGGTGCCTTCCGGGAAGACAACGGGCGCTGGCTCATCCTGACGGACTTCGGCAAACGGTTCACCCATACGGGTCACACTTAGGGTATTCAGGTGTGCGGCAAACTGGAGATTATTGCCTGCGGCAAACAGGTTAATCACGGTTGAACCGAGCTTGAAGCGACCCATTTCCTCGCCTTTCGCCAACACCACTGCGCCTTCTTCACCCGCCTGCGGGTAAGTCCAACGCTTGATGATGCCTTCACGCGGTGGCGTCACCACGCCTGACCACACGGTTTCGATGCTGCCGACAATGGTTGCACCGACCAGAATCTGTGCCACTGGGCCGAATTCAGTATCAAACAGGCAAATGACGCGTTCGTTACGCGCAAACAGATTCGGCACGTTATCGGCCGTCAACAGATTGACGGAGAACAGGTCACCCGGAACATAAATCATCTCGCGCAGCACGCCGTCGCACGGCATGTGGAGGCGGTGATAATCACGCGGCGAAAGATAAATGGTGGCAAACAGGCCGTCGCGGAACAGATCGGCCATCACATAGTTGCCAGCCAGCAGCGCTTCCAGCGTGTAATCATGATGTTTTGCCTGAATCAGCTTGCCGTCGGTAATCGGGCCAAACTGCGATAGCACGCCGTCTGCCGGTTGCACCAGACGGTGTGCATGGGGATCGACAGGACGAATGCCAGGACGAAGAGGGCGAACAAAAAATTCGTTAAACGTGCGATAGGAAGCGGTATCCGGTTGCAGCGCTTCCTGCATGTTGACGTTGTATTGACGGACAAACAGATCGATCACCAGCTTGGTGAGTTTTCCCGCACGCTTATTTGCTCCCCAGCCCGCTAAGCGGGTCAGCCAGATCTTGGGAAGCCAATACTGTAGTTTGATTTTAATATTATCCAGCACAGTGAGCCTCTTGGGTTAATAGTGCGCCATAAAACAAGCTTTCTGGGGAACACGCTTAGTATTGCCGGCAGTAACCCAGAAAGAGAGCAAGCGGATTCACTTGCCCTCAAAGGGGGCGCATTGTAACGACGGTCATGATAAATGTCAGTTATCTGTATCCGAAAAGCCTTTACGCGTTTTTACTTGCGCCATGCTTTCGAGAATCCGGTGATAGTTATCAAAGCGCTCTGTAGCAATATCTCCGCGCTCACGTGCGGCGTTAATGGCGCAGCCCGGATCGTTTTCATGTTTACAATCGCGGAACTTGCATGAGCCGATGTATTCACGTAGCTCAATGAAACCACGCGTAACCTGTTCGGGCTCCAGATGCCACAAACCAAATTCACGCACGCCCGGTGAGTCGATGACGTCGCCACCATGCGGGAAGTGGTAAAGTCGGGAGGCGGTGGTGGTGTGTTGCCCCAATCCTGAGTTATCGGAAACCTCATTCACCAGAATGCGTTCTTCACCCAACGCAAGCAGCGCGTTAAGCAGGCTGGATTTCCCGACGCCTGATTGCCCAGCGAAAATGCTGATGCGGTCGGTTAGCGCGTGCTCCAGTTCAGGAATACCCTGTTGGGTATGGCTGGAAACCATCAACACGCGGTACTTGAGCGCACGGTAAATATCCATCTGTTCATCGACAAATTGACGGGATTTATCATCCAGCAGGTCAATTTTGTTCAGCACGATCAGCGGTTCGATCTCCAGCGTTTCGCAGGCGACCAGATAGCGATCGATAATATTCAGCGACAGTTCGGGCAAGATCGCTGAAACGATCACGATCTGATCGATATTGGCGGCGATCGGTTTAATGCCATCATAATAGTCAGGGCGCGTAAGAACCGAATGACGGGGGTGAACGGCTTCCACGATCCCGCTGATGCCCGCGAGCGATTCATGACCAGGACGCCAGACGACCCGGTCGCCCGTGACCAGCGATGAAATGGTCCGACGAATGTTGCAGCGGTGCACCACGCCATCGGTGGCTTCCACATCGGCGTGCATACCGAATCGGCTAATGATAATACCTTCCTGCGCATCGCCCAGTTGGCTATCTTCCCATTCGACTTTGCTTTCCGTTTTTTTCAGGCGACGCTGGTGGTTTGCGCTAACCCGACGCTGCTGACCTTTCGACAGTTTCTTTTTGCTCACTGAGCCTCACTTAAGACGATTTATCGTTCGCGACCGCGGGTTGTCGCTCGCCGCGTTTGAACGGACTATAATACACCCTATTTGATTTTAATTAACTGATACCACTTTGTCGGTATCAGCATCGAGATTGATACTGATATCCTTGTATCGACGACAGGGCACAATGCAACAGGAACTCCCACGATGGTAGATGAAAATAACCTGATCTGGATCGATCTTGAGATGACCGGCCTGAACCCGGATCACGATCGCATCATTGAGATCGCAACGCTGGTGACGGATGCAAATCTGAACGTGTTGGCCGAAGGACCGGTACTGGCGGTGCACCAGCCGGATAGCCAACTGGCACTGATGGATGACTGGAACGTGCGCACGCACGGTGCCAGCGGACTGACCGAACGCGTTAAAGCCAGCACCACGGATGAACGTGCTGCCGAGCTGGAAACGCTGGCATTTTTACAAAAATGGGTGCCTGCGGGTAAATCGCCGATCTGTGGCAATAGTATTGGTCAGGATCGCCGCTTCCTGTTCCGCTATATGCCAGAGCTGGAAGCCTACTTCCACTACCGTTATCTGGATGTCAGCACGCTCAAAGAGCTGGCACGACGCTGGAAGCCGGAAATCCTGACGGGCTTTAAGAAGCAGGGTTCGCATCAGGCGATGGACGATATTCGTGAATCGCTGGCAGAGCTGGTCTATTACCGTGAAAATTTTCTGCAACTGTAGGTGAAGCGAGACGGCAAGGCATAGCAGTGCCACGATCTGCTGATATTTACGCCATGATGTCGTTTTTATCAGCAGTCAGACGATTTTTCATTTTCGGGGGCTTGCGGTTAAACGGATTTCTCGTATAATGCGCACCCCATACCGATGAAGAATTTCAATTAAAGAACTTCAACATCGTATGCAGATTTCCCGGGCGGGAATAGCTCAGTTGGTAGAGCACGACCTTGCCAAGGTCGGGGTCGCGAGTTCGAGTCTCGTTTCCCGCTCCAAGTTTTATCACTGTTTGTCACCATACAAACCGTGTGCAGTAATCAGACGTAACGCCTGTTATTGTCTGTCCGATATGCGGGAATAGCTCAGTTGGTAGAGCACGACCTTGCCAAGGTCGGGGTCGCGAGTTCGAGTCTCGTTTCCCGCTCCAATTTGTGATCTGTAGATTGTTATTGAAATCTGCAAGTCGTTGAAAAAAGGACCTTAGGGTCCTTTTTTCGTTCCGGCGAAAGCTACTGAAATCCGCCCACATACACGCTTTTTTAGTCTATTTTGTAGTCCATAAAAAACGGGTGTGTGGAGTTCCGTATTCTTTCTGGGGCGGGTGATGGGTCGAGGATCTAGCCTAATTCTTCAAGTTAGGGGCTGGAACTTGGCACTATCAGACATGGCCGTTCGCCAAGCCAACAGGCAAGACCTATTGTTATGGTCAAGTTTCTGTGGACACCGGAGTAGGGGATGTCAGGTAGTGGCTTTCTCATAACCGGCTGGAGACAACTATTGGCTTGATTATTCGGCCTCGTACTGGGCCAGCCAGCAGCGCGCAGTGCTGTCGACCAGGCCATGGTCGTGGCAAACCAGACCAACGTTCAGGCTTTGCACTTGGTCATCTGCGCCACCCGGAGCTGGAAGGCAGCATCAAAGGTTTGTCATATCTTGCGGGGGCTCTCGGTAGGATCATCTCCTACCAAAATGACCACAAGTATTAGACCGGAACAGTCCGCTTGCTCATCAGAAAGATGATGAGCCAGAGAATCAGTCCTAGTATCGAGGTTACAGCCCCAATGGGGCCGAGGAAGTTGTAACCAAGCCCTCCATTGATAGCCATTCCTCCCAACCAAGGGCCAAGTGCGTTTGAGGCATTAAGTGCAGCTTGATTGGATGCGGCTGATAACACCTGAGCATCACCAGCAATGTTCATAAAATGCGCTTGCATCGCAACAGGCATGGCCATCATCGTGCCCACCGCCACGGTTGCGACAGCAACACCCTCCAGGGACGTTGCTGCAAAGGGGAAAATCAACGACACTACAATCGACCACAGAAGAATGAGACCAATACCCTTGAATTTCATTCTATCCGCTATTCTCCCTCCTCCGATCATGCCAACAATTGAACCGATGCCGAACAGCACGACCATCCAAGGCATCCATGACTCGGAGACTCCGGTGACGT
>NZ_RJTN01000028.1 GCF_005497185.1 Pectobacterium polonicum | reverse complement strand
TTCCCCTTATATCTCGATCATTCTCCTCAGGGTATTATGATCCCCGACTGATCATCGGGAAGTCGCGGGTGAGATGGGGTTTCCCCTCGGGCTCACAGCCTGTGTTTTAGATTCATCCCCTGCGGCTTATTTCCCGCCAGCAAAGACCGGACGGTATCCTGTGCTTCGAGCACGCATCTGTAAGGAAGGTCATGGCGGTTCTCTGATATGTTCACAAGGAGAAAAGCAATGCATACACTCACGCCTGTCGGTATTGATGTCGCCTCACAGAAATTTGATGTAGCGGTCTGGAAAGGCGGCACATCCTACAAAACCAAAGTGTTCCCCAATACCCCTAAAGGTTTTAAAGCGCTGCAAACCTGGCTTGAGCCCTTTGGTGAATGTCATGTCTGCATGGAAGCGACCGGGGTTTACAGCGAGCCGCTGGCCACCTTCCTGAGTGATGCGGGTTATGTCGTCAGCGTGGAAAATCCGGCGCGTATTAAATCCTTCGGTCGCAGCGAGCTGAGCCGTAACAAAACGGACAAAGGCGATGCACGTATGATAGCGCGCTATTGCGGTCAGCACTCTCCGGTGGAATGGCAGCCGATCCCGCTGAATGAAAGAAAACTCAGGGCTCTGGTAAACCGCCTGAATAATCTGCTGGAGATGAAGCAGATGGAAGAAAATCGTCTGGAGACAGCGGATGCAGTGGTGCAGCCTTCCATCAGCGAAGTGATAGCCATGCTGGATGCCCAGTCAGAAGAGACACGGCGGGCAATAAACGACCATATCGATAATGACCCGGGGCTGAGGAAAAACAGGAAACTGCTGGAGTCGATCCCCGGGATAGCAGGTGTGCTGAGCAGTACGCTGCTGGCGTATCTGGGCGATATGTCGAGGTTCAGCAGCAGTAAGGCGGTGGTGGCGTGGACAGGGCTGAATCCGATGCAGCAGGAGTCAGGACAGTGGAAGGGAAAAAGTCGGATCTCGAAGATGGGTAACAGCATAATGCGCCGCTCACTGTATATGCCAGCGATAGTTGCGATGCAGTATAACCCGGCGGTAGCTGCGTTGAGAGAGCGGATGAATGCCCGTAATAAGTCAGGGAAAGTGGTGGTGTGTGCAGCAATGAAAAAGCTGCTGCAACTGGCTTACGGGGTGCTGAAATCGGGTCGTCCGTTCGATGCTGAGATATGTCTTGCCAGATAGCTGGCAAGACGGTATCTAATAACGGGCGTAAAATAGTAGCCCAAGGGCTTTCAGTGATATTCGAGACGAGGAATTACCAGCGATAACTGACATTCGCGTTGACGTTACGGCCTTCGCCGTAATAGCACCAGAAATCGCAAGCGCTGACATATTCACGGTTTGTCAGGTTGGTGGCATTAACCTGCAATCGCCAGTCTTTACTGAAGTCATAGGCGATCATCGCATCCCATAATGTATAAGCTGGGACTTTCAAGTTCCGACTTTCAATTTTATCGCCGAATGAACTTCCAACGTAACGTACACCGCTCCCTACCGTCAGCCCTTCAAGTGAGCCAGAGAAAGCGTAGGTTGCCCATGCAGAAGCGCTATGTAACGGCAAGCCTGCCAGGCGTTTCCCCACTTCCTCCACGGTGCCAGACTTCGTTGTCTCAACTTTGTTGTACGTGTAGTTGGCTGTCACTGAAAGACCGGAATACACCTCGCCGCTCAGTTCTACCTCAACGCCACGAGAACGTGCTTCACCCGCTTGCACCCGGCGAATAGGGTTATTGATATCTGTAGTCAGGATATTGTCCTGATTCAGATTGAAAACGGCAGCTGAGGCATAGCCGTTAAACCCACTCGGAGTGTACTTAACGCCCACCTCAGTTTGCTTGCCCATCGTCGGTTTATATTGCCGTCCTGATGCATCGTAATCGGCGATAGGCAGGAAAGATTCTGCATAGCTGATATAAGGAGAAACTCCATTATCAAACAGATACATCACTCCCGCAGACTTCGTAAACTTAGAGTCATCCGTGCGGGAATCAATCCCGATAATTTCATTTTGCGTGCGTGATTTTGACTGGTCGTAACGCCCACCCAGCAAGAAGATCAAGCGTTCATCATATTTGATCTGGTTCTGGATATAGTAACCGTTCTGATGACGGCCAGAGCGGTGGTAAGAAAGTTGATCGTCACGCAGCATATAGTTGCCATAGACTGGATTGAAAATATCAATCGGGTCATTAATGAACCGATACTGTGCTGAATTATAAGGTGATAAATCAGCATCGTGACTTTGTGTATTGGCTCGGCGATAGTCAAAACCGAGCAATAGCGTATTTTCAATATTTTCCCACTGCCATTCGCCAACTAAACGGTTATCCGTAGCCCAATTTTGCGCAAAGCCGTCGCGGTAAGTCAGCCCACGGTCGGCACGGCGATCATCAACCATACTGATTGCATAAGCATTACGCAGATCCAAATTCAGATAGGCATAGTTCAGGTTCTGGTGGAACGTCCAGGTGTCGTTCAGATGATGCGTAAACTCATAGCCTAAGTTGAACTGTCGGGTATCGTGGCGATTCATACCCGGCTCGCCTAGCGACGTTTTATAGCCAACTTTGCCAAACGGCGTGCCATGTAATGTACCGTACGGCAGCTTAAAGCCGTTGGTCGTGTCAGACTTTGTATCCATGTAGCTGGCTAACACCGTCAGTTCTGTATTTTCTCCAAGGAACGTAACGCTTGGCGCTAAATAGAAACGTTTGCTCTTCGAGAAATCCATCTCGCCCGAGGTATCACGCGCCAGCGCGACAACGCGGTACAGCACCGAACCCTCATCATTCAACGGACCTGCGCTGTCGATGGCCAGATGGCGATAGTCGTTAGAGCCATATTCCAGTTCCACTTTTCCCTGCGGCAAACGCGTAGGTCGTTTAGTAATGACGTTAACCAGACCACCCGGCGGGTTTTGCCCGTACAGAACAGAGGCGGGACCTTTCAGCACTTCGATACGCTCGACGCCAAATGGCTCAATCTGCTGGCCATAGAACCCATCTTCATTCAGCGTAGCCAGGCCATTTTGGAAGCGGGATTGATCGCTAAATCCACGAATGGTCACCCATTCGGCTTTATTATCCGGCCCATATGGCGTAGCCAGAATCCCGCTGCTGTAACGTAGCGCCTGATCGATTTTTTGTGCTCCGCGCTCCTCGATCTGTTTATCTGTCACGACCGCAACCGCACGCGGCGTCTCTGAAATAGGCACATCCAGCTTCATCGCGGTATTCGGTGGTGCAGTGACAACGATTCGATCGTTTTTAGCAGTAACAGGCGCTGAAACTGGCACGGGTTCACTCGCCGTACGCTGTACTAGCGTCACGCTGCCATCGGCACTGTACTGTGCATTTAAGCCACTGCTGCCAAGAATCAGCTGGAAACCTTGCTCAACGCTGTAGTTCCCCTGCAATCCCGCGCCACGTTTACCTGCTACTAATGCCGGATCGTAAGAAAGTAATACACCAGCCTGTTGTGCGAATTGATTGAGTACCTGATTAAGCGGACCTGATGACACCGCGTATGATTGGACAGATGCAGCATAGACCGCTGCCACTGGCAGCACTGAGGCAAACGATGCCCCAAGTACCCCGGCACGTAAAGCACGCGCCAACAGGTGGGTACGAAATTTGACCATTATTTATCCCCTATCGCATAAGAAACGCTTGTTTTCAGAAGCTATGCCAGTTGAGGGAGTAAAAAGGGGAACTAAAAATCGAAAAATAATTGAAATGATGCATTGTGAATAAAACAAAACCATTACGGGAAACGTGTCGTCAATATTGGTAAACCATGCCAGAACGCGTAAAAAATAACGTCGTTCTCATCAACATGTACTGCATAGTCGGAAAGGCTATATTGGCTTAATCACATCAATAATTAGACGAGGGTCTACTTATTTCACTTACCGCCACTTCGGGGTTCAACAGGTTAAAAATAAAGAAATTTTTCAGAGCTTATTACTCGTATTTAATAAACAGTGACGCTTAAAGGGATAATTCGTGAGCGAGCACAAGCGAAAGGGAATAGAGAGGAGAAAAATAGGATAAAATCGAAACGTTTCGCTGCTTATTTTAAAGAGGCATATTATATACAATAAAATAGTTAACTCTTTATTTTAACTTGTTTTTCACATCCCTGTGGCTAATAAAATGGGCTTTTATTCTCCATGCTAGGAAAATGGGTACTGTTTTATCGCTTTACTGCCCGTAAACGAGTGTGGGAGAACAATTTAAGGCAATCGTTTGCTATTAATAAAACGCACCTATGCTAGCAACAATGGCGTTATTAATAACGATAATTTTTCTTTTGCCATTATCTTCCACTGGAAAATGCGCGAGTCTACTCTTCCGGCCAGATAATCTACGATTCTTCAAACTTATGAAGCCAAATTTGTTGAAGACTCAACCGTATCTTGGTTCAGAATTAGCAAAGAAAGCACTCGGTTTTCAACGTTCAGCTTAGAAAAAGACAGCGTACTGAGCTGCTTTTTCGTAAAGCCATCAGACAACAGATCCGACACCACGCGTGTACTCAACACGTTCGCATCCGTCATAAAGTCGTGATAGGCAAACTTCACATTGACAGGTAGCACATCATCAATTGAGACGGGCGTATTCATTTCAGCACGCAATCCAAAATGGGCGTTGAAGGCAGAATTTGCGCAGACGACTTTACATTTCTCGTCAATCACTGCCACAGCACGCCGATCATTCTGAACTGGTTGAGAAAGCATGCCTAAAATCTCATTCCGGCCAAATATCAGACTCATTGTTTCCTCTGCATCATGCTATGTAAAAAGATATCTCACAGCGCGCCATGTCCTCACAGTGCACCATTGATAAGCAATCAACCTACCGGAATACAAAAGGTTTCCGGATTAATAGTGTTCTTCCCTACCCCAGGAAATCACCTGATGAAGAAGGTGAAATCACTAACCAGAACTCTTTACATGTTCTTAGGCTACCAAGGCTCAAACATCTGCCGCCTTACTCGACGTCAGTGAGGTTGGGTATATCTATGTTATTTATTTTTGGAAACCGGATATTTCTGAATAAGACACAAAAATAACATTTCACTTTTCTTTGTTGTCAGCGACTTGCTGAGCGGCACCTTTACTCTTTTTAAGAAAGCCAGCATCTGTGCTATGCAACCACCTAGAGTGTAGATTATTCACACTTATCTGCCCGTTGATAATCAGATAAATCTATTTCATTAATAGCCTACATATAATTAACAAATAGAACAAAATATCAACATATGAAACACACTCGAGTGCGCTAAATAGCTGGCTCACGTAGAAATATACTCTGAACAGGATTTTTACTATCGGCTGAATAAGCGGGATCTTTATACCCTTTGATCGTAAAGGGCGATCAAAAACTTGATAACGATAGACATAATCTATTGAAAACAATGAATTGATCGTTAATGACATTATAACAGCATAGATAATTCTACTGACTTTCATATTGTGACATACATCACTTATCGCGTTTTGGCTCCCCAAAAAAAGCAGCCAGTTTTCTGAACCCAAAGACTATCTTTTAAGTAACGCTTCATTGCTTTTCCTGCATTGCGTGATCAATCGCGCAAAAAAGAAACAAAGATAACGGGTTAACTACAATTAACCATTATTTGACATAGCATTAACATGTTTAAGGAGAAGCGCTATGACACAACATAATAAACACGCCATTCCCGCTACAATTGCGGAAAATGCACTGATAAATGCCCAGCAATACGAAAATATGTATCGGCTGTCCGTTGACGATCCCGCCACCTTTTGGGGTGAACAGGGAAAGATCGTCGATTGGATCAAACCCTATGAAACGATTAAGAACACTTCATTCGACCCTGGCCACATCCGTATCCGCTGGTTTGAGGACGGGACGCTTAATGTGGCAGCAAACTGCCTAGACCGTCATCTGGCAGAACGTGGCGATCAAACCGCCATTATCTGGGAAGGCGATGACGCAACAGAAAGCAAGAAAGTCACCTATCGCGAGCTGCACCAGTCCGTGTGCCGCTTCGCCAATGTACTGAAGTCACAAGGCGTCAAGAAAGGCGATGTCGTTGCCATTTATATGCCGATGGTGCCGGAAGCAGCAGTAGCCATGTTGGCCTGTGCAAGAATCGGCGCGATTCACTCGGTGATCTTCGGGGGCTTCTCTCCCGAAGCGATTTCCGGGCGTATCATCGATTCCAGCGCCAAACTGGTCATTACCGCTGATGAAGGCGTACGTGCCGGACGGGTGATCCCGCTGAAGAAGAATATTGATGAGGCGTTGAAGAATCCGAACGTCACCACTATTTCCAGCGTTATCGTTTTCCGTCGTACGGGAAAGGGCGGTGAATGGAAAGATGGGCGCGACCTGTGGTGGCACGATCTGGTTGAAAAAGCAGACGACCATTGCCCGCCAGAAGAAATGAATGCGGAAGATCCCCTCTTTATCCTTTATACGTCAGGGTCGACCGGTAAACCCAAAGGCGTACTGCACACCACGGTGGCTATCTGGTTTATGCCGCACTGACCTTCAAGTATGTCTTCGACTACCACCCTGGCGACATCTACTGGTGTACGGCGGACGTCGGTTGGGTCACGGGGCATAGCTACCTGCTTTATGGCCCGCTGGCATGCGGTGCGATTACGCTGATGTTTGAAGGCGTGCCAACCTGGCCAGATGCCAGCCGTATGGCACAAGTGGTCGATAAACATCAGGTCAACATCCTCTATACCGCGCCGACCGCGATCCGTGCACTGATGGCTGAAGGTGATAAAGCGATCGAGGGCACATCGCGTGAATCGCTCAGGATCATGGGTTCTGTTGGTGAGCCAATCAACCCGGAAGCCTGGGAGTGGTATTTCAACAAAATCGGCAATGGTAAATGCCCTATCGTCGATACATGGTGGCAAACGGAAACGGGCGGCTTCATGATCACCCCGCTCCCCGGCGCGATCGAGGCGAAAGCGGGCTCCGCGACACGTCCGTTCTTCGGTGTCCAGCCTGCGCTCGTCGACAACCTCGGCAACCCGCAGGCAGGCACCGCTGAAGGCAATCTGGTCATTGTGGATTCCTGGCCAGGTCAGGCACGAACCCTGTTTGGCGATCACGACCGCTTTGAGCAAACCTACTTTTCCACCTTTAAAGGCATGTACTTCAGCGGCGACGGCGCACGCCGTGACGAGGATGGTTATTACTGGATCACGGGTCGCGTTGACGACGTGCTGAACGTTTCCGGGCACCGTCTGGGGACGGCAGAAATCGAATCAGCGCTCGTTGCCCACCCCAAGATTGCCGAAGCTGCCGTGGTCGGCATCCCGCACCATATGAAAGGGCAGGCTATTTACGCCTATATCACACTGAACCACGGCGAAGAGCCGTCCAGCGAGTTGTATACGGAAGTGCGCAACTGGGTGCGTAAGGAAATCGGCCCCATTGCCACGCCGGACATTCTACATTGGACAGACTCCTTACCCAAAACGCGATCCGGCAAAATCATGCGCCGTATTTTGCGTAAGATCGCCGCCGGTGACACCAGCAATCTGGGGGATACCTCAACGCTGGCCGATCCTGGCGTCGTCGAAAAACTGCTCGAAGAAAAGCAGGCCATGAGTACCGCCTCTCAATAACCTTCTGACCCACCGCTCTCTTCATTCCCGTAAGCCATGACGTGGCTTGCGGGGATGTGGCTGGCGCTAAATCAGGCGGTGACTCGCGGTAAGACTCAACCCTACAGATTACTGGAGACTTACGATGAATGATGCCATTTATCAACGGATTGAAAGTAACCCCTTATTCAGAGAACTGGTCAATAAGCGGCAGCGTTTCGCTGCTTTTCTCTCGCTGATCATGCTGGTGCTTTATGTCGGCTTTATTCTGCTCATCGCCTTTGCCCCCGGCTGGCTAGGAACGCCGATTGCTCCTGGTTCCAGCATTACCCGCGGCATTCCGATTGGTGTGGGATTGATTGCGATTTCCTTCATTCTGACAGGCGTCTATGTGTATCGCGCTAACGGTGAATTTGATCGTCTGACCAAGCAGTTACTGGATGAGGTAAAGCAATGAAAATACGCTTTATGATGCTGTTCGGGCTGTTGACGCTGCCAGTGCTTGCATGGGCGGCGGATGCACTCACGGGGGATGTCCAGCGCCAGCCGTTGAATATTCAGGCCATCGTGATGTTTCTGCTGTTCGTTGGCGGCACGCTGTATATCACCTACTGGGCGTCGAAGAAAACGCGCTCACGTAGTGATTATTACACGGCTGGCGGCAACATCACCGGTTTCCAGAACGGGCTGGCGATTGCGGGCGACTACATGTCCGCCGCGTCCTTTCTCGGTATTTCTGCACTGGTCTATACCTCCGGCTACGACGGCCTGATCTACTCACTTGGCTTTTTAGTCGGTTGGCCAATTATCCTGTTTCTGATCGCAGAGCGGCTGCGCAACCTCGGGCGTTATACCTTTGCTGACGTCGCCTCCTATCGCTTGCAACAGCGCCCAATCCGTAGCCTCTCTGCCTGTGGCTCGCTGGTGGTCGTGGCCCTGTATCTCATCGCACAGATGGTGGGCGCGGGGAAACTTATCGAGCTGCTGTTCGGCCTCAATTACCACATTGCCGTGGTACTCGTCGGTATTCTGATGGTGATGTACGTGATGTTTGGCGGCATGCTCGCCACTACATGGGTACAGATTATCAAAGCCGTCCTGCTGCTATTCGGTGCCACCTTCATGGCTGTGATGGTCATGAAATCTGTCGGATTCAGCTTTGATACGCTGTTCAAGCAGGCAATGGCGGTTCACCCAAAAGGCGCGTCGATCATGAGCCCTGGCGGGCTGGTTTCTGACCCAATTTCCGCGCTCTCGCTCGGATTAGGTCTGATGTTCGGTACAGCGGGTCTCCCACACATTCTGATGCGTTTCTTCACCGTCAGCGATGCGAAAGAAGCACGAAAAAGCGTGTTCTATGCCACCGGGTTCATGGGCTATTTCTACTTCCTGACCTTCATCATCGGCTTCGGTGCCATTCTGTTGGTTAGTGCCAATCCTGCGTTTAAGGACGCGACGGGCGCACTTATTGGCGGGAATAACATGGCGGCAGTGCATCTGGCTGATGCAGTCGGCGGCGACTTCTTCCTCGGCTTTATCTCCGCCGTGGCCTTTGCCACCATTCTGGCCGTCGTTGCCGGGCTGACGCTGGCAGGTGCCTCTGCCGTTTCTCACGATCTTTACTCCAACGTGATTAAGAAAGGGAAAGCGACAGAACGTGATGAGCTGAAAGTCTCGAAAATCACCGTACTGGTGCTGGGCGTCGTGGCGATTTCACTCGGTATCCTGTTTGAGAACCAGAACATCGCCTTCATGGTCGGGCTGGCGTTCTCTATCGCTGCCAGCTGTAACTTCCCGATCATTATCATTTCCATGTACTGGTCGAAGCTGACGACACGCGGTGCCATGATTGGCGGTTGGGCGGGGCTGTTAACGGCCGTCATTCTGATGATATTGGGGCCGACTATCTGGGTGAAAATTCTCGGCCACGCCACGCCTATTTATCCTTACGATTATCCAGCACTGTTCTCCATGCTGGTCGCGTTTATCGGTATCTGGTTCTTCTCCATCACCGATCGTTCCGAAGCCGGACAGCAGGAACGCGCTCGCTTCCACGCACAGTTTGTCCGCTCACAAACCGGCGTCGGCGCATCAAAAGGCAGTTCCCACTAATTCTCCTTCTCACTGGCCCGCGAAATGCGGGCCAGCCCTTCTTTGAAACCCAACGCTTCGCGTTGTTGAAAATCGCTCCTGCGCTTTTTTATCGTGGACTATCCCTGCCCACGCCCCTTCACGTTATTGAAACTGCGTTTATTCCTCGCTTAACGTCACCACGTCATACATCACGCTACCGCCTTTTAATTGCAGTGTGATGGTGTTGTTGCCGTTTTTCAGGAAACGGGATGACACCGGGATACGGGCAACGTGATAGCGACCGCTCTGTAGCGCACCACGATAGATGGTTTTGTCGTTCTCGTAAGTCAGCGTCTCCAGCGTGGTGCCGTTTACCATTACCGCCAACTGTGGCGTGGACGGTTCACTCATGCCGCTGTTGCTGGCTGCCGCCAGTGCGATGTTCAGGAAATAAGTTTTCTTCTCCGGCCGCAGAGCGAAACGGATATCCCATTTTCCCGGTTTAGTCTGTGCGTAATACCAGTCGTGCTGATAGTCGCTGCGGCCAATATCGAACGTCAGATTTGCCGGAACCTCATGCTGCCAGCGGGTATTGCGCGCCTCGTTACCAAAGCGAAATTCGCTCGCCAGCCGATTGGCCTGTCCAATCGCCCAAACAACCGGTTCCGCTTTAGGCAGCGTTATCACCGGCAGCGCTTGCTTATCACCGGAAACAGACAGCGTTTGCTCTGCCAATACCCCTGGCTGAGTACCGCTGTTGGCGTACACGGTTAGATGGTAATTGCCCGGACGGACATGAGAAATAGCAAAATATCCCTGCGAGTCCGTCGTTGCCTGATACGAATAACCGCGGGTCTGCACATCAAACGGCTCATCCAATGATGATGAAAGCACGACGGTGACGGGCTGCTGGCTGGCAACGCGTCCGCTAACCTGCGTGCGTTCGAACGCATAGCGAGAATCGTTCACCCATTGGTACGGCCAACTAACCGTTTCTGTCAGCGCCTGACGCTGTGCATCCGCTAGCATCTGCTTGGTATCGCCCTGGTTAATGTAGAGCAGCCACGGTCCGTAGAATTTTTTCCAGCCCGGCGGGGCTTTCATATCCGGCGTACCAAAGTGCGACCCCGTCATATAGTTCAGAATGATCGCATCCTGATGCACCAGCAAATCCTGCTTAAGCGCATCGCCAGAGAAATACTCCCGATTGCCGTGAATCAGCCATGCCCCTACGCCGTTACCGAAAACGCCCCAGAAAGGCGCTGCACGCATGTAGCCAGCGAAATCATATTTGGAATAGATACTGCCATCCGGCAGTCGCCAGGTTTCATCCTGCACCTTTGGTGAGGCCTCAAGCTGGCTATAGAGCAGCGGTTTGCCCTGACGAACACCGCTGTAGAGGTGGTCTAACCGCGCAGGATCGAAGCGATAAACGTTGCGCAGTTCACTGACGTTAACATTCTGACTTCCGCTATTTTCAGCCACCACATAGCTATAAAGCCCGCTAACGCCGCGCCGCATAATCAGGTGATATTCAAGTTTTAGCAGCCCGCCGCGATCGTCAATATAGGCCACATGCGCCATCTCACGATCGTTGCGCAGCACCTCTACACGCTCGGGAACAAAATCTTTGACGCCTTTAACGTAATAGTCGAGGTAAGCACTACGGGTTTTGCTCGGGTCACGCGCCGCACCGGACAGGTTGGTGACGATATTTTTACCTCCCGTTACCATGCTCACCGCGCTGCCATCCTCACCGAATGTGACTTTCAGCAAGCCATTATCCAACACGGTATTCAAGCCCGAAACGGATAACGACACGGCATTATCCTGTGCACTATAGCCATAGGGTGCCAGCATGGCTCCCACCAACAACAAGACAGATCGCTTCACAGTCAGCCCTCTTGTGTTCCATTGGTTAAATCATAATTTTTCACTGTGGTTCAAGGTAACGGCCAATGCCAGATATTAAGGGAAACACGGTGATGAGGTTCCCGCAGGGACACCTCGCACCGTGGTAGCCCCGTGTATCTCGATATCACGTCGCTGCCTTGTCACTAATGTAAAAAAACCAGCTATTTTAAACAGATAGAATGGAGATAACAGCAACAACATAATCGAGGAGTTAAGCGCCCTCCTTCACGCCACTGCCAGAAGAAACAACAATCTGGCAATAGCGGGAAGAAAGTCAGGATCGACATCGCAGAAATCAAAACTAATCAGAATGACAGCTCGCGGATCAGCACGGCGGATACCACTTTCCAGCCACGAACCAATAGGCTTTGAGCTTCACCGTCCATCACCACCGTGCCGCGCAGTACCTGCGGCTGAGCACGGTAATCGGCAGGCAGGCTGAGCAATACGCGATACATCGCCTGTTCAGGGTGCAGCTTGCGCTGTGCATCGCTCAGTGTGGCAATATCACCGCCATATACCGAGGCGAGCTCCGGTGCCGCATTCAGATCGCGGGTCGCCGTACTGGCGATTTCCACAATCGTGAGCGGCAACGATGAACGACTGACATCCTGTAAATAAAACGTGCCTTTTGCGCCAGTGCTGAGCCGCTGCCAGTCTTTCTCCGACACGAAGGCTTCCACCAGTCCGCCGGTTGGTTTGGTCACCACCGCCAGCCACTCGCCCTGCCCCAGCCATTCGCCCGCTTCCAGCGGTGTCGCCATATCTGCCACTACGCCGTCTATCGGCGCACGCACCGTCAACTGCTCAGACTGGCGCTGCAATACCTGCAACTTTTGCAGTGCCGCTTCGTGCTCCTGCTTCACGCGTTGGTGATCGCCTGCGGCTTCCTTGTTGAATACCTGAAAGGTGCTTTGCCAGTTCAATGTGGCAATCTGGCGTTCAAGCTGTTGCCGTTCATGCGCCAGTGCGTCAGACGACAGCGTAAACAGCGTTTGCCCGGCGCGCACAGGCTGACCGACCTGCACCTCAATGCGCTGAATCATCGCAGGCACAGGCATGTACAGGCTGCTTTGCTGTTCCGCCCGCAGCAGCGCCGGTGCGTACACGCTACGCTGCCAGGGAATCATCAGCAAAAGCAGAACCACGGTACTCACGGCCAGCGTTGTCGTCATATTACGGTTCATACGGTAATCCTTACGGCGTTTACTCCATTCGCGTACTTCATTCACCACGGGCATCACCACGAAGTAGCCGATTTCAATCGCGAAAAGCAGCATTCCTAATAACTTGAACGCCATGTGGTAAACCAGAATCGCGATACCGGTAAACAGAAAGAAACGGTATATCCACACCGCAAAGGCATAACCCACCAGCGTGCGTTGTAGCCAACGGGGAAAGTGCTCCGGCGGCGCATCGCCCAAGCCGAACAGCCATTCCCGCATCTGCCAGCGGCCAATCGCGAAGCCTCGGTTTTGCAGATTCGGCACCTGCAACCCATCAGAAAGCAGGAAATAGCCGTCGAAGCGCATCAACGGACTGAGGTTAATCGCCAGTGTCATGATCCAGGTCGTCGTCGCCAGCATAAATGCGGCGCTGCGCAGCATACCGTCCGGCAAGAAGCTCCATGCCAGCGTTGCCCATGCCGCCAACGCCAGTTCGGTCATCATACCCGCTGCACCAATCGCCATCCGCTGTCGGCGGCGGGTGAGCTTCCACGAACCGGACGTATCGGTGTACAGCACTGGCATCATCACCAGAAACGCGATGCCCATGGTGGCAACCCGCGCACCAAAGCGCTTGCAGGTGTAGGCGTGGCCAAACTCATGTAGGATCTTGGTAAAGCACAGCGTCAGTCCTGCCAGTGCCGCCCCTTCCAGCGTGAAGAAATGTAGAAAGGTATGTTTGAACGTTTCCCATTGGCGTCCGGCGAGGAATAACCCCAGCGCGGCCACCAGCAGCGTCAGTTTAAGAAAAGTACGACTGAAAAAGGGTTCAATCCACGGTAGCGTGGCACCCAGAAAGCGATCCGGGTGCCATAAAGGAATGCGGAAGAACAGATAATTCTTTAGCAGCTTGCGCCACATCGAGACACGCGATTGCTCTACCTGACGAGAGAACTGCGCCAGCGCCTCATCGCCGGAAACACGCGTCAGGCTGTTGGCCTGCAAGAAACGGTTGAAGTACTGCACATCGCTGTCATCAAGCGTCAACGCGGAAGTCTGGTTAATCTCGGCGACAATCTGCGAGGTATTCCCCATCGACCAGCGCGATAGCATTGCCATTTCTGCCCAGCCGATACGAAAATAGAGACCACGCAGCGGATCTTCCAATGTCCAACTGGGCGAACCGTCACGGTTAGCCGGTCCCGCGTGCAGGATCAGTTCATCGCGCAGCGGGCTAAGCCCAGCGGTGGGCATCGCTCCTCCAGCCATCGTTACACGCCCAGCCAAACGCGCAGAGAGGCCAGCGGTTTACGCAGCAGGTAAACGAACAACACCGTACGTTTTCCGTATAGCTTAGCCGTCCCCTTCAGCCCTACACGCAGCTGTGGATCATCCTGCGTAAAACGCGCGCGCAGCCGATAGGCCATCACATTATCCGGCGTTGGCGCGGCACGATAGCCGATCTGTTCAAGTCGCGCTTCCTGTGCTGAATTCGGTGCCACATTGAGGAATAGACGTACATCCGCGCCATTTTCCAGTGCAATTGCATCTGCCGCAGGCAATTGGATCTCCAGTTCCACATCGTGTGGATCGGCGATCATCATGATACGTTCGCCGACCGCTACCGAACGCCCAATCCAGTCACTGGCATCATCAAGAATCGCCACGCCGTCACGCGGGGAAACAAGCTGCATACGTTCCTGCTGTCGTTGCAGAAAATCCATGTCGCTCTGCGCCTGCTCGCGGCGGCTTTGCAGCACGGCCAGACTGGCCTTGCTGTTGGCATCGAACAGCGCCTGTTGCTGTGCCTGACGGTACTGGGCATCGGCAGTCGCAAAAGCCTGTCGCGCGGATTCCAGCCGATTTTCCAGTTCACGCACGTCCAGCCGCACTAGCGGTTGGTTAGCGCTAACGGTTTGATTAGGGCGAACCAGAATATCATCCACCACGCCCGCAACAGGGGCCCGAACCATAACCGGACGGTGGGCGACGATCTCCGCCGGAGCCAGTACCGACTGACGAACGGGGATCAATAAGATCAGCACTAACGCCACCGCCGCGGCAACGATCAGTCGGCGTTTTTTCGGACTGGTTTTGACCTGACGACGGCGCACTTTACACAGGCTTAACCATGCATGTGCGTAGGCGTCTGCCAGCTTTTCCAGCAGGATAATTTCTGCGGGCAGCCACGCACTATCCCGCGCTAAAACCAGCACCAGCGGCGCATCGCCCTGCGCCACGCGCAGCGGTAACCAGAGTAAAAATTCCGGCAGATGCTCCTGCCACAGTTGACGATCGTTTGTGGGTAAATCCTGAAAACTGAGCGCCTGCGTTTGACGACCTTCTTCCTGCCACTGGCGGCACAGGCGACTAAATTCGGTGCAAAACGGTGCGTTATGATCGAGCGAAGCCAGCCCGGAAGCGGCCTGCAAACGCCGTTTATCGCTATCCCACAACAGCGCCTGACGATATTTCACCAAATTATGCGTTTCATTGACGATGAAAAACGCCAATTCATCCAGCGTTTCTCGCGCTCTGGCGCGGCTTTGTAACTGTAACAGTTCGGCCAGCAGCGCCAGCCGGGTATCCTGTTCCGTTGATGCTGCTGCCGTCGAATGCCAATCGGTCATGGCGTTACGCTACCCGCATCCGGTGGCACAATTTGCGCCACGCCGCTCATGCCTGGCAGCAATCCGGCGGTGGATTGGGTAATCCGACCAAAGACCTTCACCGATTGACTGACCGGGTCGATAGCCGACGAGAGTCGGCTGATTTCAGCCGGATAGCTCAGGCCAGTTTCATCCAGCGTGACCTGAAAAGCGCTACCCTGCTTTAACCACACCAGCCAGCGCGATGGCACGATCATTTCCAACTCGAACGCACTGTCATCATAGATCGCCAGCAGCTCTTTGCCTTCCGGCACCGATTCCCAACGCTTCACCTTAGTTTCTGTTACGCGACCAGAGAACGGCGCTTTAATGGCACAGCGTTGCAGCATCGCACGATTGACGCCGCTTTCCGCCTGCGCCATCGACACCGACGATCGCGCCTGATCGACATCCGACAGGCTGATCGAATTGAGTTTATCCAACCGATCGGCAATCGCCAGTTTCTTACGCGCGGCATTCTCTGCCGCGTTTGAGTAGTTCAGTTTTTCACGCAGCACGGTGCAGTCAAACGTGAGCAGCGTATCCCCCTGTTTGAAGTGTTCGCCTTCTTTCACTGCAATATCCGTCACTTTCCCGGCGATTTCGCTGGATAACACGGTATAGCGCTGCGCGCTAAGCTGCACGCGAATGTCTCCCTGCGTCGCAGCCTGCCCCAATAGGGGCAGACTTAACGCACTGACCAGCAACAGCGGACGCACCATGCCGACAGCCATTAACGCGAGCCTCCCGCCTGTAAGGATTGCAGGTTATCCCACATATCCGTATTCACCACACGATAAGGTTTTCCCGCATTAGCCGCAGGCGTAACAGTAGCGGGCACGATAGGTTTCGTTACTGGCGCAGCGGTTGACGGTGCTGGCGCGGTAGAAACGGCGTTGGTGGAAGCCGTCGTGGTGGCAGGCACTGCTGGTGTTGACAGGGACAGACGCGGCACCGCAACGCCGCCTTTTTCAAGATTCCCCGTGGTGCGGGCAATCGAGTTGCTTAACGCCGCCAGACTGACATCGTTCACGTTATCCGGCAGCACGTCCAGACCTGCGGCCTGATACACTGCGCCCAATGCGTTCTGCACATCGGCAAAGCTGCGATCGCGGGCGCGCGTGGTCAGAATGGTTTCGGTGCTAACGCGCACCTGCTCCATTTGTGTTTCGGCACGATGCTGTACGCTAAGCGTGGTCTGGTTGAGGATACCGCGCTGAATCCGCGCCAGTTCCTGATAGCGGCCAAACATCTGCGTACTCTGCTGATACTCCTGCCAGGCGACATTCACCTGCGTCAACACCGCCATACGCAGCGCCTGACGACGCACTTCCGCTAGATCTTCATTCGCCTGTCCGGCACGTTTCACCGATGACCACGACAGCACGTTCAACAGATTACCGCTGACCTGAACGCCCGCGTTTGCCCACTGGTGATTAACCAGATAGCTGTTGCTGTCGCCGTTGATACCGGCAAACAGCGACACGCCCGGCAGCAGACGCAGCAGTGATTTACGGGTTTCCAGTACGCTATTGCGTGCCAGATAGCTCTCTTCACGCACTTCCGGGCGTTTTACCATCGAGAAGTTTTCCAGATCGTCGAGCGAGTAGGCCATCTTTGGCGCAACCAGACTGCTTTCGCTCGGCACGACGACATCGTACTTGCTGGACGGCGGCAGGTTCATCAGCGCGGCCAGACGGGATTTCGCCACCACCAGATCGCTGTCGACAATTTCTAACTGGCGCACCATCTCCAGCATGTTTTTCTGGAAACGCAGCGCTTCAACCGGTGCCAAAAGGCGTTGCTGTTCGGTCTGACGCGCATATTCCAGCGCCTGACGCGCCTGCGTCAACGCCGTGGTCACTTCCGGCTGCAAACGCTGCGCCGTGGCCGCTTCCCAATAAGCGGTACGCACCTGACGGGTAATATCGGCCACTACGCGACGACGACGCTCTTCCGCCGCTAGCGATTTGTTCGCCTGCACTTTGGCGTTGAAATAGCTGATACCGAAGTCCAGCACGTTCCAGCTCATCGTCAGATCGGCAGTGCGCTGGGTTTGATCCTGACTCGTGGAGGCTTCCAGAGATTGTCGCCCTGTTGTGACCGACTGACTGCTAGAACCTGCCACATTATCGCGAGTTTGCAACCCGGCGCGTGCGGTTAGTTTAGGTAACAGCATGTCCAGATTCTGCACGCCTAACAGGTCATCTTCCATTGCCTGTTCCATCAGTGCGACCCGCTGTTGCAGGTTATATTTCAGCGCACGGGCAATCGCCTCATCCAGCGTAATCGTGCCGCGTACTGGCTCCTGATTAGCGAACATCTGCGTTCTGTCACTCAATGCCTGTGCAACCTGCTGTTCGACCGTCACAGGTTCTGGTTTGACGGCACAGCCGGCTAACCCCAGACAGGCGAGGGTTACCGCGATCCGTAACGCTCGGGAACCTGCGGTGCGTGGTGTAGCCTCGTGTTGAACATTCTGCTGCTGACTGTCGTGTTGCTGGCTATCCCAGAAATGCGCTATGTGCTGATTCACCCGGGTTCTCCCCATCTTCTATTTGTCTGTTCCCTTCATCTTGCAGGCGGTGGATTGATTACCGCCTGCAAGCGCCTGGGTTAGTGGTTAAGTAAATAAAATCTCGTCTCAATATTCAGTCTGCGTGTGCTATGCACGCAGGCTGCTCAATTCACTGAGCGCTGCCAGCAACGCATCCTGTTCCGGCTGATGCTGACGCAGCTGTTCGGTAAAGGCGGTTTTCCCCGTTGGTGCTAACTGCTCCACATCGTCATTTTGAGTAGCGTGTGAAGGCAGTCGCATCGCGCCACGGTCGGTCGCCATCGCTGCGCCATCGCCCTGCCCGGTTTGCAGCGTGATCGGTACCGTCCGGCTAGTACCATCTGCGGCTTGCGCTTTCAGCACCAGTTGGATCTGATTCACCTGCAATGCACTGGCATCGGTAACCCGTACTACACCGCTACGGGCATCAAACTGCACCCACGCAGGTAGCGGACGCCCATTCGCCAGTTGCAGCGTCAGCGTGGCATTACCTTCACGCACGCTGAACATGCGCTGCGGCAAGCTAAAGGCGAGCGCACCGGAGGCATCAGGCCGTAATGCGCCCTGCACGCTGCTGAACGCCGACTCCAGTGACGTTGTTTGACCACGCACACTTAGGAACAGGTTGGAATCCGCCGGAGAGGCTGGCGAACTGTCTCGCACGGCGGTGTTAGCACGAGAAGAGAAGTTGACCTGCTCCAGCGTCGGCATCAACTGTGACATCACAGGATCGAGCACCCAAGGCGCATCCGATTGGCGTGCCGTCTCGGCATCGCGCTGGCGCATCGGTTCGATAAGAGTGTTAGTCGGTGATGGCTGTGCTTCCGAGCGAGACAGATCGGCGACAATTGCATTCAGCGGCTGTTCGCGTTCTCTTTCGCTCGCATCAACAGGTAGGCTTGCGCCCTGCTGCACCAGAATCACCGGAGCCGCAGTCGCGGTGTTATCGGGATTGGCAGGCTCCGTTGGCGTGCCTGGGTCAACCGGCGTTCCCGGATCGACCGGCGTTGAGGCCGCATTAACCGTCAGCGCCACATTCAGCGCCGTCGCGTTACCCGCGCTGTCCGTGGCGGTAATGGTCAGGTTGAATGTTCCCGCCGTTGACGGCGTGCCGCTGAGAGTACGGGTTGCGCTATCAAAGCTCACGCCGTTAGGCAATCGCGTATCGTCAACGGTAAACGTCAGCGCGTCATTTTCAGGATCGGTAAACAGCGAATCCGGTAAGGTATAACTCCAGCGGGTGCCAACCTGTGCGACAGGCGGGGCAAAGGCATCACGATTCCCCACAGGCGCTTGATTCACACTATCGGAAATCGTTACCGTCGCCTCATAAGGCGTGGAATCCTGCTCTCCGTCATTCAGTACCACGCGGAGTACCACAGAACTTTCATTAACCACTACCGTACTACGCCACCCCATCTGGCGCACAAGAGCGGTCGCCTCATCACGGGAAAGGCTCGCAGTAAACGTCACAGAAGCCCGACCATCAGCCTGGCTCAGCGTTGCCACCGGTTGCCCATCTTTACTGATAATGTTACCCGAGACGGTAAAACCGTTGCCGGCAATCATCTCAAAACGATCGTTTGATGAAGGAGATTCACTACGCTGAAACACAACGGATGCCCCACGGTAATCCCCTGCTCCGCCATTTGCAGCATCTAATTCCGCATCGCTGAGTGTCAATGTCGGCACTGCTGCTACCGCAGATCCTCCATTGGTATAGAAAGCACTTAGCGGAGTCTGGCGCATCACCACCAGCGCATCGGCAAGGATAATGAGCTCACCTCGTGGCGATACTGCAATTTTCTGGGCATCCGTCAGATTATTCTGGGCATCAATACGTTCCAACGTATCCGCCGAATAATAAGCCAGAGAACCATCGGATAAGGCGACATACAGTGTTTTATCATCCGCTGACAGTGAAATGTCTTCCACCGTCGCGGTGCCATTGATGGTGCCCAAATGCGTTAACGTCCCGGCAGCGTTGAGGCGGAAAGCATCTATTTTCAATGGGTGGTTGTTTACCGTGTTTTCCCCTGTCCATCCGTTAAAGGAACTGGTACGGCTATTCGCGATAAAGATCGTTTGCCCATCAGCACTGACAGATAAATGTTGCACATAGTCCAGATTCACGACCTTACCAGCGCCATCCGTTTCCCCTGAATGGAGATACGTCAGCGGGGTCAACTGACCTGTTTCACTATTACGTTGATAAACAATGAGTGATGAACCGTTGCTGGGGTTGGTGACCACATAAACTTTATCCCCCTGCGTGACAACTTCCGTCGGAGCCCACAGATAAGGTGGTGCTGACATATTGCTCTGGAGATCTTGAAGATGGGTCAGTGCACCCGTCGTGGGATCTCGCCCATAAACGATAATCGTCGTCCGATCCATCAGATAAAGGTTTTTCCCATCATCCGACAGCGTAATCTGCGCCGCATCCCAGATCTGTTTCAGAGAGCTTTGCTCTGTCAGATTGCCCTCACTATCAAGAGCGAAAGTAACAATAATGCCTTCGCTGTTATTTCTTTGCAGAGCGTATAAATTCGCACCATCAGACGTCATTTGGAGTTGAATGACGCCGCTGGCAATCGCGCTCGTCCGCATGTGCGTCAAGGTGCCATCGGCATTGCGAGTAAATAACGCAATGTGACCCTGCTGGTCGGCAATATAGACACGGCTACCGTCAGCAGACACCGCGCTGTTCGTTGAACCTGTCAGCCCAAATGCCGATAATTCCAGAGTCTGGAGCCGATCTAAATCGCCGAATGACAGAACAGGATCGGTATTAACAGCTGGAACATCATTAATCTGTGTGATGCCTATGGTTAAAGCCGTATCCTGAGACACCAGATAGCGGTCGGATAATGTTACCGATACCGCTACCTGCGCAGCAGGTGTATGGCTGTCACTGGCATAAGTAATCTGACGCAGCGTGTTCTGCACGTCTTCCATGGTCGGAATTGTGCCCGCATCCGCGTTGAAACGGATCGTCAGCACGCCATCTTGGTTAGTCACCTGACCAATGGTCACGCCATCTTTCTGGAGTACATTACCGGATAACGTCAGGCCATTACCCGCATTGAAACCGAGCTTATCGAGTGCAGTTTTACCGTCGCCCAGCGTCACTTTGAGCGTCGCACCGTCATAATTGCTTTTGCCACCGTTAAGTTTGTCCATCTGCGCATCGGACACCGTTGCCTCTGGTGCTAACACAACAGGTTCAGCGCGTTCGGTATACGTCGGCGTCGTAACCGGAACCGTGATAACCGGTGCGGTATTGGTTTCTGCCGCAGGCACCAGCGTCAGCGTAATGCTTTGTTCCAGCGTGGTGACGGGGGAGCTTCCGCTATAATCATTCTCTTTAATGCTTAACGTAACATGCCGTTCTCCGCTGCCGTTGCTACCCAGATAGTTGTAGCCGATGCTGTCAATCATCGCTTCGGGGCCAACACCGTCTTGCTCAACATAGAGGGTGACGGTAGCTTTGCCATCCACAACATCAACCAGATACTCCATGCCCGACGTAGTTTTCCTGACACCGTTAGTGTCTTCAAGAACGATCGTTTCACCGCCTACACTTATGGCTTCATTTGGACCTGATGCATCAAAGGTTAATATCACTTGCCAGATGGTTTGCCCGCTTTCAACCGTATCAATCTGGGTATCTTTAAACAGCTTCACGAACTCGCCGTTGCCCGGAACCGATGGATTCAACACCGTCGTCGTCAGTACAGCCGGATCGTTTACGCCAATCAGATTAACCGTCACGTCCAATGTCGCAACGTTATTGTCACCGTCATTAATGCTGAAGGTGAAGACAGGTGACGCGCCCGCATGTTCAGGATCTTTGCTGCTGTTGAGATAGGTGATTTGGCGCAGCACGTTCTGCGCATCAGCTTTTGTCACCGCAGCGGTAAAGGTCACTGTCAACGCACCGTCAACCTGCGTAAAAGTGGCGATCGTGGTACCGTCTTTGACGATATTATTACCGTCCAGCGTTAAGCCGTTATCAGCCTTAAAGCCGAAGACGTCTTCCGGTAGCCCACCCGTTTGTCGACCTACCGTGATGCTCGCGCCGCTATAATCCCCCTCACCACTATTTAACGCATCGAGCTGCGGATCGGACAGACGGCCTGACGGCAACAACACCGTTGCATCTTTATCTTCGGTATAGGTGGCACCCGCAGTACCGACATTCAGCACATGAACCTTATCGCCACCAATCAAGTACAGTTGCTTGCCGTCTGCACTCAGTTCCACATGTTGCAGATTCGAGAAGGAAATATTGATCGAGCTATCCCAACTGCCGCTAATCGTGTTCTTCAGCGTCAGGCTGCCATCTTCGGCACGAGAGAAAACAGAAATATTCTTGCCAATTACGAACAGCGCCGTACCATCGGCAGAAACCACCAGACCGGTTGCCAGCGCTTCACCAGTATCACCCCCGTCATCGGTAATTGGCGTTGTATCCGTAAGCGAGAGCGCGCCATCAGCCCCCACCGTTATCGTATTGAGCGTGTACTGAATTCCATCAGCATTAATCGCATACAGCGTTTTGCCATCAGGCGATAGCGCAAGCCCATTGATGTAATACTCACTCGTTCCCGTAAGCTGACCAACCTGAGTCAATTCCCCTTGGTCACTAATACTGAACGCGGTGACGCCAACAGTACCGCCGGAACCCGATACGAACAGGTAACGCCCTGCGGGATCGAGCACAAGACGGCTCGCGCCGATCAAATTATCGGCCTGAGAAACCGCCTCTAGCGTACCGTCCGTTCCGCGCTTAAACACCAGCACGCTGCGGCTGTCATTATCACTGTCAGACTGGGCGGCGGTGAGATAGAGGTAGTCACCCTGAGACACAATGTGGGAACGGACATCCAGAGAACGCCCACCCAGAGCAGCCGAGTCAAGGACACCTACTTGTGTCAATTCACCGTCGCTGCCAACGCTGAAAATGGTCACCGCATTGTCTTCACTGCCTACCACATACAGATAACGCCCATCGGCGGCCAGAATCACATCTGACGCACCTGCTAATCCAGCATTATCCACAACATTATCGGTTTGCTTCGTCTCATCGTTGTAAACGGAGTGGTAGTTAAAGAAGGTCTGCGAAAGGGTAAATTTGCCTTCAGCATCGCGCACAAAGACGCTCAGCACCGCTGACCCACTCTCTGGTGAACTCACGACATAGAGGGTTTTACCATCTGCGGACAGCTGGCTGTCTTTTACGCCAGTCAGTACATCGGCATAGCTATTGGGATCATAGCCATCGAGGGCATAGTCACTTTCAAGAGAACTGGATTCACCGCCGAGCGTTGGCACTTGTGCAGGATCGGAGGCAATTGTCAGCGTAATCGTCTGCTCCGCCTGTCCACCCGACTCATCCGTCGCGACGACGGTAATAGAGAAACTTCCCGCGCCATTGAGAGCGGTCGTGCCGGAAATCGTGCGCGTTTCAGGATCGAAGGTTAATCCATCAGGGAGGCCGGTAACTTGCCACGTCAGCGTGTCATTTTCAGGATCGCGGAATAGATTTTCTGGCAGTACTGCGGTATACGATTGCCCTGCTGTACCAGACGGCGGGGCGTACTCGCTATTATCCACAACCGGCGCTTTATTCTCCACCAGCGTCAACAGCAGGCTGGTATCTTTAGACCCATCGCTCAAGGTGATGTTCAGTGGAATCGATGCGCCTGCCGTATCACCATCATGGCGGTAAGTCACTTGATGCAAAACCTGATTAGCGACCGTTTTAGTGACGCTGTCGGTAAAGACAATCTTCACCGTGCCTTCACTCGCGCTGAACGTAGCAATTGTCTCGCCTTGATACTGAATATTGCTGTCGGACAGCGTCAGACCGCTTCCGTTCTGGAAAGCGAAGTGGTCATTTGCCGACGCTGCACCGTTGCGGCTAATCGTGATTGATGCACCCTTATAGTCATCAGCAGCATCCAGCTCTTGGTCTGACAGCATGACACCTTTGGCAAACGCGATATCCGCCGTCTGGCTATAAGGTGCATTTGCCGTTGCGGTGAACACGTTCAGCCCGGCAAAGAACGTGCTGACACCAGCATAGATATTCTTACCATCGGCACTGACTGCGAGATGGTTGATCGTGTTAACTGAGAGGTCAACACCATTGCGGAACGTTAGTGTCCCAGAATCGGCGTCGCGGGCGAATACCAACAGTGATCTACCGCCGAGCGCCGCAACATACAGCGCCGCGCCATCCTGAGAGATCGCGATTTCACGCAGTGATGTCGCTCTCAGTTCAGTAGGAACGTGGCTTTCACTGTTGTACAAATCCATCGTCCCGGCGTAGGTCAACGCGCCGGTATCCGCATCGCGGCTGAAAATTGAGACCGTACCCTGCGAGTTTGACGACACATAGACAAAACGGTTATCAGGTGAAATAACGATGTCTTGCAACGCGGTCAGGTAACGATCGTCTTTCGGAATCTCGGCGCTATTCTCATCAGCGGCGATCGTACTTTTATTAATCGTCGAGACATAGCTCAGGCTGCCTGTCTCCACATCGCGAGACAGAACGGTAATACTGTGATTCCCCAAATTGGAGAGATAAGCCGATGTGCCATCGCTGGACAGCACAATGCCGCTTGGGCTTTTCAGCGGGAGGGTATCACTGCCAATCAGCGAACCGATAAACGTCAGCGCGCCGGAGGTGGTATCACGCGAGAAGAAAGTCACAGCATCCTTCCCTGTCGATCCATCCATCGGCGTCACACCGTTAATGGTATATAGCGAAGTACCATCATCGGACAGAACAATTTCAGACACTGTTGCATCCAGCCCGCTAACACCATCCACCCCCTGTGTGGCAACAATGCCGACATAGCTCAACTGTCCCGTTGTGGCATCGCGGCTGAACTGCACCAGCGAGTAGGCGCTTCCGCTTCCCCCTGCGACATACACGCTGGCACCATCTTTCGACTGTACCAGCGTGGTGATGGTGTTCAGGCCATTCACTTCAATCGCGGAGGTGGACGGATCATCCTGTTCGCCCTGCGTGAAGCTTTGTAACAACGTCAGTGCGCCAGTTTCCGCATCACGAGCGTAAACGCGCAGATGAGTCTTGCCGCTGTTATTGTTGCCTTCGCTACCGGTTACCAGCAGGGTTTTACCATCCTGAGAAACGCTAATCGCCGAAACACGCTCATTGTAATCACTGAGCTTTCCATCGTTGTAAAACAGCGTGGTGTCTGGGGAATAGGTTGCCTCGATCGCAGGCTGCTCATTTAAGGCCAAATTGATACTGCTGGAGACCGTCAGCGTCGCGGTATCATTTCCACCATTGGCGGTGCCGCCGTTATCCTGCAATTCGGTTAACGTGATAGTACGAACACCGCTGGCGCTGGTACTTTCTTTACCAGCCGAATAGCTCATGCCGTCGACCAGCTTCATCATCGCCATACTGCTGATACCCTGAGCACTGTTTAGCACCAGAGAAGATTCCCCACTCACGGCGTCATAGGTGTAGCTATATTGGTAGCCACTCACCGTTGTGCCCGCACTGTTCTCACTGAGATTGATGGCCGTACCATCCACCGTCAGGTATTCCTGATGCGGGTTATTTAGGCCATCAATACCGATCGACAGCTTTGTCAGCGCCTGCCCAGCTTCTCCGGTGTTAACCGCCGTGTCTTTGAACAGCGTGACGGATGCACCGCGCGTATCCAACGTCAGGTTGCTTCCTCCCTGGCTAACCAACGTTGGCGCACTATTGGCAGTCAGCAGCAACGCAATGCTCGTCACCGTGCTATTGAGCTCACCATCGTTCGCAGCCACCGTCAACGCCACCGTCTCGGTGGTGCTCTGGCTGCCGATATTGCGATACGTAATCTGTTTCAGAACCGCATTAGCGGTTTCTTTTGTCACATCAGCAGTAAACGTCACGCTGAGCGTGCCTTGATTCTGTGCAAAAGTGCCAATTTCTACGCCAGCTTGCAGAATTTTTCCGCCTTGCAGCGTCAGGTCATTACCTGCGCTTAGGCCAAATTGATCGTCTGCCGAAGGCGTTTCACGGCCGATAGTCAGCGTGGCACCGTTATAGTTACCCGCACCGCCGTTTAACACATCCAGATTGCTATCGGACAGCGTGACATGATCGGCAAACGATAATTCGCTGCCATAGAGGTAAGTGCGTAATGCGCTAAAGCGCTGGATTGCTTCGCCAGCCACCAGAAGTGATTGCCCATCTGGCGACAACACCATGCCATGCGTATCGCCAATATTCGTAATCTGGCCGCTTTCACTTAGCGCCCCCGTAGAGGCATTGACGCTATAAATCTGCAACGTGCCTTCGCTGCTCAAGGCATAGAGCTGGCTACCATTAGCGTTAAGATACAGCGCGTTGATGTTTTCCAACGCTTTCGTATCAGTACGGGTCAGCGTCTTTCCTTCGGTGCCATCGCGCAATTGATAAACGCTGATTTCGCCGTTATCAGGATCGGCGACATAGATAAACTGCTGATCCTTCGAGATTGCCAGTTGATAATCTACCGCGCCATAGCCTTCTCCAGACGTTTCCAGCTTAGCGACAGACGTTAATGTCCCGTTCTCACTCCGCTGGAAAACTGACAGCGTATGCTTCGCCCCCATCCCAACAGTAACAACATAGTCACCGCTGCTTGCCACAATACCGCTGCGATCGATCCCACTGTCCTTCACCACCTGAAGTAGCGTCAGACTCCCTGTCGTCGCATCGCGAGTAAAGACGACCATGCCGTTCCACTGCGTGGCAACATAAACCTGAGCCCCATCGCTGGAGATGGCCAGCCCAGTAATATTGCCGTTTTGCGAAGGGGTTGTCTGGGTATAGCTGCCCTCGACCTGAATCACCTGACCGTTGTCGTCAAGGCTCAGTGCAACAATATTGCTATTGCCTGTAATGGCATAGAGCGAACGGTTATCTGCGCTCAGCGTGATTTCTTTCACATCCTTAAGCGCGCTGACATCGTTCAGCGTTTGGCTCAACGTCAGCTTGCCATGCTCGCCGACGGTAAAGACACCCAGCGTGCCATCGTTTCCTATGGCGTAGGCATAATTACCATTACTGGAATAGCGCACGTCCTGCGGGGATTCCATTCCGGGTACGATAATTAATTCGGACAGTTCGGGCGCATCCGACGCAGACACCACTGGCGCGACGTTAATTTTGCTGTCAATGGTGATGGTCGAGTGGATATTCAGTTCGGCAGTATCGCTCTCGTCACTCAGACTTTTCAGTGTTACCGTCACATCGCCGCCGGCCACGGTTTTATCGAGTGGTCGGTAAGTCATACCGTCGATCAGCTTAGCAACATCGCTGGGTTGAAACGCATCGGATGAATCAATGCTCACCGTGATAGTTGTCGTCGCACCGCTAACCGCAACGGTATAGCCGTATTTTCCGTCGCCTTCCGTCGTTCTTGCGCCATTAGCGGCTTCCAGCGTAATTTCCGTACCGTCGATGACGATTGCCTGATTCGCACCCGTGCGATTAACGGTAATCACCAAATTTGTCAGTTCCTGCCCATTTTTATCCGCTGACACGCTGACATTGCTGAACAGATCGATTGGTTCAAAGCGGTCGCTGGTATCAGTGATAGTGACTGTCGCTTTAACGGGCGTGGCATCAACGCCGGGTGCCGTATCCGTTGCCGCAACGTGCGCTGCAACATCGACCGCAGTCACTACAGCAGCAGCATCAAACATCATGCGCGGTTCCAATACCCACGCCTGACGCGGAGGACGCGTTAAGGCTGAACCAGATTTTGAGCGGGAAAAAGTCATCGTGTTATGTCCTGTAATGAAAGGGGCAAATCGCGTTATTCCTGGCTACCTTCCGCGGTCATTCAACCAGCCGAACATAGCCGCCCTCGGTTTCGATCTGGCCGGCGATACGATCCAAACGCCGAATCAATTGATCCTCAACGCCTTCTGCACCAAAGCCCGAACCATCAATAAAGCTCATACGTTTTTCACCCTCAGTGCAGACCAGCAGGCCTGGCGTCGCTTCTCTGTCGAACAGGTTGCGGCCAAAATCTTCAGGGTCGCCGGGACGAATGCCGACAAAATAGAATTTGATATTGCGTGCGCGGAAGCTGGAGCAGAGATCCTGAAAGCGCTGCGCGGCAAAGGTACGGGCAGAATCGTTGCCGGTTTCACCACGGAACTCGTTGCGATTGAAGTTGTAGCTGTCGGTGTCGAACCAGTTGCCGATAGTGTTGGCCATCATTACGATCACTTTTTGCCCGTCACCATTGCCGTCCAGATTGAAATCCAGCGGTAGCGTGGCATCGCCCCAGCCTTCTGACCCGCGCATGTTGGGTGACAGCGCCGCCCCTGCCCACGACATGCCGATGGCGTAGTTCACGTTGAAACGGGCAGAAAACTGATCGATACGCTGATTCAGCTTACTTTCTTCGTTGGTCAGCGGCATCAGCGCAGCATTTGGGCATCCGCGATCCGCCACAATAAAGCGGGTATCTACGGCATCGGAGTTGTTATCCCACGGATAAAGATCGGGGTTAGGACCACGCCAGCTGATAGGTGGTGCGCCAGGACTGCCGTTTTGCGGCAAATCATGGCGGTAGTACACGCGAAATTGCCCAACGGGCGGTTCATCCCAGAAGAAGTTTTCTTCCCGACCCAGTCCACGGTACATGCACAGCAAATTCGCACGGCGATCGGGGAAACGGCGATCGGCCAAGCTGCTCACCACACCACTGGCAAACAGTGAACGCAGCTCCGGTGGGTTCAGTGCACTCGGTGTAGACCAGCGACGAATGCGGTTCGCATCTTCTGCATCGTACACATTTACCGATTGGCTATACGGCACCAACGACACCCACAGGTTGTCGCGTTTAGCATCCCCACTGCTAAGCAGGCGCTCAACAAACGAGCGACTGACACTTTTCAACGCGCGAATATCCGCATCACTCATATCCCCCGTCACTGGCATTACGAAGGCCACTTCCGTCGGGCGGTTGATGACTTCCGAGGTCGAGTACACTTCCTGCGCCCTCGACCCCAAACTCAGCAGGCTGGGCTTGGTTTCAAAAGCCACGGTCACGGTATAGGTTTTACGCGTAGCGCTATTGCGGCCTTCAATGACGGTCACGTCGCCCGCCACCAGTTTTTCACTCAGCGCCTTATTCATTCCCAGATTGCTTTTGACGTATTCATACGCCAGCGTATTGATGTCTTCCTGACTGTATTCTTCGCCGTTAATGGTGGCCTGATGGCCAACGGCCAACGCGGCGGCATCCGTCGCACGCTTGATCTGCGTCGCATCACCCGTTGACGTTGAGGTATCCACAATGAAAGCCGCCGTCACCAACAGTGCCATTGCGCCCAGCACATAAAACCCTGTACCCGCCCCTTTTTCCTGATGAATAAAGGCGGACAGGCGCTGACGCCAGAACAGAGTGATTCCGGTATCGTCTTTTTTTACTCTTCTGTTCTGTAAGGTTTTTTTCATCAATTCCTATCCTGTGTACCTGGATTCAGCGCGTACTCGTCCCGCCCATGAAACGGGAAAATAAAAACGACATTGCTCATCGTGATAAATTTATTATTCCGGCTTGGGACTACGGATTCCGTTCGTCCTCTTCTAGCCCGGCTTCTTTTCTGAGTGTCTCATCCAGCGTCACCACGCCAATAGCCACCCGGTTGATAGATGAAGCATGCAACATGCCGCCCAGCGACAAGCCCCCCAGCAACCCGACGTCTTTCCCCTCACGGCAGATTTCGACTACCATCATCGAGGTGTTCTTACTGCCTTCTTCCCGGTCTCTTTCCGGCAATTCAGGCGTATATTCTTCACCGGGCAGCGTCTCGCTTTCGGCGCAGAGTGCCGCCGCTGTCCCTCGGCTCAATTGCCAATACAGTTCGCCGGTCTGACGCACATTGCTGATCAACAACTGGTAATTCCCAACGCCTTCCGTTGGCAACACCGTATCAAGCAGTCCCTGTAAGCCTTTTTCATCCAGTTTTTGCTGCATCGCTAATATTGATGCAATGGCACCCACACGCTGTTCCAGTCGCGTACGCTCCAGCCCAACGGTGTAGATATCTGCACACAGCGAACCAATCGCCAGCACAATCGGAAACGCCAGCGCCGTTTCTACCGCAGTAGAAGCATGGCGAGAAAACCAGAAGCGTCGAATTCCGCTCAGAAAACGATTGTTTTTCAACAAACGACGGGGTTTCAATAAGCGATCAGTCATTACGCAGTTCCGTCCCAAACACATGTTTGTACTGGTAGCGGAAGGTGTCACCCAGCGTTAACACCTCCGGCAACGGCGTAATAAACGCCTTTTTGATCTGTACCGTCACGGACCACACAGGAAGCGTCGTGGTTGCCTCGCTATCGGGATCGTCCTGACTGCTATTTCCGTTTGTTAACCCACCAAGCTGAGTCAGATTGTCGAAGTGCAACACGCTAACGGTTAAATCGTCTTCCTTGAGGTAGCCGTAACCGGCCTCAATCATGCGAGCCTTCAGTCGGGTTCCCATCTGTTCCGCACTGTCCGATACGAGGTTATCAAGACGGAAAGTCTGTACGGCCTTATCCAGCGCGGCACTGCCGATGGCGATCACGAGCCCGATACGTGCCAGTTCAAACAGCATCATCACGCCAACCAGCACGACGGGCACCAGAAACGCCACTTCCGTCGCGATGACGCCACAGGTACTACGCCAGTTGCGCTCCTGACGCGGCACGATGCCCGCATCACGCCAGGGGGAACGACGGTGAAACCACGCCATTACTCAGGTGAACTCAATTGCAGGCGTTGGCGACTGGATAACAGCAGCGCGTCGCCACGAGATTTATCCTGCTGCATCTGCTGTAAACGCTGGTTCAACTCATCGATCAGTCCATCAATACGCTGCGGCTGGGCAATGGTCGCCAGCGCGGCACGAGCGTCAGTGTCTCTGCCGCCAGAAAGATAGGCCAGCGCCAGATTCAGTCGACCGGTTGCGTTACTCTCATCCACCGAGCGCAGCAGAGAAATCGCTTTGTCTGCATTGCCACTCGCCAGCCAGGAAAGCGCCAGATTGTTGAGTGCCGCGACATCGGCCGGATTCACCTGTAACGCTTTTTCAAACAGTTGGCGTGCCTCAGCATGTTTACCCGATGCATCCATTACCACACCCATGCCATTGAGCGCGCCAGCGTCGTTTGGTTGTGCCTTCAGCGCGCAGGTAAAATCGGTTTGCGCCATCGCATTACGTCCCAACGCCAGCTGTGCACGTCCCATGCCCAGACACACTGCCAGCGCTTCTTCCTTCGTCATTTTATTGGTATCGCCGCCCAACGCCTGACGTGCTCGTCCATATAATTCCAGCGTTTGCTGCGGCGAACGCGCTAAAGCAGCCACACTGGCATACTCCAGCATCTCAGCCCCTTTCAGCGCATCACGGCTGTCGAGACGCGCATACACTTCCGTCGCCGCTTCAACACGCCCCTGATCGCGCAGCAGACGTGCCAGACGCAGGCCCTCATCCTTACTGCCTTTAATCGCCATCGAGCTGCCGCATCCCACCAGCACGGTACTGACGATGAGCAGTGCCAACATGGGCGCGCCGCGCTTAAGTTTTGCTACCAGATCGACCATTTTCGCTAACTCCATCGGTTGTAACTCTTGTGATTTCCGGCACATATCGGAAATCGATGTTTTTAAAAACACTATCTTGGCAATCAAAACTACTGCGCCAGCAGGCGGACCACCCGCACCAGTGCAGGCGACGCCATAATGGCGATAATCGGCGGTAGGATCAGCGCCATCAACGGCACGCTCAACTGCGCAGGCAATTTGCCCGCCTTCTCTTCCAGCCCTAAAATCAGCGTTTTGCGGCTTTCATCCGCAATCGTACGCAGCGCCTGAGACAGCGGCGTACCGTAGCGCTCCGCCTGAATCAGTGTCGCAACCATACTTTCGATCTCGCTGACGCGAGTACGCTCTGCCAGATGCTTCATCGCCAGCGTACGATCCGACAGAATCTGTAATTCGGCAGCGGTGTAGTGCAGTTCATCCGCCATTTCCGGTGACGACAGCCCCAGCTCCTTTGACACCACCTGTAATACGCGCCCGATAGGTAAACCGGCTTCGGCACAGACCACCATCAGATCCAATGCATCCGGCACCGCACGCGCCAGCTTTTCACCCCGGCTTGCCGCACGCCATTTTAGCCACCACTCCGGCACCATAGAGCCGACAAAGAAGCCAATGAGCCCCGCAGCAACCCCCGTCAGACCAGCACGGTCGGCAGGTGGCAGCCATCCCCACACCAAAGCGATCGCGAGCAGCGCTCCGGCGGCAAATTTCCCCATGACCAGCCAGCCCACCGCTTCGTTACGGCGGAGGCCTGCCAGATCCAGCAGACGGCGCAGATTGCGACGATCGCGTTCCGATCCCGACAGACGCTCCCCCTGTGTGGCAAGGGGCTGTAGCAGCTTTTCCAGCAGGGGGGAGAGTGCGGTTCCCTGACCTCTCAGGATGTTTTCCTGAGAGGTCGCCTCTATAGAGGCCGTGGGCAGGTGCCCGCGCATGCGAATTTCCAGCTGCTTGTATTGCTGTTTTTTATGATGCGTACGGGCCAGATAAATACCCGCCACCATCAGCACTAGCGCCAGCAGCAGTAAGGGATCGTCAAAAACAGTCATGAGTGGCTCACCCTTTACCCTATCCGTTTAACCATAACGTGTGTCACCAGCATGCCGATCGAAACGCTGCATAAGGCGTAAATCAGTACCGTTGTCCCCACCGGATCGGAGAACAAAAAGCTGAAATCCTCCGGCGATTTCATGTACAGATAGGCCAGACAGCCGGGAAACAGTGCGGCGACAATTTTGGCCGATGCACGCGCCTCGGAGGTTTTAGATTGCACTTTAAGTTGCAGTTCCCGCCGGTCGCGCAGCGTAGCGGACAAACGCTCAAGCGTTTCTCCTAATCGCCCACCCGCTTCCTGATTGATGATCAGAATCACCACGAAGAAACGGTACTCGGCCATCGGCACTCGCGTCGCCGAGGCCTGAATCACCTGACGCAGCGGGATACCGAGCCGCAGCCAGTGGTCGATCGTCTTAAATTCATTCGCCAGCGGCCCGGTTAAGTGCTCAGCGACAATCGAGAAAGTATTCGCGACAGGCACACCCGCACGGCAGCTACGCGTAATCGCATCAATCGCTTCAGGCAGGCTCTCACGCAGCGCTTTCAAATGCTTTTGCAACGTCGATCGGAACATCAGCATGCCGATACTGACAAACAGCAGCAGTGTAAATATCAGCCCCATCGTAAGTGGTAGCAGAGTACGCTGCCCCAGAATCATGCCGAGTATCAGGCTGGCTGCCGCCAGCGCGAGAGAACGCTGAAGCAGGTTCTTTTTCCAGCCAATAAACGCCATTTGCGCCCAGAGGATCGCCAACCAGCGCCCGACAACAGGAATTCCCATCAGCGGCGTTTTAATCTCGTCACGCAGAATTGAATCAGACGCCACAGCGGCTACCGATGGGCTAACCTCATTCAAAACCTGTTGCCAGCGTTGTTCACGCTGCATGCGTTGCTGACGTGATTTTCTCCAGGCGTTGACCGCCAAAAGCAGCATCAGCACGCTGCAAAACACCAGCAGCGTAATCAGATTCAGGCGTAAATCACTCATCAGCGTCTCCTCAGCCCATCACTGCGCATCAAACAAATGCGCTTTATCGCTGTAGAACTGCGGGCGCTGTATGTGCTGAACATATTCACCCGTCAACAGCCCCTGTCCATCCATCCCCTGAATATTGAAGCTGAACAGATCCTGAAGCTGGATCACTTCATTCTCCATGCCACATACTTCGGTAATGGACACGACACGGCGCATGCCGTCACGCATACGTTCAATTTGCACGATCAGGTGAACAGCGCTGGCGATCTGCCGACGGATCGCCATCAGCGGCAACTGCATGTTCGCCATCATCACCATGTTTTCCAGACGCTGTATCGCATCACGCGAGGTATTGGCGTGCACCGTACACAGCGAACCGTCGTGGCCGGTGTTCATCGCCTGCAACATGTCGAAGCTCTCGCCACCGCGCACCTCACCCAAAATGATGCGGTCAGGGCGCATACGCAGTGCGTTACGCATCAGATCGCGTTGATCGATGCGGCCAGTACCTTCGGCGCTGACAGGGCGGGTTTCCAGTCTCACGACATGTTCTTGTTGCAATTGCAGTTCGGCGGCATCTTCAATGGTGATGATGCGATCGGTACTGCCGATCTTCTGCGACAGCGCGTTCAGCAAGGTGGTTTTACCCGCCCCCGTACCGCCAGAAACGATCACGTTAACGCGTGCCTGCATGGCTTTGTTCAGAACATCCGCCATCGCATAGGACATACAGCGGCGCTCCGCCAGCATTTCCAGCGACAGGTTGCGGCGCATGAACTTACGGATTGAGATCGTGGTGCCGTCGATCGCCAGCGGATAGGTAATGACGTTAACGCGGCTACCGTCAGGCAGACGTGCATCCACCATTGGGCTAGCTTCATCGATACGCCGCCCGACCGCCGCCGCAATACGTTGCGCGGTGTTAAACACATGTTCTTCATCGATAAAGGTAATCGGTGACAGTTCCAGCTTGCCAAAGCGCTCGACAAACACCTGACCGGCACCGTTAACCAGAATATCGTTGACCGTGTCATCTGCCAGCAGCGGCTGGATCGGTCCGATCCCCGTCATCTCATCCAGCATTTCGGTGGCAATAGCTTCCTCTTCCTGCCGAGAAAGCTGCAAGCGCTGCTCATCACAGATACGGCGGATTACCGTTTCGATCTGTACCAGCAGCTTGTCACGCCCCATCATCGCCGCTTTACCGGCATCGATCTGATCGTAAAGCTGTGCGCGGATAATACGGCGCTGGCTCGTCCGGTTGTCCGTCTGGCGGGCTGCTGGCGCAGCAGATCCTGAAGACGCATTCGCCGCAGGCTGCGTGCGGTTCTCCGCAGCGGGACGCGTTTTCAGTTCTGCGACATTGGCAGTTGCTGGCGCAGACTGAGGTGTGCTTTTGCCTGCTTCACTTTTTTGCAGGTTATTTTTGCGAATCAACATGTCCGTAACCTTTTGAAAAACGGCGAACGCTGAACATCATCAGGCTCGCTTTAACCACCGCGAGAACCAGCGTTTTTCCGCCTGTCTGGCGCGTACACCGCAGGCTAAATCGACCAGTTGGCGTAATCCCTGCTGGAAAGCAGGCGCGGCAGCGAAATTTAATGCGCCAAGCGCGAGGCTCTGCGCCAGTGCATGACCGGCATTAGGCAGCACGACATCAATCTTCCGGCCAATAAACTGTTCAAACTGATCGCGACTGAGCGGCGCGGTCGTGGCAAAGCGACTCTGGTTATGCACCAACAGCAAACGCTGCCCTTCGCTTTCATCACCGATCTCATTCAGTACGCGCCGTACATTACGTGCATCCTGAAGCGTCAATTCCGTCACAATGATGCGCAGATCCGCATAGGTCAGCACATCCAGCGCCCCTGCCGGGTAACTGCTGGGCAGATCCCAAATGACCTGATTAAACATGCGACACAGCGCCCCGCCGAGATTCAGTACGTTATCGACGTCAACCGGGCTCAGCTCACCCAATTCCGGCTTCTGTGCCAACAGGTGCAGACGCGTATCGACACGCAGCATGGCGCGCTGAAGCAGTCGGGTATCCAGTTCCTGAGTTCCCAACACCGCAGCCAGCCCCGCATCATCGGTTTGCCCCTGCAACAGCAGTTGGTCACCGTTGCGGCGGTCAAAATCCACTAGCGCCACGGGTAAATGACGTTCACCGGACAGCAGACGGCTCAGCCCCATCGCTACCGTGCTTCCGCCGCTTCCGCCGCTGGCGCTGACAACCGCAATCGTCCTGCCAGTACGGGCATATTCCGGCCCTGCCTGCTGGCCTTCGCACTTCGCCAGCGTTGCCGCCAGCAGATCCAGCGTGAATGGCTTCACCAGATAATCCACCACGCCCGCCTGAAGCAGGGCGCGATACAAGCCAACATCCTGCTCTTTGCCCGTCGCAATCACCTGGCTGGTGGGGCCACAGACGCTCAGCAACTCTTCCAGCGCTGGAAGCGGCCAGTGCGTCCCTTCCAGATCCACCAGTAAAATGTGTGGCGGTACATTCAGTTCGCACCACTGGCGAGCGGCGGTAATACCACCGGGCATCACCGGAACATCCGGTTGTTTCAGACGCGTGAAGAGATCGCTGATATCAGCCACATCGCGCACATCATTGGCGAACGCAACCAGCGGCAGCGCCAGTTCTTCACCATCGTTAGGGGTAATTTCACTCATGGAATGTCACGCCCTTAATCTTCATCAAAGTTAATGTCGATGAGCTCTTTCACTTCACCTTTGTGATAGCGTTCAATGCTATTGACCGCCGCCACGCCATCCGCACTATCCAGCGCTTTGGCCTGAATCAGATCGCGTGGTTCGGCGACCATCATCGCCAGATTGTTTTGTGTGGCGCAGCCGAGAGAACCAATTGCCTCATAAGGCTTCACCATCAGCTGATTTGGGTCATTGAGCGCGCAGCGGGTCGTTTTGACGACCAGTGCCTCAGAGATCACTTCCAGATCGCCGTTCTGGCCACCCGCCGTAGAACGGCGCATCTGTTTCACATTCTGTGGATTAGCACCGGCATTTTTCAGCACGGTCGCCAGTCGTCCTGCCATCTGCTCACCGCTAGTGCTGTGTGGGATCAGCGTTATCGTCTGTGTGGATAACCGCCCCTGATCTTTCAGCATGATATTGAGTTGTTTCAACGATTCAGGCAGGAAGCCGCGTCCGTTTGGTGCAACCAATAACGGCACGGACACCGATGAAGGCTGCACGGCGATCGGTTGAAGTCCTGGCTGGTCAAAACGCTGCATACGTACATCATTAATCGGCTTATTCCATCCGCATCCTGCCAGCAGAAAAACGGCGGTAAGCACTGCTGCACGCATGTGCAGCGGGCGGAACGGAGGCTGATTGTTGTTAATCGTGTTCATGTTTATTGCCCCTCGTGGACTCAGTAGAGATAGCCGACAGATGCAGAACGTGGCATGGACGAGTCCAGCATTTTTACGCCTTGTCCCGGCGTCTGAAGATCGCCAGCATTGACGGGTTCAACCACATAAGCGGTCGCGATGATCACCAGTTCCGTTTCTTCCTGACTGGTGGATTCGCTTTCAAACAGGCGGCCAAACATCGGGACGCTACTCAACCCAGGAACGCCATTGATCGTCTGGCTCCCCGCACTACGCAGCATCCCTGCCAGGGCGAAACTTTGTCCGCTGGCCAGTTCCACCGTGGTATCCGCACGACGTACTGTTAAGGCCGGAATACGCGAACCACCTTCCAGCTGTACAGAACCCACGTCCGTAAGTTCACTGACTTCCGGCGCAATGTGCAGGCTAATACGGTTGGCAGACAGTAGCGTCGGCGTCATACGCAGAATCACACCGTAAGATTTGTAGTCGATGCTGACGCTGTTATTGGTAATCAGGACGATCGGGACTTCCCCGCCTGCGGCAAACGCGGCAGTTTCCCCTGACATCGCCGTCAGATTAGGTTCGGCCAATACGGTTGCCATACCCTGTTGGTTCATGGCGGTCAGCAATCCACTCAGTCTGGAGCGGCCAAAATTCAGGAAGCCCGCATCCGTTGGGTTAGCAAATCTCCCCGTGGTGGCATTGAACAGGTTAAGGCGCGAGCCGCTGCCTGCGGTCATATTGCCGCTGCCGGTGCTCAGTGACGCCGCCCAGTTGAACCCCAGTTCACTGGTTAACTTGCGAGACACTTCCACCACGCGCACCTGAATGTTGATTTGCGAAGGCGTTTTAATCTTGAGCTGATTGATCACTTTGCCGGAGGATTCACTAGAACCTGGCAATTTCTCGCCACCGCCACCTTGTGCACCGTTTGACGACGCGCTGATGTACGCCTGTATGCTGTCGATGACGCGCTTGGCGTCCTGCGGGGTATCAACGCTACCGCGCACAATGACACCGCTCGGAATCGAGGCTTCCAGTTGGATATCCGCACCGGGGAATTCACGCTTCATGCGTTCACCCAGCGCTTTCAAGTCATGTTCAGACACCAGGCGAATGGCGTTGATGACATTGCCATTTTCGTCCATCGCATAAAGCGTGGTCGTACCGACACTTTTGGCGTAAACAAACAAATTCCCCGGTGAAGGCAGTTCAAAGCTGGCAATATTCGGATCGGCCACCAGCACGCTGTCTGGCAACCCATCAAGCTGGAGTAACCGCCCCTGATGCACGGTCAGATGCACCACATTGGTTTCAGCCACTTCAGACACCCCGGCAGCCTGCGTGGCGGCAGGCAACATCAGCATGACAGGCAAGACTGCACTTAACAGGCTGGCAACCAGCAACCGTTTGCACGTTCCCCGAGCGTCCGATTTCAAAAACAGCGAAAACATCGTCATTTACTTAATTTCCGTAATGGGCTTTATTTTTCCATGAGCAGCGCACGGCTTCCCGCAGGCTGTCAGATTACGTGTCCGTCCTATCGGGAGGGGAACGTCACCACGTCTTTTTGTTCACCGCGATAGACTTTTACCTTGTGACCAGAACCTGCTGATAGCACCCCGTAGATATCGGTCGCGACTGGCACGGTGGTCACATGCGGTCGCCCTGTCGCTGGATCGACTGCATCATCCTGCTCGGCACTGCGCAACGCTAAATGCAGAACGCCCAGCTCCTTGGCTACGGCCAGCGCTTCAGCCTGCTGAGGCGTCACTTCCAGCGTAACGGTTTGGTAGGTTGCGGAACGCGCACGAGGACCTGCGGCAGGCTCACGGCTTTTGGCTGCGGCATCAAGCGCCACATCGTCTTGTGCAACATCTGCACGCGGGTAAATAGGGGAAATGGTTTTCTCGTTCAGCGCCAACACGCGTATATCACGCACAATGGTTTGTGATGCCAGCAGCGGCATGACCACGGGTTGAGTACGGCTTGGTGGTAACTCGGACTGATCGTCCCTTTTCATGCTGAGGATCACATCCACACGATCGTTTGGCGTGACTAAACCGGCATTGCTGGCAAGCGCGCTGGTGGGAACAGAAATAGCGCGCATCCCTTTACTCAGGACGGCAGCAACAAAGCCCGGTTCATTCGGCTTAACCAACACGTTACTCGTCAGTGCGGAACCTTCTGTCACGGTTTCACGCAGCGTCGCACCGAATAGCAGTGATTGGCTGTCTTTACCGCGAACAAAGTTGAACGTACGGGAAACGGGTTTATCCGTTTCTTCCCAGCGCAATGACTCAGCACTGATAAAATCACCGGGGTGCAGATCTTTCGCCGCCACCAAAACAGCCGTTTTTTCCGGTGCTTTAACAACAACCGGAGGTGGCGGTGGGGGTGCAGAAGAGAGGTGGCTGCGTACCATCAACGCAACAATACCTGCCAGAACGAGCGCGCCTGACAGTACGTATGTAGAGTTCACTTTCATTTCAACTGGCCTACCCTAGCGTGTGTGTCTTAAAGCTGCGACGGAATTAAAACAAAGGAAAAATCAGGACATATATCGCGCCAAATGCAATCGCGACACCGTAAGGTATGCCTTGAGAAAGATCGGCGGGCAACGCAGGTGGCATAGGCAACCGACTCTTGAATATCCGGTTAGTGGCTTGAATGCCCAACGCCACCGCTGTCGGTACGGTATTCAGCAGCGGCAGACTTAGCGCCAAAACACCGCCAGCCAGCGCCGTTACCATGACGAAAACGATCTGGTGCCCTTGCCCAACCCACAGGCACAGCACACTCATCAACTTCACATCCCCGGCACCCAATCTGCCCGTGAGGAAAAGTAAAAATCCCACAACCAGAACGACCACCGCACCGGGCAACGCCCATAGCATTTTCCGTAATGCCGCCATATCTAACACACCGGATTGCAGGACATGTGAAGCGCTGAAGAACAGCCAGCCCAGCAATAAAATCAATACCGCCTGATTGGTAATTTTTCGTACTAACAGATCGGTGCTGATACACCACAGCAAGCACCCTACCAGTAGCGCTATCTGTAGCCAGTGCGTGTAATCCGTCATATTACGTGAGTTACTTCGCAGCGCCGGATGAACCACCGCCCGTCGTACCCGTGCCCGTAATCTGATCGGCGATTTGGGTGAATTTTTCATTCAGCGCTTTCACGAAGATACCGTCGCCGCCGAAAATAGCACCGATGGCCGCCGCCATTGCCGCCGCGAGGATGCCGTATTCGATTGCCGTTACACCGCTTTCGTCACGCAGGAAAGAACGTAATTTTGTTTTCATGTTTTTCATGGAAAGATTCTCTATCCGCCGCCAAAGAAATCATGGCCTACTTGGAAATCGGGGGGAGCCATGATGATAATAAGATTAATAATGAGACTTATTATCAAGCGTCGCAAGCAGCAGAACATTAATATTCGTTAATCTTTCCATACAAATAATTATCAATATAAATCAATAACTAAAGCGATTTTATCTTATCGACAAAACTAATAAATATTCATATTTTTTGCAGGGATATTCATAAAAAATCATGAGAGGAACATCGTAGTAAGCAATCTCTGATCGCTTATTGCGCGAGGTATTAACCAACGAATGGATTAACAGCGGTTAAGACAGAGGTAGACGTTCAAGCCCGGCTCGGAGGAATCCAGGTAAAGTTTTCCACCATGTAGATCGGTAATCGCCTGAACCAAAGACAGCCCCAGACCATAACCGGACTGAAACCAGGTATCCAGCCGTTGAAAGCGCTGTAGCGCTTTAGCATGAAGCGCGGGCGGAATGCCCGGCCCACGGTCAGCGACGCTCAGCGCGATCCAGCCGCGATAAAGCGTCACACTCAACGTGATGTATTTCCCCTGAGCCGCATATTTCAGCGCGTTCTCCACCAGATTCGCCAGAGCCTGAAACAGCAGCGCCCGATCGCCGAAGAGTTGGATGCCTGACTTGATTTCAATCTTCAGTTGGCAGCCCCGAGCTTCCGCCAGCGGTTGATAGTATTCCGCAATTTCTTCCAGCAGTTGACGCGCTTCAATGTTCTCAAACTGGTGCACGCAGCGCCCACTTTCAATTTCACCGATACGCATCACGGTGCGGAACAGCCCGAGAATTTTGTGCACCTCATCCACGGCCAAATTCAATTCATCACGAATGTCGTTATCCAGCCCTGTGCGCTCTGTCAGGTTGAACAGGCGGTTTTGTAAATGCGTCAACGGCGTACGCAGTTCGTGTGCAACATGGCTCGATGTATTGCGCACCTGCTCCATCAGACGCTCAATACGTTCCAGATTCTGGTTAATATCAGCGCTCAGGCTGTCAAAATCATCGTCGTAAGGCGACAGCGGCATACGCACCTGCTGCTCACCACTGCTGTAGCGATGTAAGGCCGTGCGGATTTTCTCCACACTGCGTAAGCTACGTAAGCTGAAATGGCGGCTGACAAACAGGCAAAAAAGCAGAACAACAAATAGACCAGCCCCTGCTACCAGCGGAATCGTTCTCACCCGCTCCAACATAGGTCGAATATTGTACGCGGTGAATAGCACGCCTCCGTCATCTAGCATGACAGACAGACCAATCAGATTAGGATCGTCCGGGCTGGAAATTTCGGCCTTGAGACAGCTGACATCCATTTGGCAAGTGGTATGTTGCCGCATTTCCAGAGGATGCAGACTTGTGGGATGCGGTATTAATGGGTCCGGCTTTAATGGATGCACCTTTAATGGATGATTGTGATACAGAATATCACCGTCTTTATCCATCACCAGAAACAGCGGTAACTCGTCACCCTTTGCGCGATTATCCTGCCGCAATTGCGTAATCAGGCTATCGGCATTCGTTAAACGCGACTGCATTGAGTAATCGTAAATATTACCCAAAATAACTTCGCGAACATGCGTTCTAATCAATGTTTCACTTAATGAGCTGAAGCCGACAATACACATCAGCATCATTAATAAGAACAGAAAAACAATGGTTATTGCCTGACGAAAATTAGAGGTGCATAAGAAGCCAGGATATTGGCTTGCCCCAAGTAACTGCCAATGTTTTATTTTTATCTGCCAGCGCTGCCCCAGCCTCTTTATTTTTATTTTATTCAGCGTGGCTGCCAACATCGGTTTTACCTTTATCTACCGCGCCTAATGCATAGCCCATTGCTCTCAGCGTTTTAATTAATGGACGAGGGAACCCTTTATCAATTTTCGCCCGCAGCTTTGACATATGAACATCGATAAGATTAGTCTGCGGATCAAAATTGTAGCCCCAGACTCTTTCTAACAACATCGTGCGCGTAATTGCCTGGCCTGGATTTTCCATCAATATAATCAGTAACTTGATCTCTTTATCAGTCAAATCGATACGTTTGCTACCGCGCCATGCGACACGCTGCATACGATCAAGTTGCAGATCTTCAAAAGTTAGCATCGACGGATTATCAGTATGACGTTTACTACGCCGCGCCATAATATCCAGGCGTAATCTAAGCTCATTAAAGTTAAAAGGTTTACCGAGATAATCTTCCGCGCCAAGTTCTAACCCCATGACGCGATCAACATCACGATCCAGAGCCGAAAGCAGCATAATAGGCGGATGACGAGACCCTTGTAATTCACGTAATACCGTAAATCCGTCCATGATGGGTAGCATTCTGTCCAACAGAACGACATCATAAACTTCATCCTTGATCGCTTTTAATGCGTGTGCGCCATCGTGCACCATTCGGCAAGAATGGCCGTGGGAATGTAATTTAGACCCCAGCCAATGGCACAGCACAGAATCATCATCAACCACTAATACACGCATAAATGTTCCCCTATAAACGCAAATTCCCCTCATTAATTTAGGGTTAATAGGCATTTATTTTTTATCTGGTCCTTCAAACAGCCATTCACCCCACACGGTTCTGCTACCGCGCGGGCCGTTTTTACTTCAGAGATTTTTGTTTCTACGCTTTCTATTTATGGCTTTTCTACTTCTAAACTCTCTGTTTATGAGAATTGTCCTACAGATAATAACAATCATTATCATTTAATGACAAGCAGTTTACAATCGTCTGACGCTGTTCTTAGATCCGGCGTATAAAAAACATCCCCCTTGCTTACGCAAGGGGGATGTAGAAGAAAGAAAGAGAAGAGAAAGAAATCAATGCAGTAGCGGAGATCGCTTCACGCGGTGTTACTCATTTTCGATCAGAAGCGCTTCCATCAGATCGAGATCGCGCAGCATTTTTTGCAATGTTTCATTACTGATCTGCTGTGTGGCACGCAGGTGATATAACTCCGCACGCTCGGAATTCAGTGCAGTCAGGCGAAAACGCCGCTCCAGATCCTCAATCAACATACCGTTTTCAGGATCGTCTTTATTAATTAGCCGCCGACGTAGATTACCGATGACACGTGCGCTGACTTCTTTCAGCACCTGCTCATCGATATTTTCCTCTCGATCGGCTGCCAGACGTTCCTCCATTTTGTGCATGCTTTTGATCGCCACTTCCGCCACAGCCATACGCGCCATGCGGATTTCTTTGGCATGCGCCGCTTTGTCCGCCACCACAACGCCACGCAGCAGAAACGGTAACGCCAATACGCCACAGAGCAGAGAAAACAAAATGACACCCGTGGCGATAAACACCAACTGATAGCGTGACGGGAATGCGGTGCCATCAGTCAGCAACAGCGGAATAGACAGTACACCCGCCAGCGTAATCGCGCCTCGAACACCAGCAAAGGATGCGATCCACAATTCACGCGTGGAAAACTCGGCGAAGACCATAGGGCGCTTCTTTTGGATATGCGTACTGTATGTTTTCATCACCCACAGCCAACTGAAACGTAGCAGCAGCAAGGCACCATAGATGATCGCGATATCGGTAAACAGCATCCAGGTTTCAACCGTTGGGTCCAGTTCCGCCTGCGTAACCGAGGTTTCCAGAATGTCCGGCAATTGCAAGCCCAGCATAATGAACACCATACCGTTGAACACAAACTCCAACATCGACCACACGCCATTAGCACGCATCCGCATCGTTAGCGGTGCGCTACGGATTACACCAGACTGGCCGATAGTCATCCCCGCCGCTACTGCCGCCAGGATACCCGACACGCCGATGTGTTCTGCAATCAGATATGACGCAAAAGGCAACAGCAGCAGCAACACAATCTGCGTTGCTGCATCATCACCGCTCCAGCGGCTAATAACGCGCAGCGATTTACCGAATATCCAGGTCACGCCGACGCCCGCCAGCAAGCCACCTAGCGCGACCTGCATAAACTCCAGCGTCGCACCAGACACCGTAAACACCATGGTGCCCATCGCAATCGCGACGGCAAACTTCAAGGACACCAAGCCTGACGCATCGTTCATCAACGCTTCGCCCTGCAAAATGCCCATTAGCTTTTTCGGAATGCGGCCTTCTCCTACAATGCCAGACAGCGCGACGGCATCGGTCGGCGACAGCACCGCAGCCAACGCGAAAGCAGCGATCAGCGGCATGCCCGGCACCATCCAGTAGATGAAATAGCCGATGCCCACCACGGTAATCAGTACAAGAACCAGCGCCAGACCGATAATTTCTCGACCGTGCTTCAGGAACTCACGCGTGGGCGTTTTCCAGCCGTCGGCAAACAGCAGCGGTGGAATGAAAAGCACCATAAACAGCTCAGGATTGAAATCAACATGCAAACCGAACTGGGGCCAGGCCAGGATGGCACCAAGCGCGATTTGCATTAAAGGCAGAGGAATTTGAAAAGGTAAAATGCGGGTAACCACCCCGGACAGGGAGACAACCAGGGTCAAAATAAGAATCGTAAAAAATATTTCCATGCTTTCCTTAGACGTACTCCTAAATCAAAAAATTCTGCCTGTTAGCGCACAAACTACCCTTCCATATTTAACGCATTTAGCCCGGTATGAAAATGGGTTTTTGGTCGAAAAACCGAAATTAATAACAAGGTTGATTATCACACAAAAAACTTAAACCCAAAGCCAATAAAAAGGCCTATAAACCTCTATTTTGGAGACATATCACGAGGAAGGGAGAGGAAAGGAAAACGCGAGGAACAAACCTTCGGGACGGTGCCCGAAGGTTTACAGAAAAACGACTTACAGTGCCCAGCCGCCAGCGTAGAACACGACCAGAGCCACCGCGATAACCACTGTACCGATGTTCAGTTTACGCCATTCACCGGAACAGAGGCGACCTAATACCAGCGCGCCAAAGCCCAGCATGATACCGGTCACGATGTTACAGGTCAGTACGATAAATACCGCACAGACCAGACCAGACATCGCATCCACGAAGTCATCAAAATTCAGTTTGGATACGTTACCCAGCATGAGCAGACCGACGTACATCAGCGCTGGAGCGGTAGCATAACCAGGAACCAGATACGCTAACGGAGACACAAACAGCAGCAGCAGGAACAGCACACCGACGACAGTCGCGGTTAAGCCTGTTTTACCACCAGCAGCTGTACCTGCGGCAGACTCAATGTAGACCGCCGCCGGAGATGTCCCAACCAGACTGGAGAAAATGCTGCTCACAGAGTCTGCTGTCAACGCTTTACCGCCGTTGATGATTTGCCCGTCTTTATCCAGCAGATTCGCCTGCCCCGCTACCGCGCGAATCGTCCCCGTAGCATCAAACACCGCCGTCATTACCAACGCCAGTACGCTCGGCAGAACCAAAGGCTGCAACGCGCCCATGATATCCAAACTGAAGATCAGCGACGAACCGTCAGCCGCCGTCAGACTCGGCAATGCGAAGAAACCGGCATATTTGACATTCGGATCAAAAATCAGCCCCAGAATAGAGATCACGATGATAACCAGCAAAATTCCGCCCGGTACGCGACGTTTTTCTAAACCAATAGTCGCTGCTAATCCCAGCAGGGACATAACAACAGGGAAAGAGGTGAAATTACCCAGCGCGACAGGCAGGCCATCAATCGGGTTTTTTACTACCAGTCCCACACCGTTGGCAGCAATAATCAGCAGGAACAGACCAATACCAATCCCAGTACCATGCGCCACGCCTAGCGGCAAATTACGCAAGATCCAAGAACGGATGCCGGTAACGGAAATGATGGTAAACAGTACCCCCATCAGGAAGATCGCCCCCAGCGCCACGGGAATACTGATTTGTTGCCCCAGTACCAGACTAAACGCAGTGAACGCCGTCAGAGAAATCGCACAGCCAATCGCCATAGGCAAATTGGCCCACAATCCCATCAGCAGCGACCCCAGTCCAGCAACCAAACAAGTTGCAACAAACACGGTAGTCGGCGGGAACCCGGCTTTGCCTAGCATACTCGGTACAACTATCACCGAATAAACCATAGCCAGGAACGTTGTCAGACCTGCTAACACTTCCTGACGCGTGTTACTGCCACGCTGTGTAATTTTGAAAAAAGCATCAAGCGCGCCTTGCGGACGCGCCGCATTCTCTGCCTGACGGGTGGTGTTTGACATAGTGGTATCCCCTGAAATGCCATTATTATTTACGATCAATTCTGAACGGTTCTCGCAGCCTTGCTCCGCGAGCGCATTAGTACACTAATTAGCAATGAACAGAACACGCCATGAACCCTATGGCTCCGCACGCAAACGATTAACTCGCGGGATGCAGAACCAGAAAACGTTGCTCGATCAAAACGAGCGGTATAAAAACAAGCGGAAGTAAAACATCACCGGATAAACAGTGCCAGGTAATGCGAAGCGCACGATTATCCCGCTTCCCCCGCGCTTATTTCAACTGCTAATCGAGACAATTTACCTATCTCTATTTCATCTTCCCGTTAAGGAAATGTGCAATCGATACAGGTACTGTGCAATCAGGCAACTCGCTGAAAACGCGCCAGTATGAATAAAAAACAGAAAGGGTTTTTAGACTGAAATCAAAACAGCGGTTTACTCCTCACAAACTGATCGTTCATTTTTTTGTGATTCCCATCACAAAAAAGTTGACCAGCCGTATCAGTGCGAGTATTCTTAAAAACGTGAACAGCATCACAGAAAACAAATTAACTAACAACGAGGAAATGACCATGAAACTGCTGAACAAAATCATCGCTATGTTTGAAAACATCAACATCAACTTTGGTACTTTTAACCAATAATTATTTAAGAATCGTGGGGGATAAAAAGATGCGCGTTGTCCGCAAAATCAATCAAATATTAAAAGCGTTGGGCAAAACCTATCGCGGTGTTAACCCCCACGCTATCTTCCGTTAATCGTACTCAGTACGTTAACCACTCTAAAATGGCTGCCATCCGGCGGCCATTTTTGTTTCTGCACCAAACGTAGCAACTGTCTTATCAGGATGGCGCGTAAGCGCCGTCCCATTTCGCACATACTTACGTCATCTCACCCAACCATCAGGCGTAGAGCGATATTTCCCCTGCGGGACGCGTTTTAAAGCGGCGATGCAGCCAAAGATATTGTTCAGGCGCACGCATGATTTCTTTCTCAATTACCTTATTCATGTAACACGCCGCAGCCTGTTCATCGTGATAAGGATAATCCTGTAATTCAGGCTGAATCACCAGTTGGTAACCCAACGCATTCGGTTTACGAATCAGCACCGTCGTCATCATTGCAGGTTTTGCCAGGCGACTGATGGTAAATGTGCCGCTAGTGGTAGCCGCGTTTTTCACGGCAAAGAATGGGGCAAAGACACTGCCTTTCGGGCCGTAATCTTGGTCGGGTGCGAACCACACCGCTTCACCACGCTTTAGCGCCTGCACCATACCGCGCAGATCTTTACGGTCAATCATCGCCTTGTTTGAACGAGAACGTCCCCAGGTTTGCACCATTTCCATCGCTTTATTATTATGCGGGCGGTACATCGCCATCATTGGCCGACACAACCCCATCGCCCTGCCGCCCAGTTCCAGCGACATAAAGTGAATACCAATCACCATCACGCCCTGCCCTTTGTCCGTAGCGTGCCGCAAATGCTCAAGCCCCGAGACATCAAACCATTGGCGCACACGACGATCGGACCAGAACCAGGCCATGCCGGTTTCGATCAATGCCATGCCAAGCGACGCAAAGTTGCTATCGATCATGGCTTCTCGCTCATCGTCGGAGATTGTAGGGAAGCACAACTCAAGATTACGTCGGGCAATCGACACCCGACGCTTAAGAAAGACGCGGGATAAACGACCTGCACTGCTCCCGAGCTTCATCAACAGCGGGTAAGGGAGTTGGACTAATAAAAACAGCACGCCCAGACCGAACCAAGTCGCCCAATAGCGCGGGTGGAGTAATGCCCTGGTAAATGTTTGCTTAATTTTCATGATACTCATCTTTAAGTGATTAACAGCGTACCGCATAAAGAGTCGTTCTCATCGCGCTACATCTATCATGACACTTATTTATAGGGATCGTTTCAGCTGTGTGGGAAACTGATTTCTGACCGTTATCACGCATGAGGTTAAAAAGCAGGATAAACATGCTGATAACGCAGAGGGGATTTTGAGCAACCGATGAACGGCTGACGGCATAGGCATCATACCCGATTCGTTCTTAATAGAGGAGTGGCCGGATAAGAAATATTCGCAATATCACGCGGTCTCAAGCTAACCTCTTGGCATAGGTCAAAAAAAGCGACTGCTTTCCTCGCGCCCCAAATAGGTCGAGGATAAGCCGTAACATAACCAAGGATTTGATGGAAAATGACTTTCGCTCTCCTTTACCGCGTCAATGTGCTAACGGCCCTCATCGCGGCGCTCCCTACTCTGGCATGTGCCACAACATTCGCCGATAGCACTTTCTTTCATAAAGATTGGGAGCTGGTCTGCGATAACACACTAACGTGCCGGGCAGCAGGCTACTCACCAGAAGAGAAAGGCATAGGAGAAGATGGAGAAGCTCAAGACGTCTCATTGCTCATAACGCGCCATGCCGGGAAAAATACGCCAATAACAGCTGAGATCACGCTCGCTGAAGTGGACAAAGAGATCCCTAAAGGCACCAAACTCACGCTAACCGTTGACGGCGTGGATAAAGGCTCTCTCACCTCAACAGGAGACAATCTCTGGCAACTCAATGAGACGCAAATTCCCGTCGTATTACAGGCCCTAAAAGGAAGCGGGAAAGTGGCTTTTCTGCACGATGACATAGTCTCCGAACTCTCTGGAGCAGGTGCCTACGCGGTCTTGCTAAAAATGGATGAAAGACAGGGTCGCATTGGTACAACGGACGCCATAACCAAAAAAGGCAACAAAAGCAGCGATCTACCGGCCTTAGCAGCCCCGATTATCTACGCGGCAGCCACCCAACAGGAACCCTCACGAAATCTGACGAATGTGGAACAAGCGGCTATCCAGAAAAAGCTGCTCAAGACACTGGGGAAAGATGACTGCGATGACTTCCCACCACAAGATGGCAGAGTAGAGGAACCAATGATGCTCACACCGCTCAATGGCAGCATGTCGTTGCTCAGTACTCTCTGCTGGCGTGCAGCCTACAATGAAGGCTACGCTTACTGGGTCATCGACCACGCCATGCAAACTCAGCCTCAGCTCGTAACCACAATTGGAGTCGGCTACGAAAACGGTGAAATTACCGCAGTACAGAAAGGGCGCGGACTCGCGGACTGCATGAGCGATAGTGCCTGGATATGGGATGGCAAAACATTTCAGCAAAGCCGAGCATCAATCACAGGCTCATGCCGTATGATCCGCCTCGGCGGCACCTGGGACTTACCCTACTGGACGGCGACCGTAATTAAAGCAGGGAAATAAAAGAGATTGAGGTCACTCGTTGGCCTATATCCAAACATGGGAAAGCTATCGAGAAAGAAGGAAAACGCGCCAGCATCGCCCTGGCGCGCCTGAATTGACCAGACAATCAGTCAAGAAGTGTTGTTCCATAGGAGTTATCAATCGTGCAAAGCCAGTGTTCATCAGCGTCTTTCCTGAACACGTAGGTCGCTCGTCGGGTTGTGGTGACACGATTCCCCTGATTTACTGAGTTTTTTTGACTTTGAAGAACTTCAGAGGAGATATTTTTGGAGCAGTGAAGGGAATCGAATAAAACACATAATGTAATGAATTTAATAGAATTAAATAAAAAATAACTGATACCCTACTCACATTTCTATACACATCTTTATTCAAGAACCACTAAAATAATCAGTGCGATAGCACGAACAAAAAAATCAAATTGTTATAATAATGTTCCACTAATGCCCTCATATCTTTCGTTGAAAGCAATTAGTGGATGGCGATCCCCGTAACTAGGCATCTTCTGTGAGATAAAACTTATGCTGCTTGTCAAGAAAAACAACGTAAAATGTATTGCTATCAAATGGCTCTGTTAATGTTACCTCTTGATCGCAATTAAATCCTCTTGGCACAACAAAGCCGACAAGCCTCACAAGATTTTCCATTCTAAATCGTGCCCACGCAACATCATGTGGAACATGCTTTGGATGAATGAAATCACTTTTCTTAGGAAATTTACCATAAATTTCAAGAACTTTAAGCCCACCACCACCACATCTCTGACTTCGCCAATAATCAAGAGGAGATTCAGAATAATTCTTAATTTTTTCAAGTAATTTAACTAATTCATCCTGACTCCAGTCTCTGAAATCCTGTCCAGCCGTTTGTGTGTTATCGAAATATGAAAAATTAAATTTACACTTTTTTGTTATTTCTCCATTTCCCAACCCTTGAT
>NZ_RJTN01000027.1 GCF_005497185.1 Pectobacterium polonicum | reverse complement strand
TGCTGCACACACCACCACTTTCCCTGACTTATTACGGGCATTCATCCGCTCTCTCAACGCAGCTACCGCCGGGTTATACTGCATCGCAACTATCGCTGGCATATACAGTGAGCGGCGCATTATGCTGTTACCCATCTTCGAGATCCGACTTTTTCCCTTCCACTGTCCTGACTCCTGCTGCATCGGATTCAGCCCTGTCCACGCCACCACCGCCTTACTGCTGCTGAACCTCGACATATCGCCCAGATACGCCAGCAGCGTACTGCTCAGCACACCTGCTATCCCGGGGATCGACTCCAGCAGTTTCCTGTTTTTCCTCAGCCCCGGGTCATTATCGATATGGTCGTTTATTGCCCGCCGTGTCTCTTCTGACTGGGCATCCAGCATGGCTATCACTTCGCTGATGGAAGGCTGCACCACTGCATCCGCTGTCTCCAGACGATTTTCTTCCATCTGCTTCATCTCCAGCAGATTATTCAGGCGGTTTACCAGAGCCCTGAGTTTTCTTTCATTCAGCGGGATCGGCTGCCATTCCACCGGAGAGTGCTGACCGCAATAGCGCGCTATCATACGTGCATCGCCTTTGTCCGTTTTGTTACGGCTCAGCTCGCTGCGACCGAAGGATTTAATACGCGCCGGATTTTCCACGCTGACGACATAACCCGCATCACTCAGGAAGGTGGCCAGCGGCTCGCTGTAAACCCCGGTCGCTTCCATGCAGACATGACATTCACCAAAGGGCTCAAGCCAGGTTTGCAGCGCTTTAAAACCTTTAGGGGTATTGGGGAACACTTTGGTTTTGTAGGATGTGCCGCCTTTCCAGACCGCTACATCAAATTTCTGTGAGGCGACATCAATACCGACAGGCGTGAGTGTATGCATTGCTTTTCTCCTTGTGAACATATCAGAGAACCGCCATGACCTTCCTTACAGATGCGTGCTCGAAGCACAGGATACCGTCCGGTCTTTGCTGGCGGGAAATAAGCCGCAGGGGATGAATCTAAAACACAGGCTGTGAGCCCGAGGGGAAACCCCATCTCACCCGCGACTTCCCGATGATCAGTCGGGGATCATAATACCCTGAGGAGAATGATCGAGATATAAGGGGAAACACAGGGTGAGGCTCTCGCCGGGAGGCCTCACCCCTGTGGTCGCCCCGTGTATCTCAAAGCTTAAACGATCGTCATTCGCCTTCGGGTTTCTTTCTTTTTTGCTTTGCACTCGATGTAGTTTCCTCCTTTTTACCGTAATCGGCACGATCGGCGTGAATAGTCGTTGACTTTGCTTTTAATGATAATGAAAATCATTTCATTGCTGTCACATTGAGCGAATACCGTGAAGAGTCCCGCTGCTGTCTGCCCCAATCAGCCTGAAACCTTAAGTGTTCAGCAAATCTATCATGACCACCATGCCTGGTTGCAGGCATGGCTGCGTCGGCGTTTGGGGTGTTCACAGCAGGCGGCGGATTTGGCTCAGGATACGTTTCTACGGTTGATCTACCAGCATCAGACCGACCGTATCCGTGAACCGCGCGCCTGGCTGACGACCGTGGCTCATGGGCTGATGGTGAACCACTGGCGACGCAAAGATATCGAGCATGCCTACCTTCAGGTACTGGCAGAGCAGGAATTTACTTTTTCGCCCTCGTTGGAACAGCAGGCTATGGTAGTTGATGCGTTGCTGGCTATAGAACAGATGTTATCGACGTTGCCGGGGAAAGTGCGTCAGGCATTCTTGCTGGTGCATCTTGACGGCTTGACCTATCGACAGGTGGCTGAACAATTAGCCGTTTCCGAGCGAATGGTGAAAAAATATATGGCACAGGCAATGCTGAATTGTCTATTGTGTCAGGACTTATGATTTCCTCTATCACTTCCTCTATCCCGAAAGACGTTCTTTATGCTGCCGCTGAGTGGTATGCCACGCTGTATGACGAAGACTGTTCTGAACACGATCGTCAGATATGGCAGCGTTGGTTACATCAAGATGAGTCCCATCGTCTTGCCTGGCAGCAGGTTGAACAGATTCATGCCCGTTTCCATGCGGTAGACAGCCAATTAGCCTCCTCGGTGCTGAGTAAGCGCGGCGAAGAACGTCGGCGTATGCTCAAATTGTTGGTGATTGCCAGCCTCACTGGTGGCGTAGGTTTTAGTCTGCCGTGGGAAAGCTATGCTGCGGATTACCGTACCGGGACGGGAGAAACCCGTGAACTTAGCATCGAAAAGGGAATGACCCTCTGGCTCAATACGGATTCGTCATTAAATCAACAGGGTAACCCCGCGTTGTCTCAGCCGCTGACGTTTCAATTGATCAAAGGTGAGTTGATGCTGGATAACCAAACGGCCCATGCCGTCAGGTTGACCACGCCACATGGCGATCTCGCTGCCGCGGCGCACTCCTGCCAATTGGCGCTACGCTATACGTCCGCCCACAGCGTTCTCTCTGTTTTTCGCGGTGAGGTTTTGCTACAAACGGCAGTGCCTGCCGCGCAGCGCGTAATCGCTGGGCAGCAGGTTATCTTTACTCGTGATAGGTGCAGCGAACCTGCACCCGTTGAGAGTTTCCGCCAGAGCTGGCGCAAAGGACAACTGGTGGCGGACAGCATGCCGCTAGGGCAATTCATCAATGAAATTTCCCGTTATCACAATGGGTATTTTCATGTTGATTCTGCTGTTGTGAATCTACGGATTTCGGGCGTTTTTCCGCTACAAGAGACCGATCGCTTGCTTGATGCAGTGACACGGACGCTACCCGTGAAGGTGACAAGGCGTTTTTCCTGGTGGATTGATATCCGTCCGAGCTAAAACACGGCTGGCATTTTGCTGATAAAACACCAAAAATACGCCTCGTTTGTTATCTGGTTGGTTATCACTCGCAGAATAGACACAAATCTAGCGCATATATATCAATCTGTTGATGCTGAAAAAGGCGTAGCATACTCCACAAAGAGTATTCTCGGTGTTGCCTCTTCATACAGGATGTCATCATGCAGTTACTGAACCTGAAACAAGCTCGCCTGCTGAGCTTTTTCTTTATCATGGGTGGCCTGTTTATATTGCTGCCTTTACGCCTACTGGCCTGTTTTATTGCTGGCTTTTTGGTGTATGAAATTGTCAATTTGCTGACCCCCTATTTTCAACGGGTCATCAGCGGCAAACGTGCCCGCTGGATTGTAGTCGCAGTAATCAGCACGCTGGTAGTCAGCCTGCTGAGCTTATTGTTTGGCAGTCTGGTCGGGTTGTTGATGCAGGAAATGAAGGATACCGCGGCGTTCAACGTGCGTATTGGCTATATCCTCAATGATATCCAGCAGCAGATTGTTCACTACTTACCGGGATATTTGCCGGTCAGTATTGAAGAGCTTCAGCATGAGTTGCTGCAATGGGTTCAGGCGCACATTGTGATGTTGCAGAACATGGGGAAGAGCTTCCTGCATGGGTTTGTGACGATGCTCATCGGTATGGTGCTTGGAGCGATTGTCTCGCTTTATAACGTCGATCAGGATACGGAAAAACCACTACTAAAAGCGGAGTTGCTGCGCCGGGTTTCACTGCTGTCGGCATCGTTTCGCAACATTGTTTTCGCTCAGGTAAAAATCTCTGTGGTTAACACGGTGCTGTCCGCCATTTTTATCCTTGGCGCTCTGCCGCTATGCGGTATTCATCTGCCGTTTGCCAAAACGCTGGTGGTGCTCACCTTTGTTTTTGGCCTGCTACCGGTTATCGGTAACCTGATCTCTAATTCGATCGTTTTTCTTTCTGGTTTATCCCTTTCGTTACCGATCGCGTTGGTTGCGCTGGTGTATTTGATGCTGATTCACAAGCTTGAGTATTTCCTGAATGCACAAATAGTCGGGACGAGGATCAAAGCTCACGCGTGGGAAATTCTACTGGCGATGCTGGTGTTTGAAGCGGCATTTGGTCTGTCCGGTGTGATTGCCGCGCCGATATACTACGCCTACCTGAAAAGTGAGTTGAAAGAAGCGTCGCTGATTTAATCCTGCATTCTGGCAGGTGATTGACGCGATCGCCTGCCATATCTTGCTTGCTCTGCTAGTCAAAAAGCCAAAATAAATCAGCCCAATACGAGATTGGGCTGATGGTTTTCAATAAACATCCGTATAAATGATTGGCTTCGATTAATGCTGCGCCGTTGCAACCTGAGGTTTCGTCTCTTCTGACTGAACACCTAACGGGTTGTTGCCCCAGCACTTCTCATATTCCCAACCTGTCAGCTCTTCTGCGACTGCACGAGCATGAGCTGGCACATCGGCAATGGCACCGCCCGCTTTGATACGTGCAATTTCTTCCAGCAGAATAGCGTGGTTCTTACGATCCAGTTTCATCTGCGTCGTGTAGTAAATCGCAACCAGCGCAAGAGCGATAACGCCCAGTGAGAACACGCCAACAATCGCTTGTACGGCAGATTCCGGCTGTACTGACTGCCCAGAGACAAAGCCAAATTGGCTCAGCGTCCAACCCATAGCGAAGACAATGACGGAACGCACCATTTTGCCAGCAAACGTCATTGCACCTGCGTAAATACCTTCACGGCGACGTCCAGTCAGGACTTCATCCACATCGGCCAGGAAGGTATAAACCGTCCAGGGAATGTAGTAGATACCGCCAGTGCTCAGACCAAATACAGCGGTAATCGCAAACAGGACGAAGATGGTCATGTCTTCTGACCAGTTTGTGAAATAGAGCGCGGCATAGGCCAATACGCTGACAATCACCACCATCAGTGCCAGACGGAACGGCCGTGCAAAGCCCATTTTCACGCAAATACCGATGAAGGCTGCGGTAGAAATAAGCTGCATGACAGAGCTGAAACTGTTGAGGTGCGACACCAGCGCCGTGTTTTGTTTCAGGCCAAAGACGATGAAGTAGGTAAACGCGGAAGCGAAAAGCCATTCAGCGCCGAAGCCAAACAGGTACATCCCCAGATGCTTGCGAAAAATACGCAGGCGGAAGGTAGAGACCATATCCACGCTCAGCTTTTTCATGGCTTGCCACAGGCTGGACGTGCTTTCACGTACGATTTCGTTTACCGGGCGCTCCCAGGATGTCATATACAGCGCGATCATTGCCGCACACATGATGGCACCGTAGACCAGCCCGGTGTAGAAGAACGGCGTTGCAGAGTCTTTACCGTAGATGGCAATAAACTGCCCTGGAATGAACGCTGCCAGGAAGTTGGCGATTTTACCGAAAATGGCTTTAGAACCTGTCAGCTTAGAGCGCAGTTTAAAGTCGGAAGTCATTTCAGTAGCCAGCGTTTCATACGGCACCATGATCGAGGTATAAATTAGCTCGAACAGCACGTATGTTGCCAGATAGTACCAGAAGCCAAAGCCTTCAACCCACAGCATGGGGTAGACCAGTACCAGCGGTGCACCCAGCAAAATAAAGAAGCGTCGGCGACCAAATCGGCGGCCAATACGGGTGTTGTAGAAGTTATCGCTGATGTAACCCATGATCGGGTTACTGATAGCATCAATGATGCTGGCGACGGAGAAAATAGCAGCAGCCTGAACCAATGTTAACCCACAAAATGTGGTGTAAAAGTACATCAGCCATGCGCCGCTGATAGCGAGCGCGCCACTGCCAAGCAGGTTTGCGCTGCCGTAGCAGAAGGTGTGTTTAAAAGAGATTGGTTTATTCATGATCAGCCTAATTACAAATATGAAACAATATTTCAGTTCGATTGAACTATCATTTCTTTATAATTTGCTCTATTGAAAAGAAAGTAAACTGACGATCACGCTTTTGAGCGCTTTTAATGGCGATCTGTCAGGTTGATCATGAAATTAGATATTTTAATTTGCTTTTTATTTTTTTTTGATTTTACGTTTATGTTCTTAATTTACAAAATGTGTAGATTTATTACGGTGAAGTGATCGGTATGCACGCGGGTGACGAGGCAATATTGAGCGCTGCCCCACAAATCGATAGCGTGGCGTGCAATAACGCATTGACCTGATAGAGGAAATGTCGTCATCATCCCGTGCAGTGTGCTTTATCGTATTCCCTCATCAGGAGCCGTAACGTGAGTCATTTGCTGATCTATGCCATTATTTATGTGATTTTTATTGCTGTGGTTGGGTTGTTTGCTTTTCAGGCTTGGCTACCTGCATCCGCGCCGCGTGGGTTGAGAGATCGCTCAGGTATTGTGGTCGGGGTATTACGCTGCGTTACGTTGTTCCTTGTGGTTTCTGCGTTGCAAATTCTGTTTCCCAATTCTCTGCTGGATAAGCTTGTCTGGCTAGTTGCCGCTGCGATGTTGGTGATCGCGGTTATCGGTGGGGGAATGAGTTGGTCAGCGCTGCCGTGGCTGGATGAAACAAAAGGCAAAAGCCGCACTCTGGTGTTGGGTGTCCAGAGTGCGTTGTACCTCGGCCTGCTTGGGTTTATCGTTATTTAATGCCTTGTACCAGTGCAGCCACGGTGTTTTTGGCACCGTGATCGCGCAGCTTCAAATAAGCCTGTGCGATGGCGTTAAATACATCGTGGTTTGCTGGCAGATCCTCGCCGAAAATAGAGCGAATATTGAGAAACGCACCGACCCGTTCTGCACTATCTGAGGTTTCCGCAGCGATGTGTCCGAGCTTGTCAGCGAGCGGATCGCGAATTTCGATCGGGTTACCTACATCATCTTTTCCGCTGACATAGCGCATCCAGCCTGCGATCCCCAAGGCCAGAGCGCGATAGTCTCCGCCATTGCGCACATGCCAACGTAAGGATTCCAACATACGTTGAGGCAGCTTCTGTGAACCGTCCATCGCGATCTGCCAGGTTCGATGCTTGAGTGCCGGATTGGAAAAGCGGGTAAGCAGTTGAACGGCGTAGTCTTTCAGATCGATATCCACCACGCTGAGCGTCGGTGCCTGCTCTAGCAGCATCAGGTGGGACACGGCCCGGCGATAGTTCTCATCATTCATACAATCGTTGACGTGATCATACCCGGCGAGATAGCCAAGATAGGCTAAAAATGAGTGGCTGCCGTTCAACATGCGCAGCTTCATTTCCTCAAACGGCAGGACATCATGCACCAGCTGTACGCTTGCCTTTTCCCACTCTGGACGTCCGGCAGTGAAGCGATCTTCAATCACCCATTGAATAAAGGGTTCACAGGCTATCGCACAGGGATCGGCGACGCCAAGGTGATCGGCAATTTCCTGCAACGTTTCAGGCGTCGCAGCAGGGACAATGCGATCCACCATTGTGTTGGGGAAGGAAACATTAGCGTTGATCCAATCGATCAGCTTCTGATCGTTGATCCCCGCAGATTCCAGCACAGCGGCTTTGGCCGTTTTACCATTTTCTGGCACGTTATCACAGGAGAGTACGGTGAACGGCGCAATTCCACGTTCGTGGCGCAAGCGCAGCGCTTCCGCCAGTAACCCCGGTACGGAGGCGGGATGACGCGGATCGGCAAGATCCTGTTGAATCAGTTTATTGGTACGATCCAGCTTGCCGCTCGCACCGTCCATGCAATAGCCTTTTTCGGTAATCGTCAGGGAAACGATGGCCGTTTCTGGCGCAGCGAGTTTCTCAATAATGGCGTCAATGCCTTCTATTTTGGCATGTAACGATTCGCACACGGCACCGACGACAATCGGTTGATTGCCCGTTGCGGCTTTTTCCAGCACGGTAAACAAATGATCCTGCTGGCGAAGTGCATTGATCATGGTGTCGTCGCTGAATAGCACGACTTCACAAATCCCCCAGTCACCTCCTACCCTATTCAGTACGCGATCGGTGAGCAGCGCCTGATGAGCGCGATGAAAAGCGCCAAAACCGATATGGACGATGCGCGGTTTCAGCGTCTGGCGATCGTAGCGGGGGAACTGAACGGTGCCTGGTAGTTCGCAGGTGGCGATATTTTTTATTTTATCAGTCATTTATTGCGCTTTTGGGTGGGGAGATCCATGACGTTAAAAGTAGCTGTGATTTGCAGGCGGTGCAATACGCTACGCGCAGATAGGTTACGGCGAGCACGTTTTTTTCTCTGCGTAAATTTTAGTACTTTTTCAGATTCGGTTCAGCGGCAGAGTGCGGTTTTGTGAGGAGGCTCCAGCGTAATAATGTAACGCTGAAATTTAGTCTTGTTTTTACTAACTTATCTCCATTTCTTCTACATCATCAAGTGCTTTTCCCGATCGTAGTCTGCTATTTTGTCTCAATATTTTCCTCACTCCAACGATCAACAACAAGGTCTGTAAGATGAAACTTGAATCCCTCGCGCTACATCATGGTTATGAGTCTGAAGCGACAACGAAGTCTGCTGCCGTGCCGATTTATCAGACGACCTCTTACACCTTTGACGACACGCAGCACGGTGCCGATCTGTTTGATCTGAAGGTGGCAGGCAATATCTACAGCCGTATCATGAACCCGACGAATGCCGTGCTGGAACAGCGGCTGGCGGCCATTGAGGGCGGCATTGGCGCGCTGGTGCTTTCATCCGGTATGGCGGCAATTACTTATTCGCTTCAGGCGCTCACGCAGGTTGGCGATAACATCGTCAGCACCAGCCAGCTGTATGGCGGCACCTATAACCTGTTTGCTCACACATTGCCGCGTCAGGGGGTTGAGGTACGGATGGCCTCTTTCGATGACTTTACGACGTTGGAATCGCTGATTGATGAGCGCACTCGCGCTGTTTTTTGTGAATCTATCGGGAATCCTGCGGGAAATATCGTAGACATTGCCAAAATCGCGGAGATTGCGCATCGCCACGGCGTCCCGGTGATTGTCGATAACACTGTGGCGACACCTGTGCTGTGCCGGCCTTTTGAGCACGGTGCGGATATCGTCGTCCACTCGCTGACCAAATATATTGGCGGTCATGGCACCACGATTGGCGGTGCGATTATCGATTCTGGCAAGTTTGACTGGGTCGCGAATAAAGCGCGTTTCCCGTTATTGAATGAGCCCGATCCTTCTTACCACGGTGTGGTGTACACCGACGCTTTCGGTCCGGCTGCCTATATTGGGCGATGCCGCGTGGTGCCTTTGCGCAACACGGGGGCTGCGCTTTCTCCTCACAGCACGTTTTTGTTGTTGCAGGGATTGGAAACCCTCAGCTTGCGTATCGAACGCCACTGTAGTAATGCGGAGGCGCTGGCTGGCTACCTGAATCAGCATCCGCTGGTGACGTGGGTGAACTATGGTGCGTTGCCGGACAGCCCATACAAAGCGAACTGCGACAAAATTACCTCAGGTAAGGCATCTGGGATTATCAGCTTTGGCATTAAAGGCGGGAAAGCGTCGGGTGGTCATTTTATTGATGCACTGAAGATGATCTTACGGTTGGTTAATATTGGTGATGCCAAATCGCTTGCGTGTCATCCTGCAAGTACTACACATCGGCAACTGAATGCGGAAGAGTTGGCGAAAGCGGGAGTGAGTGAAGATCTGGTGAGAATTTCAGTGGGTATCGAACACATTGACGATATCATCGCTGATGTGGCGCAGGCGCTGGAAGCCTCGCAGAAAAATTAACGCGTCGGGAATTTGAGAACCGCGTTGGAAACCGGAATCGATTTCCAACGCGTTATGACGATTACGAACGGTTGGCGTTGGCCTCTGCCGTCGTCGCTTGTGATTCAACTGGCGCGGTATTTTGATCCGCATTAAGGCTATCTTGCGGCTGTGCTTCTGGAGCGATTGGCGCAGCAACAGATTCAACTGGAATCGCAGGCGTGGCTTGTTCGATCAGACCATTGATTTTGGTCGGCATACCAGAACGTCTCTGGATGGCCTGATCCACTTCGCTGGTATTCACGCTGGCATCAGCCAGAACTTTGCTCACTTTTGGCGTCATGCTGATCGGTGCTGGAGAATCAGAATGGAATTCTTCTACCGTACGGGACAGCGGATTGTGAACTTCGACATAACGTGAACCATCTGGCTCAACGGTGGCTTTCACGGGCTCATTGATAAACTGAACACGTGTACCGACCGGAACGGTGTTGAACAGATATTTAATATCATCAGCACGCAGACGCACACAGCCGTGGCTTACGCGTAAGCCAATACCGAAATTGGCGTTGGTGCCGTGGATGGCGTACAGGTTACCGATGTACAGCGCATACAGTCCCATTGGGTTATCTGGGCCTGCTGGGAATACTTTTTGCAGCGTTTCACCGCGTGCCGCATATTCTGCGTGCATCTTGGCGGTTGGCGTCCAGGTTGGACCTGCTTTCTTACGCTGAACGGAGGTTGTCCAGTTAATCGGCGTATCTTTACCCAATTCGCCAATACCGATAGGCAGCACGACCACGGTCTTGGAGCCTTTCGGGTAGTAGTACAGACGCATTTCTGCGCTGTTGATGACAATGCCTTCACGCGGTGCATCTGGCAGAATTAACTGATGAGGGATCACCATTTTGCTGCCGGGAACGGGCAGGTAGACATCCGCATCTGGGTTGGCTTCCATCATGTTGCTTAGTCCCATTTGGAACTGTGCAGCAAAATGCTCCAACGGCTGCGTGCTATCTTCCGGTATGGTGATTTCGATATTCTCACCTACCAGCCGGCTATTAGCCGCGGGGAGAGGATAAACAACGGCAAAAGCGGCCTGGCTGAATGCGGCGGCTGCAAGAACTAAAGTAAAGATCGCGCGAATACTCATTTTCATTTCTTTATTTGAGTGATAAATGCGCCTCCGAATAGGGAGGCCGGGCTGCTTGGGTCGATAAAGACCGGATGCGCATTATATGTGCAGAATGGTCTTCTAGGGAAACAACATGTGCAACTAATCACACTTTTTGACGCGCCAATGAGAGAGCGGGCTTATCCCGTATATCGTTGACTCAGTTTTCTCCTTCCAGCGTGGGTTTTTGAAAGCGTCGATTAGCGAGTACCGGAAGAACCTGACGGGCGTGCGCCAGCCGCTCTGGCTGAATATCGGCATACACGAGCGCAGGTGTTTCCGGTGCCTGAACCACGACAACGCCTAAAGGATCGACGACCATGCTGTTGCCGATATTTTTGACGCCGCATTCGCCAACGGCGACGAGATAGGTGGTATTTTCCAGTGCTCTTGCGCGCACCAGTAGCTCCCAATGCGCTTCTTTCAGCGGCCCTTTAATCCAGGCGGAAGGGAGAACAAGTACGTCTGCGCCGTCCAGTACCAGGCGACGTGCAAGCTCAGGGAAGCGAATGTCATAGCAGGTCATCAGCCCGACGTTTAATCCAGCAATGGTTAATAACGGCGGGATTGCTTCGCCGGGCAGAACGTTTTCCGACTCTTGTACGGAAAATGCATCGTACAGATGCAGCTTTCGGTATTGAGCAATAATCTCACCGTCACGCAGCGCCAGCAGCGTGTTCCAGACTTTCCCTTCGCCATTTGGGATATGCACGCACAGCATGGTTGTCATGTCACTGCCTTTGCTGGCCTCCAGCAGATGCGACACAAACGGGCCATCAAGCGGTTGCGCGGCGGTGAGCACCATATTCGGGTTGGTGATATCGCGAGCCAGCACACCTTCGGGTAGCACCAGCAGATCGGCACCGTTTTGCCGTGCTGCTGACATAAACTCAGCAATGGTCGTGGCGTTTTGTTGCCACTCGCGGTCAACGGCGAATTGTCCCAGCGCGACTTTCATTTTTGCTCCTTGGCTGCCTGATTAATCACGCTTGGCTGGCATCATGCGCAGCAGCGTGTTGTCTTTCATAACATAGTGGTGGAACAGGGCGGCTGCGGTATGCAGTGCAATGAGCCAGTACCCTAGCGGTGCCAGCGTTTCATGCCAGCCAATCAGCGTTTCGGCCAGTTCGAAATTCGGCGTGCTTGACGTTGGCATACCGATACCAAAAAGCATCCAGTCCCGGCCGTTGTAGTAACGTGAGGCTACGCCCAGTATCGGCAGCGTGATAAACAGTAGATAAATGATCGCGTGGGTGAGTGAACCCAGCGCACTCTGCAAACGGGACGGTGGAGGCGTAATCGTGGGTGAAGTGTGTCGATGGCGTAACAACAGACGAGCCAGCATAAGAACCAGTATGGCTACGCCACAGCTAAAATGCGTCACAATCATCACGGTGCGCAGCAGTGAACCTCGTTCAGCAAATCCGCGTAATTCTATTGTGGCATAGGTAACAACGAGCAATATAAAAACCAGCCAGTGCAGTGCAATCTGCGATGGTGCGAACTTTCCTTTCATGTCTCATCCTCTGCAACGTTGAGATCGATTTAACACCGTAACGAGCGAATAATCCCATAAAGTATAAGGTAACGCGCCTCTTGTCAGCCCTTCTTTACCCTGCCTGACAAACTGGGTTATCAGCGGCGGATTCTTAGGTATTCCTCCCGTTTGGATAGGAAAACGTTGATATAAAAAAACCGGCCGAAGCCGGTTTGGAGGGAAAAAGTTATTCCTGTGGGCTTTTCTCTGCCTTGCCTGCCATCATGGTCAGGAAGTCAAAGCGGCGGCGCAAATCCAGCTCTGCTTCTTCATAGAGCTGTGCGGTTTCTTCCGGCATCATGCTATTCAGGCGGCGGAAGCGTTGCTCTTTCAGCAGCGTTTCACTCAGGCTGCTTGATGGCGGACGAGAATCCGTCACCAGCGCCGCTTTACCTTCTTCGGCACGACGTGGATCGAAGCGATAGAGTGGCCAGAAGCCGGTTGCCGTCAACTGACGCATCTGATCGTGGCTGAATGCCAGATCGTAACCGTGTTCTTCACACGGGCTGTAGGCGATGATGAGTGACGGACCCGGCCAGGCTTCCGCTTCCTGAATCGCTTTCACCGTTTGATTAAGCTGCGCACCCAGCGAGATCTGCGCCACATATACGTGACCGTACATCATGACGTTAATGCCCAGATCTTTACGCGCTTTGCGTTTCCCTTTCTCACCAAATTTAGTCACTGCGCCTAGCGGGGTGGCTTTGGACTGCTGGCCGCCAGTGTTGGAGTAACACTGCGTATCCAGCACCAGCACGTTGACGTTTTCGCTCAGGCTCATAACGTGATCCAACCCGCCGTAGCCGATGTCGTACGCCCAGCCGTCTCCACCAATGAGCCAGATGGATTTATCGACAAAGTGGTCGGCTTCGTTCGCCAGCACCTTGGCGTCGGTATCATTGACGGCTTTCAGCAATCCACGTAGTTGCTCAATCTGCTGACGGCGCAAATCGGGCGCGATAGACGCTTCCTGCAAGGCACTGACCAGATCTTGCGGCAGCTGCGGTGCCAGTTTATTGAGCAAGCGTACGGCGCGCTGACGGTGTTGATCGACGCTCAGACGGAAGCCCAGGCCGAATTCGGCGTTATCCTCGAACAGCGAGTTAGCCCAGGCTGGGCCGCGACCGTTAGCATCGGTAGTCCACGGCGTGGTGGGCAGGTTACCGCCATAAATAGACGAGCAGCCCGTCGCATTCGCTACCAGCAGACGATCGCCATAGAGCTGCGTTAACAGCTTGATATACGGCGTTTCGCCACAGCCGGAACAGGCACCAGAGTACTCGAATAGCGGTGAAATCAACTGAGAAGTACGGATATCGATACGTTCCAGCGTGGATTTGTCGATCTCCGGCAGTTGCAGGAAGAAATCAAAGTTCTCTTTTTCCGCCGTCAGATTATCCAGACGGGATTCCATATTGATGGCTTTGATTTCTGGGTTCTGGCGGTCTTTGGCCGGGCAGACTTCAACACATAAATTACAGCCAGTGCAGTCTTCTGGAGCGACCTGCAACACGTATTTCTGGCCACGCATGTCGCGTGCTTTTACATCCAGTGATTGCAGCGAAGCAGGCGCATTCTCCATTGCATCGGGCTGGACAACTTTAGCACGGATGGCCGAATGTGGGCAGGCGGCGACACAGTGGTTACACTGCGTACAGAGCTGCGGTTGCCACAGCGGAATTTCTTCCGCGATATTGCGTTTTTCCCACTTGGTGGTGCCAGTCGGCCAGGTGCCATCGGGTGGCAGCGCGGAAACGGGCAGCGTATCACCCAGCCCAGCCAGCATGGCAGCGGTGACGGTCTTGACGAAATCGGGGGCTGCGTCAGAAACCACCGGTGGGCGTTGTGGGCTGTCTGGGTTGACAGCTTCCAGCGGCACTTCTGCCAGCGCTTCCAGCGTGGCGCTCAGCGCCTGCCAGTTACGCTCAACCAGCTCCTGACCTTTACTGCCGTAGCTCTTGGCAATGGCGGTACGCAGTTTTTCTACCGCCACATCGGCTGGCAGAATCTGTGACAGGTGGAAAAACGCCATCTGCATCACGGTATTAATACGCGCGCCCAGATGACACTCGCGGGCAATCTTGGCGGCATTGATGCAATAAACGCGGGCGTTGCGCTGATTCAGTCCCGCCTGCACTTCCTGTGGCAAACGGTGCCACAGATCGTCGCTGCTATACGGCGAGTTAATCAGGAAAACGCCGCCGGGTTTTAGTCGTTCGACCATGCTGTACTTGTCGATAAACTGCCACTGATGGCAGGCGACAAAATCAGCCTGATCGATCAGATAAGCTGAGTTTATCGGATGCGGGCCCACACGCATGTGGGAAACCGTCAGACTACCGGCTTTCTTCGAGTCATAGACAAAGTAGCCCTGTACAAACATCGGCGTGGTTTCACCGACGATTTTGATTGCGTTCTTGGTCGCAGAAACGGTGCCGTCACTCCCCAAACCGTAGAACAAGGCTTCGAGTGAGGCGCTGCTTGGAAAGTGCTGTTCCGGCAGTGGCAGAGACAGGTTGGTAACATCGTCATAAATCCCGACGGTGAAACGGGGGCGTGGGTTAGCAAGCGCTAACTCATTAAAGATGGCCTGTATGCACTGCGGGGTAAATTCTTTGGAAGACAGTCCGTAACGCCCGCCAATCACACGTGGCATAAGTGAACGCTCACCTGCGGAGAATGCCTCTGCCAGCGTGGTCATCACATCGAGATACAGCGGCTCTGCCAGCGCACCCGGCTCTTTAGTTCGATCCAGTACCGCAATGCTCTTTGCCGTTTGCGGAATGACGGCTAGCAGATGTTTGGCGGAGAACGGACGGTACAGACGGATTTTCACTACGCCAACTTTCTCACCGTGCGTCAACAGGGCATCAACCACTTCTTCGCAGGTGCCGACGCCGGAACCCATTAGGATGACGACTTTGGTCGCTTCCGGGTGGCCATAGTATTCAAACGGCTGGTACTGACGTCCTGTGGCAGCGGCGAAATCATTCATCGCCTGCTCGACGTGCGCATAAGCGGCGTCATACCACCGATTGGTAGCTTCACGCGCCTGGAAGAAAGTATCTGGGTTAGATGCCGTACCTCGAATCACCGGACGTTCTGGTGTGAGTGCTCGCTCACGGTGTGCATCAATAGCCTGCTGTGGTAGCAGTTGGCGTATCACCTCATCACTCAGTGGCTCAATTTTATTAATTTCGTGTGAGGTACGGAAACCGTCGAAGAAATGGATAAACGGTAGGCGACTGTTCAAGCTGGCAATCTGTGAAATCAGCGCGAAGTCCTGCGCTTCCTGCACATTGCTGGCGCACAGCATGGCGCAGCCTGTCTGGCGTACAGCCATGACGTCCGAATGATCGCAAAAGATGGAAAGTGAATGCGTAGCAACCGTACGGGCAGCGACGTGCAATACGAACGGCGTTAGCTCACCGGCCAGCTTATACAGCGTGGGGATCATCAGCAGCAAACCCTGCGATGAGGTAAACGTGGTGGCGAGTGTACCTGTCTGCAATGCGCCGTGGACGGTAGCGATCGCGCCGCCCTCCGATTGCATTTCAACAACGCGTGGCGTGTCTCCCCATATGTTTAGCCCACCGTCGCTCGACCAGGCGGCGGCGTGTTCAGCCATACTGGAACTGGGGGTGATGGGATAAATGGCGATGACTTCATTGCTTCGCCACGCCACAGAGGCGACTGCGTTATTACCGTCGGTGGTGATCATGACTTATAGCCTTCTTGCTCACTAAGCCCTTTATTTTACATGGTCTTTTCAGGCGATGAAAATGACTGGGCATAAACGAAAATACGATTTTTATCGGAGGATTATCGCATTTCAGAAAAAAAGAGGGTGGAACGATGTGTGCGGAGTTGTATCAAACTGTGTTTTATCCCCGTCATACTTCAAGCGATCTTTCTGTACGTTGCCTTCGTGATTAGGAAGAACCGCGTTTCCGAAAAATTGGCGTTATTATATACCTCAAAGCAGGTCGGTGTCTTTTTGTACCTATTCAAGAGTACTGATGCATGATTTTGTTTGCTCATTGCCGCCATGACAGGTAGCGTGCTGGTATTAAAAATAACATCTGTAATGAATGTATGAAGGAACCGAATGATGGCAAATGATGAAATAAAAAATAAATTGGTTTCCGTACTGGCTTCACAACAGGCACAGGGAAAAACGCCAGAACAGGCCGTCGAGCATATCCTTCAGGCATTGGGCGGACGAGCGGGTGATGTGTCCCGCATTTCAGTGTTGACGTCAACACTCATTGCCGATGTGCTTTATACCGTGTATCAAGATGCGATAACACACCAGCAGATTGCGGTGATTTTACACAAACTGGGTTACGCTGCCCGCGACATCGCCGTTGCATCACACGCCATCTACCCTCAGTTGACGGTTCAGGAAATCGGCCAGCTTTTGCAGCGCTCGGATATTTATCCGACGATCGATCGGGCTGCGTTACTTGATGCGCTGACCTATGCAAACTTTTCCAAGGCGGAAGGCGAGCAGGCTGCTGATGCTCTCGGTATTTAATACTAAACAATGTGATACCCGTGCTGCACCGAAGCGCAAGCAGCCAAACTCGTGACTTCTCTATAGCCGCTATTGGGTTAGTGATCGATAGCGGTAATTTTCACCTCTTTGACCCAAGCGTGACTCGTGCTATTTCCTGATGCCGTTGTCAGCGCATACAACCCCACTTTAGCGCCCACCCATTTGCCAGGTCCTGCGGCGAAGCTATCGTCAAGCGAACAATATTCCCCGTCATCGCCCAGCCAGGCGAACTGGCAAATGGCGTTTTGCCGCACGGTGACGCGCAGGGTGATGTTCAACTGCCCAGATAACACCGCTAAAATCTTCTGGTGTTGTTCCAACTGCTGTGCATCACTCATCCAGCCGAATCCGGTCACTAATTCAAGACCTTCTGCGCTTTTCTCTACGCCGAGGTAAGCGAAACGCTCGCCATAAATAATCAGGCCGCAGCGGTCGCCCACCTGCTCTAACATTGGCACCAGGCTTGTTGTGACCTCGAATTCCTCAGCCGGGAATTTTTGCATGAGCAAATTCGGCACGTCATACCACGAAGACTCGCCTGCACGAATCGGCATAGTCTGGCAGAATAGCTTAAGCCCCGGTTGGGTATGCGCTAACCAGCGTTCATCGGGGCTTGCTTGCCATTGCCACTGTCGCCCCAGTGTTGCCGAAGAAAAATCATCGGAGGTTGAGGGCTGCTGCGTACTAACCGGAAAGCTTACGCGAGGCTTGATGGCTTCCAGCACCGGTTGCCCTAATCCTTGTGCGTTATGCAGTTCACCGATCAGTGGCCAGTCGTCCTGCCAGCGCATCGGCTGTAGGTGGACGACTCGTCCATAGGCATGGCGATCCTGAAAATGTATAAACCAGCTTTCACCGTTATCTAATTCGACCCAGCCACCCTGATGCGGACCATTAACCGATGTGGTGCCCTGATGCAGTACGATCCTGCTTTGCCACGGCCCATTCAGTGAGCGTGCACGTAGCACCGTTTGCCAGCCAGTGGGAACGCCACCTGCTGGTGCGAAAATGTAATACCAGCCGTTGCGCTTATACAGCTTCGGCCCTTCAATAGTGGGTTGCGTTGCCCGACCATCAACTACGATCTTTCCTTCATCAAGCAGGGAACGACCATCTTCTGCCATTCTGCACAGTTGCAGAAGGTGTTTCTTACCGCTGCGGCTGAAGGCGAAAGCGTGGATTAGCCAAGCGGTGCCGTCATCATCCCAGAACGGGCACGGGTCGATCCAACCTTTAGCCTGCTTCAGACAATGTGGTGTGCTCCATTCGCCTCTGGGATCGTCAGCCTGTGACATAAAGATCCCTTCATCTGGCGTGCTGAAAAACACCCAAAATTTTCCAGCATGGTAACGAATGCTGGGTGCCCATACGCCTTTTCCCGGCTGAAATTGTTCATATCCTGGCAGATCGAACCGGCTGAATACGTGATTGATCAGCGTCCAGTTCACCAGATCCTGAGAATGCAGGATCGGTAGCGCGGGCATGTGGTTAAAGCTGGACGACACCATATAAAAGTCATCGCCGACGCGCACGATGTCAGGATCGGAATAATCAGCGCATAAAATCGGATTTTTATAGCGCCCGTTACCCAAATCTGGATTCCAGGGAGAATGTGTTGTACTCATGTCATCATCCTGATAGTTAAAGGGCGGGCAGCGTGCTGCCCGCAGATATCGCGATCAGGCTGCACCTTTTGGCGTCAGGCCCTGATCGACAGGAAGTTCGCTTTCCGCCGCGCGGTCGGCCGTATTGTGGCGTTTCGCCAGATCGGCCTGAATGGTTTCCATCGTTTTATCGTCTAGCTTGTAAAAACGTACCAGCCAGTAAAGTACCAGATAGGAAAGTGAAGGGCCGATGCTCAGCAGGCCAATAATCCCTGCGGTGGCGAGCGGCGTTTGCGTGGGGGAACCCGCCACATAGCCGAACCAGCCGAGCGAAAAGCCAACGATCGCCCCCGCAATTGCCATACCCAACTTCAGTGCAAACAGATTGCCTGAGAAGGAGAGACCGGTAATGCGGCGGCCTGTTTTCCATTCTCCATAATCGGCGGCGTTCGCCATCATGTTCCATTTGAATGGTTGGTACATCTGGTGGAAAAAGCCGATCAAAAAGTAGAGTGGGAAGACGACAGCCAGCCACTGTGGCGGCACCATGAACAGGATGATGCCAACAAATACCAGCAGCAGGTTGATGTTTTTGAACAGGCTTATGCTGCTGAAGCGCTTGCCAAAATAACCTGCCATCATCGCACCAATAATAGTGCCGACAACGCTGGTGGTAATAAACGCAGATTTCATTGCCGTTCCGGCGGCGCTGCCTTGTTCCGGTCCTACCATCAGGTAAGTTGCGTAATACAGCGTTGCCGCGCCACGCATGACGCCTGCCATACTGGAAAAGAACGTAATAATGGCCACGATGCGCCACTGATCGTTGCTTAGCAGGTTTTTGACATCGTCCCAAACATTCTGATTTTTATCTACGGCAGGGTTAATGCGTTCGTTTGTAGTGAAAAAGCAGAAAAACAGCATCACGACAGCCAGGCTGCCCATGATCATCATCGTGCCTTGATAACCCAATTGTTTGTTGGTGCCGCCAATCCAGTCAACCAACCACAGCGTGCCGACCGACACCAATAGCCCAGCCATTGAGGAAATGGTAAAGCGGTACGACTGCGCGGAAATTCTGTCCTTTTCATCGCTGGTGATGACACCACCGAGTGAACAGTAAGGGATGTTGATAAAGGTGTAGAACAGCATTAGCAACGTATAGGTAATGTAGGCATAAACCAGTTTACCCGTGCCATTTAGCTCTGGTGTGGTATAGGCCAATACGGCAATCACGGCGTAGGGGACGGCAAACCAGACCAGCCATGGGCGAAAGTGCCCCCAGCGGGTTTTAGTGCGGTCTGCAATCAGGCCAATCAGCGGGTCAACGATGGCGTCCAGCACGCGAGTCACTAAAAACATGACCCCTACTGCGGCGGCGGAGATGCCATAGATATCCGTATAAAAGTAGGTAAGGAACATGGTTACGGAAGAATAGACGATGCCACAGGCAGCATCGCCCATGCCAAAGCCGATTTTCTCCGCAACGCTCAGCTTATTATTGTTGGTCATTGGAAACTCCGAAAGAGGATGAGGAACTTCTTGCCAGGCTCGCGGCTATTGTTATCTCCTTGGCTGAGATTAACTATTGCGGATTTTATTAAGAAGGTTACGTTTCTTGGTATGTGTTAGACAGGTCACAAAAAAAATAACAATAAAAGTAGCGTGACCAGAAGGTGTGCGAAGTTATTTCCATTTTATATCAATAAATTAACGTGGCCTTTTTCTTATTTATCTGTATGACAAGTCACCTTAGAGAACTATTTTGAGGGGAAATTGCTATCTGTGGGGGCTTTTGAATCCCATCATTGGAGCAATTATAGGGGCGGAGATATGGGGTTGGTCATGCATAGCGAAAGCCCATAGCGCTACTGTGTCGAGGGATTAATCAAGCTGTGTAACAGGTTTTTAATCCACTGGCTGGCTTCTGAACGGCTATTGCGGCGATGGCTGTAAATTTTCACGCGATAGGACGGCACAGTGAAAGGCAGGGCGTGAATACGTAACGGCAGAAGTTGCGCAAAGATTTTCGCAACATTGCACGGTAATGCCATGATCAGCGTCGAATCGGCAATGATAAACGGCGCGCTCATCATGGACGGCGTTTTCAATGCAACATGACGTTTCCTATTGAGCTTATCCAGCGCGTAGTCAATCACCCCGCGTGATTCATTCCACGGTGTAACGACAAGATGCCGTGCGGAAAGGTAATCCTCCAGCGTAAGCGCTTCGCCTGACGGATAATCAGCGGCGCTGATGATGACATAGCTGTCTTCAATCCAGTCTATCTCTTCAATCTCTCTGTTCTCCGCTTGCGTCATATCGGTGAACCCTAAAGCAAAGTCGATTTTTCCTGCCAGCAAATCCGTAATCGCGACCCTCTGCGGCGAATAAACCAGATTGAATTTGATATGAGGGGCCAGTTTTTCCATTCGTGCCATTAGGGTAGGAAACACCGAAAATGCAGTGTAATCGGTGATGGAAAAGGTAAAGCTTTCCGTGCTGCGTGCAGGATTAAAGCGTGGCCGTGGCGTTAAACCTTGCGTCAGCAGGGTCAGACTCTCTGCAATCGGCTCGGCGATATCTTCTGCTAATACGGTTGGGTGCATGGTGTTGCCAACCCGAAAAAACAGCTCATCGGAAAACGTATTGCGTAAACGCGTCAGCGCGTGGCTGACTGCCGATGCACTCATCGCCAGCTCTTTTGCCGCGGCGGCGACGGATTGATGTTGGTACACACTGTTAAACACCACCAACAAATTTAAATCGATACGTCGTAAATCCAGATGCATGATGTTCATTAGTCACTGTAGGAAATGCAGTTCATACAGTATTTTTAATCCGGTAGCATGGCAAGCCTTGGTTATGGTGAGCACTGGAAAAAGAGGCTTTATGAACATTGTTATCCGCGCTGCGCAGAAATCAGATGCGAGCGTGATTCTGGATTTAATCATTGAACTGGCCGTATACGAGAAGGCGCGTCACGAAGTATTAGCCTCGCTTGAGGATATTGAGAACTCGTTATTTGGCGAGGGTGCGACGGCCGAAACGCTGATCTGTGAGATTGATGGCAAGCCCATCGGCTATGCGATTTTCTTCATGAGCTATTCAACCTGGCTGGGGAAATATGGCATCTATCTGGAAGATCTCTACATCGCGCAGGCGTATCGTAATGCAGGCGCGGGCAAAGCGCTGCTGAAACAGGTTGCGCGTCTTGCACAGGAAAGACAGTGCGGGCGGCTGGAATGGAGTGTGCTGGACTGGAACCAACCTGCGATCGATTTCTATAAAAGCATTGGCGCGAAGCCGCAGGATGAGTGGGTTCGCTATCGGATGGACGAGAAGGGCATTGCTGATTTTGTTACGGCATCGTAAAGACCGTGGCTCCTGTTGGCCTGAAGGCAGCAGGAGCCATGTTTCTTAACGCGTCGACGCCGCCAGTGTGGTACCTGCCAGAATAAAGATCCCACCCGTTGAGCGGTTGAACAGCTTGATGCGGCGTGGATTGGAAAACAGGCCCGATAAACGGCGGCCGGTGCAGGCATAGATAAACATGATGCTGAAATCGAAGAAAGCCCAGGTCACCGCCAGAATGATGAGCTGTAAGGCGTGCGGGGCGCTAGTATCGATAAAATTTGGGAACAGTGCTGCGAAAAACAGCAGATCTTTAGGATTGCTGATTCCAACCAGAAAGCCCTTTCGGTATAGCGAAAACCAGCTCGGAGCCCCTGTTTCCAGCACATCTTGTTCCGCGGTGGTCATATCTTTGGAACGCCATGATGCGATACCTAACCAGATGAGATAAACCGCACCAATAATTTTTAATACGATAAATGCGGTAGTTGACGCAGCGAGGATGGCGCCTAACCCCAATGCTGAACAGGACATTAATATCATTGCCGCGCTGACTCCACCGAGCACGGTGGCCGTTGCGCGTGAAGCGCCGTAGCGTAAACCGTGCGACATGCTGATGAGGGCAGAGGGGCCCGGTATGGCAATCAGGGCGATGATAATACCTGTATAAGCCAGCCAGAGGTGAAGGCTCATGATTTCTCCTGCGTGTCGTTCGTTGTGAAAGTGTGCTTGAGAGCGGCGATGTGATGCGAGATATATTCACATACATACCGCTATTTTCCAACGCGCGATAGTAACAGAAAAGGGGACTGACGGCGCTCCCCTTCTTATCAACATTCTGTTGCTAACGCAGGTGTGAGCGGAATATCACTCATTGCCAGGCTATGAGGAAGCATCAGTTCTTAAACACGACCTTTTGTTCATAACCGTTTTCTTCGATCACACAGTATGTGGTTCCCGGTGGGGTCGCTATGATCGTATTCACTTTTGTCAGCGCACAACTTTCTTCATAGCTGACTTGATATTGCAGTTGGTCAAAGAAATGTCGCAGCAGTGGCCTGATTTTCCCAATGACGAATGGATCAGTGCTTTTTATGTAAAAGGGGGCGATATCTAATTGCTCCGTCATTCCAACATGGAAATCGATGATGAAATAGGTGTCGGGGAGCGAAGCTGAACGGTACACCCAAATGTCCCCCTGACCACAGACGACATCATCAAAATAGTGATCGCACAGCGTGCACAGATTCACGTCAATATCTAACAGGCTTAAAACGTCCTGCATGATTGGATTGGGAACAGAAATATCATCATTGTTTGGATAAGTAACGAGATCGCCAATAAAGGTACTCATTGAAAATACGGTTACGGGTATAGTCTGCATTTTTCTACCTGATTAATGTGCCTGTGTATAATTCAAGACAAACGATTTTCACCCTACAATACATTCAAACAGGTATGAGCGAGAAAAATACTGAAAATGAGGTTATTCAATATCTCATGGAACATTACCCTATTAGGGCTCATTGGTTTAAATCCAGTATTAGGCAAGTCACTAAAGACTGGACATTGCAGGATGACTATCAGTTTCTGCCGGAAGATGCGCACGATTTCCTTCTCGATGTATTCGGACACTTTACTATCGATTATTCAAATTTCGAGGGAAGAAATTATTTTGCATACGAGTACCCAATCTGGCAAAAAAAACCACTACGGCAAGCGTTAAAACCGCTCACTGTAGGGATGATTATTGAGTCAGCTAAAGCAGGGAAGTGGTTATACGATTAAAAGAATCTCATCGTTGATGTCGTATTGATGTGTTCGTTTGACGCCAGCTCACATTTTGGCAGCCAGTCGGCGCTGGTTCGTCTTTCAGCTCAACGTTAGTCCGTATGCCTTGTTTATGACCAATAGTCACTGAATCTAGCCGGATTATCTCGGACAATCACAGACACAAAAAAGCCCGCAGGGCTTGCGCCATGCGCTGGGGGAATCTGAATATACAACGTAACGTTATGATATTAATGTTTTAAGTTTGAATTCAGACTTTGTTGGTATACCTAAGCGTATACCAATGCTGAAAAGTGATAGGGATTTTGTCCAACGATCTCACCCTGTGAAACCCACCTTTTTGTCACCTAAATCTATGACTATTCTTCGGTAAGTACACACGAATGTCATTTATTGGTGTCATTCGTGTGTACTTGACGAGGGTTTTTTATTCAAGTATACGTGAATGACGCAATTATATGGTTTTCATGTGGACTTATAAATGAACAGGATCACTGCTATTGAGCGTTTAAACGCATTCGATAAGCAAGGGCGTTATGTCTTCACCTCCCGTGATTTAGCCAAGATTTTCCATGAGGATACGCCAAGAGCGTTTAATGCCGGGCTAAATCGTTTGGTAAAAGATGGCATCCTGACCCGTGCTATTCGCGGCGTGTACGTTTATAACCATGCCAAAAGCAAAGATGCCTATACGCTTGAACGCATCGTGTTAGCGCTACGCCGTGGTGAATATAACTATCTTAGCCTCGAATCCGCCTTGTCTGAATATGGCGTGATTTCTCAAATCCCGATTGACCGGATCACGGTGATGACCACCGGACGTTCCGAAGAACATAAAACGCCTTTTGGGGTGATTGAATTTACCCATACCAAGCGGTCACCAGAGCAGATTTTGCAGGATACCTATTTTGGCAATTCTCCGTTACGGCACGCGACGAAGAAAACCGCCGTGAGGGATTTACGCCGCGTTGGACGCAATACCCATCTGATTGACGAATCGGAGCTATATCATGAATCAGAAAGTTAACTTTGCCGAACTGGTCAGCAAAGCGGTGGAATCAGCCGAGCTTGAAGGTTTACGCAATGTGGTGGAAAAGGAGCTTTTGCACTACGACATTCTCTACTGTCTTGATAGCGCCGGCTTGTTAGAACAGCTTACTTTTCAGGGCGGGACATCGTTAAGGTTGTGTCATGGCGCAAACCGCTTCAGTGAAGATTTGGATTTTGCCGGCGGTGTTGCGTTTTCTGGCGCAGACCTAAAAAACATGAAAGCCTGTATTGAAGATTATCTGGGGAATCGTTACGGCCTTGGGGTCAACGTGAAAGAGCCAAATGAGTTACGGAATGAACCCGGCTATGAGGAAGTCCGTATCGACAAATGGCAGGTGTCCGTGACCACCGCACCGGAAAAACGTGATATGCCGAGACAGCGGATCAAGATTGAGATCGCCAATATTCCGGCTTATACCCGAGCGCCGATGACGCTAAAACGTAACTATGAGGTTTTACCCGATGGTTATTCCGATACGCTGGTCATGTGTGAAACGCTAAATGAAGTGATGTGTGACAAACTGGTTTCGCTCGTCGCGACCACCAAATATATCCGCTACCGTGACGTTTGGGACTTACCGTGGCTGATCCAGCAGAACGCGACTTATGATATCGATCTGATTCGTAAGAAAATACAGGATTACCGCATCCCGAATTATGATGAGCTACTGGCACAGCGCATAGAAAGCATTGATCAGGTTGTGGGGGATGGCCGCTTTAGCGCTGAAATGCGCCGATTCCTGCCACAAGCGGTATTTAATAGAACGTTAGGACGGGAGGCATTCAGCCAGTATTTGAGCGGTGAACTAAAAGCACTCTTAGGCTCGTTACAGCAAGCGTTAAAAGGAGAGGACGGAAAAGCACCGTTCGTCATGTAACCGTCAGTAGCCAAAATAAAAAGATTTTGCACAAAACTGTTCACCCTCTACACCTTTCATTTTTTATCTTTATTTTTAGCGAGTTAAGTGATGAACAGTGAATGAACAGGTGATGAGTCACTCGTCACCCATGTAGGTAAGATACTGGCAGTCCGTAGTTATGGTACTCTTTATCGCATATATATGCGGATTAAAGGTGAAGGCACATGCGTTATGAAATGGCGGTACTCGCAGCTCTGGTACAAGAGGATTCTCCTAATACGCAATCTATCGTCACCGCTACGGGTATCTCTGAAAGAAAAGTACAGGACGTGTTAAACACGCTCCAGTCAACTATGGATATCAGCATTACGCGAGTAAAAAATGGCAAGCGGCAAGCCTTGTCTATCGCGTCATGGGGCGTGTTTGGCGACGGGGAACGGCTGATCGAGAAACTGAAAAATACCGATCTGTTGATATTCAAACAACATCGTAAAATCACCACAAAAGCATTGCCAAACAAAACGCGATCCCCGCGTATGGTGACGCTGGAAGAAAAGCGTGATTACTACAACCAGGTGAAACTCAAAAACTATCGGGACAGTATGCGTCTTGAAGGGTTTAGCGTTGAGGATACTCCGCTTCCCGCTGACAAGCAGGAAAGGGATGCGCTGAGAAAAAATCTGATTGCTATGTATAAAGCGGGTGGCTATGTCTGATAAATACGGCTCAGGGCAAGATCCTTATACCTATCCTGATAGTGATGTTCTGATAAATAAGCTCGGCATTAACGATGACAGCCAATTCGACGATGCGGAGCGTCAGCTATCCGAATTGGCCGTTCTCGATATTGAATTTGAAGAACCGTCTTACGATCTGCATTATTGGTGTGGGCTGCACGGGAAAATATTCGGGGATTTATTCGATTGGGCAGGAGAAATACGGCGTATCGATATTTCTAAAGGTCAAACACGTTTTTGCACCGTATCCCGTATTGAAATTGAAGCCAATAAAATCTTTACGCAACTCCCTAATGATGATTTTTTACAAGGCCTTGAGCGTCCGGCTCTAATCACTCAGTTAGCTGAATATTATTCAGATTTAAATGTGGTTCATCCGTTTCGGGAAGGCAATGGACGTTCTCAGCGTTTATTGTTCGAGCATATGATTATAAATTGTGGCCATGGTGTCTCTTTTGAAAAGATCGGCGTTCAGGAATGGTTAGCGGCTAACGTGGCCGGATACCACGGCAATACTCGGCCATTAGCCGATGTTTTTGAGAAAAGTATTCTCTGGCTTTCCAAATAAAAAGATTTTGCACAAAACTGTTCACCCTCTTCACCAGAGGTTTTTATTTTTAATAATCAATAAATTAATGGATGATGAGTTGGTGAAAAGGTGATGAGTCACTCGTCACCTTGATGGTAGGTATGCTGCATAGCAAGGAAGCCGCGAGTTTAAGACATCCGCGTTTATAGTTGGTCTTTGGCTGCTTTATAAACCTCTGAGCGTTCCCGTTTGCCCACAGCTAAAACCAGTACTACGATCTCATGTTCAAGCACTTGATACACTAACCGATAGCCAGCGGAACGAAGTTTGATTTTGTAGCAGTCAGCCATTCCGTGAAGCCGGTTGGCGGGAACGTGGGGATGTTGTAAAACCTCTTTCAGTTTTTTGGTAAACTGCTCCCGCACGGGCGCGCCAGCTTCTTAAATTCTTTCAGCGCGTGCTCTTCAAACTCCAGCTTATAACTCATCCAGATCGACCTTCACACGTTTCCCCTTCATCCGGGAACGGGCAATTTTGGCGAGTTCGATATCTTCCTGATAATCGGCCAGTGCTTCCCATATTTCAGGAGAAACATAGTAGCCAGAGACGGCCATTGGTTAGCACGGCTACAGGCTCGCCGTTAGCTTCTTTAAGCGCGGCATTAGGGGACTTTTTAAAGTCGCTGATACTCACGGCTGCATTGGCAAGGATAGATTGTACGGACATAATCAGCCCCCTTTAAGTATGATAAGAAAGAACTTTGTGTGGGTTAAAGCTAAAGTTGATAAAGAAATAAATAAAAAACTTGGGATTAAATCAGCCGAAAGAAAAAATATCACAAACTCTCAGTACGATGAGTTTTCAGCCCGTGGGGAAATTGGGATTATAAAAGAATCTTGCCTAGATTATTTTAAAAACAAACTTTAAAGTAGTGGCCTCTTGATTGAGGCCATCATTTTATTTCCGTATTTCGCTTCCCCACCATTCCATCAACTCTTTACGTTGTTCAAGATAGGTAGAGCGGTTATAAGCCCGTCGAACTTCATTCTTATCACAATGCGCTAATGCTGCTTCAATCACATCAGGGTTAAAACCGGCTTCATTCATGGCGGTGCTGGCTATTGAGCGTAAACCATGTGCGACCAGTTTTCCACCGTAGCCGATGCGTTTTAGCGCGGCGTTGGCGGTCTGGCTGTTCATGGGTTTTTTAGGATCGTTACGGCTGGGAAATACGTGTTCGCGGTTGCCGCTGATAGGGAGCATTATGTTGAGAAGTTCCAGCGCTTGATCGGAAAGCGGGACGATATGATCGCGCTTGGCTTTCATTCGTTCAGCCGGAATGCTCCACGTTCTTTTCTCAATATCGATCTCTGCCCATGCTGTGGCGGAGGCTTCCGCTGGGCGGATCAGCGTCAGTAGCTGCCATTCCAGCAAGCAGCGGGTTGGAATGGACAAGTTAGACATGGCGATGGTGCGCATCAGCTTAGGAAGTTCTTCTGGCCGGATAGTCGGCATGTGCTGCTTTTTCGGGCGCTCAAAGGCCATGCCAATGCCGGAGGCGGGGTTAGTGTCAATCAGCCCCGTGTTTACCGCATAAACCATGATTTCATTAATGCGCTGTACCAAGCGTCTGACGGTTTCTAGTGCGCCACGGGCTTTAATCGGTTCTAGCGCCTGTATCAACGTGCGGGCTTTGATTTCCTGCACCGGGATATTTTCAATCGCTGGTAGCACATCCTTTTCCAGTGAGTGCCAAATGTCTTTGGCGTGATCGGTGCTGACATTCGTCTGTTTCAACGTGAACCAGCTACGCGCCACATTGATGAAGATGCTTTCTACAGCGATTTGCGCTTCTTCGACTTCTTTAGCCACTTTTTCCTGTGGATCGATACCTTTGGCTAACAAAGAGAGTTTCTCGTCTCTCATTGCGCGGGCATCAGCTAGCGATAATGCTGGGTAAGCGCCAAACCCGATCATGGTGCGTTGGCCGGTTGTTGGTTTCTGGTAACGGAACCGCCACAGCTTTTTCCCGGTAGTTTTGACTAAGAGAAATAACCCGTTGCCGTCATGCAACGTCAGATCTTTATCTGTCGCTTTGGCTTTTTGTACTTCAGTGTGGGTGAGGGGGCGGGTTGTCCGTGCCATGAAGGAATCCTTTGTCATTGGTATACAGGTATACACATGCAATTGGTATACGCCTTTTGGTATATATCCTGCCGTATACCAATTCGTATACCAATAATCTCTGGATTCAGGCGAATATCGTCGGACAATAACGGACACAAAAAAGCCCGCAGGGCTTGTGCCATGCGGGCTTTTCGTACTTCATCGGACTTATCTGGTAATACCCGATGTCTAAATTGGTGGAGCTGGGGGGATTTGAACCCCCGTCCGGAACCACTCTACCGTCGGTACTACATGCTTAGTCTATCTTTACATTCGCTTGCCAGCTGCGAATAGACACGCCACTAACAAACTAGCCTGATTAGATTTAGTGCTTCAACCCCAGGCAAGGCATCCACACGATCTCTTTTGGGTTTGACCTCTCTTGATCCCCGTCCTAAGAGCGGAGGCTAGGGAGAGAGGGCTCAAAGCAGGTTATTAAGCTGCTAAAGCGTAGTTTTCGTCGTTTGCGACTATTTTTTTGCGGCTTTTTACGAGGCCAACCGCCCCTCGGCATGCACCTTGGGCTTTGCAAATCCCGTCGAATCCAGAATCAGCCCCCAAGAAACTATTGCCAGTATACCAGAACTTACCGTTGTTAAGCCAGTGACTTAACGATTGGCGTTCTTCATGATACGGGCTTTGTCTAACTTCCATTCACGTTCTTTAATATCATCACGCTTGTCGTGATCTTTTTTACCTTTCGCCACGCCGATTTTGACTTTGCTCCAGGCATTTTTCCAATACATGGACAGCGCGACGACCGTGTAGCCATCGCGACTGACGCGGCCAAACAGCGAATCTAGTTCGCGTTTGTTGAGTAAGAGTTTACGCGTGCGAATCGGATCGCAAACGACGTGCGATGAAGCCACATTCAGTGGCGTGATCGTTGCGCCAAACAGGTAAGCCTCACCGTTCATGAAGGTGACATAGCTATCGCTGAGGTTTGCTTTGCCTGCGCGCAGTGATTTGACTTCCCATCCTTGCAGCGCAAGGCCAGCCTCAAATTCTTCCTCAATGAAGTATTCGTGACGGGCGCGCTTGTTCTGCGCAATGGTGGCGGAACCGGGTTTGTATGCTTTTTTCTTTGTCATAGTGCCGTCATTATACTGGATGTCATTGGGAATGAAATCCCCGCCGTGCGTCCGTGTCGTGGTTAATGATATCGTGCGATAAGCTTCGCAGAATTTTTGTCTGTCGGTCTATCAGTGCTATTATTTTGCGCGTTTTATGAATTTCGGAAAATAGTATGCCAAAGATAAGTCGCTCCGCACTGGTATCGTTCAGTGCAGAACAGATGTACAAGCTGGTGAATGATGTCGCTTCCTATCCCGCGTTTTTACCGGGCTGTACGGGGAGCCGCGTGCTCTCTTCGTCAGAAAGGGAGATGACTGCCGCAGTCGACGTTTCCAAAGCCGGTATCAGCAAGACATTTACTACACGTAATACGCTGACGCACAACCAGAATATCAATATGCAATTGGTCGATGGCCCATTCCGTCAGTTAGGCGGCGATTGGCATTTTACGCCGTTGAGCGTCGATGCCTGCAAAGTCGAGCTGCACCTGGAATTTGAATTCACCAATGCCTTGATTGAACTCGCTTTTGGCAAAGTATTCAAGGAGCTGGCAGGAAATATGGTGCAAGCTTTCACGCAACGAGCAAAAGAGGTCTACCGTGTCCGCAATGCAGGTTGATGTGGTGTACGCGTTGCCAGAACGTCAGTACCTACGCACGGTGACGCTGGAAGAGGGCTGCACGGTTGAGCAGGCTATTGTCGCATCGGGACTGCTGGAGCTGCGCCATGATATCGATTTGCAGGTGAATAAAGTGGGGATTTACAGCCGTGCAGCGAAGTTGAGTGATATGCTGAATGACGGCGATCGCGTGGAAATTTATCGTCCGTTGATTGCCGATCCTAAAGAGCTACGCCGTCAGCGGGCGGAGCGTTCTAAGAGTAAATCCTGAGTTGTGTCGTTAAACGACATATGGTGTTTCCACCGATTGCTCTGACCGATATTTCCTGACAAAAAATACAGGCAAATCTGAAGACTTCAGATTTGCCTGCTGTTATTCCTGCCATACCAGACACCAAACCTCGTGTGCGCCGATTTCTCTAAGAGCCAGCCCATTGTGGGCTTCGTCTCAAAGCATTGGCTGCCAAGATCGTTCATCTTGATTCAACTAAGCAGCGTGGAAAGTATTAATCCAGCGCAGGCTTGTTGTTGATGTTGGTCAGCACACCACCGCCGCTGAAGGTGAGCGTCAGCGTTTGCTGTTTTACCGATTCATGACCAGGCTGTTGGCGGAAGACGTAAAACCACGTATCGCTGCCAAACGGGTCCTGCATCATAGGTGTACCCAGCGTATAAGCGACCTGTTGTTTGGTCATGCCGGTGTGAATTTTTGCAACGTCAGCCGGTGCCAGATAGTTTCCCTGATTGATGTCCGGCCGATAGACCACCTTTTCCAGTGTGGAACAACCGGCGGTCAGCATAACAACCACCGCGGCGACGACAGTCAGCGTTTTACAGCGCATAGTGATTACATTCCTTAAGGGCATAGGTTGCCGATGATAATAGACCTTGCAGGACTTGGAAACCTGCAAGGCGATTGTATGACCTCAGGAAGGTAAAAAAGTTGAGCTTTTTTACCCGCTACGCCTCTTTCTAGCCCTTGGTGGCAGCAAATTTTACGCCGCCAGCAGTTCTTTCGCGTTCGCCAGCGTGTTTTTGGTCACGGCGCTGCCACCCAGGAGGCGAGCTAGCTCTTGTAACCGTGCTCGTTTATCCAACGATTGCATCAGGGTTTCCGTTTCTGCACCGTCCGTTTGTTTACTCACGAAGAAGTGTTGGTGACCACAGCCTGCGACCTGCGGCAAGTGTGTCACACACATAACCTGCGTAGATTCGCCGAGCTGGCGCAGCATCCTGCCGACGATGGCGGCGGTTGGCCCGCTGATTCCCACATCGACCTCATCGAAGATCATTGCAGGGGTGTCCATTTTCTTCGCGGTGATGACTTGAATTATCAGTGCGATACGTGACAGTTCGCCGCCCGATACCACTTTCGCCAGCGTCTGGTGCGGCTGGCCGGGGTTAGTGGTGACGCGGAATTCAATACTGTCGGCACCGGTGGCCGTCAGGCTGTCCGGCGTAAACGAGACATCAATGGTGAAGTGACCGTGCGGCATTGCCAGTTCACGCATATTGGCGGTGATGAGCTGTGCCAGTTCACTCGCGTGGTGCTGACGACGCAGGTGAAGCTGTTGCGCCAGATGCAATGCCTGCTGGTGATATTCGCCGACGGAGGCGCTGAGCGAGTCATGGTCGCTTTCCTGCTGTTCCAACTGTTGCTGTTCTTCCAGCAACTGCTGATGGAACGCTGGAAGCGCTTCTGGAGCAACATGGTGTTTGCGTGCCAGTGTAAGCTGGCGCGACAGGCGTTGTTCTAGCTCATACAGCCGAATCGGGTCGAGGTCCATTTGTTCGCTGTAGTGGCGCAGTTCATCGCTGGCTTCGCTAAGCTGAATGCCTGCTTCTTCGATCATGGATAACACGCCGGACAGCTTGTCATCCATACCGATGAGTTCGCCAAGCTGATGTTTTACGCTGTGCAGCATACTGATGATGTTCTGCTCTTCGTCTTCGCTCAGCAACTGCATGGCCTGCTGGCTCATCGTCAACAACTGGCCGCTATTTGCCAGACGTTTATATTCAACGTCAATCTGTTCGTATTCGCCGGGCTGTGGGGAGAATTCATTCAGCTCTTTTAATTGGTATTGCAGCAGCTCCCGGCGGGCTTCGCGTTCAATAGCCGCCTGTTGCAGCTGCGCCAGAGCGCGGCAGCTTTGGTGCCACTGATGCCAAACCTGCTGCATAGCAACCAGCAGTTTCGGTTCATCGGCATAGGCATCCAGCAGGTGTTTTTGATGATCGGGGCGCAGCAGTAGCTGATGGGCATGCTGGCCATGTACCTGAATCAGGTGCTGGCCGAGTTCACGCAGTTGAGACAGTGGCACGGCGGTGCCGTTAATAAAGCCGCGTGAACGACCATCAGCACTAATGACGCGACGTAACAGGCACTCGTTGCTGTCATCCAACTGGTTTTCTTCCAGCCACTGACGTGCCGTTGGGGTATCTGCTAGCGCAAAACGGGCGCAGATGTCGGCTCGGGCAGATCCCGGCCTGACCATGCTGGCGTCAGAACGATTTCCCAGACATAAGCCGAGGGCATCAATAGCAATCGATTTCCCCGCACCGGTTTCCCCGGTGATGACACTCATTCCTGATTGAAAATCGATCTCTAATTCGCGCACGATGGCGAAGTTACTGATAGTGAGTTGCGCCAGCATGATAGTTTTCCTGTATGAGGACTGTGTTTACATACAGTATAAACTGGTTTTATATACAGTAAAGTAGATTAGTGGAATCTTAGAATAATTTTTTTGACCAGCCAAGTTTTGAACTTAGTGTATTGAAATAACTGTAATTTTCTGGATGAATCAAATTCAGGTGATGTTCGCTGCGGCGAATCAGAACCTCTTCGCCCTCTTGCACCGGTAGCGCAATCTGGCTGTCGCAGCTGATTTCCAGATCGTTAGTGATGCAAGAAAATTTCAGCCGAATTGTGCTGCTACTGTTGATGACCAGCGGGCGGGCAGACAATGTGTGCGGGAACATGGGCACCAGCGCAATGGCTTCCAAAGACGGCGTTAAGATCGGGCCACCGGCAGAAAGCGAATAGGCGGTTGAGCCGGTTGGCGTGGCGATAATCAGGCCGTCTGAACGCTGAGAGAAAGCGAATTTGTCGTCAATATAGACTTCAAATTCAATCATGTGTGCGACTTTCCCTGGGTGAAGCACGACTTCATTAATGGCGGTGCTGATGCTATCGGGCTGGTTTGCGCGGCAAACGTGCGCTTCCAGCATGAAACGCTGTTCGCTCAGGTAATGGCCGTCGAGCACGTCAGAAAGTTGCTGCTGGGCATGATCGGGATCGAGATCGGTTAAAAAGCCGAGATTACCACGGTTTACGCCGATGACTTTGATGTCATAGCGCGACAGCACGCGTGCTGCGCCCAGCATGTTGCCATCACCGCCGACCACCACTGCCAGATCCGCCTGCTGACCGATGTCGGCAAGGCTAGCTGTCGGTGCGTTTTTGAGGTTAAGTTCCCGCGCAATCTGCTGTTCGATCAGAACGGAGTAACCTTTTTCGGTGAGCCAATGATAGAGCATCTCATGCGTTGCCAACGCCGTTGGGTGGCGCGGGTGGCCGACAATGCCAATACAATTAAACGGCCTGTTCATTGTAAGCGGTGTGTTCATTGCTGTTTTGTCCTCAGCGTGGTGTATCGGCAGCGTTGGGAACCAATATATGACAGGTTCTCTTGAATCCCCGATTTTGATCCCCATAATAAGCAACTAGCGAGATTAATGCTAAACCGCGGAGAATTTCATGAGTAGTAAAGAACAGAAAACGCCTGACGAGCAAGTCCTGGATCAAAAGGAAGCAGCAAAAGGGCAGCAAGCGGATGCCGCGCCAGAGACGGCAGACGTAGCTGACCCGCGTGATGCGCGCATCGCCGAGCTGGAAGCCCAGTTTAGTGAGCTGCAACAGCGCGAACGTGACAATATGCTTCGCGTTCGTGCCGAAGCCGATAACGTTCGCCGCCGTGCGGAAATGGATATCGAGAAGGCGCATAAATTTGCGGTAGAGAAATTTGCCAATGAAATGCTGCCAGTCATCGATAATCTGGAACGTGCGCTGGATACGGCGGACAAAGCCAACGAATCATTGTCTGCGATGATTGAAGGTGTCGAACTGACGCTGAAATCGTTGCTGGATGCCGTGCATAAGTTTGGCATCGAGGTTGTGGGTGATGTGGGTGTGCCGTTTAACCCAGAAGTGCATCAGGCGATGACCATGCTACCTTCGGCCGATCACCAGCCGAACCATGTCATGATGGTCATGCAAAAAGGCTATACGCTGAACGGCCGTTTACTGCGCCCGGCGATGGTTGCGGTTTCAAAAGCACAAGACTAATATTTTCTGCTTTTACGCACGCTATTTAAGACGTATCTTCATCCAAACCCCGTGTCCACCGCATGGGGTTTTTTGTTTATATCCCCGTCATACTTCAAACGGCATGTGCGTTGGCAATACTCGGCTCATCTCTGAGCCTCGCCCTATTAGGCCGCCGCAAGCGGCGTTCAAATCGGCTTAGCCGATTTGTCCTCGCTCACCCCAGTCACTTATTTATGTAAGCTCCTGGGGATTCACTGTGTTGCCGCCTTCCTGCAACTTGAATTATTTAGTGTACATTTTGTTAAGATTTGTTTGATAAAAAAGATGTTTTTTAGCTTTTGAATGACTCATCATCGTTAACTATCAAAAGAATTGGTATTACCACCCTAAATGCACTTGATAATCATTATCGTTTTTGTGAGAGTAATAAAACAACAGTGTTAGAAGGGTCATACTATGCCGGGTAGTCGTGCTATTGAGTCCACAAGCCGTACATCAAGGAAGGTCAAACTTTCTCTGATGGGCCCGGCATTTATCGCGGCAATTGGCTATATCGATCCCGGTAACTTTGCCACAAATATCCAGTCAGGCGCGGCCTATGGCTACACGCTGCTGTGGGTGGTGGTGTGGGCCAACCTGATGGCGATGCTGATCCAACTGTTGTCCGCCAAATTGGGGATCGCAACGGGTAAGAATCTGGCTGAGCATATCCGCGATCGTTTCCCGCGCCCGGCCGTTTGGGCTTACTGGGTGCAGGCCGAAATTATTGCGATGGCGACTGATTTAGCCGAGTTTATCGGGGCGGCGATTGGCTTCAAATTGTTGCTGGGCGTGTCACTGCTGGAAGGCGCAATCCTCACCGCCATCGCTACTTTCCTGATTCTCATGCTGCAACAACGTGGGCAGAAACCGTTAGAAATGGTCATCGGCGGGCTGCTGCTGTTTGTGGCAGCAGCGTATATTGTCGAGCTGGTATTTTCTCAGCCTGAACTGTCCGCGTTAGCCACAGGCATGGCAATCCCTAGTCTACCGACCTCCGATGCCGTGCTGCTAGCGGCGGGTGTGTTAGGGGCAACCATTATGCCGCATGTGATTTACCTGCACTCTTCGCTGACGCAACATGAGGGAAACCATACCCGTGCCGAACGCTATTCGGCAACGAAAGTCGATGTCGCGATTGCGATGACGATAGCGGGATTCGTCAATCTGGCGATGATGGCAACAGCCGCCGCAGCGTTCCATTTTAGCGGTAATCAGGATATTGCCGATCTGGATAAAGCCTATCTCACGCTTGAGCCGCTGTTAGGAAAAGCTGCCGCAGTCATTTTCGGCTTAAGTTTGGTGGCTGCGGGCCTTTCCTCTACCGTCGTTGGTACGCTGGCAGGGCAGGTGGTGATGCAGGGATTCGTGCGTTTCCATATTCCGCTCTGGGTTCGCCGTACTGTCACAATGTTGCCGTCATTTATCGTGATCCTGTCCGGTATGGACCCGACGCGAGTGTTGGTGCTGAGTCAGGTGATACTGAGCTTCGGGATTGCGCTGGCACTGGTTCCGTTATTGTCTTTCACTGGTAACCGTGAACTGATGGGCTCGATGGTTAACGGCAAATGGGTACAGCGCATCGGGCAACTCATTGTCGTGCTGGTCGTTTCCCTGAATATGTATCTGCTGGTTGATACGATGCTGGGAATATAAGTCTGGGGGAGACGGGCATATTTCTCTCTACCGAAACGGTGCCGCGTTATTGATCCAGCGTGGCCTTACCCACATAGTGTGGTCCTTCCCATAGCGTCCATTCGCCGACGCGAGAAAGCGTTTCAAGTTGTTCTGTGGACGCGATGACGGTGACGGTGGCTGAGGTGGTTTGCCCAGGGGCAATTTCACCGTCAAAATGGAATTGCCCCATAAAATAAGCGCCGCTAGCCGGATCTTTATGGTTAGGTCGATAGCCAGAGCGGCAGGGGGAGTGCCTTGTTGATTCAGCGGCTAAACATAGCCTTACTGTAAACTCAGCGGTTTTATGTTTTATCATCACCACACCAGTTGAGAAAAATGGCTAACAGTTTTGGCAGATTACTGACGCTACAAAAGCCAATGAATTGCAGGTTTTCCGTTTTACAGAATAGCCAATCGCTGTCTTCTGATTGCTCGCCCTGACTCAGTGGGGCAAAAGGCTTGCCAGCAAGTGATGTTTCAGCCAGATCGATTTTTACTTTCCAGCCAGGGTTATCCAGCGTATCGATGCTAATACCGAACGTGTGTTCCCACGTCCCGTTACACTGCGCCTGATACCACTGTTGAATTTCTTGCAACTCGTTCATTCATCATCGTCTCATGAGCATTCAATATGCGGTGTTTCCTTGGTCTGCTGATATTTCAGTCTCGGGGAAGATTTCTTGTAGTTCCACATGTTTGCAGATGACAAAACCAGCATCAAAGAGCAAGGCTTTAACGCCCCCTTTCATTTCAACGGAGGGAACGAAGCGAGTTTTAAGCACGCTGGATAACGCGTGTTGATAAGCGTCTAGTAAAGGTTTGGGGCCGTTAGCGAGTAATCCGTTGCCATCATTGCCAAATATTAACTCTCCTTGGTGTCGATACGTGTTGATGTAACGACTCATTGGTCGCCAGTCGCTGAGAAGATGTTGGTGAGCCGCCCAGATGCGCCCGAGTAGTTCATAGCTTGATGTCGTTGTCGCCGTGGAATAGTACAAACCGCCTTTCTGTGTGTTGTAGTCCCACAATAGCGGATGCCGATCGGTAAATGTCAGTTCGCCGGAGCTGGCCGGTTGGATGTCATGTTCGGCAACGCCATAACAATAAATAATAAAATGGCGAAGATAAGATTCAGGTGGTTCACAGTACACAGAGCAATGGTTCTGCTCGTCATAGCGCCAGTTATCGCAATAAAAATGAATCGTTAGCGTATTCGTATTGGTGTACTGCACGCTGGAAATATAGCCGTTTAAATCCTCGTATAGCGCATCGGCTAACTGTTCAATATCCATATTTCTTGATCCCTTAAGCGGTGGACTCCCAGAAAAAATGCAGGTATTCCTGTTCATATTCGGCAAAGATGGATACCAGCATATCAGTATCTGGTTCGTACATCAGTAAGGCTCCGAGAAAGAGTTGGTTAGACAAGGGTAAGGCTGGGGGGTGTCGCAGATCGCCGCAATAATTCTTGACCTGCGTATTAAATGTGGCTTCGTCTATGCGCTTAAAATAAGCGTTTAGCAGATAGTGTTCAGGATTGCACAATCCCTCTGCCAATTCCGCATAAATCCAGAATAGCAATCCGTTATCCGTAGCGGTTTTCGGGGCTCTGCTGATGCCAATACGCTGTTCAGATTCAACAGAAGTAAAGTCTTCTGCGGTATAGCGCTGTACAGAAAATCTGGGGTAAACGACATCTAATAGCACGGTTCCAGATTGGTTTTTCAGGAATAAAATTAATGCATTGCGATTAAACATCGCTAATCCACATCAGACGGCGTTGATGGCTTTCCTGCCGCTTTTCTCAACGCTGTTACTGGCACGCCGCCGATCCCCCAATTGTCTGTTTCGACTTCATCAATTACGACCACGGTTGTTTTCGGGTTTTTGTCGAGCACATCGACCAGCAACTGTGTCACGCCCTCAATCAACTGACGTTTTTGTTCAGCGGTGACACCTTCATTGGTAATTTTGATATTGACGTATGGCATGGTTTCTCCAGGGCGATTGTAGCGATCAGCGATAAGGTAGAGAGGTCTATCATACGACGAACCAGAACAGGAATGCGCCGTTATCCTGCCCGTTTTCTCATCAAATAAAAGGGGATATGATGAATCTACGTTGTTATAAATGAATGAGCCTTTCCAATCATCGATCGCCGAGGTGTTTGCATGTCGTCTCCTATTGATATCGTCGAAAAGAAGCTGCTATCCGATAACTGGTATATTCTGAATAAATATACTTTTGATTTAAAAAGAAATAATGGCGGTACAGTTCGCCAGGTCCGTGAAGTTTACGACCGGGGTGATGGTGCGACGATTCTGTTGTACAACCGGGAGAAAGGCATGGTGATTCTGACACGACAATTCCGTATTCCCACCTTCGTTAACGGCAACGAAAGCGGCATGCTGCTGGAAACTTGCGCGGGTTTGCTGGACGATCATTCGCCCGAAGAGTGCATTCGTAACGAGGCAATAGAAGAAACGGGCTATGCGATCGGCAACGTCGAGAAACTGTTCTATGCCTATATGTCGCCGGGCAGCGTGACGGAACGTGTGTACTTTTTCGCTGCCGAATATGATGAATCGCTGCGGGATAATGCGGGCGGTGGCGTGGAAGATGAAGATATTGAGGTACTGGAACTGCCGTTCAGTGAAGCCGTCGCGATGATGAACGATGGCCGGATTAAAGACGGTAAGACCATCATGCTGCTACAGCACGCCATCATTCACGGTTGGTTTGCCAGAACGTAGACATACTTTGCGGCACACCGGTATCCTCGTGTGCCTCTTGATTCAGTGTGGTAACGCTTTCATTTTTGTGTAATTCCAGGGTGAAGGTTCGATTATGGTTAATATTAGCTGAATAATCTTTTTATTTGTTTTTGTATTTTCATTTTTTGTTTTATTTTCAATTACTTATTGTTTTATTTGCTTTTGATTTGATCAGTGTTGTCAACTGGAATGGGATTTATGGGAGGAAATTTTTCCTAAATTTTTTGTATTTAGATCGAATATTTAGTCATTTTTTCCCCTGTTGTGTGACCCGTATCACCGGATGAAAGAATGTAAGCGGTGTAACTCGTTGCTTCATTATGCGGTAACTCATATCCTCTCTTTACAAAAAGTAAAGAAGGACTGCTCTGATGAAGATCAAGAATAAAGTACCTGCCCTATTTGCAGTTTCATTCCTCACGCTGGGTTTATCGAGTCAAAGCCTGGCTGCTGAAGTCACCGTGTGGGCTTGGGACCCTAACTTCAATGTCGCGGCAATGCATGAGGCATCGTCGGTATATAAAAAGTCCGATCCAGGTTTTAGTCTGAAGGTGATCGACTCAGGTAAAGAAGATATTGAGCAGAAATTAAATACAATGCTGGCTTCTGGGGTTAAAAACTCTCTTCCTGATATTGTACTTATTGAAGATTATAATGCTCAGAAATATCTTCAGGCTTATCCTGACTCGTTTATCCCATTACAAGATTCTATCGATTATAGCAAATTTGCACCTTATAAAACTAAAGTGATGACGGTAGAGAATAAGGTATACGGTGTTCCTTTCGATTCTGGCGTGGCAGGAATGTTCTATCGACTCGATTATCTGGAAGCTGCCGGCTATAAAGAAAGTGATATGGTGAATATTACCTGGGATAAATATATTGAGATCGGCAAGCAGGTAAAAGCGAAAACCGGCGTTGATATGCTGACCTACGATATGAACGATGTGGTTCTTCCTCACATTATGATGCAGTCCGGTGGAGAATGGTTCTTTGATAATCAAGGGCAGCTCAATCTCACTAAAAACAATGCACTGAAAGAAACATTAAAAACGATTAAAGCGATTAATGATGCAAAAATAGCACGTCCTATTTCTGGTTGGTCTAGTTTTGTGGGGAGCTTTAATGCCGGGAAATCAGCGAGTGTGGTTTCTGGTGTATGGGTGATTGGTTCAATTAAAAGTGCTGAGGATCAGAAAGGGAAATGGCGTGTTGCGCCTATTCCACGGTTGAATCTCGACAAAGCAATACATGCCTCCAATCAGGGAGGATCGAGCTGGTATGTCTTAAAGGGTGGGAAAAACACTAAACAGGCGATTGAGTTTTTGCAGAAAACCTTCGCGGCGGATAGCAGCATGTATCAAACCCTTTTGGTCGATCGTGGTGCGCTCGCAACTTTCCTTCCTGCCACTTCCGGCCCTGCTTACGCAGTAAACGATCCGTTCTTTGGTGGGCAACCCGTGTTCGCTGATTTTTCTAAATGGGTGACTGAAATCCCACAAGTTTCCTACGGTATGTATACCCAGGAAGTTGATAACGCCATTGCCGCGGAAATACCTGCATTACTGAAAGGTGATTCTGTTGATAACGTTTTAAAACGTGCTGAAGCGACATTAAAAAACCAGATTATGCAGTAGCGAGTGTGAGCTTGAGGGTGGCAAGCCCTCAAGCATTTCTCTCCAGAAATAGATGGTGTAATAATGATGTATAAACCTAAAATGAATAGGCTTTATAACATCAACGGCTGGGCTTTTGTTGCTACCGCTGTTGGGTTAATTGCTTTAATGACGATATACCCTATTTTCAAATCACTTTGGCTCTCTTTTCAGTCTGGCCGTGGGGTGGTGACACAATTTGTTGGCTTGGGAAATATCATTCGTTTATTCAGTGATCCTATGTTCAAAACGGCACTTTGGAATACGTTAACGTTTCTGGTAATCCAAGTTCCCATTATGATTCTATTATCACTGGCTATTTCTTCTTGTTTGAATTCGTCTCAGCTTAAATATCGCCAATGGTTTAGAATTGCCATCTTTTTGCCTTGTGTGACCTCACTGGTGGCCTACTCAATTCTTTTCAAGAGTATGTTTGAACTGGATGGCGTGATTAACTCATTCTTGCTGTTTATTCATGTTATTGACGATCCGATTCCATGGCTATCCGATCCTTTCTGGGCAAAGGTGACGATTATTATTGCGATCACATGGCGTTGGACAGGATATAATATGATTTTTTATCTTTCTGCTATGCAGAATATTGATAAGTCAATTTATGAGGCGGCTAGGGTTGATGGCGTCAGCCCCATTAAGCAATTTTTCTTCATTACGATACCCTTATTGAAACCGGTTATTCTTTTTACCAGTGTGACATCAACCATTGGCACATTACAGTTGTTTGATGAAGCGATGAATATCACGAATGGTGGTCCGGCAAATGCGACGCTGACGTTATCGCTTTATATCTATAATCTGTCATTCAAATTTGTGCCTAACTTTGGCTATGCTGCAACGGTTTCATACGTCATTGTTGTTTTTTCAGCAGTGCTGGCACTGATTCAGTTTAAAGCCGCACGGAAGGGATAATATGAGAAAAAGTAAAGTTAACAGTATACTCATGCATATTTTTCTCGTGTTGATGAGCATTTTTTCGCTTTTCCCTTTCTATTGGATGGTGGTGTCAAGTACCAATAGCACCAGTCAAATTAACATGGGGAAATTCACGTTTGGCGATCAATTGCTGGTCAATTTTACCAATCTGACGAGCCAGGTGGATCTGGCGCTGGTATTCTGGAACACGTCAAAAATTGCGTTGATTAGTACGGTATCAACGCTTGTCGTGTGCTCTATCGCAGGCTATGCGTTTGAAATTTATGCCAGCAAGAATCGTGAGCGTGTCTATGTGGCGCTATTAACGACGATGATGATTCCGTTTGCGGCATTAATGATCCCGCTCTTCACCATGTTTGGTCAGGCTGGGCTACTCGATACGCATTTTGCTGTGATCATGCCGACAGTGGCCGGGGCATTTATTATTTTCTACTTTAGGCAGTGTACTAAAACGTTTCCGAGAGAATTGATCGATGCGGCGCGTGTGGAAAGCGTCGCTGAGTGGAAAATTTTCTTGTACGTCTACGTGCCGATTATGCGTGCTAGTTATTCTGCTGCTTTTATTATTGTGTTTATGACGTCATGGAATGCCTTTCTCTGGCCGCTTATTGTCCTTCAATCTAACGAATTAAAAACGATTAATCTGGTGCTATCGAGTTTTGCTTCCGCTTATTCTCCAGATTTCGGACTTATTATGGTTGGAACAGTGATTTCTACACTTCCCAGTTTACTTATCTTCTTTGCCATGCAGAAGCAATTTATCGCCAGCATGACGGGAGCGGTAAAGTAATACGCTCTCAATGGCAAATTAACGTTTGAGGTTCACATGGCTGATATTTTACTAAAAAATATAGTGAAACGTTACGATAAGACGGAAACGATCCATCGTATCAATCTTGAAATTAATTCTGGTGAGTTTGTGGTATTCGTTGGCCCATCGGGATGTGGTAAATCGACGCTGCTGAGAATGATCGCTGGACTGGAATATATCACGGATGGTGAAATTCATATTGATAACCGTCTAGTTAACCATTTTGATCCCGCAGAGCGAGGGATTGCGATGGTTTTCCAATCCTATGCGCTGTACCCACATATGACAGTGGCTGAAAATATGGGATTTGGGTTAAGAATGAATGGGCACCCTAAAGCCGAAGTCGAAAAAATGGTGCGAAAGGCGGCGATGACGCTTCAGCTCGAAGCCTTGTTGGATCGTACACCGAAGCAGCTGTCTGGCGGTCAGCGTCAGCGCGTCGCGATCGGGCGGGCAATTGTACGCGATCCTAAAGTGTTCTTATTTGATGAGCCGTTATCGAACCTTGATGCCGAATTACGCGTGGAAATGCGTTTACAGATTGCCCGGCTGCACCAGGAAATGCGTAATACCATGATTTATGTGACGCACGATCAAGTAGAAGCAATGACGCTGGCGGATAAAATCGTGGTGCTAAACAAAGGGGACATTGAGCAGGTCGGCACGCCAATGGAGCTCTACCATAAGCCAGAAAATCTTTTTGTCGCCGGTTTTATCGGTTCGCCGAATATGAATTTTCTACCCGGTGAAGTGATACAGGTTGAAGGAAATAACGTGAGTATATTGATCAATACGCTTAATACACTTTCCGTTAATGCTGCCAACCACGGGCTGAAAATAGGACAAAAAATTACCGTTGGCATTCGGCCAGAACACCTGAGTATTGATCCAAATGGCGGAGATGTCAGCCTGGCAATCAATAGTGAGGTAACCGAAAGGCTGGGTAATGCCACATATATTTTTGGTGCTTATTCTGGCGTTAATCATTTCAAAGTTCATTTGTCGGGTGACAACAGTATTGTTCCTTATTCAACGATTCCACTGACATGCCGTAGTGAAAATCTGCATTTTTTTGATGAAGATGGAAAGAGAATTAATTAAAAATAACGGTCAAAAATACTGATAATAACGCCATTAAAAAGACTATATGGCGTCAGTGAAAAAAGACAAGCCTAACCAAGCAGCGATTAAAATTAGCTGCTTGGTTTCGTATGTGAAATTTATTTTTATAAATATAGTCTTCTGTTTTTAATTTGTACCTGGGTATTTAAGTCATAAATACTTTTTAGTGTATTACCTCAAGGAGAAGTGAATGAAAAAGAATAATTATTCAGGAATCATCTCTGTATTGTTAATGCTATTTATAGGGTTCACGGCGACCAATCTGGCGAAAGCGGCACAGCCGTTTGCTTATGGCGCGGATATTGGCTGGGTAAAGCAATTAGAAGATCGAGGAGTAAGCTGGCGTGATGATGCCGGAACGCCGCGCGATGTATTACAGATATTGCGCGATCACGGCATCAACGCTGTACGGTTGCGTATTTTTGTTAACCCCGATCCTAGCGCGTTATGGCATAAAGATAATACGACCTGGACGATGCTTGGCTACACGGATAAAACCCGCGTGGTGGATGCCGCACAGCGTGCCAAAACGATGGGAATGCGCGTCATGGTGGATTTCCACTACAGCGATGTTTTCGCAGATCCAGGTCATCAAATCAAGCCAGCCGCGTGGGCGAATTACAATCTTGGTCAATTAACGACGGCCGTTTATAACCATACACATGAGGTGATGACTGCGCTCATTGCCGCAGGCGTGACGCCGGAATGGGTGCAGGTTGGTAACGAAATGAACCCCGGAATTTTACTACCGGAAGGCAGTACAAGCCGATTTGCCAATTTAACGCAGCTACTGAATGCTGGCTATGATGCGGTTAAAGCAGCCAGCCCTTCTTCCAAGGTGATCAGCCATTTGGCGCATGGGAATAATAATTCGAACGCTCGCTGGTTTTTTGACAATTTCCTCACTACGCACGGTGGGAAAACCGATGTGATTGGTTTTTCATTTTACCCCTATTGGGAGGGGAAAAATTATTGGGAGCTTACTGGCGCACTGGCTAGCAACCTCAATGATATGGCGAGCCGCTATGGTAAGGAAGTCATGGTTGTTGAAGTGGGTGGTTTGGAGACCAACCCGACAGATAGCTACTGGACGATTAAGGATACGATTAATCTTGTTAAAGCGGTACCGGGAAATAAAGGGATTGGGGTTTTTTATTGGGAACCCGCGGGGAATGCCAGCGTGTTGCCGGATGGCTACGCATTAGGTACGACGACGCGAGTTTCAAACAATGTATTGCAATTTACCCGGGCACTGGATGCGTTTGCTGAGTCGCAAATCAATTTTATCACTGGAACACGTTATAAGATCGCTAATCGACATAGCGGTAAATCGCTCAATGTCGTGGGCGGTTCACACGAAGATGGCGCATTGCTTGAACAATACAGCGATGGTAACTGGGACAGCCAGCGTTTTTATTTTAACGCGATGGGTAACGGTTATTTTAATGTGGTGAGTGTTAATAGTGGAAAGTACATTGATATTGCTTCCGGTGCCAATGAAGAGGGGGCGCAAATTATCCAAATGTATAACACCGGCCATTTTAGCCAGCAATGGCTGATTTTGGATGCTGGAGACGGTTATTATAAAATCATGAATAGAAATAGCGGAAAGCTTTTGGATATCAGTAGTCGTTCGACAGAGAATGGTGCATCAGGTATTCAATGGCATGATAATGGAGGATTGAATCAGCTATGGAAAATAACCGCTAATTGATGCTCTCTGGCCGCGCAACTTACTCATAAAGGTAAGAAATATAACTATAATACGGGTAAGGTTATATCGGGCTGAGTGTGAAACTTTCGCGCCAGACCATTTCATAACCAACCTGTACGTGTTTCTTATAATAGCGTCCCGCGACCAGCTCTAAAAATAGATCGACGGCGGCTTCACCCATTTCAGTAGGGTAGAGCCGCATTGTGGTCAAGCTGGGATTGAGGTGCTGTGCCGTAGGGATATCATTCATCCCGATCACTTTGATTTGCTTAGGGATTGAAATGCCTTTCTCTTGGATCGCACGATACACGCCAATAGCGATAATGTCTGTTGCTGCGAATACGACATCAGGCCATTCTTTTTGTTGCAGTAACTCATTCATTGCCTGATAGCCGGACTCAATACAGAATAACTGGCTGATCTTACATCGCGATTCGTGGTAGATACCGTATTTTTGGGTTATCTCTTGAAATACATGCAGTCGGCTCTCATTGTTCCCTATAAATGCGGGGCGTTGAGCTCCGCTATTAACAATGTAATGTAAGACTTCGCGTGCAGCCGCTTCGCGATCAAAAAGTACGGCATCGCATTGTTTATCGAGGGGAGCAGAATCTATAAAAATCAAATTCTTATTTAATGAATAGATTAAGGCGGTATCGTTATCGCTAAAGTGACCTACGCAAATGATCGCCTGTGCCTGCGCTAAAGTCTGACCATTGGATGATAAATTTGTGGTGAATAGATTGCGCAACGAAATATTAAAATGGTGGCAGCGGTTTTCAATACCAATACGCATTGCGGTAAAATAAGGGTCGTTGAGTTCTTCTGAAGGCGTAAGAAAGTGGACGACGGCAAGATTTAATAAGTTGTCATTATCCATTTTGAAATGAGATCGCACCACAAGCGAGTTCTCTAACCTTTTTTTCTGCTGCTTACGTTGTGTGGGCGATAAATATGCCAGCTCATAGGCAATTTTCTTGATGAGCTGACGCTTTTCTTTGGTTACGGACAAGGTAGGATCGTTATTAAGCACGCGAGAAACGGTTGACGCTGCCACCCCGGCTTTTTGAGCGATATCTGCAATTGTTGCCACAAAAAATTTTCCATAATTTTTCTATAAGGCTGATATTAGCGAATGCTCAATTCATTTAACATCCTCATGGGCTAAAAATACGATTAAATGTTCAGTCGTACCACCGTGTCTGGAAGGGACTAACAGATACTGCTGATATAGTGAAATCAATGAATGGTGTTGGATCGCAAGCGGTGTATCTGTTTGCGATCCTTGTTCACACCACATCGTGGTACTACTTTATTACCCTGTCAGTTCAGCAACGCCTGCGCTTTTTCGACCACGTTATCAACGGTAAAGCCGAATTCTTCGAACAGCAGTTCAGCCGGCGCTGATTCGCCGAAGCTCGTCATACCAACAATCGCACCGTTCAGGCCGACGTACTTGAACCAGTAGTCCGCGATACCGGCTTCAATCGCCACGCGCGCCGCTACCGCTTTCGGCAGCACCGCTTCACGGTAGGCTGCATCCTGCTTATCGAACGCATCCGTTGACGGCATCGACACCACGCGCACCTTGCGGCCTGCGGCAGTCAGTTTGTCATACGCCCCCACGGCCAGCTCCACTTCAGAGCCGGTGGCAATCAGGATCAGCTCCGGCTGCCCGTCGCTGTCTTTCAGCACGTAACCGCCTTTCGCTACGTTCGCCAGTTGCTCAGCGGTACGGGGTTGCTGCGCCAGGTTCTGACGTGACAGGATCAGCGACGTCGGGCCGTCCTGACGCTCGATGGCGTATTTCCACGCTACCGCCGTTTCCACCTGATCCGCCGGACGCCAGTTGCTCATGTTTGGCGTTACGCGCAGGCTCGCCAGCTGTTCAACCGGCTGGTGCGTCGGGCCGTCTTCGCCCAGACCGATAGAGTCGTGGGTGTAGACGTAGATGCTGCGGATTTTCATCAGTGCAGCCATACGCACCGCATTACGGGCGTATTCCACAAACATCAGGAAGGTCGCGGTGTACGGCACAAAGCCACCGTGCAGCGCAATCCCGTTGGCAATCGCCGTCATACCGAATTCGCGCACGCCGTAGTGGATATAGTTGCCTGCGTGGTCTTTATCCAGCGACACCGAACCAGACCAGATGGTCAGGTTGCTCGGTGCCAGGTCGGCAGAGCCGCCCAGGAATTCCGGCAGCAGTTTGCCGTAGGCTTCCAGCGCGTTCTGTGAGGCTTTGCGGCTGGCAATTTTCGCCGGATTCGCTTGCAGGTCTTCGATAAATTTCTGTGCCTCTGCCTGCCAGTTGGCGGGCAGTTCACCGCCAGTGCGGCGTTTGAATTCGGCAGCCAGTTCCGGGTACGCGCTGGCATAGGCAGCAAATGCCTCGTCCCAGGCCGCTTCCTTACGCTGACCAGCCGGTTTGGCATCCCAGGCGGCATAAATGTCAGCCGGGATATCAAACGGCGCGTGCGTCCAGCCCAGTTGTTCGCGGGAAGCCGCAACTTCTGCCTCGCCCAATGGCGCACCGTGCGAGTCGTGCGTACCTGCCTTGTTCGGAGAACCAAAACCAATCACGGTTTTGCACATCAGCAGTGACGGTTTATCAGTGACAAGCTGGGCTTCGCCGATGGCGCGTTTGATAGCGTCCGCGTCGTGACCGTCCACGCCGCGCACCACATGCCAGCCGTAGGCTTCAAAGCGGGCGGCGGTATCGTCGGTAAACCAGCCTTCAACATGGCCGTCAATGGAAATGCCGTTGTCATCATAAAACGCAGTCAGTTTGCCGAGCTTCATGGTGCCTGCCAGCGAACAGACTTCGTGGGAAATCCCTTCCATCATGCAGCCGTCACCGAGGAAGGTGTAGGTGTGGTGGTTAACAATCTCGTGGCCCGGACGGTTGAACTGCGCCGCCAGCGTGCGCTCGGCAATCGCCATGCCCACTGCATTGGCGATACCCTGCCCCAGCGGGCCGGTGGTGGTTTCAACGCCGGCGGTGTAGCCGTATTCAGGGTGACCCGGCGTTTTGGAATGCAGTTGGCGGAAGTTTTTCAGTTCTTCAATCGGCAGGTCGTAGCCGGAGAGGTGCAGCAGGCTGTAAATCAGCATGGACGCGTGACCGTTAGACAGTACGAAGCGGTCACGGTTGGCCCAGTTAGGGTTAGCCGGATTATGGTTAAGATAGTCGCGCCACAGCACTTCGGCGATATCGGCCATGCCCATCGGTGCACCCGGGTGACCGGATTTGGCTTTCTGCACCCCATCCATGCTCAGCGCACGGATAGCATTGGCAAGTTCTTTACGAGAGGACATGCTTGACTCCAGAAATTACAGCTTGGCTGCCAGCAGCGCTTCCAGCTTTTGTTGATCGGCAGCGAACAGGCGAATGCCTTCCGCCAGTTTATCGACGGCCATCGCATCCTGATGGTGTTCCCAACGGAACTCGGCTTCGGACAGCGGCGAAGGTGGATTGAACGCTTCGGTTGACGGCGTCAGTTGGCGTTCGATGGGGGCGTCGCGGTTTTTTAACTGCTCCAGCAGCGCAGGGGAAATCGTCAGGCGATCGCATCCCGCTAAGGCGAGAATCTGTTCCACTTTACGGAAGCTGGCCCCCATGATGACGGTTTGGTAGCGGTGGCGTTTGTAATAGTCATAAATATTACGCACGGAGATCACGCCGGGATCGCTTTCGGCCTGATAGTGACTGGTGGGCTGTTTTTCCTGATGCCAGTCATAAATCCGGCCAACGAATGGGGAGATCAGGAAGACACCGGCTTCAGCGCAGGCACGCGCTTGCGCAAATGAGAAAAGTAGCGTCAGGTTGCAGTTAATTCCTTCTTTTTCCAGCTCTTCTGCTGCGCGAATGCCTTCCCAGGTGGCGGCGAGTTTGATCAGAATGCGCGAGCGCGGAATGTCTTTTTCCTGATACATCCCAATCAGTTTACGGGCCTTGGCGACGCACATCCCGCGATCGAACGAGAGGCGAGCATCCACTTCGGTGGAGATGCGGCCGGGAATGCTTTTCAGCACCTCTGCGCCAATATTCACTGCCAGTCGGTCGCTGGCGTTGATAAGCCGTGTTTCCGGGCTGCCGCCTTGCTGGTTCGCATAGGCAATCGCGTCATCAAACAGCGGCTGGTATTGGGGCAGGGTGGCGGCTTTCAGAATCAAGGATGGGTTCGTGGTGGCATCTTGTGGTGAAAATTGACGAATAGAGTCGATATCGCCGCTATCGGCGACCACCACGGTAAACTGTTTAAGGGCTTCGAGTTGGTTCATGAGTGAGCTCCTTGGCATATCAAAAAAGCAATGAACGGAACGGTGTTCGCAGCGCTATGCCACACTGCACCACTGGAGAGCAGAATGACATGCGCTTTTTCTGATTACTGTAATTGGAAATGCACCTGAAGAGGGGGCATTCGCCCTGTGCGGATCGGAATGGGTTACCGACCACTGTCGCGCTTAACGGGTATTTTCCTGATGTTCGTAATAACTGATTTTTTCAATCTTCGGTGCGGAGCCACCGCCTTCAAATTCCGATTCCAGCCAGGCTGCGACGATCTCTTTCGCCAGTTCAGGCCCGATAACACGCGCACCGAGCGTGATGATCTGCGCATTGTTACTTTTTCTGGCTCGCTGGGCGGAATAGGTGTCATGGCACTGTGCCGCACGTACCCCGGTCACCTTATTCGCCACAATACTCATGCCAATACCTGTGCCGCACAGCAGAATCCCGCGTTCGTGCGTCCCTTCTTTAATTGATATTGCTACCGTATGTGCGACGTCGGGATAGATGGCGTTATCCTGATTTTTATCGCTGCTAAAATCGACCCAGGGAATATTAAGCGAATCCAGATAGCGGGTAAGTGTATCGCGTAAACTCCAGGCCGCATCGTCTGCGCCAATAGCGATTGGTTTCATGGTGATAGTCCTTACATTTTATTTAATTTAAAAAATCGGTTATCAGAAAACACGAGCGATTAATGCCAGCGCTAATGATTACTCTTCGAAAATCGTGATGTTTCCCTGTGCTAGCAAGGTTGTTGGTATTGGCCCAATTAGGTGAATCGTACCGGGTAATTCTGCTTTTTCTGCTCCATCAAATAACAGTGTTATGTGACCCAGCTCTTTCAGATTTTGGCTGGCGACATCACCTATTGCACTGAGCGAATATGTGATGCCGAATAACGCCATTTTTTGCTGAACAGAAAGCGGCTGAATTAACTCCCCACCATGATGGGTAATACAATAATCTCTGATGTCTTTAGGCGCATTATCGCTGAAAAGAATGAGACGTTTTTCTGCCAGAAATAATGCTGCATTTTCTCCCACCGTGCTTATTGTCGCCTGCCAGATAATTCGTCTCATTTTCTCTACCTTATTTGGGCTTATCTGCCTGCGTATTGAGTGAGTGAGATTGCCCGGTCGGTAGCGCATGATTTTCTTCGCCCGATGGGATAATGCCTTTTTTCTTCAATCGACTATCAAACCAGGCAACAAGTACGGGGGCGGTGAGCATGGTGATAATGCTAGCCGTTGCTAATTGCGCCGTAGCGGAGTCAACAAAAATCTGGAGGCTAGGATCGGCCTGCGCCACCATGGCGGGCGTCAATGCCGAACTGGCTGCGGTGGTGCCCAATGCTGCTCCCAGCGCCGTTTTTCGTTTCAGGAATAAGTTGTACAGGAAGTAGAAAATCAACCCGGTTATGGCGGAAATAATGCCCAGAACAATGCCAGATAAGCCCGCAGTAAAGACGGTGTGCATACTGGAATTGGCACCAATGGCAAACGACATGATAATAATGACTAGCGGTTGAGCCGCAGCGCAGAGTTGCTTGAATTTCTCATCAAGGTTGCCCCACATCATGCCAATGATTAGCGGGATGAGCATGGAAAGCAGGGCAGCAAACGGAATGTTGGCTAAACCGCTGACGCCGAGAACCACCATGGTTACGAAGGGGCCGTCTTTAATACAAAAAACGGAGATGGCACCCGCATCGCTGGCATCACCGTAGTTACTGCACAACGCAATGTACAATGAACTGTTTGAACTGGTGATACAGGCAATAAACGCCAGCGTAGAAATACCGAAGAACCCAGCGGGACCAAAAAAAGCGCCCATAAACCACACTGCCAGTGCACCCGCACAGAATTTCAGCATCAGTAGCATGGTGCCTTTATAGAGAGGGAGCCCGGCTTGACGAATATTAATTGACGATCCGCAGATGAGAAGAAATATTCCCATCATTGCACTGGAACCTGCTTTAAATAATGCAGTTGTGGGGCCGCCTATTTGTAATAGCGATGGCGCGAAGGTATTCATCAATATCGCCGCGAGCAGTGGGATAATGATCAGCCCTCCTGGGACTTTATTCATTTTTTCAAGAATATTTATATTTCTCATGGTGTTTCTCTCGTGTAGGGTAGAGCAACATCCAGGCCTGTTAATCAGACCTATGCAATACGTCGGTTTTATTGTTTATCGTGATTTTTATTGCTCTATTTTTTATTGCATTGTTTCCCGGTGAATATGATCAATAATGGTGTGAATAATATCTTCGGGGCCGGTTAAACCGCCTTTCCCGACACAAATTAATCCTTCGTAATCACCGCCAATGATTTTGACCAGATCGGTTTGAGGAATAACGTAATCCACCATCTCGATACCGTTAGCACCGAGCTGTTTGAGTACGTTCACCATCGTATCTCCACCTGTCATATACAGGCCTTTAATTTCAGAAGCCGCAGCATCCAGCACGGTTTTTACGATATTACCCAGACCCTGATTAATATTCTCCGCAGCTTGACCGTGCGCCAGCCCAAAACGCTGCTCTTCCTCATTGAGATCGAGCAGGCGACCGGTTAATGCGGATTCAAAAACGAAGATGGCATTCGCGTGCGTTTTCACACACTCCAGTGCCTGCCTGACCACTCTTGCCACTTCAATATCTGCTGAATGCTCTTTATCAATCAGGAGTTCGGCATCAATCGGAATGTGGCAAACGCGTGGGTCGGTTTCAATGAGTGCGGTAAGCTGTTTTTTGGTTACCGGCGTTGCGCTGCCGGCGACGACGATAATTGAACCCTGCTGTTGTTCCTGAGGGATGAGCGCTTTCTCCTTGCGTTCCTCGTCGCGGATCATTTCTCTGGTAAAGGCCAGGCGCTCGGTAAAAGGACCGGGATCGACAGCCAGCACATTCCAGTTCAGCTTGGTAACCGCGCGAGCAATATTTTCCACATCGGCCAGTGAAATGGCATCCACAACAATGACGCGAGCGCCTTCCCGCTGCTGTTGAACCAGCGCATCGCTGATGGCGTTATAGCCTTTTAACACGCAAGACAGGGGAATATGCTTCACCTGATGATGTGTTTGCTCACTGAGTAGCCCGGGAACAAAAGTTTCCGTCACTGGCGTGCGAACATCTTTGGCGACATCGGTACAGGACAAGGCGACGGAATCAATGACTGAGTAGCCGCCGACCACGATGCGGCGCGATTGCGGCATGGCGGGAACGACCACCGCGACCGTTTCCTGCGGCAGTACTTCCAGCATGGCATCAATTTCGTAGCCGATACCGCCGCGTAGTGTGGTATCGACACGTTTAGTGAAATACACCGCACCGCGTTCCAATAGCGCTTGCGTCGCGTTTCTCACACGGTTTTTCGCTTCAGCTTTGGGCAGCGGACGGCTATCGCTGCTGATCACCATCGCCTGCCAGTCTGATTCACAGTCCGTGAACGACGTGGTATTAAAAAAGGCGGCCGTTTTCATGCCGCTGCGCGCCAAGAGAACGCCGATCGTCGTTGCGCCAGTGAGGTCGTCAGCGACAATCCCCAGTTTGTCTCCCTGTTTTCCCTCCGCCCGTAGCCGAATACCCGCGGGTGTGACATCCGAGACATAGATATCCTCTCGAATGTATTCTGCCAGCGGCCCCGTTTTTGCCGTCGGGTGGAGATTGATCGTCGGAATCCCTCGTTTGGGATAAAGACCGCAGCGCAGCGTGCCGCCGCAGTCGATAACCACTAAACCAATCTCTTGTTCATCCGGTTCCCCGTGTTTGAAGACATCCACAGATTCCCAGCCGGTGAGTTCCATCAACCGGTCTACCACGGTAGGACGGATTCCCCCGGTAATGTAGGCAATTTTTTTCCCTGGTGTGACATTAACGAGTAGCGGTCCGCCCCAGCCTTTACCGCCTCTGATAATTTCCAAATATCGCGTCATGGTGTGTTCTCCATCAGTGGCCTGAAACTCACATTAGTGCTTCATTTTCCAGTAACGTGCGGCAACCAGCGTCGATTCCAGCATGCTGACCGTACCTGCCTTGCCTGTGCCTGCAATGTCGAAAGCGGTGCCGTGGTCGACCGAGCTGCGCATGAATGGCAAGCCGAAAGTGATGGTGATGGAGCGCTCGAAGTCGAGCGTTTTGCAGGCGATATGTCCCTGATCGTGATAGAGCGACAGAATTGCGTCGTAATGCCCTTGTTTTCCGAGATGGAAAACGGAATCCGCTGGAATCGGGCCTATCGCGTTGATCCCCATTTCCTGAGCGGCTTTGACGGCAGGAATCAGGTTGTCTTTCTCTTCATGACCGAACAGGCCGTTATCTGAGGCGTGCGGGTTGAGTGCAGCGACGGCGATACGTGGATTTTTAATATTCAGCGCGGTGAATTCATGGTGAATTTGCTGTACACAAGCAAGAACGCGCTCTTTGTTGGCGTAGTCACAGGCTTCTTTCAGCGCGATGTGGCGGCTGACAAAAAACACCCGTAGCTTTTGCACATGGAACATCGTCAGGCCGTAATCCGAACCGGTTTCAACCTGATAAATTTCGGTATGCCCTGGCAATTTGCAGCCCGCGAGCTTTATCGCTTCTTTATGGATGGGGGCGGTGGACACAACATCAATCTCACCCGCCATGCCTAACTCAATGGATTTCATGACGTAATCAAGCGACATCTTCCCAGCGAGCTGTTGGACCTTACCCCATTCGATGCTATCGCAATCATATTCGCCCGTTTCCAACACATCCAATGTACCCCAGCTGAATTTGGCTTCGGCAGGAGAGGTGATGATGTTGAGCGCAAAATCGCAGTGTTTAATGGCCATCGCACGGCGAATGATGGGGACCGAACCGATGAGGAAAGGACGGCACTCTTCATACACGTCTTTATCCATCATGGTCGCTACCGAAATTTCAGGGCCGATCCCTGCTGGATCGCCGATAGTCAGAGCTACAACGGGTTTTTTTACGGTCGACATAATTTCCCCTTTTATCGTAAACCGGAATGGTTTGGTTGTTCATATGTTCATTGATTGAACTTTTGTTTTATGGGATTTTACGGTCTAGCGAAGAAATAGCTTTGAATTCGATCACATTAAGCACAATTTTTTTCTTTTTGATGCATTTTCGTGATCGGGCATTTGTTTGTTGCGTGAATATAAGTTTGGTGATGGGGCTTTTGTTACGCTACAACGAAAGCCACGGTGCGAAAGAAGGAGATGACATGAAAAAAGTGATGATAGGCACGAGTTGGAAAATGAATAAAACCCGACAGGAAGCGATCGACTACTGTACGGTTCTATCCAAACAGCTTACCCCTGCTGCCGGTGCATTCATTCAGCCTTTTGTGATTCCCCCTTTTACCTTGATAAGGGAAGTGACTGAGTACCTGTCCGCGCACAAGGTGAATTGCCTGACAGGGGCGCAAAACATGCATTACGCTGACAACGGCGCGTGGACCGGAGAGGTTTCTCCGATGATGGTATCTGATTGCGGTGCGACGCTTGTCGAGTTAGGGCATTCCGAGCGGCGGCAATACTTCGCGGAAAACGATGCGGATATCCAGAAAAAAGTGCAGGCCGCGCTACGCTATCAGTTGCGACCATTAGTCTGCGTGGGTGACAGCGCACAAGAGAAGGCGTGGGGCGTTTCCAAAGAAAGCGTGATTCGGCAAATGAAAATTGCACTTGCCGGTTTAAACGCGGAACAGGTGACACGCGTCATCATTGCCTATGAACCCATCTGGGCCATTGGTGAAGGGGGAACGCCAGCCTCTGCACAGGAAGCACAGGATATTCATGCCGCGTTACGCCAGGCGTTGGTTGCCCTTTATGGCGAAAAAATCGCTTCCTGTATTACGCTTCTGTACGGCGGAAGCGTGAATCCGCATAATACCTGTGAACTTATTCAATGCGCAGATATTGACGGGTTATTTATCGGCAGAGCCGCCTGGAATGCGGATGATTTTTGCCAACTGGTGCGCAGTGTTTCGGCATTGTTGAATGAACAGGGTGAACGCATGACCCTAAGCGAAGCCAAAATGAGTTAAGCCATGAGCGAATTTAATTCAGACAGTGAATTACTGACGGAAATAGCCGTTGCGTATTATGAAAATCAACAGACCCAGGAAGAGATCGCCAGCCGTTTTGGCATCTCGCGTATCAAGGTCGGGCGTTTGTTGAAACGTGCGCGGGCGGAAGGGATTGTTGAAATTAATGTCCGCTATCATCCGGTATTTAGCTCCCAACTTGAGCAGCAATTTATTAAGAGCTTTGGCATCAAGCGTGCGCTGATTGCTATCGATCACCATGATGAAGATGAACAGCGCCAACAGGTGGCATCGCTGGTGTCCACTTACTTGTCCAGCATCCTGAAAAATGGCATGTCCGTGGCCGTTGGGCAGGGGCGCAATGTGGCGGCGGTCGCTAGCCACGTGGGGGTTTTTCCCGAACGGCACTGCAAGTTTATCTGCGGTATCGGAGGCACGCAGCGCGATGGGGAACTGATTGATGCCGATCATATCAGTCGTCATCTGGCACGGAAATTTAATGCCACGAGCGAAACGCTGTATGCACCTGCTTATGTCGAAAACCCGGCATTAAAATCTTCCTTTATGCAAAATCGTCTGATCAATGACACGCTTGAACGTGCAAGCAAGGCGGATATTGCATTGGTGGGGTTAGGCGACATGAACGAAAACAGCTTCATGGTTCAACTTGGCTGGTTTACCTCACAGGAGATCATCACGGCGCGTCAGGATGAGGGCGTTGTTGGTGATATCGCCGGATATGCCTTTCTGGATATTCAAGGGCGGCCTGTCGATACGGTGATGAACGACCGAGTTATCGGCCTGAGTCTCGATCAGCTTCGCAAGATCCCTTACGTGATTGCCATTGCTTCTGAAAATACCAAAGCGACGGCGATTCTGGCTGCGCTGCGTTCTGGTATTGTGGATGTTATTGCCACCAGCGCCAGTAATGCTCGCACGGTGCTGAGCCTGATATCCGCCAGACACTAGTCATCGCTTTATCCTCCCTCTACATCGCGTCGTGCGCCTGCACTACGCGATTTCTCGTTGTAGCCTATCTGGTTTCTGAACGAAAAACCGTCAAATAAAATAACTATATTAACCAGCATTCCCCCGCAGTTTTTGCCATCCTCGGTAGTTTAGCCATTGGCAAACACTATACTGGGTACTCTTTACCCTACAGACACAACAAAACCGAAAAGGTACATAAAATGGATGAACAGCTAAAGCAAAGCGCCCTTGATTTCCACCAGTATCCGATTCCCGGCAAAATTCAGGTTTCCCCAACGAAGCCGCTGGCGACGCAGCGCGATCTGGCACTGGCATATTCTCCCGGTGTGGCGGCACCCTGTCTGGAAATAGCCGCAGATCCGCTGGCTGCCTACAAATACACCGCACGCGGTAATCTGGTTGCGGTGATCTCTAACGGGACGGCCGTGCTGGGCCTCGGCAATATCGGCGCGCTGGCTGGTAAACCGGTGATGGAAGGCAAAGGCGTTCTGTTCAAAAAATTCTCCGGCATTGATGTTTTCGATATCGAAGTCGACGAGTTAGACCCAGACAAGCTGATCGATGTGATTGCCGCGCTGGAGCCGACGTTCGGCGGTATCAATCTGGAAGATATCAAAGCACCGGAGTGCTTCTACATTGAGAAGAAACTGCGCGAGCGCATGAAGATTCCCGTTTTCCACGACGATCAGCACGGCACGGCGATCATCTGTACCGCCGCCGTTCTGAATGGCTTGCGCGTCGTAGAAAAGAAAATTTCCGATGTACGTTTGGTGGTATCCGGTGCGGGTGCGGCGTCTATCGCCTGTCTGAACCTGCTGGTGGCCCTGGGTCTTCAGAAGCACAACATTGTGGTATGTGATTCGCGCGGCGTGATCTTCCACGGCCGTGATGAAAACATGGAAGAAACTAAAGCCGCTTACGCGATTGAAGATAACGGTGCTCGCAAGCTGGCTGATGTGATCCCTGATGCCGATATCTTCCTTGGCTGTTCCGGCCCTGGTGTGCTGACGCCAGAGATGGTGAAAACCATGGCACCACGTCCGCTGATCATGGCGCTGGCAAACCCAGAACCGGAGATTCTGCCGCCGCTGGCGAAAGAAGTACGCCCGGATGCGATAATCTGTACCGGTCGTTCAGATTACCCGAATCAGGTGAACAACGTGCTGTGCTTCCCATTCATCTTCCGCGGTGCACTGGATGTTGGTGCGACCACGATTAACGAAGAGATGAAGCTGGCCTGCGTGCACGCGATTGCCGATCTGGCGCTGGCGGAGCAGAGTGAAGTGGTCGCGTCTGCCTATGGCGATCAGGAACTGTCATTCGGCCCGGATTATCTGATTCCTAAACCGTTCGATCCGCGTTTGATCATCAAGATCGCACCGGCAGTAGCGAAAGCGGCGATGGATTCCGGCGTAGCAACGCGTCCCATCGCAGATTTTGATGCCTATATCGAAAAACTGACCCAGTTCGTCTACAAAACCAACCTGTTTATGAAGCCGATCTTCGCACAGGCGCGTCAGCAGCCGAAGCGCGTGGTATTCGCCGAAGGTGAAGACGCTCGCGTGCTGCACGCCACGCAGGAACTGGTCACGCTGGGGCTGGCGTTCCCGATTTTGATTGGTCGTCCAAGCGTGATTGAAATGCGCCTGCAAAAGCTGGGTTTGCAACTGACCATCGGTAAAGATTTTGAAGTGGTTAATAACGAATCCGATCCACGCTTCAAAGCCTACTGGAGCGAGTATTTTGAACTCATGAAACGTCGCGGCGTGTCGCAGGAAAAAGCGCAGCGTGCGGTGATCGGCAACCCGACGCTGATTGGTTCGATCATGGTTCACCGTGGCGAGGCGGATGCGCTGATTTGTGGCACGATTGGCACCTATGAAGAGCACTTCGATGTGGTCGAGAAGGTGTTCGGCTATCGCGAAGGCGTACATGCGGCGGGGGCGATGAATGCGCTGATGCTGCCGAGCGGCAATACCTTTATTGCCGATACCTACGTCAACGCAGACCCGACGCCGGAACAGTTAGCTGAAATCACGCTGATGGCGGCAGAAAGCGTGCGTCGTTTCGGTATCGAACCGAAAGTCGCGCTGCTGTCGCACTCCAGCTTCGGCACCTCGGATTCTCCGACGGCGCAGAAGATGCGAGCCACGCTGGCGCTGGTGAACAAGCTGGCACCGGAGCTGGAAATTGACGGCGAGATGCACGGTGATGCTGCGCTGGTGGAAGCGATCCGCCGCGAGCAGATGCCAGACAGCCCGCTGAAAGGCTCGGCTAACATCCTGATCATGCCGAATATGGAATCTGCGCGTATCAGCTATAACCTGCTGCGCGTGTCGTCTTCTGAAGGTGTGACCGTTGGGCCGGTATTGATGGGGATCGCGAAACCGGTACACATCCTGACGCCGATTGCTTCGGTACGCCGGATTGTGAATATGGTGGCGCTGGCGGTGGTGGAAGCACAAACCAAGCCGCTGTAAGGCATTTTCATTTGTACTGACAAACCCAGTTGATGTGTGGCTAATGCTGATCGTTTCAGGATCGAGATACCGGGGCTACCACGGTGTGAGGCATCCCTGCGGGAACCTCATCACCGTGCTTCCCCTTATATCTCGATCATTCTCCTCAGGGTATTATGATCCCCGACTGATCATCGGGAAGTCGCGGGTGAGATGGGGTTTCCCCTCGGGCTCACAGCCTGTGTTTTAGATTCATCCCCTGCGGCTTATTTCCCGCCAGCAAAGACCGGACGGTATCCTGTGCTTCGAGCACGCATCTGTAAGGAAGGTCATGGCGGTTCTCTGATATGTTCACAAGGAGAAAAGCAATGCATACACTCACGCCTGTCGGTATTGATGTCGCCTCACAGAAATTTGATGTAGCGGTCTGGAAAGGCGGCACATCCTACAAAACCAAAGTGTTCCCCAATACCCCTAAAGGTTTTAAAGCGCTGCAAACCTGGCTTGAGCCCTTTGGTGAATGTCATGTCTGCATGGAAGCGACCGGGGTTTACAGCGAGCCGCTGGCCACCTTCCTGAGTGATGCGGGTTATGTCGTCAGCGTGGAAAATCCGGCGCGTATTAAATCCTTCGGTCGCAGCGAGCTGAGCCGTAACAAAACGGACAAAGGCGATGCACGTATGATAGCGCGCTATTGCGGTCAGCACTCTCCGGTGGAATGGCAGCCGATCCCGCTGAATGAAAGAAAACTCAGGGCTCTGGTAAACCGCCTGAATAATCTGCTGGAGATGAAGCAGATGGAAGAAAATCGTCTGGAGACAGCGGATGCAGTGGTGCAGCCTTCCATCAGCGAAGTGATAGCCATGCTGGATGCCCAGTCAGAAGAGACACGGCGGGCAATAAACGACCATATCGATAATGACCCGGGGCTGAGGAAAAACAGGAAACTGCTGGAGTCGATCCCCGGGATAGCAGGTGTGCTGAGCAGTACGCTGCTGGCGTATCTGGGCGATATGTCGAGGTTCAGCAGCAGTAAGGCGGTGGTGGCGTGGACAGGGCTGAATCCGATGCAGCAGGAGTCAGGACAGTGGAAGGGAAAAAGTCGGATCTCGAAGATGGGTAACAGCATAATGCGCCGCTCACTGTATATGCCAGCGATAGTTGCGATGCAGTATAACCCGGCGGTAGCTGCGTTGAGAGAGCGGATGAATGCCCGTAATAAGTCAGGGAAAGTGGTGGTGTGTGCAGCA
>NZ_RJTN01000026.1 GCF_005497185.1 Pectobacterium polonicum | reverse complement strand
GAGCCCGAGGGGAAACCCCATCTCACCCGCGACTTCCCGATGATCAGTCGGGGATCATAATACCCTGAGGAGAATGATCGAGATATAAGGGGAAACACGGAGATGAGGTTCCCGCAGGGATACCTCACTCCGTGGTCGCCCCGTGTATCTCGCTCTTATCACGATGGGGCTGCCGTTGGCCTTGGCGTTTCTTACGGTGCCGCAATCAGGAAGGATTTAAACTGTGGCGTCATCACTGCGTTAAAGCCCTTATCCGTTTTGGTAATCAGATAAACCGCCAGCCCCTGCTGTTCCGCTAGCTTCAACGCTTTTTCCGTTCCCAACACCATTAAACCCGTATCCCAGCCATCGGCTTCCAGCGCGGTTGGCGCAATCACGGTGGCAGAAACCAACTGATGAGTAATCGGTCTGCCCGTCTCGGGATCGATAATGTGAGAATAGCGCTTGTTGTCTTCCTCAAAGTAATTCCGATAGCTGCCGGAAGTGCTGATTGCATAACCCTGCAAATTCACTGCCGCCTGTGCGGCATTTTCCTGATCGGTTGGCTTTTGGATCGCCACACGCCAAGGCGTACCCTCTGCGTTTACCCCTCGGCTGGAAATCGCGCCGCCGACAGAAACCAGATAATTGGTGATCCCTTTACGCATCATAAGCTGTGCGAGAATGTCTGCACCGTACCCTTCACCCAGCGTGGAGAGATCGATATACAAATCCGGGAGATCTTTCTGAATCCATTCTCCTTGTTCTGTACTGAGCAGGTGCAGGTGATTAAGCCCGATATTTTCCCGTGCTACATCGATCTGCTGTTGGCTGGGAATTCGCGTGGGCTGCTTCTGCGGGCCGAATCCCCAGAGGTTAACCAGTGGGCCGATGGTGATGTCCATTGCACCGTTCGTAGCGTTACCGATACGGAATGCGGTCTGAATGATATCCGCCATGCCATTGCTGATGGGGTGGAGATCCATCCCTCGGTGCTGATTAAAACGCGACAGCACGGAATCATCACGGTAGGTGGAAATCTCGTTATTGGCCTGCTCCAGCAGCGCATCGATTTCCCGTTGTAGCTGTGTCTTATCTTCGCTGATAGCGCCACTAATTTTTACGCTGTAGAACGTCCCCATGGTTTTACCTTCGATGGTCAATAAAGGGCGTTCTGCTGTAGGCGTTGGGTTATCGCAGGCGGTCAAAAGACTGAATAAGCCACAGAGTAGTAATCTCTTCGCGGCGAGAGGCTTCATGAAAAACTCCTGAAAAACTGAACTGAGGGTTTGCTGACAGGAGAGTAACAAAAAAGCGATAAGGCGTAATGGAGTGGAAGAGAAATGAAAGGAAAAAAAAGGCCCATCTCAGGGGATGGGCAAAGACTACACACAGCAATTCGTTACTAACTCTGACGAGGAGGAAACCTCATTGACAAACAGTAGGTTAATACTAGCTCCGGTATTTATCCTATGGATAATGCCTTATTTCGTCATTAAGAATCATCCTAATAGTTAATTATATTTTAAGAATAGACCCCTCGGAGTTTTTATATTGTCAATAATATTGACGCATTAGAGAAATGATATCAAAATTTTTAGGACTAATCCCTAAGAATAGAGGGTTAATCATTAGCTATTTTTACCTATTGAAAAATATATAAAGGAGTAATAGCGACGAAGCAGGGTTGAACGTGAGGAATGGGTGGGTGGTAAACCCCACCCACTGGATGAAAAGACGATGTTTACTGCGATGATTCTTTATTTGATGTCTTGGCGGTGCTAACGGACAGGATGCTCTGTGGTTCGGGGATTTCGCGCATCCAGGCAAACAGCAGACGATAGGAAACGGCGAGGACGACTGGGCCAATAAACAGACCTATCATGCCAAACGCCAGCAATCCACCAATTACGCCGGAAAGAATCAGCAACATCGGAAGGTCTGCCCCCATCCTGATCAGCATCGGACGAATAACGTTATCGATCGTTCCAACGACACAGCTCCAGACCAGCAGGATGGTGCCCCAGGTGGTATCACCCGTCCAATACAGCCAGATAATGGCAGGGATAAGCACTGGGAGCGGCCCCAACTGCGCCAGACAACACAGAAACATCAGAACGGTTAATAGGGTGGTGTAGGGAATGCCCGACAACCCCAAACCAATCCCGCCTAGCACCGACTGCACGATAGCTGTTACCACCACACCCAGCGCGACGGCTCGAATGGACTGCGCTGCCAGGATCACCGCGGCATCGCCGCGCTCTTGTCCCAGCCGGATAGCGAAATGTCGCACGGCTTTCGCGACGGCTTCACCTTTGTAATACAGCAGGGCGCTGAAGATAAGCATCAGGGAGCAGTGCATTAGAAAGCGCCCGACATGCGCCGCCTGTGCAACCAGCCAGGTCGCGGTTTTACCAAAATAGGGCTGTACTTTGGCAAACAGACCACTGCCGCCGCTTTGCAACAGCGCCTGCCAGCTGTTGAACAATTTTTCTCCCACGACAGGGATTGATTCCAGCCACTCTAGCGTCGGTGGCGAAAAGTTTTCCTGTCTGGCTCCCCAACTCATGAGTGCCGAGCTGTTATCCACCACGCTGCTGACGAGAACGGCAATTGGCACAACAAATAGCAGGATGAGCAGAAACGTCATAACGAGCACCGCCAGAGAGCGTCGCCCCCAAAGTAGTGCCTGAAATTTGATCAGCATCGGCCAGGTGGCAATGACCACCATACATGCCCAGGCGAATCCCAAAATAAAAGGTTGTACCACCCAAAAGCAGGCAATAATCATGATGGTAATAAACACCAGACTGAACAGGTTTCTGGCCAGATCAAATCGTGGTGGCTGGGAGTATTTGCTCAACGAATCGTTCCTCAATAGCAAAAGAAAAGGCTGAAGGTGAGGTAGTTTGGGCGGCACAGCATAGTCACCACGTCATCATGAGATATTTCCGGGTGTTTTGACAGCTCGTTGAACATTTTGTTGGTGAAACAGCGGTTAGCCAACATGCTGTATGTTTTTGCCGTTCTGGGAGCGCACACGATTGCGAAATGTGATAAAACGTGATGTCCCCGATGAAAGGGCGGCTATATCAGGCATTTCACGACATATTGGCAAACACATCATGTACGGACAGGGTCAAAAAATAATGATCCCACAGATCACACAATCTCCCGGGCTGGTCCAGCCGGTACTTAATTTTCTGGAAGCATTAAAGAAAAACGGATTTACGGGCGATACGGCGACCAATTACGCCGATCGTCTGACGATGGCAACGGATAACAGTATCTACCAGCTTTTGCCGGATGCGGTGGTGTTCCCCCGTTCAACTGCCGATGTGGCGATCCTGTCGCGACTGGCGGGTGAGGCGCGTTTTTCAGGGTTGACCTTTACCCCGCGCGGCGGCGGGACAGGAACGAACGGACAGGCGCTGAATCGCGGTATCGTGGTCGATATGTCGCGCTATATGAACCGTATTCTGGAAATCAACCCTGAGCAGGGCTGGGTACGCGTTGAAGCTGGCGTCATTAAAGATCAACTCAACCAGTACCTGAAGCCTTATGGCTATTTCTTTGCGCCTGAACTGTCGACCAGCAACCGGGCGACGTTAGGCGGCATGATCAATACCGATGCATCGGGGCAAGGCTCGCTGGTGTACGGAAAAACCTCAGACCATGTGCTGGGGCTGCGTGCGGTACTGCTGGGCGGCGAAATGCTGGATACGCAGGCGATGCCAGTCGAGCTGGCAGAGCAGTTAGCAGAAGAAGACTCTCCCGTTGGCCGCATTTACCACACGGTGCTGCACCGCTGCCGTGAACAGCGCGCGTTGATTATCGACAAATTCCCTAAGCTGAACCGCTTTTTGACTGGCTACGATCTGCGCCATGTGTTCAGCGACGATCTGCACACCTTCGATCTGACGCGCATTCTGACCGGAGCCGAAGGTACGCTGGCTTTTATCACCGAAGCGAAGCTCGATATTACGCCGTTGCCGAAGAGTCGCCGTCTGGTGAATATTAAGTACGACTCCTTCAATTCAGCGTTGCGCAATGCGCCGTTCATGGTGGAAGCAAAGGCGCTATCCGTCGAAACGGTGGATTCCAAGGTATTAAACCTGGCCCGTGAAGATATCGTCTGGCATTCCGTCAGTGAACTGATCACCGATGTCCCTAATCAGGAAATGCTTGGCTTGAATATCGTTGAGTTTGCGGGTGATGACGAAGCGCTGATCAACGGGCAGGTGGAATCGCTATGTCAGCGGTTGGACACACTGCTAGCGACCGGAGAAGGCGGGGTGATTGGCTATCAAACCTGTAACGACCTGGCCGGCATCGAACGTATTTACGCCATGCGCAAGAAAGCCGTCGGGCTACTGGGCAACAGTAAAGGGCAGGCCAAACCCATCCCGTTTGCGGAAGATACCTGCGTGCCGCCACAACATTTGGCGGATTACATTGAAGAGTTCCGCGCGCTGCTGGATAGCCACAATCTGACGTACGGTATGTTTGGCCATGTCGATGCCGGGGTGCTGCATGTTCGCCCGGCGCTGGATATGTGCGACCCGCAGCAGGAAATGCTGATGAAACAGCTTTCCGACCAGATTGTCGCGCTGACGGCTAAATATGGCGGTCTGCTGTGGGGCGAGCACGGTAAAGGCTTCCGCGCCGAATACAGCCCTGAATTTTTTGGACCTGAACTGTATACCGAGCTGCGTCGTATCAAAGCGGCGTTCGACCCTGATAACCGGCTTAATCCTGGGAAAATTTGCGCGCCGCTGGATGTTGATGCGCCGATGATGAAGGTCGATGCGGTTAAGCGCGGCACATTTGACCGCACGATCCCGCTGACGGTGCGTACCGCGTTTCGTGGCGCAATGGAATGTAACGGTAACGGACTGTGTTTTAACTTCGATGCGCGTAGCCCAATGTGTCCGTCGATGAAAATCAGCGGCAACCGTATTCATTCACCGAAAGGCCGTGCGACGCTGGTGCGTGAATGGTTACGCCTGTTGGCCGAGCAGGGCGTCGATCCGGTAGCGCTGGAGAAGGCATTGCCACAGCAGAAGCTGAGCCTGCGCGCCTTTATTCAGAAAACCCGCAATACCTGGCAGGCTAAGCAAGGGGATTACGACTTCTCGCATGAAGTTAAAGACGCGATGTCGGGTTGTCTGGCGTGTAAAGCCTGCTCAACGCAGTGCCCTATCAAGATTGACGTGCCGGGATTCCGCTCTCGTTTCCTGCAACTTTATCACACGCGTTACCTGCGTCCGGTTCGTGACTATCTGGTGGCCGGTGTCGAAAGTTATGCGCCGTTGATGGCGCGCAGCCCGAAGACGTTTAACTTCTTCCTGAAAATGCCGCTGCTGAATAACCTGAGCCGCAGCCAGATTGGTATGGTCGATTTACCCTTGCTGTCATCGCCGTCGCTGCGCCAGCAGTTTGCTGGGCATAGCGGGGTTAACACCACGCTGGAACAGTTGGAACAGCTACCGGAGCAGGCGCGTCAGCAGTATGTGTTAATCGTACAAGACCCGTTCACCAGCTATTACGATGCGCAGGTGGTGGCAGATTTTGTTCACCTGATCGAAAAACTGAAGCTGAAACCGGTGCTGCTGCCGTTCTCCCCGAACGGGAAGGCACAGCATATTAAAGGTTTCTTGCAACGTTTTGCCAAAACGGCGTCGAAGACGGCAGATTTCCTGAATCGTGTTGCCAAATTGGGAATGCCGATGGTAGGTGTCGATCCGGCGCTGGTGCTGTGCTACCGCGACGAATATCGAGAAATTCTGGGTGAGAAGCGTGGGGATTTTCAGGTACAACTGGTGCATGAATGGCTAGTAACGGCATTGGCAGACAGCACGCCTCAGCCCGCTACCGGCGAATCCTGGTATCTGCTCGGTCACTGTACGGAAACCACGGCGCTGCCGATCAGCACGAAACAGTGGTCCGACATTTTCTCGCGCTTTGGCGCTAAACTGGAGAATATCAGCGTCGGGTGTTGCGGCATGGCGGGGACCTACGGTCATGAAACCAAAAACCTCGCCAACTCGCAGGGGATTTATGCGCTATCCTGGCAACAGGTGTTGCAGAAATTACCGCAGAAACGCTGTCTGACCACCGGCTATTCGTGTCGTAGTCAGGTAAAACGTATGGAAGGCCGCGCATTGCGCCATCCGTTACAGGCCCTACTGGAGATCCTCTGATGCTGTGGAAACGACAGGTTACACTGGAGCAGCTTAATCAACAGAGTCAAGCGTGCATGGTCGGCCATGTCGGTATTCGTTATACCTGTCTTGCGGAGGACTCTCTGGAAGCGGTGATGCCCGTGGATTCACGCACACGCCAGCCATTTGGTTTACTGCACGGTGGGGCATCTGTTGTACTGGCGGAATCACTGGGTTCCGTCGCGGGCTATCTGTGTTCTGAGGGCGATCAGCAGGTGGTGGGGCTGGAAATCAATGCCAATCACCTGCGTGCCGTGCGTGAGGGGGAAGTGCGGGGCGTATGCCGCGCGCTTCACGTTGGTCGCCGGAGCCAGGTGTGGCAGATTGAGATCTTTGATAATCAACATCGCCTGTGCTGTATTTCGCGTCTGACGACATCGGTGATTACGCCGTAAATATGGAATGCTGAACCAGACTGCTGGCTGGTCTGGTTCGGCTATTTTGTAGGGGCAATCGATAGTTTTTCAGGGCAAAAAAGGCACGCGCTTAACGAAGTCCGTCTGAAAGGCGGTCGCTTTATCCCATGAGCCTTGCATGCTTAGCTGATGGCAAATCGACTTTAGCGTGTTACGGGCAAAGTAGTAACTTTGCACGCGAAAGAGGTGACAACGCCCTTCATTATTGATCTCTTTAATCAACCGATTATGCAATTTGACCAGCGCGTGCAGATAGCTATCGTCATCGCCATTTCTTAGACAGAGTTCAACCATATCCATGCAGGCGTTATGAAAGCGGCGCAAATGATCAATATTACTTCCCGGACGGTTCAGGCGGGCTTCCGCCATATAAAAATCAACAGTGGCATCGCGAATCTGAAATTTATATTCGTCAATCTGGTGGTGCAGCCAGGCATTCACGGAAAGCATGGTTATCGATCCTGAATATTAAATGATAATCATTATCATATTAATAAAAAAGGCCATGATCAATGGGCAAAACGTGCTTTAACGTCAAAAGTACGATCGGAAATCACATAAATCTTCATATACCTTCCCTGTTTTATAAATAGGTATCACCGATAAATGTTATAATAATGATAACGAGATGATGATTTTTATCTGACCAAAAGGGCGAGATGAGATGATATTAATTCATTTATTATCAATTGATTAGTGGATTTTTCGCTGTGTTATCTGGGGCGTTTAAGTCGTGTAAAATGGCACTCTTGGCAGGCTAAAAAACCAAATGTTACGAATAGCCCTGCAAAACAAGAGGTTGAAGCTAGTTTCATTATCACTAACATTAGGGGAAACCAGCCTAAAACTGGTACCACACGCAATGAGGTATTCCATATGCAAGCGGAAAATGTAGGGACGTTTTCACTGGATGAAAATGTCTGGCAAGGACTGACGCTGACAGATAGCGCCGTGAAGCAGATTAAGAATCTGATGAAACAGGATGAGGCCGTGCAAGGACTGCGGCTTGGCGTTAAACAATCAGGCTGTGCTGGGTTTGGTTATGTGCTGGATCTGGTACAGGAGTTCGAAACCGACGATTTAGTATTCGAACGTGATGGCGCAAAACTGTATGTCCCACTGAAAGCGATGCCTTTCATTGACGGCACAGAACTTGATTTCGTCCGTGAAGGGCTGAATCAGATATTCAAGTTTAATAATCCCAGAGCGCAGCATGCTTGTGGATGTGGCGAAAGCTTTGGCATTTAAGTGATGAAAAATTATGGCACGTAGCACGGTAGATGTACCTGATGATGTCCAGATCTGGATGGGTGATGGACGCTATAAAGAAGGTTTCTTCACGCAACTGGAGACCGATGAGCTAGCGCACGGCATCAATGAAGATGTCGTCCGGGCGATCTCGGCGAAGCGTAATGAACCTGAGTGGATGCTGGAATTCCGTCTTAACGCTTACAAAGCGTGGCTGGAGATGGAAGAGCCTCATTGGCTGAAAGCCCATTATGAGAAACTCGACTATCAGGACTATAGCTATTATTCCGCGCCTTCCTGCGGTAACTGCGATGACAGCTGTGGCTCTGAGCCCGGTGCCAAGCAGCAATCCGGGATTACGGACGTGAATAATTACCTGACCAGCGAAGTGGAAAATGCCTTCAATCAGTTGGGCGTTCCCGTCCGTGAAGGTCAGAAAGTCGCGGTCGATGCCATTTTCGACTCGGTATCCGTTGCGACCACGTATCGACATGAGTTGGCTGAAAAAGGCATTATTTTCTGCTCATTCAGCGAGGCGATTCAGGAACATCCCGACCTGGTGCGGCAGTATCTCGGTACGGTTGTACCGGCGAACGATAACTTCTTTGCAGCATTGAACTCAGCGGTCGCTTCTGACGGCACGTTTGTGTACATCCCGAAAGGTGTGCGCTGCCCGATGGAGCTGTCTACGTATTTCCGTATCAATGCGGCAAAAACCGGTCAGTTCGAGCGTACGATCCTGATCGCCGATGATGACAGCTACGTCAGCTACATCGAAGGTTGCTCCGCGCCCGTTCGTGACACCTATCAGCTGCACGCTGCGGTAGTGGAAGTGATCATCAACAAGAATGCCGAAGTGAAATACTCCACGGTACAGAACTGGTTCTCCGGTAAAGATGACGCCGAAGGCGGCATTCTGAACTTTGTGACCAAGCGTGCGCTGTGTGCGGGTGAGCATTCGAAAATGTCATGGACGCAGTCGGAAACCGGTTCGGCGATCACGTGGAAATACCCAAGCGTCATTCTGCGCGGCGATTACTCCGTCGGTGAATTCTTCTCTGTTGCCTTGACCAACGGTCGTCAGCAGGCCGATACCGGCACCAAGATGATTCACATCGGTAAAAACACCCGTTCGACCATCATCTCCAAAGGGATTTCTGCCGGGCGCAGTGAGAACACCTATCGTGGTTTGGTGAAGATCATGCCGAGTGCGGCGAATGCCCGTAACTTTACCCAGTGTGACTCGATGCTGATCGGCAGCGAATGCGGTGCGCACACTTTCCCGTATGTGGAAGTACGCAACAATACTGCACAGTTGGAGCATGAAGCGACCACGTCGAAAATCGGCGATGACCAACTGTTCTACTGTCTGCAACGCGGTATCAGCGAAGATGACGCTATCTCAATGATCGTGAACGGTTTCTGTAAGGACGTTTTCTCTGAGTTGCCGCTGGAATTCGCGGTGGAAGCACAAAAGTTACTGGCGATTAGCCTGGAACACAGCGTGGGTTAATTCGGCGGTTACCGGGATTTTCACAGACTAATAATGAGAATCATCGGTCCCGGAATTCATTGAGCGCCCGTCACATTGGGCGTTGGAAGGAATAAGCATGTTAAGCATCGAAAATTTAAAAGTTAGCGTTGAAGGCAAAGAGATCATCAAAGGGCTTAATCTCACCATTAAGCCGGGTGAAGTCCACGCGATTATGGGCCCGAATGGCTCAGGCAAAAGTACGCTCTCCGCAACGCTGGCTGGACGTGAAGAATATGAAGTGACCGACGGTTCGGTGAGCTTCAAAGGGAAAGATCTGCTGGAATTATCGCCAGAAGATCGCGCGGGTGAAGGCGTCTTTATGGCGTTTCAATATCCGGTAGAGATCCCTGGCGTCAGCAACCAGTTCTTCCTGCAAACCTCCGTGAACGCGGTGCGCAAATACCGTGAACAGGAACCGCTGGATCGTTTTGACTTCGCCGACTTTATCGAAGAGAAAATCAAGCTGCTGAATATGCCGGAAGATTTGTTGACCCGCTCGGTCAATGTGGGTTTCTCCGGCGGTGAGAAAAAGCGTAACGACATTCTGCAAATGGCGGCGCTGGAGCCGGATCTGTGCATTCTGGATGAAACTGACTCCGGGCTGGACATTGACGCACTGAAAATCGTCTCTAACGGCGTGAACTCCCTGCGCGACGGCAAACGTTCGTTCATCATCGTCACGCACTACCAGCGTATTCTTGATTACATCAAACCGGACCACGTACACGTTCTGTATCAAGGGCGCATTGTGAAATCCGGTGATTTCTCGCTGGTGAAACAGTTGGAGGAGCAAGGCTATGGCTGGCTTACCGACGAGCAATAATGTGACGAGCGATAACGTGGCGGGTAAAACCAGCATCGCCCAGAAACAAGAGCAGGCGCTGCAACAATGGCATGGCCTGTTTGAGCGTGATGCGTCGCGTCGTTCTGAAGAGGCGAACCAGCACTGGCAGGACGTAGTGCGCCTTGGCTTACCGCACCGTAAGCATGAGCACTGGAAATACACGCCTCTGGATGGCTTGCTGAGCAACGAATTTGTCGCACCGCAGGCACCGTCCCTCGATCGTGCAGCGGTAGATGCCTTGGCATTAGCCTTGGATAGCTGGCGTTTGGTGTTTGTCGATGGCGTATTCAATGCGGAACTCAGCGACAGCGCGTGGGGACCGTATCAGGTTGACGTACAGGCATCGCATGCGCGTGGCGCGTTGCCTACGGCGATTCAGTCCGAAGTATTCCTGCATCTGACCGAAAGCCTGGCTAGTACCAGTACATTGATTCGTTTGGCTGCCGGACAGCAGGCAGAAAAACCGCTTTACTTGCTGCACATCAGCAGCAGTCAGGCGGCAGCGTTGAACACGGTTCACCATCGCCATCATTTGAACGTTGAACGTGGTGCCAGCGCGGAAATTATCGAACATTACGTCAGCCTTGACGATCATGCGCACTTTACCGGTGCTCGCCTGACGGTGAATGCGGCGGAAAATAGTCAGGTTAGCCACTATAAGCTGGCGTTTGAAGCGGCGGCGGGCTACCACTTCGCGCACAACGATCTGGTTCTGGCACGCGATGCTCGGGTTCGCAGCCATAGCTTCCTGCTGGGAGCGGGTCTGACGCGTCACCACACCAGCGCCCAGTTGAACGGCGAAGGGACAAATCTGTCCATGAACAGCCTGATTCTGCCTGTCGGCAGCGAAGTGTGTGATACGCGAACGTATCTGGAACACAATCAGGGCTACGGCGAAAGTCGCCAACTGCATAAAGTCATCGTCAACGATCGCGCCAGAGCGGTGTTTAACGGCATGATTAAGGTTGCGCCGCATGCGCTGAAAACCGACGGACAGATGACCAACAACAATCTGCTACTGGGCCGACTGGCTGAGGTAGATACCAAGCCGCAGTTGGAAATCTACGCAGATGACGTGAAATGTAGCCACGGTGCTACCATCGGCCGTATGGACGAAGAACAGCTGTTCTATCTGCGTTCCCGTGGTATTACGCAGCAGGATGCGCAACAGATGATCATTTTCGCCTTTGCGGCGGAAGTTACAGAAGCGATTGAAAACGAGTCTCTGCGAGATGTGGTTCTGGAACGTATCGCGCAGCGTTTGCCCAACGCGCTGGCGAATGCCGGCAAGGCGGTATGATGAACTATCCTATTGAACGGATTCGTGCCGATTTCCCCGTGCTGGCAAGCGAGGTTAACGGCCAGCCGTTAGCCTATCTTGATAGCGCCGCGAGTGCGCAAAAACCGCAGTCGGTTATCGAACGCGAAGCCGAATTTTATCGCCATGAATACGCCGCTGTGCATCGCGGTATTCATACGCTGAGCGCGCAGGCGACCAGCGCGATGGAAGCGGTGCGCGAGCAGGTGGCATCCTTTATCAATGCTGCGTCAGTGGAAGAAATAGTCTTTGTACGTGGGACGACAGAAGCCATCAATCTGGTGGCTAACAGCTACGGCCGTACCTTCATCCAGCCGGGCGACAACCTGATCATCACCGAGATGGAACACCACGCGAACATCGTTCCCTGGCAGATGCTGGCGGAAGCGCGTGGCGTAGAGATCCGCGTATTGCCGCTGGCTGAAGATGGCTCACTGGATGTCGCACAGCTTCCCGCGCTGTTGGATGAACGCACTCGTCTGCTGGCGGTGACGCAGATATCCAACGTGCTGGGTACGCTAAACCCGGTGAAAGCGATGATTGCACAGGCAAAAGCGGCGGGCGCGGTTACGTTGGTCGATGGCGCGCAGTCGATTATGCATCAGCCTGTCGATGTGCAGGATCTGGACTGTGATTTCTTTGTCTTTTCAGGTCATAAGATCTACGGCCCTTCGGGTATTGGCGTGCTGTACGGCAAACGCGATCTGCTTCAGGCCATGCCGCCGTGGGAAGGTGGTGGGGCGATGATTCGTCAGGTTAGCCTGCGTACAGGCACTACCTATGCGGATTCACCGTGGCGCTTTGAGGCTGGTTCGCCCAACACGGGCGGTATCATGGGCTTAGGTGCCGCACTGGATTATGTAACGGCACTGGGACGTGAAGAGATTCAGCGTTATGAATCCTCACTGATGCAGTACGCGTTGGAAGCGTTAACGCAGGTGCCCGATCTGACGCTGTACGGCCCTGCGGAGCGTCACGGTGTGATTGCATTTAATCTTGGGCAGCACCATGCCTATGATGTAGGAAGTTTCCTCGATCGATACGGTATTGCGATTCGCACCGGCCACCATTGCGCGATGCCGCTGATGGAACACTATGGTGTTCCCAGTATGTGCCGCGCTTCGTTGGCCGTTTATACTACGCGCGAAGAAATTGACCGGCTGGTTGCCGGATTGCAACGTATCCATCGATTGCTGGGCAGTTAAGCGCCAGGCGCGAACCTGTCCGGGGAGGAAACCATGGCGAGTCTGCCAGAACCGCAGAAACTGGCGCGTAATTTTGCGCGCTGTAATGACTGGGAAGAAAAATATCTGTATGTCATCGAGTTAGGAGAGCGCCTTGATCCGCTGCCCGATGAGTGGCGTAGTCCCGATAACCTGATCTCGGGGTGCCAGAGCCAGGTATGGATTGTGACACAGCCTGATGAGCAGGGCGTAATCGCTCTGCACGGCGACAGTGATGCCGCTATTGTGAAAGGCCTGATCGCAGTCGTTTTCAGCCTGTACCAGGGGCTAACAGCGCAGGAAATTGTTGAGCTGGATGTGCGGCCGTTCTTTGAATCGCTGGCGTTGAATCAACACCTGACACCATCCCGCTCACAGGGGCTTGAGGCGATGCTACGGGCGATTCGTGCGCATGCTACCGCACTGCTTTAATTTGCTTCGTTGTTCTTTCTGCTTTCGCTGAGTATAGAAAAAGCGCTGCGACGAAAAAAACGTTCAGCGCTTTTTTGTTTTTTTCATTTACTGATTTTTACCAACGATACGTTATTGTTTCCCCGTTCATTTATTAACTCGCTGATATTTCAGAATTCGTCCCGTATATTTATTTCTCGTTAAATTTTATGCTGACTCTGCTTTGTAAAGAATTGAATATCAATGCTTTGATTTTTAAATCAAATATTCTTTTGTTACAACAATGCTAATATATACCCACGTCCGGTGGAAAGAGGCAGCAATGGCTGTATTGAACACCAGATCAAGAGGTATAGCCGGATACTGCATTCTGGGTACACAACCAGATGTTATTGATTGTAGGGAATCTATTATGAAACGCGTGTTAACTTTACTTGGTATGGCCTTCGCGACATACCTGGCCAGCACCGCCGCCAGAGCGACGGAATATCCGCTACCGCCACCAAATAGCCGCCTTATCGGTGAAAATATCGCTTATACGGTCCCTAATGACGGCCGCCCGCTGGAAGCTATCGCCGCGGACTTTAAGATTGGCCTATTAGGCATGCTGGAAGCGAACCCAGGAGCCGATCCTTACCTGCCGACAGCGGGTTCCACCCTCACGATCCCGACGCAAATGCTGCTGCCGGATACGCCGCGCGAAGGCATTGTGGTCAATCTGGCAGAACTACGGCTCTACTACTACCCGAAAGGGAAGAATACCGTCATTGTTTACCCGATTGGCATCGGCCAACTGGGGCGAAATACGCCATTGATGACGACCAGCGTGAGCGAGAAACGTGAGAACCCGACCTGGACGCCAACGGCGAACATCCGTAAGCATTATCTCGAAGAACAGGGCATTAAGCTGCCTGCTGTCGTTCCGGCAGGCCCGGATAACCCGATGGGATTACATGCACTGCGTCTGTCAGCGCATGGCGGTGTTTATCTGTTACACGGCACAAACGCGGACTTCGGCATTGGCATGCGGGTAAGTTCTGGCTGTATCCGCCTGCGTCCAGATGACATCAAGGCGCTGTTCGATACTGTGCCAGTCGGTACGCGTGTGCAGATTGTTAATGATGCGATTAAAACCTCCGTTGAACCGGACGGCAAACGCTACGTTGAAGTGCATCAGCCTTTATCAAAGACCGATAAGGACGATCCACAAACGATGAAAATTCCGCTGACGGCAAAGACGCAGAAGTTTGTTAAGGATGCAGAGACGGACAGTAAAGCCGTTGCTGACGCGATTGTGCGTCGTTCCGGCATGCCGATTGTGGTTAGCGTAGGGCAAGATATCAATACCTATCAACCACCGGTAGAATCTGCTCCAGAAGCGTCTGATACGCATCAGGTTGCGCCAATCACGGCTATCAGCACTACCTCACGTTAATCATGAAATAAACCGGTCAGGTGCGTCTCAGGCGCATCTGTGCTGGTTCAAGGATCGGATGGAAGGATAGCGACGGCTGGTAACGTGGGAAAGAAATGAACGGCGAAGGTTGATAGAACGAAAACGATTGATAAAACGAAGGCAAAAAAATGGCGCACAATGTGCGCCATTTTCACTACTTAACCAGCTCGATTACTTTTTGTAAGTACGAACTTGGTTGTCCAGACGCTGGTTAGCACGAGCTGCGTCATCTTTAGCAGCTTGTACGTCAGAGCGGATTGCGTTCACGTCGTTGCTCAGTTGGTCAACTTTAGCGTTCAGAGTCTGAACGTCAGAAGACAGCTGATCAATTTTAGCGTTGCTTGAACAACCAGCAAGCAGAGTAGAACCCAGAATTACCGCGCCCAGTACCAGTTTAGTACGATTCATTATTAATACCCTCTAGATTGAGTTAATCTCCATGTAGCGTTACAAGTATTACACAAACTATTTTCTAATGAGAATAAATTTTTGATGAGAACATGCTTAATTTTGATCGTTCGCTCAAAGAAACAGCGAGTTTTACCTGTTCATTAAAAAAGTAAGGAAAACAGCGCTATTTTTGTCAGATAACTCCGAAGCTTAAGGCTATTAAAACGGCGTGTTACGTAAAGGCATTAATTAGGTTATCGTGCTGTAGAAAGTCGTTTCAGAATATAAAAAAAGCGCCATTAAGGCGCTTTTTACCGATTGGATTGTTAGGATCAGATACGATGTACGGAAACGGTATTGGTTGTGCCGCTAGAAACCAGCGCACCAGATACCATCACTACGACATCGCCAGCTTGCGCATAACCGCTATTCAGCGCGGCTTCTTTACCAATGCGGTAGAAATCATCCGTAGAGGCAATTTCTTTCACCAGCAGCGTATCAATGCCTTTGCTCAGCAGCAGTTGGCGTGCGGTGACGTCGTTCGTCGTCAACGCCAGAATACGGGCATTCGGGAAGTATTTACGGATAGATTTGGCCGATTTACCGCCGCTGGTTGCAACCACAATCAGCGGTGCATCCAGTTTTTCTGCGGTTTCTACCGCACCGCGGCAGACAGCTTCAGTGATACGCAGGATTCCAGGCGTTTTGATGGTATCCAGACGGCTTTTCATCACGGAATCGGTACGCTGACAGATCGTTGCCATGATGGTAACGGATTCCAGCGGGTATTTACCTTTCGCACTTTCGCCAGACAGCATAACGGCATCGGTGCCGTCGATGATGGCGTTAGCGACGTCGCCAGCTTCAGCGCGGGTAGGGCGCGGGTTCTTGATCATTGAATCCAGCATTTGCGTTGCGGTGATAACCACTTTGCGTGCCAGGTTACATTTTTCGATCATCATTTTCTGTGCGAAGATCACTTCTTCAACAGGGATCTCAACACCCAGGTCACCACGGGCCACCATGATGCCGTCAGAGGCTTCCAGAATGTCGTCGAAGTTGTTCAGACCTTCCTGGTTTTCGATCTTGGAGATGATCTGGATGTGCTCGCCACCGTGCGCTTTCAGGTGAGCGCGAATTTCTTCAACGTCGGAACGTTTACGAATAAAGGAAGCGGCAACGAAATCGACGCCTTGTTCGCAACCGAAAATCAGGTCGCGTTTGTCTTTTTCAGCCAAAGCAGGTAACTGGATGGAAACGCCTGGTAAGTTAACGCCTTTATTCTCGCCCAGATCGCCATTGTTCAGTACTTTACAGACGACATCGTTGCCGCTGATCGCTGTAACCTGCATACCGATCAGGCCATCATCAACCAGAACGGTGTTACCGACGCTGAGGTCTTCGGTGAAACCTGCGTAGGTGACGGCGACGCGATCCTGATTACCCACGATGCTCTGATCGGTGGTGAATGTGAAGGTTTGACCTGCGGTCAGCGTGACATCCGCACCGTTTTCCAGCTTCATGGTACGAATTTCTGGGCCCTTGGTGTCAAGCAGGATAGCGGCTTTCTGACCCGTTTTTTCCATGACGGCACGCAGGTTCTTGATGCGTTGGCCATGTTCTGCGTAATCCCCGTGAGAGAAGTTCAGGCGCATAACATTCATGCCGGCAGACAGCAGGTTGCCAAGCACTTCTTCTGACTCTGTTTTCGGCCCGATGGTACAAACAATTTTTGTCTTTTTCATACGATAGTTTCTACAAGTTGTGATGGATAAAAAAACGAGTGAACCAGTGGCCGTGTGAGGCAAGCCGCTGGAAAGAATGCATGAGGGAACGGTGTAAAAGAGGTAAGTATAGATGGTCGTAGCGAATGGGTGATGAAGTGCGCAACCGCTCGTCGCATGGGATTCGCGGGGGCTAGCGTTGGCGATGCCGTTGATAATAATGTTATTGATAGTGGCACGTTGTTTAGCTGAAACCATTCAATTGAAACGACGTTTCGTATTATAGTTATTAAGCGACGAGAAACAAGGTGGTAAAAGGTCAGAAATTGAATATTTCAGTGCGTTTACGCAAAAAACTGAGCGATTTGGCGTTTTTACCTAACTTTGTTGCGCAACTGCCTAAGAAATCCGTTGTATAAATACGCTATTGCGGTGAGTGATGGCAAGTCGTTGATTCTTGTAAAAGCCGACAATGAATAAAGAAAGTGCGTGTAAGCAACATGCTTTTCTATCGATCCGTATCACGTTTTTGTGTCATGCTCCTTGAGAAGATGAAGGCAAATGGTAGTTTACCAGCCATTGCGGATTGTTACTGCGTAAGCAGGCAAAACCAGATGCTCGTTCTTGCTACGGGTGTCTGGTTTTTTTGTTTCCAGGGTTTGAAAAATGAAGATTGCCAAAATACTCAACAATAATGTCGTCACCGTAATCGACGAAAACAATAATGAGTCGGTTGTGATGGGACGCGGGCTGGGCTTCAAAAAGCACTCTGGCGATCTGCTGGATGAAACGCTGATTGAACGTGTGTTTGTGATGAAGTCAGGAGAACTGACCTCACGCCTACAGGAGCTGCTGTCAGAGATTCCGATGGATGTCATCACAACGGCAGACAAGATCATTCTGCTGGCAAAAGCGCGTCTGCCCGGAAAACTGCAAAACAGCGTCTATATCTCGTTAACGGATCACTGCCATTTTGCGATAGAGCGCCACAAGCAAGGCGTGAATATCCGCAATGTGCTGTTATGGGAAATAAAGCGCCTGTATCCAAAGGAATTTGATATTGGGCTGGAAGCGCTGGATATTATTGAGCAGCGTTTGTCCGTACGGTTACCGGAAGATGAGGCTGGCTTTATTGCTCTGCATTTGGTGAACGCGCAACTTGACAGCGAAATGCCAGAAGTCTTGCAAATTACCAAAATCATGCAGGAAATACTGAATATTGTAAAATATCAGCTTAACCTGGATTATAACGAACAGGCGTTAAGCTATCATCGCTTTGTTACGCATTTAAAGTTTTTCGCGCAACGATTAATAGGGAAAAGCACAGTATTTAGTGATGATGAATCACTGCATGATGTCGTGAAAGAAAGATATCAATTGTCTTATCGCTGTGCAGAGAAAATACAGGCGCATATTGTGCAAAAATACGTTTACACGTTAACGAAAGAAGAGTTAATGTTCTTAACGATTCATATTGAACGCGTGCGTACGGAAGGTCAGGAGAAAATAGAACCAGGCGATGGAGAATAATTTCTGCTAATTTGCTTTTCGTCACAAAATAGCAGTGTAGCAAGATAAATACCTTGCTTACGACGAAAGTGAAAGAATAGAGTATGTGGAAAGCAAATTATCAGATGAAGTAAAATTTTATTGTCAGTGCATAAGTTGTGCTGGCATAGACCCTAAATAATTCAAGTCGCGTAGCCAACTTGAAGTATGACGGGCATACAAGCAGGATTGTTACTGTCAGGCTAGTCTAGGCGGGCAGGCAAAACCTAAATCGTTTTCTCAATGTTTATTGGGAAAAGCGATTTAGGTTTTTTTTTGTCTCAAACAGAGCTGGCAATCTTAAATTATTGATACTTAAGTCTGTTTAGCATTAAGGATAGACGATGGAATACAAAGCATTAGCAAGTGAGATACTCGATGGTGTCGGTGGACGTAGCAACGTCATTAGCGTGATGCACTGTGCAACCAGGCTGCGTTTTAAACTAAAAGACAGCAAAAAGGCGGATGCAGCTGCGCTGAAGAATAATTCAGGCGTGATCATGGTGGTTGAAAGTGGCGGACAATTTCAGGTCGTCGTAGGCAATCATGTCAGTGATGTCTATCGCAGTTTATTGGATGTTTCTGGCTTGACCGATCAAAGTGATTCCGAAAATCATGGGGAAGATGATGGGAAAAAAGGAAATGTTTTCTCTCGCTTCATTGATATTATTTCTGGAATATTTACGCCATTAATTGGCGTGATGGCGGCCTCTGGTATTTTAAAAGGTTTTCTGGCGCTCAGTCTGGCCTGTGGCTGGATGATTGACACCAGCGGAACATATAAAGTGTTATTCGCTGCGAGCGACGCACTCTTCTTTTTCTTCCCTATTGTTTTAGGTTATACCGCAGGGAAAAAATTTGGCGGAAATCCATTCGTTACCATGGTGATTGGTGCAACGCTAGTTCATCCATCCATGATTGCTGAATTTGGTGCAATGCAGAGCGCCGGCTATCAGCAGCTTTATTTCCTCGGCATTCCGATTACCTTCATTAATTATGCCTCTTCGGTCATTCCGATTATTTTCTCGGCCTGGCTTGCTTCACGTCTGGAAAAGCCACTGAATGCCATCTTGCATATTAATATCCGTAATTTCTTCACGCCGCTGTTCTGCCTCTGTATCACCGTTCCCGTCACGTTCCTGCTGATTGGCCCGGCTGCAACCTGGCTTGGGCACATGCTGGCTAGCGGTTATCAACTGATTTATGGATTGAACTCCATGATTGCGGGCGCGTTGATGGGGGCGCTGTGGCAAGTGTTTGTTATTTTTGGCCTTCACTGGGGGTTAACGCCGCTGATGATTAACAATCTCAGCGTGTTGGGACATGACACCATGATGCCTCTTCTGGTTCCAGCGGTATTGGGGCAGGCGGGTGCGGTGCTGGGCGTATTGCTGCGTACCCGCGACATGAAGCTGAAAGGGATTTCTGGTTCGGCTTTCTCGGCAGCCATCTTTGGTATTACGGAGCCAGCGGTGTATGGCGTTACGCTGCCGCTGAAACGTCCTTTCATCTTTGGCTGTGTTGGTGGCGCAATGGGAGCCGCAATTCTGGGATATTTCCATACCACCATTTACTCTTTCGGTTTCCCGAGCATCTTCACCTTTACTCAGGTTATTCCGCCGACAGGTGTCGATAATACGGTGTGGGCCGCCATTATTGGTACGGCAATCGCCTTTACCTTCGCTGCCGCGGCTACCTGGGCCTTTGGGATTCCGGCGCAAGAAAATACTGTAGCAGTAAATGCGCAGGCAGCGGCACCGCAAGCCACGCATAACCAAAATGATGCAACGCGTAAACAAGCGATAAATAGCCCGATTGAGGGCATCGTACTGCCGCTGGAACAGGTTGGCGACGAAACGTTCGCGAGTGGATTAATGGGAAAAGGAATTGCGATCAAGCCGCAGGCCGGGCGTGTGGTTTCCCCGGTGAATGGGACGGTTGCTTCGCTGTTTAAGACCAATCATGCCATTGGCCTCGAATCGGAAGACGGTGCCGAGGTGCTCATCCATGTCGGTATCGATACGGTGAAATTGGATGGTCAGCATTTCATCGCACACATTAAGACCGGTGATGTTGTGAAGCAGGGCGATCTTCTGGTGGAGTTTGATTATCAGGCGATCGAAAAAGCCGGTTATGACACGACAACGCCCGTCATTATCACCAATAGCGAAGATTACGTTGATGTTCTGCCTACCGCCGGAAACACCGTGCAGGAACAGGGCGCACTGTTGACGTTAATCCGCTGAAATTGACATTTACGACCCAATTGGGAGGAGAAAAAATGAGCCATCAGTTTCCGAAAGAATTCTTGTGGGGCGGCGCGATTGCAGCCAATCAGGTTGAAGGTGCGTATTTAACGGACGGCAAAGGGCTATCAACGTCTGATTTACAGCCACAGGGTATTTTTGGCGAGATCGTTACGCGTACGCCGGGCGACAGCGGAATTAAAGACACGGCGATCGATTTTTATCACCGCTATCCCGAAGATATCGCGCTCTTTGCTGAAATGGGCTTCAAATGTCTGAGAACCTCAATTGCCTGGACGCGCATTTTTCCGCAGGGCGATGAAACTCAGCCGAATGAAGCAGGACTGGCATTTTACGATCGCCTGTTTGATGAAATGGCAAAATACGGCATTCAGCCACTGGTGACGCTGTCCCACTATGAAATGCCGTTCGGTCTGGTGAAGAATTACGGCGGTTGGGGCAGTAGTGACACGATTACGTTCTTCGAGCGCTATGCTCGTACGGTATTCCAGCGCTATAAAGACAAAGTGAAATACTGGCTGACGTTCAACGAAATTAACTGCGCATTACATGCACCATTTACAGGGATTGGCTTACCTACCGAGAGTAGTAAGCAGGATATTTATCAGGCGATTCACCACCAACTTGTTGCCAGTGCTAAAGCGGTGAAGGCGTGCCATGACATCATCCCTGATGCCAAAATTGGCAATATGATGTTGGGTTCCATGTTCTATCCATTAACCTGCAAGCCTGCGGATGTACTGGAAACGATGCAGCAGAATCGCGACTGGTTGTTCTTTGGTGATGTACAAACCCGAGGATATTACCCGGCGTACATGAAGCGTTTCTTCGCACAGCACGGCATTACGCTATCGGTAACCGAAGACGATCGGCAGTCTCTGAAGGAAACCATCGATTTCATCTCGTTCAGCTACTACATGACGGGCTGCGTAACCACCGATGAAGAAGTGAACCAGAAAGCCCGTGGCAATATTCTGAATATGGTGCCAAACCCGCATCTGGAAAGCTCGGAGTGGGGTTGGCAGATCGACCCTGAAGGGCTGCGCTATATCCTGAACTATCTGTATGACCGCTATCAAAAACCGCTGTTCATTGTGGAAAATGGGTTGGGAGCGAAAGATAAACTCGAAAGTGATGGCAGCATTAACGATGACTATCGCATCAAATACCTGAACGATCACCTGTCTCAAGTGGGCGAAGCGCTGGAGGATGGCGTGGAGGTGATGGGTTACACCTGCTGGGGGCCTATCGATCTGGTCAGTGCGTCGAAAGCTGAAATGTCAAAACGCTACGGTTTCATTTATGTCGATCGTGATGATGAAGGAAATGGCACATTAGAACGTCGGCGTAAGAAAAGTTTCTATTGGTATAAAGATGTTATTTCCTCTAATGGAGAAACGTTGAAATAAATCGGCGTATCAATATACCCTAAATAATTCGAGTTTCAGGAAGGCGGCAAGCGAAGGAATCCCGATGAGCTTACTCAGGTAAGTGACTCGGGTGAGTGAACGCAGCCAACGCACATGCAATTTGAAGTATGACGGGTATAAACCCTTTACGCATTCATTCTCAGAGAGATTATCTCTGGAATGAATGCGGTATCATTTTTTACTCTTTATGGGAAAGAAGATGAGGAGTCAATAATGAGAGGTCGGAATAACCATTAAATTCTAATAGACGATTATTTTGGTTTTACAAATAGCTGTTCATAAATAGACGAGCCTCGGCTGGCGTCGAAAGGGCTTCGTTTTAAATTTAATAATGTACCCTACTCGGATAATAATCATGCGTAAAAAATTCCCTGTAAAGATGATGGTATTACTGATGTCGTCGGTGTTTTTGTCTAATGGTGCTATGGCCGCAAAATTGACCGTAGAAGAAAGGCTAGAGCTATTGGAGAAGGAGCTGGCAGCAAATAAAGCTGAATTGCAGTCAACCAAAAAAGAGTTTCGTGAATATAAGACAAATGCAGAAAATAAAGCACGTCTGGCAGCAAACTCTGTGGCAAAGGATAAACCCCTGGTTGTTGCCTCTTCTGGTACGTCATCGGTTAATCAGGTTGTTCTTGCATCAGCCGCTCAACCAGCTGCAAATACGGCTGATGATGCTACGAATGCACCACAAAAACCATTAACGTTAGCGGAAGTAAGCAAGTTCGTTAAGGATGATATTGGCTTTAGCTATACGGGGTATTTCCGTTCTGGATGGGCAACGGCCGATCATGGCGCACCAAAATCGTATGCGATTGGTTCATTAGGGCGTTTTGGTAATGAGCACAGTGGTTGGTTTGATCTCATACTGAGCCAAAAAGTTTATGCAGAAGGGAATAAGCGTGTCGATGCCGTCATCCAATTGGATGGTAATGTGGGTATGCAATATAACAGCGCCTGGTTTGGCGAAGACGCCGATAATGAAAATAAACTGCAATTCTCCCAGATGTACGTCAATACAAAAGGGTTCTTACCCTTCGCCCCAGAAGCTGATTTTTGGGTAGGTAAAAATACCCTGCCAGTCTATGAAATCCAGATGCTAGACTGGAAAAGCCACCGTTCAGAAGCAGCGGGCGGTGTAGGTATTGAGAACTGGCAGTTGGGTGTGGGTAAGCTTGATGTCTCTTTGAACCGTGAAGACGTTAACGCGCGCCGATTCGTATATAATGACCCGAAAAAAGATAAAAATCAGGTCAATACCAATGCAGTTGATGTTCGCTATAAAGGTATTCCGCTCTGGGATGATGCAACATTGTCTCTGATTGGTAAATATGCGCAAGCCAATAAGAGCAATGTGCAAAATAATAATGAAATCGATGGCTTATCGTATAAATTGAAAGATGCCTGGACTGCTGGTGTTATTTTACGCCAAGGATTATATAACGGCGGATTTAATGAATTCACCGTGCAGGGTGCGAGTAATTCTATTGCCAGCGGTTTTGCCAATATCTCTGATGCTAACCCGACGTATAGCCGTAATGGTGACTACTATGGTAATCATTCAGGCAATGCCTTCCGCGCGATCTCGCAAGGAGAAATGTATTTGCGTGATGATGTCATTATGGCGAATGCGCTGGTTTATTCACAAGGTAATGACATATACAGCTATGACACGGGAGCGCATACCGATTTCAACAGCATCCGTGCGGTATTACGTCCTGCTTATATTTGGGATAAATTCAACCAGACTGGGGTCGAATTGGCATATTTTAACCAAACCAACAAGGCCAATGGCGTGAACTATCACGAGTCAGGTTATAAAACCACGCTGTACCATGCGTTTAAAGTTGACACGAGTATCTTGAATTCTCGTCCAGAGATTCGTTTCTATGGTTCTTACCTGAAAATTGAAGATAACGACATCAGCCAGGCCACATTTAACGACAGCAAGAGCGATCAATTCTCCTTGGGTATTCAGGCGGAAGTCTGGTGGTAATACCTGTCATCACGTCGGCACCGCTGAGGCGGTGCCATCACATTTAGCAAAAACAGACTCGATTACGTGATAGTCGGGATGAGATTATGCGAATGAACATGAAGAAAATATCTTTATCATTATTGACCCTGAGTATGCTGGCTGGCGTGTCTATCAACGCGTCTGCACTACCGGCCGATTTTCCTGCTATGCCTGCGGCAACCGTCCCCGTAAGCCAGTATGTCACGGCGGTGAATGCGGATAGCAGTATCTCTTTCCGCCTGTTTGCCCCCACGGCGAAGCAGGTCAGTGTTTTTACCGGTTCGACGCCCGATAGCATTGTGTCCCACGCGATGACGAAAGATGAATCCGGTGTGTGGTCGTTCAAAACGCCAGTGCTGGCACCGAACCTGTATGAATATTTCTTCAGCGTTGATGGTTTTCGTACCATCGATACCGGCACGGCGTTGACCAAGCCACAGCGTCAGGTGAATACCAGCCTGATTTTGGTGCCGGGGAGCATTCTGGATGTGCGTCAGGTGCCACACGGTGAACTGAGAACGCTAACCTATCACGCCAACGCATTGAAATCAGAACGTCAGATGTATGTCTGGACGCCGCCGGGCTATAGCGAATCGTCGAAACCGTTACCCGTGCTTTATTTCTATCATGGCTTTGGCGACACGGGGGCGTCTGCTGTGGTGCAGGGGCGGATACCGCAGATAATGGATAACCTGCTGGCGGAGAAAAAAATTGAGCCGATGCTGGTCGTCATTCCTGATACGGAAACCGACGTTCCCGGGATTATCCCTGAAGAGTATCCACCGCTGGAGCGGCGCAAGGTGTTCTATCCGCGTAACGCGTTAGCAGCGGACAGGGAACTGATTCATGACATTATTCCCGAGATCGGCAAACGCTTTAACGTTCGTCAGGATGCCAATGGCAGGGCGCTGGCTGGGTTGTCTCAGGGCGGCTATCAGGCGCTGGTATCGGGTATGAGCCATTTGGATCATTTCGGCTGGCTGGCGACGTTCAGCGGCGTTACCACCGAAACGGTGCCAAACACGGCGGTTGCTGCACAGCTTGAGCGACCTGAGCAGATTAATCGGCAACTGAAGAACTTCACAGTGGTGATTGGCGAAACTGACAACATCACGGGTAAAGATATCGCGGGTCTGAAAACGGTACTGGAGCAGAAAAACATCCAGTTTGATTATCGCCACTATCCTAACCTCGGCCATGAAATGGATGTCTGGCGGCCGGCCTACAGCGAATTTGTCCAGAAGCTTTTTAAATAGCGTCTTCATGCTGCGGGTTGAAGGTTCGTCGGCCTGCTTTCTCTTATGGCAGCGTGAATCATTTGGCTGCCATATCAACGACTGCCCATCATAGTTAAGGATAATCATGTCTATTCACAGATATTTTTCCCGATGTGCCATGCTGATCGTGGCATTGCCCTTCCTCAGTGTGTTCACCGCGCAGGCGCAAACGCCACCTTTCGATGTTGCCGATCATAAACAGATTCGCGTCATGATTAGCGCCGATGCGAAAAACGAAGCTGACGACGATTTTGCCGTTGCGCATGCGGTACTGACACCAACGATGCAGGTGAAAGGGCTGATTGCCGCCCATTACTCCCGCACTGCGCCGTTGATGAAACGCGATGGCGAAAACAGCATGATGGAAAGCTATCATGAGCTTAAACGCCTGATGACCGTAATGGGAAAAACTGACGTTCCTGTTTATCGCGGTGCTACGCAGGCGCTGAAGGCTGACGGTGGCGTGCCTGTGTTGAGTGAAGGCGCGCAAATGCTGATCAAAGAAGCGTTAAAAGACGATTCGCATCCCCTGTTTGTGTTAGTCATGGGGCCGATTACGGATATTGCGGCTGCGTTGCAGGCTGAACCGACGATCGCCAGCAAAATGACGGTGGTGTGGATTGGCGGCATGCCTTACCCGAAAGGCGGCTGGGAATACAATATGTTCAACGATCCGGTTGCGGCGAACAGTGTATTCAAGTCTCAGGTACCATTGTGGCAAGTCCCACATAATGTCTATATGTCCGTACGCGTCTCACTGTCTGAGCTTGCCGTGCGCGTTAAGCCGCAGGGGAAAGTCGGGGAGTACCTGTGGCAGCAGCTAATTGAGTTTAATCGTGCAATTTCTGAAACCATCAAAGATGTTCCCTGGCCGAAAAGCGAAGTCTGGGTATTGGGTGATAACCCCTCGGTTTCTCTGCTGTTGGACGATCACGAATACCATTACACGCTGGTCAATGCCCCACAGTTAAACGACGATCTGACCTATGCGCCTCAGGAAAATGCACGCCAGATTCGGGTGTATAACGCTGTTGATGCCCGCTTCACGCTGGAAGATTTCTACGCCAAGCTGGCGTTGGCCTATGGAAATAAAAAATAGGATCGCGACGGAGTAGTGCGGAAAGCAAACCGATCGGCCACTCCACGGAGTGGCTTGTTACGGTGAATGTGCTTCCTGTGATGACCTCAGGATGAGCAAAGTGACAGGCATCAATAGGGTGCCTATTGTTGAGTCCATCTGGCGTTATTGCTGTTTAGTGGTCGGGCGGGTGACGTCCCTATAACGCTTAATACCCAATGCCACCGCTAGCAAGGTTAGGATGATAAAAAATACGGTTGGGCAAAGGAATGTACTAGCTGATTCATGGTAGACGACATTATCTTCTTCATCAAAATATCGACCCAATTCATTGAATTTATTGCGATATGGCCAGTAAAGCATAAAGTAAAGTGCTCCGAACATACTGGCCATCATGGCTGAAAAAATGGCTGCGATGGCAAGCAGAATTTGTGAAAAACGCGGCATTCCCTTTTTGCGCACAACAGACTCCTTAATGCGCCCCAATTGGGCTACAGTCGTACAGTAAAAACGCGTAATCTATCAATCGATTAAATTGGTCTTCCCCCTTCCTTTACCGTGGGAGAGGAAAACAATGCCTTCCTCTGAGGCGATTGACAAGTCCTTAGCTCTGCATTTCAAACCATGTGCTGAAAGTTTGTTCTTTCGATGGTATCCCCATGAAAAATAGTCAATTAACTCTTTAGTATGATCTGATGCGCTCCGATGTTGGGGTCTTGTTAAGGTACTAAAGAGTCATGATCTAACCATTAGTGGGAAAATGGGACAACCTTCATACATTCTTCGATACGAATCATTACTTTTCTTTACCTTTGATCAAAAACAATATTTTTAATGCATCTTTTTGCTATTTATAGCACCGAGTAATGTCACGACAGTTGGTGTGGTTTCTGTCGAATGGATAACTAAAATGACCGCCAGTAGGCGGCTTAATGTGGACACAAACGCATGGTCAGGATAAGCATGTCAGTCTCCTATCTGTGGGGCATGGTAGCCAGTCTCTTTCTAATGATGCCAGCCTATTCCGCTGATGCTCCGGTGTCACCGCCTCCCGCCCCGATAGAAGCAAGAAACTCCGTATTCACCAATCAACACCCCGATCAGTTCAACTCGTGGAAAGCAACCACTGAACAGTCTGAACGTCATGATGCGTTGGCAGAAGACCCCATGATGGTGATCCTCTGGGCGGGTTATCCCTTCTCCAGAGACTATAACAAGCCGCGTGGCCATGCTTACGCCATAACGGACGTGCGTGAAACTCTGCGTACTGGTGCACCCAAGACGGCAGAAGATGGCCCGCTGCCGATGGCGTGCTGGAGTTGTAAAAGCCCGGATGTCGCCCGCTTGATCCAGAAGGAAGGCGAGGACGGCTACTTCAAAGGCAAATGGGCGCGAGGCGGGCCGGAGATTACTAACGATCTCGGCTGTGCGGACTGCCATGATACTGCGTCCCCAGATTTCGCTCAGGGCAAACCGGCGCTGACGCTGTCCCGTCCTTACGCAGAGCGCGCAATGGAGGCGATTGGCAAGCCGTTTGATAGCGCCAGTCGGTTCGGACAGCAGTCCATGGTCTGTGGACAGTGTCACGTGGAGTATTATTTTTCCGGCAAAGACAAAGCCGTGAAATTCCCATGGGATAACGGCACGAAAGTCGAAGATATGGAGAAATACTATGATGCCATTTCCTTCTCCGATTGGACCAACACCCTTTCCCGCGCACCGATGCTGAAAGCTCAACATCCAGAATATGAAACCTGGAGCATTGGTATCCACGGTAAAAACAATGTGACCTGTATCGACTGCCATATGCCGAAAGTGAAAAACGCAGACGGCAAGCTGTACACCGATCACAAGATAGGTAACCCCTTCGATAACTACGGCGAAACCTGCACCAATTGCCACACGCAGGATAAAGCGGCAATGCAGAAGGTGGTTGCTGAACGCAAAACGGCGATTCAGGAATTAAAACTGAAAGCAGAAGAGCAACTGGTTCATGCGCATTTTGAGGCTAAAGCAGCCTGGGATGCTGGTGCAACCGAAGCAGACATGCAGCCAATTCTGATGGATATCCGCCATGCGCAGTGGCGTTGGGATCTGGCGGTGGCGTCTCACGGTATTCACATGCATGCGCCGGATGAAGGCTTACGTATGCTAGGCACCTCGCTGAGTAAATCCGCCGAAGCGAGAACCAAGCTGGTGCGTCTGCTGGCACAGAAAGGGGTGACTGGTGAAGTCAAACTGCCGGATATCTCGACAAAAGAGAAAGCGCAGCAGGCGATTGGGCTCAACATGCAGCAAATAAAAGCCGAGAAACAGGATTTCCTGAATACGGTAGTGCCGCAGTGGGATGAGCAAGCGCGTAAAGCTGGACGACTGAACTAATAACCCCATCGCCCGTGGACGCGGGCGATCATAGAGTGGAGTGGATATGAGCGTATTACGTTCGTTATTGACTGCCGGGGTGCTGGTATCAGGCATGCTTTGGGCCTTGCCAGGGCTGACGCAGCCCGCACCTCAGGCGGAAAAAGGAGAGCGGTGGGAGGTTATGCCACAGCGCAATCCCGATGAGGCTTGTCTACAGTGTCATAAACCGGAAGAGGATGGCATGCTGGGTAAACATGCCTCCGCCGTCAATCCGCATAATCAAAAGCAGGTGACCTGTACGAACTGTCATGGCAAGCCGTCGCTGCTGCACCGCGAAGGCGTTAAAGATGTCATGCGCTTTAACTTCCCGATGTATAAGGTGGAAGAGCAAAACAGTGTCTGTATGTCATGCCATACGCCGGAGCAGTTGCAGAAATCGTTTTGGCCACATGATGTACATGTGGCCAAAGTGGCGTGTGCCAGCTGTCATCAGCTGCATCCTACGCAGGACAGTATGCAGACGCTGAACGACAAGAGCCGCATCAAACTGTGCGTGGATTGTCATAGCGATCAGCGTAATAACCCCGACTTCAACCCAGCCTCAGTTCATCTGGGTAATAAGAGGCAGCCATGAGTTGCTCTCGTCGTCAATTTCTTGCCCGTATGGGAGGGCTCATTGCCATCACCAGTACGGCGGGGCAGGTCGTCGCACAGACGCTGAATATCAACGGCGTCCGCTACGGCATGATCCACGATGAATCGCTCTGTATCGGCTGTACGGCGTGCATGGATGCCTGCCGGGAAGTCAATCAGGTGCCGGAAGGCGTCTCACGTCTGACGATCGTTCGCAGCGAACCAATCGGGACTTTCCCTGACGTGAAATATCGCTTTTTCCGTCACTCCTGCCAGCATTGTGATCATGCGCCTTGTGTTGACGTGTGCCCTACGGGAGCGTCGTTTCGCGATGCGGCAAGCGGTATTGTCGATGTCAATCCCGATCTGTGTGTAGGCTGCCAATACTGTATTGCTGCCTGTCCATATCAGGTGCGCTTTATTCATCCGAAAACGAAAACGGCGGACAAATGTGATTTTTGCCGCAAGACCAATCTGAAACAAGGGAAGCTACCTGCCTGTGTGCTGTCTTGTCCGACGAAGGCGCTGACGTTCGGCAACCTTAACGATCCTGACAGCGAGATTTCCCGTCTGCTTCGTCAACAGCCGACGTATCGCTACAAAATCGCGCTCGGCACCCGTCCTAAGGTCTATCGCGTACCGTTTAAATACGGGGAGGTTCATCAATGACGCCCGTGTCTTCAAGCGCATTCCATTTTGATTCGTTAGTCTGGGACTGGCCGATTGCGATTTACCTGTTTTTGGTAGGCATCTCTGCGGGACTGGTCACGCTGTCGGCCTTGCTGCGACGCTACCATCCCGAGCAGGCAACCGCCGACAGTACGCTAATGCGCACCACGCTGGTTCTTGCGCCGTGCACCATTATTCTGGGATTGTTGATTCTGGTCTTCCACCTGACGCGGCCTTGGACGTTCTGGAAGCTGATGTTCCATTACAGCTTTACCTCGGTGATGTCCGTTGGGGTCATGCTGTTTCAGGTTTACATGGCGGCGCTGGCGGTCTGGTTAGTCAACATTTTTAGCGAGCAGGCTATCGCACTGCAACAGCGCTGGCTGCCGAAGCTGAGTATCCTGCCCAAGGTGCTTGGTTGGCTGGCACCGATGCAAAAATCGCTGGATATCGTGATGCTGCTGTTGGCGGTGATGTTAGGGGCTTACACCGGGTTTTTACTCTCCGCGCTGAAGACCTATCCGCTGTTGAATAACCCGATTCTCCCCGCGTTATTCCTGTTTTCGGGGGTATCCTCCGGTGCTGCGGTGGCGCTGATCGCCATGGCCTGCCGCTATCGTCGCAATCCGCATAGCGAAGAGGCGCACTTTGTACATCGCGTCGAAACACCTGTCGTGTGGCTAGAGATCTTCTTGCTGTTCGCGTTCTTTATCGGCCTCGCGTTAGGGGACGATGGGAAGCAGCGGGCGCTGGTGGCGGCATTGGGCGGTGGATTCTGGGCCGTGTGGTTCTGGCTGGGGGTGGTAGGGGTTGGATTAGTCATTCCCTTGCTGCTCAAGTCCTGGGCTAACCGACTGCATTCGCCCTATGGGGTGCTGGCGGTTTGTGGCATGAGTCTGGTGGGCGTCTTGCTGCTGCGTTTCTTTATCCTCTATGCGGGGCAGTTAACCGTTGTCTAGTTCCCCGCAAGAGGCTCGTTGATGTTGTTATTGCCAGAATTTGGGTATGTGGCGCTGTCGCTGGCGGGTGGTGTTGGCGCGGCGACAGCGTTGCTGACCTTTTCAGGCTACTCCCTGCGCTGGTCGGGTACTTACCGACTGGCGCGGTGCTGGACGCTGGTGCTATTTGGTCTTGTGCTGTTCGCATTCGGCGCGCTGACGCTGAGCGTGGTGCAGGATGATTTCTCCGTTAATTATGTCGCACAGCATAGCCACCGTGATTTACCCCTTGGGCTAAAAATAGCCGCGGTTTGGGGCGGGCATGAAGGGTCGCTGCTGCTGTGGCTGTTATGTTTGTCCGGTTGGAGCGCTGCGTTTGCCTGCCGCTATCGCAAAGCGACGAGTGCACTGTTTCCGCTGACGCTGGCGATGCTGGCCGTGATAGCGACCGCGCTGCTGGTATTCATTGTCTTTTTCTCCGATCCTTTTGTGCGCCTCTTCCCGCCTGCGGTGGCGGGGAGGGATCTCAACCCGATGTTGCAACATATTGGCCTTATTCTCCATCCACCGTTGCTCTATCTGGGCTATGGCGGGTTAACCGTGAGTGCGGCACTGGCATTAGCCTCCCTGATTCACGGCGAGTTTACGGCTCCGGCCGCCTGGATTTGCTGGCGCTGGACGCTGCCTGCCTGGAGCCTGTTAACGCTGGGCATCATTCTGGGATCGTGGTGGGCCTATAACGAACTGGGCTGGGGGGGATGGTGGTTCTGGGACCCGGTAGAAAACGCCTCATTGCTCCCGTGGTTAACGGCTAGCGCACTGCTCCACAGTCTGTCTGTCACGCGAATGCGCGGTATCTTCCGGCATTGGTCGCTGATATTGGCGCTGTTGACGTTCATTTTATGCCTGTTGGGCACGCTGATCGTGCGCTCTGGGATACTGGTTTCGGTTCACGCTTTCGCCCTCGAACATGACCGCGCGGTGCCTTTATTTATCCTGTTTGCTTGTTTAAGCATGGCAGCGCTAGCCGTTTATGGCTGGCGCGCCCAGTTTGTTCATTCTGCTGCCCGTTTCTCTGGCTGGTCGCGGGAAATGGCGATACTGCTGGTGCTGCTGTTATTCAGTGCCGTGGCGCTGGTAGTCGTGCTTGGCACCCTTTATCCGATGATTTATGGCTTGGCAGGTTGGGGAAAAATCTCGGTGGGTGCGCCCTATTTTAACCGCGTACTCTTGCCCTTCGGTGGCCTGATGTTGCTGCTTATTGGGGGTGCTGCCGGAGGTTACTGGAAGCGCAGTACGCAGTGGCCTGCCCGGCGTTTAGCCATAACGCTGGCGATGGGGGTTGTCACCACTCTGGGCTTATGGCCGTATGGGTACGCTGTCGCACTGGCTACAGGCCTGATCGTCTGGGTGATGGCGGCACAGTGGCTACAGCCGCTGTCGGCGATACGCCAGCAGCTTCCTGCACTGCTAGCACATACTGGCGTGGCACTGTTTGCTTTGGGCATCGCGTTTTCTGCGGGTAGTAAGCAGGAAATCAGCGTCAATATCGGTCAGGGAGAGCAGGTTACGTTGGGTGACTATCATTTTCGATTTTTGCAGCTGGATTTAGTGGCGGCGCAGAATTACACCGCAGAACAGGCTGTGATTGCGATCTATCGTGGCGATTCGCCGATCGCCCAAATCATGCCGGAACGTCGTTACTACAACGCACGCAAACAGCAGATGATTGAACCGGGCATTGCCTGGGGGCCAATCAGAGAATGGTATGCCGTGATGGGCGAGAAAACCGGCGAAAACCGCTATGCGATGCGTTTCTATGTGCAGACTGGCGTTCGCTGGGTATGGGGCGGTGGCATGTTAATGGTCGCGGGCGCACTGCTGGGGTGGTTCCGAGGGAGAAGGGTCTATGACTAAACCCCTTGCGCTTCTCCTTATGCTACTGGTTTTTTCTGTGCAGGCTCAGGTGGTTGATACCTGGGTATTTTCCAGTCAGGCACAGCGTCAGGATGCGCTGGCGATTGCTGGGGAATTACGCTGTCCGCAATGCCAGAACCAGAGTCTGCTGGAATCGAACTCACCTGTAGCCGTCAGCATGCGCCATGAGGTTTTTTCCATGGTGGAGCAGGGCAAAGATAAGTCAGAAATTATCGCGTTTATGAATCAGCGCTATGGCGATTTTGTTCAGTACAACCCACCGATGAAAATACAAACCGGCATACTTTGGCTCACGCCGCTGCTTTTGCTGTTAGCGATTGTGGTTATTGCATGGAGAGTGATGCGGCGACAGAACCGAGGGGCGCGTCTATGAGCCTGTTAGAGGTATCGATCGCCGCTGTCGCCATTATCCTGATTACCGGGCTGCTGTGGCCGTTATTGCCCCAGTACACGCCGGAGGACGATGGCAAGTTACAACGCTTAGCGAAGCGTATCTGGCATTTTCAGTGTGAACAAGCCGGGAAGCACCTATCCGAGCATGAGGCAAAGATGCTGGGGCGCGAACTGTCTCACGACCTGCCGCTAACGTCACCCCCTTCCTTCACGCAGCGTCCGCTGCCAACCATTGTCGTTGTGGCTGCGATCATCGTTATTTTCTTGAGTAGCGCGGCGTTCTACGCGCTAAGCCCACGCGGTGCGCTCGTTCAAGCGGAGCGCCAGCGGCTTGCCGATCCGTTACACGATTTTAGCGATGTACAGCAGCAGGAAAAACAGCTTGCTACCTTGCAGGGCAACATTCGTAAAACGCCGGGCAATAGCGTCCTCTGGGCTGAGTTAGGTGAATATTATCTTTACCGTAACGCTTATGACAATGCGTTGCGCGCTTATCGGCAGGCGATCGTACTGAAGGGTGACAGTGCAGAGTTGTATTCGGCTCTGGCAACGGTGCTGTATTACCAGGCAGGCCAAACTGTCACGCCTGCGATGCAGGAGATGGTCGATAAAGCGCTGGCGCTGGATACCAATGAAGTGACGGCGCTAATGCTGCTGGCGTCTGATGCGTTTTTGAAAGCGGACTATGCGCGCGCGATTACGATTTGGCAGCGCTTACTGGACACGTACAGCCCACGAGTTAATCGCGTCCAGTTGATCGAGGCGATCAACACGGCAACGTTGCTGAAGAATAGCCAGAAATAGTGCGTGTTAACAAAAGGGGTCAGCGCGGCTTTTGGCACCGCCATGATGGGCGGGGATAACCGGAATAACCGGTTTTATTGATCTCAACAAAAAAGATTAACTCTTTATGAGTAGGCACCCTGAGAGGGGGAGTTAGAACGCCATGTTATTCTATAGGCACTAAGAAAGTAGGAGTACACCCCGATGTTAGAAGCGCGCGATGTGGTTTGCATACGCGATGAGCATGTGCTGTTCAGCGCGTTATCATTTACCGCCAGCCCGGGAGAAATGGTGCAGATTGCCGGTGCCAACGGGGTAGGAAAAACATCGCTATTGCGCATCTTAAGCGGTTTGGCGACGTCTGAGTCGGGGGAAGTCTGCTGGCAAGGGCAGCGAATCAACCGCATACGTGAGCAGTTTAATCAGCAGCTTCTGTGGTTAGGTCATCAGCCGGGCATCAAGAGCGCTTTGACCGGTGAAGAAAATCTGCGCTTTTTCTCTCCGCAGCAGCATCAGGATGCCCATTGGCAGGCACTCGCCGCTGTCGGGTTGGCCGGATATGAAGACGTGCCCGTAGCGCGCCTTTCGGCGGGGCAGCAGCGCCGTGTCGCATTGGCACGTTTGTGGCTCACCGATGTGCCGCTGTGGATTTTGGATGAACCGCTGACCGCGCTTGACGTGGCGGGCGTTGAAATGCTGACGCAGCGTATGGAACACCATATTGCACGCGGCGGCATCATTATTTTAACCACTCATCAGCCGCTACGCCCGTTCGCTCAAAGCATCCGCTGTATTCAGCTCACACCGACTGAGGGAGCACCATAATGCAGCGTCTGATTGCTAGGGAATTACGTGTCGCGTTACGTAATAACGCGGAAATTCTTAACCCGCTGTGGTTCTTCCTGATCGTCATCATCTTATTCCCTCTGGCTATTGGACCAGAGCCGCAGCTATTGATGCGTGTAGCGCCGGGCGTGGTGTGGGTGGCGGCGTTACTCGCTTCGCTGCTGGGGATGGATCGCCTTTTCCGCGATGACTATCAGGACGGTTCGCTGGAACAACTGACGCTGCTGCCGTTGCCGCTGCCATTAGTGGTGCTGGCGAAAGTGGTGGTGCATTGGATGGTTAGCGGACTGCCGCTGCTACTGCTTTCGCCGCTGGCGGCGTTGCTGTTTGGGTTGGACAGTCACGGTTGGTGGGTGATGGCGTTAACATTGTTGCTTTGCACGCCAACGCTCAGTTTTCTGGGGGCTATTGGTGCGGGCTTAACGGTCGGGCTGCGCCGTAGCGGCGTGCTGTTAAGCCTGCTGGTCTTGCCGCTCACCATACCGCTGTTGATTTTTGCGACGGCGGCGGTCGAGGCCGCGATGATGCAACTGCCGGTCGGTGGGTATCTGGCGATCCTCGGTGCCTTTCTGGTGGGCAGCGCCACCCTAAGCCCGTTTGCCACGGCGGCCGCGTTGCGGGTGAGCATTCAATAATTTTCCGATCTCAGGATCGCCTTTATCGTCCCGTTGGGATGAGTTTTACGCAAAGTGAGCACACGATTATGTTGAGAAAAAACTATCAGCTTACGCAGCCGGATCGCCTTTATGGCCTTTGCGGCAGGCTTATCCCTTGGGTTGCCCTGATCAGCGTAGCGCTGCTGATTGGCGGTTGTCTGTTAGGGTTTGGGTTTGCGCCTGCGGATTACCAGCAAGGGCAAGGGTATCGCATCATGTACCTGCACGTGCCAGCCGCCGTATGGTCGATGGGTGTCTATGCCGTAATGGCAATATTTGCACTGATCGGGATGATTCGGCAGTCAAAAACGGCGGAGCTTGCCGTGGCGGCGATGGCACCGGTCGGCGCGGTGTTTACCTTTATTGCGCTGACGACGGGAGCCACCTGGGGCAAACCGATGTGGGGGACCTGGTGGGTTTGGGATGCGCGCCTGACGTCCGAACTCGTTCTGCTGTTTCTGTACGTCGGAATCATCGCGCTTTACAACGCCTTTGACGATCGCCGTCTTGCTGGCCGTGCGGCAGCCATTCTGGTGCTGGTTGGCGTGGTGAATTTACCCATCATCCATTTCTCTGTCGAATGGTGGAATACCCTACATCAGGCATCGACAAAAATGCAGAAAACGATCGATCCCGCTATGCGCCTGCCGCTGCGCATTATGATGCTAGGGTTTATGAGTTTATTCGTGACGTTGTCACTGATGCGGTTGCGTAATCTGATACTGGTGCAACAGCGTCGCGCCCCTTGGGTTGCTGCGTTGGTCAATAAAGGAGAAATAGCACGATGAACATCGCCTTCACAAGTTGGCAGGATTTTTTTGCGATGGGTGGCTATGCCTTGTATGTATGGCTGGCAGTGGTGTTAACACTGCTACCGCTTAGTGTGTTGATCGGACATACCTTCTGGCGTCGCCGTGCTTTATTAAACGACATCCGCCAGCAGCAGGCGCGCGAGCAGCGTAAGAGCACGGCGCGTCAGTCAGCGATGGGGGGAGTGCAATGAGTACCCCGCGTAAAACTCGTCTCTATGCCATCCTGGCCGTTGTTTGCGGCACGGTGTTGACGGTAGCACTAACGCTCTATGCGTTGAGTTCAAATATCGATCTCTTTTATACGCCCAGTGAAATCCTTTATGGCAAGAATGAAACGCAGGAAAAACCTGCCATCGGGCAGCGCCTGCGCGTTGGTGGCATGGTGATGCCGGGCAGCGTGCGCCGCGACAGCCAAAGTCTGGAAGTTCGCTTCACCGTTTATGATGCACAAGGCTCAGTCGATGTGACTTATAACGGGATGTTGCCGGATCTCTTCCGCGAAGGGCAAGGCGTTGTGGCACAGGGTATTCTGGATAGCGACAATCATATTGCAGCGAAAGAAGTGCTTGCCCGACATGACGAAAATTACACGCCACCGGAAATCAAAGCGGCGATGGAAGGGCAGAACGGCCACGCCTCTGCGGCAACGACAGAGGGTAAACCGTTATGATGCCGGAAGTGGGCAACTATCTGCTGTGTCTGGCGCTGGGTGTGGCGCTGTTGCTCAGCGTGTATCCACTGTGGGGGGCGTCGCGTCAGGATCTACGCCTGATGGCGCTGGCACGTCCTCTTTCCTGGGTGTTGTTTGCATGCATTTTGGCGTCCTTCCTCGTGTTGGTACATGCGCTGGTGATCAATGATTTCACCGTTCTTTATGTAGCAAACAACTCGAACCGTGCGCTGCCGGTGTGGTATCGCGTTGCCGCGGCATGGGGTGCACATGAAGGGTCGCTGCTGCTCTGGGTGCTGCTGATGAGCGGTTGGACCTTCGCCGTGGCGGTCTTCAGCCGGGGAATGTCGCTGGATGCGGTCGCTCGTGTGCTAGCCGTTATGGGAATGATTAATGTCGGCTTCCTGCTATTTATCATCCTGACGTCGAATCCCTTTACACGTACGCTGCCGGACTATCCTATTGATGGACGCGATCTCAATCCGCTGTTGCAGGATGTCGGGCTTATCTTCCACCCACCGCTGCTTTACATGGGCTATGTCGGGTTTTCCGTAGCGTTTGCGTTTGCGGTTGCCTCGCTGCTGGCTGAGCGGCTGGACAGCGCGTGGGCTCGTTGGTCTCGGCCGTGGACACAGGCTGCCTGGTCGTTCCTGACGCTGGGTATTGTGCTCGGTTCGGGGTGGGCCTATTACGAGCTGGGTTGGGGCGGCTGGTGGTTCTGGGACCCGGTGGAAAACGCCTCATTGATGCCGTGGTTGGTAGGTACGGCGCTGCTGCATTCGCTGTCGGTTACCGAGAAACGCGGCAGCTTCAAGGCCTGGACGGTACTGCTGGCTATCGGCGCATTCTCGCTCTGCCTGCTGGGAACGTTTTTGGTGCGTTCCGGCGTTCTGGTGTCGGTGCACGCGTTTGCCTCCGATCCCGCGCGTGGCATGTTTATTCTCGCGTTTCTGGTCATTGTTATCGGCGGGTCTTTACTGCTGTTTGCTATTAAGGGCAACAGAGTGCGGGCGCGGGTAACGAATTCGCTCTGGTCGCGTGAAACGTTCCTGCTCGGCAATAACCTGATCCTGATGGCGGCCACGCTCGTGGTGCTGCTTGGAACGCTGCTGCCGCTGGTTCATAAGCAGTTGGGGTTGGGCAGTATTTCGATTGGCGCACCGTTCTTCAACACCATGTTTACTCTATTAATGGCACCTTTTGCTCTGCTGCTGGGCGTGGGGCCGCTAGTTCGTTGGCGGCGCGACGAGCCGCAAAAGCTGCGTAAGCTGTTACTGGTGGCAATGGCCGTCACTGCTGTGCTGTCGCTGCTGCTTCCCTGGCTGTTGCAGGATTCCCTTGTTGCCATGACGGTGGTTGGCCTGTCGATGGCGCTGTGGGTATTTTTCTTAACGGTGTACGAGCTGCATACCAGTTCCACCCGGCGTCACGGTCTGCTACGTGGTTTGACCACACTCTCACTCAGCCAGTGGGGCATGGTATGCGGCCATATTGGGCTGGCGGTGACGGTGGTGGGTATCGCCTTCAGTCAGAATTATAGCGTTGAGCGAGATGTGCGGATGCGGGCAGGCGACAGCATACAGATCCATGACTACCGTTTTACGTTTCAAGGTGTGCAGGATGTGGTGGGGCCGAACTGGCACAGCGGTAAAGGGACGATCGAGGTCACGCGCAACGGCAAGCCGGAGGCGATCCTGACGGCGGAAAAGCGCTTCTATAACACCAGCGGTGCGATCATGACGGAAGCGGCGATTGATGCAGGTGTGACGCGCGATCTCTATGCGGCCTTGGGTGAAGAGTTGGATGACGATAGCTGGGCGGTACGACTGTATTACAAACCTTTTATCCGCTGGATTTGGTATGGCGGTGGGCTGATGGCGTTGGGGGGTATTTTGTGCATGTTTGACCCGCGCTATCGCCTGCGTCGCGCCGTTCGGGAGGCATCATCATGAGTCGTAAGATCTTGTTAATCCCGTTAGTGCTGTTTTTACTGCTGGCTGTTGCCTTGCTGTGGCAACTGGTGCGGAACAGCGGCGGCGACGATCCCATGCGGCTGGAGTCCGCCCTAATTGGCAAGCCAATCCCTGAATTTCGTCTCGAATCTCTGGATCAGACGGGAAAGGTGTATAGCCAATCTGAGTTGAGCGATGGCAAACCGCTGTTGCTGAATGTCTGGGCGACCTGGTGCCCAACGTGTAGGGCGGAGCACCAATTTCTCAACACGCTGGCGGCGCAGGGAATCCGCGTCGTGGGCATGAATTATAAAGATGAACGCCCCAAAGCGGTTGAATGGTTGAAGACGTTAGGCAATCCCTATGCGATGAGTTTGTTTGATGGCGACGGTATGTTGGGGCTGGATCTGGGCGTGTACGGTGCGCCGGAAACCTTCCTGATCGATGGAAAAGGCATCATTCGCTATCGCCATGCGGGCGATCTCAACATGCAGGTGTGGCAAGAAACGCTGCAACCGCTGTGGGAAAAATATAGCAAGGAGGGCGGCGCATGAGAGTGTTTAGCTTCCTTGGTGCATTGCTGCTGTCGTTCAGCGTACTGGCGTCCTCCGAGGTATTGCGTTTTGACAATGACATACAGGAGCAACAGTTCCGCGAGTTGACCATGCAACTGCGCTGCCCGAAATGCCAGAACAACAGTATCGCTGACTCCAATTCGATGATTGCCTCAGATATGCGGCAGAAAGTGTATGAACTGATGCAGCAGGGGCAAACGAAGGAGCAGGTTGTCGATTACATGGTGGATCGTTATGGCTACTTTGTGACATATGAACCGCCGATCACGCCTTTCACGATCTTGCTATGGCTACTGCCTGGGCTGTTTCTGGCGGTGGGGGCTGTGATGATTATTCGGCGCGCGCGGCGTATCAAGAGTACCAAAGAACCAATGAGCGAACAGGATAAAAAGCGTTTGCAGACGTTGTTGGGACATGAGGGGAAATCGGAATGATGTTACTGACAACCATCATTGTTTTATCGCTGATTGCACTGTCTGCGCTGCTGCTTGCACCGTGGTCGTCACGGGGCGAATACGATCGCGATACGATCAATCAGGCGCTGTATCGCGATCGTCTGCGTGAACTTAATGTGGATGTTGCTAATGAGCGGGAACGAGCGCAACTGGTTGAAGAGCTTCAACATACGCTATTGCAGGATGTTCCTGACAGTGCGAAGGCACAACAGCGCCCATTGAACCGTTGGGTGTTGCTACCGGGCGTGCTGTTGTTGGTCATTGTCAGCCTCGGCGTGTTTTGGAAGACTTCTGCGGTTAATCGGGTGCAAGAGTTACAGCAGGTTGTTGCATTAACGCCGGACCTGATGAAGCGAGCGCTAGATGCTGATGCAGAACCACTGACCATCGAAGAGGTGGCACGCCTCGGTTTGGGGTTGCGCAGCCAATTGGAGGCGCAGTCAGACAATGCACAAGACTGGTGGATGCTGGGGCGCATTGCGGGCTTGCTGAGTAACTACGACATGTCTGTACAGGCCTTTGCCAAAGCATTCCAGCTCGACCCGAAAAATACGGATTTGGCGCTGGATTATGCCGACCTGTTGTCGCGTTCTACCGATCCGCGAGATAGCCAGCGCGGTGGAGAGATGCTGCGTGAACTGATGAATTCCGGCTCGACCAATGTGCGTGTGCTGAGCCTGCTGGCTTTTAATGCCTATGAAGCCCAGCGCTATCAGGACGCAATTGATGCCTGGCAGGCGATGCTAAAACTGCTCCCGCAAAATGACACGCGCCGAGCAGTTATTGAGCGCAGCGTGGCACAGGCGAAAGCGTCACTGTCGGTGCAGGCGACCACGGGGAAATAATCCTTTTTTATTTCCATCTAAATTGCAGAAGGGCGATATATCGCCCTCAGACCGTTGACAAACCTATTTGCCGAATGAAAACGGGAGTAATGGAATAGAAGAGTAAAGCGTTTGCGCCATGGATGGCGCAAGCCGAGCGTACATGGACGTATTCACAGCGTCTTTACGATCTATCCGTTACTCCCGCTCAACGGACTTTGTCAGCAACCTCGCCCTTTTGTTGTTTCTGTTGTTACGGTGAAGATTTCGTGCGCAATAAGCAGGGTTATTCTCTGCAACTCGCGTCGCACGCGCCCGACGCGAGTTGCAAAAAGTCACGGGTTTACTGCGCACGAAACCTTCGCTGTAATTACAAAAATAGTTGAGAGGAACGGATACTTCCGTTTGTGCTGAGGACGGCATATGCCGTCCCGAGTGTGACGAAGAGGTGCGGGTTATAACCCGCTTTTGACGCCATGCATGTCCGGCAATTTGTGGGCGATGCCTTTGTGGCAATCGATACAGGTTTGACCGAGTTTTATCGCTTCGCTGTGTTTTTCCGCCGCGACCGTTTTTTGCCCTGAGAAGTCCATGTAGTCAAAGTTGTGGCAGTTGCGGCATTCCTGAGAATTGTTATTTTTCATGCGCCGCCATTCGCTTTGCGCCATCGTCAGCCGGTGTGCTTCGAACTTTTGTGGCGTATCAATGGTGCCCATTATTTTGCCGTACAGCTCTTTACTGGCCTGAATCTTACGTACCATTTTGGGCACAAATTCATGCGGAACGTGGCAATCCGGGCAGGTGGCGCGCACGCCGCTGCGGTTGCTGTAGTGTGCGGTTTCCATATATTCCTGATAAACGGTATTGCGCATCTCATGACAGCTGATACAGAACGCTTCGCTGTTGCTCATTTCCATGCCTTTCTGGGACGTCGCCAGAAAGAAGATACCGCCCGCGAAGCCGATAATGAGCAGCGTTCCCAATGCTAACCGACTTGGGCGGCGCCACCATTGCCACAGCCGGCGCAACAACCGTCCTACTTTTCCTGGTTGTTTCATAGCAAACCTCACTGTCCAAAGCCTTTAGAAGGGGTGAACGTGTTGCCGGTAATCGGCGAACTATCCGCCTGTGGCACGTGGCATTGCAGGCAGAAATGGCGTGCGGGTGCCACATTGCTCAGCACTTTGCCATCTCTATCGACAAAATGGGTTGGACTGACGCGGGGGGCGCTGGTGGAACGGTAGCTCTCCACGCCGTGACACTGTAAACAGCGGTTAAAGGTTGGAGTGACCTGATAACCATCCACGCTATGCGGGATCATCGGCGGTTGGTTGACATAGTTGAGCGCCATACGCTCCTGCTGCTTCGGCATCCGGCTATTTCCCGGCTGTGTCGCGGCGACTTCCGGCGATTGGCTTAAATCGACCTGTGCAGTGGCTATCGCACTACACATTATCGCGAGGGCGGTGATCCAACGAAACCATCCCATTCTCAGGCTTTTCATGACTTTGCTCCCGATTTCCATCTAAGGGTTATTTTAAAAACGTCTTCAGCGCAGACATCAATACAGCGTCCGCATGTTATGCAGTCACGGTCAGTGACCTGTACCGGACCGTGTTTATCTAGCAAGGGCGCGCGCAGCACCTGCGGCTCTGGACAGACATGAAAGCAGTCCATGCAGCGCGTACAGCGTTCACGCTCTGTGGCATCCACAACCAGTGCGCCTTTCGCACCAAGCGCACCATACAGCGCGCCAGTCGGGCAGAGGTGTCCGCACCAGCCGTGTTCCACAACCAATAAATCAAACAGAAACAGCGCCAGCAGCAGCCAGATACTCGCACCAAATCCAAAAATCAGCCCACGACCCGCGAGTGAGACCGGGTTGACCCATTCCCACAACAGCCCACCCGTCAGTGCACTCCCTGCCAGAATAAATATCAGCAGCAGGTAGCGTAGGTTGCGGGGGAGCGTTGCCGAGGCGGTGATGCCGAAACGACGACGTAGCCAGGCGGCTAAATCGGTGAGTGGATTCACAGGGCAGATCCAGCTACAGAACAGGCGCTTACCCGCCAGCGCATAGCTCAGCGCGATAATCAGTGCCCCGATCAGCGCGAGAGTGGCGGGCAGATGACCACTAGCCAGACTTTGTAGCACCATGAGCGGATCGCTGAGTGGCACGGTGTCGAGCAATCGGCTGGCGCTGTAGTTACCGCGCAAGATCCAGAACCCTAACAGCGGGCCACTGAGGAACATGAGCAGCACAAGAGATTGGGTCAGACGGCGCAGTACCAGCCATCGATGGCTGCGCCACCAGCCTTTTTTCGCCCGAGCTTCTTGTCCGGCGTCTTGCTTACGATTTGCCATCGCGTGCCTCCAGCCAACTGAAACGGTAGTGGTGTCCGAGTTCGCCTTTTGCCAATGCACGCGGCAAGACCTTTATCGCAGGCTGTTCCAGCACGCAGGCCTTTTCACACTTTCCACAACCGGTACAGACATTGCTGTGTACCGTGGGCAGAAAACGGGCATGTTTTCCGGTTCGGGCATTGCGCTCTGGCTCTAGTGTGATGGCGCTATCGATGAGGGGGCAGACGCGATAACACACATCGCAGCGTAACCCCTGATAGTTCAGGCAGTTCTCCTGATCTAACAGCACCGCCAGTCCCATGCGTGCGTCGTCGATGGCGTCCAGCGGCTGTAACGCACCGCTGGGGCAGGCAACCACGCAGGGAATGTCTTCGCACATCTCGCACGGGATATCACGCGCGACAAAGTAAGGGCTACCGGCTGCGGGGCCGGAGACCAGTGTCGCCAGCTTCAGCGTATCGTATGGGCAGACCTGAACACATTGGCCACAGCGGATGCAGGCACCGGAAAACGCCGTTTCAGGCAGCGCACCCGGCGGCCGTAGCCGGAGTCCGTCAGCCTGAGCGCGTCGCTGCTGAATGCCGAGTATCGTCACCGCAGCGGATAAACCCGCTACGGCACGAACAGCGTCACGCAGAAAACGACGGCGAGCGGGGGGGGAATTCTCCGGGCGTGCCATGTTCTCTACACCTTAGCCAGTTTGACGGCGCATTTCTTAAAGTCCGTTTCTTTCGACAGCGGATCGGTGGCATCCAGCGTCAGAACGTTGGTCATCTGCGCGGCGTCGAAGAACGGCATATACACCAATCCGCGCGGCGGTTTGTTGCGGCCACGCGTTTCAACAACGGAAATGACTTCACCACGGCGCGAGATAATGCGGACTTTTTCACCGCGACGCAGATCGCGCGCTTTGGCATCCTGCGGATGGATAAACAGCACGGCTTCGGGAAAGGCGCGATGCAATTCCGGTACGCGACGCGTCATGCTGCCAGTATGCCAGTGCTCCAGCACGCGGCCAGTGGAGAGCCAGAGATCGTACTCTTCATCTGGCGCTTCGGCGGCAGGTTCGTACGGCAGCGCGAAAATAACCGCCTTACCATCTGGCTTACCGTAAAAACGGTAGGCTTCTCCTGCTTTCACGTAAGGATCGTGCCCTTCGCTATAGCGCCACTGGGTTTCCTTACCGTCAACCACCGGCCAGCGTAGCCCGCGAACCTTGTGATAGGCATCGAACGGTGCCAAGTCGTGGCCGTGCCCGCGGCCAAACGCGGCATATTCTTCAAACAGACCTTTCTGCAAATAAAAACCAAATTCGCGCGACTCATCGTTCAACTGATTTTCCGCTAATTCACTAAGCGGGAAGCGCGTGGTGACATCGTTCGCAAACAGCACGTCGTAGAGCGTCTTACCGCGATAGGCAGGTTTCTGTGCCAGCAATTCTTCCGGCCACACGTCCTCTACGGTGAAGCGTTTGGCAAAGCTCACGACCTGCCACAGATCCGATTTTGACTCACCCGGCGCTTTAACCTGCTGACGCCAGAACTGCGTTCGGCGCTCTGCGTTGCCGTAAGCGCCTTCTTTTTCCACCCACATCGCGGTAGGCAAAATCAGGTCGGCTGCCAGCGCACTGACGGTCGGATAGGGATCGGAAACCACGATGAAATTACGCGGATCGCGCCAGCCCGGCATACGTTCCTGATTAATGTTCGGGCCTGCCTGCATGTTGTTGTTACACATCACCCAGTAGGCATTTAGCGTACCGTCTTTCAGCGCCCGGTCTTGTGCGACGGCGTGCAGACCGATTTTTTCAGGGATGGTGCCTGCGGGTAACTGCCACAGTTTTTCCGCCATCGCGCGGTGTTTCTCGTTAGTCACCACCATGTCGGCTGGCAAGCGGTGGGCAAAAGTGCCGACTTCACGTGCAGTACCACAGGCAGAAGGTTGACCGGTTAACGAGAACGGCCCGCAGCCCGGTTGAGAGATCTTGCCGGTCAACAGGTGGATGTTATAAACCAGATTGTTCGCCCAGACGCCGCGCGTGTGCTGGTTAAAGCCCATCGTCCAGTAAGAGATCACTTTCTTCTTCGGATCGGCGTAGAGTTTTGCCAGCGCTTCCAACTGGTCGGCCGGGACGCCGCTGATCGCCACCGTTTTTTCCAGCGTATAGTCGGCGACAAAGGCTTTGTATTCTTCAAAACTCATTGGCTCGGACGCGTCGGAACCTGGATTTTTCGCCGCTTTTTCCAATGGATGCGTCGGACGTAGCCCGTAGCCGATATCGGTCACGCCTCTGCGTAGGTTCACGTGGCGGGTAAAGAAGGCCTCGTTCACCGCGTTATTTTGAATAATGTAGTTGGCGATGTAGTTGAGAATGGCCAGATCGGTTTGCGGCGTAAACACCATACCGTTATCCGCCAACTCAAAACTGCGGTGTTGATAGGTAGACAGCACGGCGACCGTGACGTTGTTGCTCGACAGGCGGCGGTCGGTAATTCGTGACCAGAGAATCGGATGCATCTCCGCCATGTTGGAGCCCCACAGCACAAACGCATCGGTCTGCTCGATATCATCGTAGCAGCCCATGGGCTCATCCATACCGAAGGTGCGCATAAAGCCCACCACCGCCGATGCCATACAGTGGCGCGCGTTGGGGTCAATATTGTTGGAGCGGAAGCCCGCTTTGAACAGTTTGGCGGAGGCATAGCCTTCCCAAATCGTCGATTGCCCAGAGCCGAACATGCCTATCGCGTTCGGGCCTTTCTCCTTCAGTGCGGTTTTGAATTTTTCCGCCATGATGTCAAAGGCGTTGTCCCAAGAGATCGGAGTAAATTCGCCTTCTTTATCGAATTTACCATCACGCATACGCAGCAAAGGCTGAGTCAGGCGATCCTGCCCGTACATGATTTTAGGCAGGAAATAGCCCTTGATGCAGTTTAATCCACGGTTAACCGGCGCTTCGGGATCGCCCTGGCTGGCGACAATGCGCCCATTTTGTGTTCCGACCAGCACACCACACCCTACGCCACAGAAGCGGCAGGGCGCTTTATCCCAGTGGATAGCGTCCGATTGCTCGGTCGCGGCGCGAACCGCGATAGGAATGGTGATGCCTGCGACCGCGGCAGCCGCAGCAACAGCGTTCGCCTTCATAAAGTGTCGTCGACTGAGTTTCATAGTATTTCCTCACCCTGAGCTTGTTGATCAAGAGGTTGTTCATCGAAAGCAAAAGATTGTTCATCAAAAGGCTGTTCATCAAGCTGGTGATAAACCAGCGAAACCGCCAGTACGCCTGTAAGTTCGCGTATTGACGCTATGTGTTTTAACAGCGTGTCTTCTGAATCTGACTCCAGTACCACGACCATTTTTCCGGTATCGCTATCGCTGGCACCCACTTCCAGATTGGGTTGCGTCGCTAACGTCTCGCCAACGGCTGCCATCTGCGCCGTGTTGACGTGAACCACTACACTGCAAACATGCCAGACTGTGCTCATCGGTTTTCCTGTTGCGTCGGCAGACGCGCTGGCGGGGTGTGATATCCCGCTGTGATTTTTTTCATCGATATGGCGCCGACAGGGCATCCGGAAATGCAGGCACCACAGGTGGTACAGGCGTCATCCTCGAGCGACGGTGCAGCAACGCGTCCGATGGTGGGACGAAACCGTATCGCACCGGTTTCACAGGCATCCTGACAGCTGCGACATTCCACCTGATGCAGCGATAAACAGGCATCCTGAACCGTCAGGTGATATTCCCACGGCGTGGTGTGACTCTCCGCGAACAGCGCTTGTGGACACGCGCGAGCACAGTCGTAGCAGAACGTGCATTCACCGTGCTGAAAATCGATGGTGGGAAAGCCCCCCGAACCTCGCTGAATGATCCGCGTTCCGCAGGCTTCAATACAGGCGTTACAACGCGTGCACTGGCTCAGAAAATGGCTTTCAGCGCCACTCCACGGCGGACGCAGCGCGTTATCTGTCCGCTGTAGGCCACCGGTCAGTAAGGAACGTCGGGAGAGATTCGTCATGGCAGTTTGTCGCTCTGGCACTCGATAAAATATCCAATAAAAAACACGTTGTTTTTATAGGGGTTACACTATGCTCCCTAGGCTGTATGCGATAATCACCCTTTAGAGGTAAATGGGGGTGCCGGATCAAGCTTATGTAGGATTCGTGCCTTATCGGCTTGTCTGAGCTCGCGGGGATCGTGATAGTACGCTGAATGCTTGATCTACTTATTTTGAGTAGGTATGACGCCAAAGGAGATTATTCGTCATGGTGGTCAAACGTCCTGTTTCTACCAGCCTGGCTCGCGCGTTTTTTTATATTGCGGTGCTTTCATTTCTGACGACAGGCATTGCGCTGTTGACGTTAGCCAGCGGTTTACGCGATGCAGAAGCGATCAACGTTGCCGGCTCCATGCGTATGCAAAGCTATCGTATGGGATATGACCTACAGGGCGACCGCACAGCGTTGGAATCGCATCGTCACCTCTATGCGCAAACGTTGGATTCCCCAGTTTTTCACCTGTTGGATCGCTGGTATGTGCCGCGTGATGTACACGATCGCTATACCGCGCTGTTACAGAGCTGGAAAATGATGGACGAGCGTCTGAGCGCAGGGGATAGAGGGTGGTATCAGGACAATATTGTTCGCTATGTCACGCAGATCGATCTCTTTGTGCTGGCGTTGCAACATTATTCCGAACGCAAGATGATGATAGTGGTTGTGACATCAATAATTGGTTCGATCACTATCTATATACTGATCTTCTTTACGCTGCGCCGTATTCGTCGTCAGGTGGTTGTGCCGTTGAGTAAGCTGATGGCGGCCTGTGCATCCATTGAGAAAGGGCGTTTTACCCATTCGCGGCTGGACGTCAATCTGCCTAACGAACTGGGATTACTGGCGCAAACCTTCAGCAGCATGACTGACGAATTGCAAAAGCTCTATCGCTCTCTGGAAGACAAGGTACGGCAGAAAACGCTGCGTTTGCAGGAAGTGAACCGCATGTTGAAGGTGCTGTACAACTGTTCTCAGGCGATGAATGTGAGTACGATCGACAGGCATTGCTTTCAGCAGATTTTGCAAATTGTTCGTCGCTATGAAACGGTCGGCTGCCTGGAAATGCGGGTAGGGGAGAACTGGCTGTTATGTGAGGGGCAGCCGGACGCGCAGATTGCGTGGCAGGCGTTACCCATCCGTTTGCAAGAGGTTGAATTTGGGCAGTTGCGGTGGCAGGCATCAACGCAGCAGCCGTCGGCACAGTTGATGGAAAGCGTCGCCAATATGCTGGGGCGCGGCCTCTATTTTAATCAGGCGCAGAAGCACTACCAGCAGCTGTTACTGATGGAGGAACGCGCCACCATCGCGCGTGAGCTGCACGACTCACTGGCTCAGGTGCTGTCTTACTTGAATATCCAGATGACGTTATTAAAGCGCGCAGTAGCGCAAGAAAATGCGCAGGCTCGGCAGATCATCACTGATTTTGAACAGGCGTTGAGCGATGCTTACCGCCAACTGCGGGAACTGCTGGGCACGTTCCGGCTGACGCTGCAACAGGCTGATTTGCCTGCGGCGATGCAGGAAATGATTGAACCGCTACGGGCGCAGACCCCGGCGACGATTCATATCGATTGCCGTATCCCTACGCAGGCGCTGGATGCATCACAGCAGGTTCACCTGCTGCAAATCATTCGTGAAGCGGTATTGAACGCGATTAAACATGCGCAGGCGGCGTCGATTGCCGTCAACTGTCGTACGCAGCCCGACGGTAGCCATTGTGTCGATATTCGTGATGACGGCTGCGGCATTGTCAATCAAGAGGAACCCGCGGGGCATTACGGTTTAAATATTATGCAGGAACGCGCCGAACGCTTAGGTGGCCGGTTATCTATTGGCCGCCATCCTGAAGGAGGAACGCAGGTTAGCGTCCGTTTTTCGACGCCGACCACAGCGCGTGAACGTGACAATACGAATAATCTCTACCCTGAATAATTCGAGCGGTGTGCACATGCCGCTTGAAAGATAACAGGGATAAATCATAAATAAAAAATAATAGATCTATATTACATTGGGGCTGGGCATGTCAGAAAAACCATCTTATCGCGTGTTGATCGTCGACGATCATCCGCTTATGCGTCGGGGAATTCGTCAGTTACTGGCAACTGATGCCATCTTTAACGTGATTGGGGAAGCCAGCAATGGTATGGAGGCGCTGAGCCTCGCGAATCGGGATTCTCCCGATATCATCTTGCTCGATCTCAACATGAAAGGATTAAGCGGGTTGGATACGTTGCACGCGCTGCGCCGTGATGGGATCTGCGCTCGTGTGATTGTGCTGACGGTTTCGGATGCGCCGAGCGATATTTATGCGCTGATGGACGCGGGTGCTGATGGTTACCTGCTTAAAGACAGCGCCCCGGAACATTTATTGGATTCCATCCGTAGCAGTGATGCATTTAGTGAACAGGTGCGCAATGTGTTGCGCCACCGTATTGTCATAAAGGAAACGCCGTCACCCTTTACCGTATTGACGGAACGTGAACTGGATGTGCTTCAGGAAGTGGCTTCAGGGCTATCGAACAAGCAAATCGCGAGCGTGCTGTATATTTCAGAAGAGACGGTAAAAGTGCATATCCGCAACATGCTGCGCAAACTCAACGTGCGCTCCCGCGTTGCTGCCACGGTGCTGTATCTGGAAACTCGCGGCCAGTAGTCTGCTGGCACGTTAAATGGGCGTTGTAAATAGGGCTTCCGAGTTGTTTCCAGAAGCCCGGACGCTTATTCACGAAGGAGGGAAAAAGCTCAATATTACAGGGATCGTGACGAAAGTGAGCAGTAGCGAGGCTATGATCGATAACGCGATCACATCCTGCTGATAGTTATACTTCTTGGCAAAAACATACACACCAGCGCCAATTGGCTGAGCGGCCATCACCACGGCCGTTGCCAGCCAGACCCCCTGAGATCCATCCATCCCGAATACATAAACGGCTATCGCGAACGTAACGGCAGGCTGTATCACGAGTTTTAACACAACCATCGGTAGTACTATTTTGCTGACCGTGACGTTCAGGTGCTCTTTTACCTTCAGTCTGGCAAGACCCAGTCCGAGAGCAAATAGCGCAGTGGTGCCCGCAGCATTGCCCAGAAAGTGCGCAAAAGACTCGATGACGACGGGGACCTGAATGTCGAGCAGAACGAACGCCAGACCTGCAAGCACCGCGATCGTCAATGGATTTTTCACGGTAGCCAGCGACGAGCGTCCCACGCTGTGAATCAGTCGCGTATTTGCGCCTGTCGCTCGTGTAGAAAATACATCCCAACTGATAATTACGGCCATGATTGCGGGGATATTGTGCAGAATGGTTGCTATCGCTGCGGGTAGCGCTGCTTGTTCGCCATAAACAGAAATCAAAATTGGCACGCCCATGTACCCCGTGGTGCCATAACATGCGCCCATACTAAGAATGGAAGACTGGGGCAGGTCGACCCTCATACGCTTTGCCAACAATGTAGCAAGTATGTAGGACACGGCGATCCCGATCAGCGTTGACAGAATAAAATTCCACTGTTTCAAATCGCCAATATCGGCATGCGCTACGGCAATGAACAATAAGGCTGGCAATGCAATATACAGAACATAATCGTTGATTAATTTATCCGCACTGCCGCTGTCGGGTTTTGCTTTTCCATAACAGTAGCCAACGAAAATCACCAGAAATAGGGGGACGACAATCAAGAACATAGGTGAGCCTCTTTTTTATATTTTTGAAGATATCGACTCTTGGATTTTGCGAGGTGTTTCATTAGTTTCTAAATGAATTATGATGTATTCATAATTGATTTAATCAATAACGATGGTTTTAAGAGGTTGAAATAACAGTGCGGGCGCAAGCAGAGCGGATAATGGGGCGTGGTATCACGTTGGAGCAACTGCGTATCTTTGTTGCTATCGCGGAGAGCGGTGGTTTCGGACGTGCGGGTGAAGAACTGGGGCGGACGCAATCAACGCTGAGCACTGGCTTGAAACGTCTGGAAGAAGATGTCGGTTGCCGCCTAATCGAGCGGCGTCAGGGACACATCCTCGGATTGACCGAAGAGGGAAGACAGTTGCTGCCCGCCGCTCGCGATATCTTGCTACGAACCCATCGGGCAATCGGTGCATTGCAGAAGTCTCCTATGATAGGCCGCATAGCACTTGGCGTCCCGGATGATTTTGAGGTTAAGAATTTGCACGACATCATTTCGCTATGCCTTGAAGAAAACCCTGGTTTAAGAGTGGAAGTCACGGCGGCTTCATCGAGCGTGCTGTCTTCGATGATTACACAGCAACGTCTGGATGTTGTGATCCTCAAAGGGATGGCGGGACAGCCGTTAATTTCTGAAGCAGAAAGAATTTTGCGTGTCGAATCTCTTCACTGGGTCAGTGCCGGCGCGGTGAATTTCAGTGAAATGGATGAAGTTCCCCTTGTTACTTTCCCTGATGGGTGTGTGATTCGGAAATGTGCGGTTTCGGCGCTGGAGCATGTCGGGCGTCCGTATTACTTTTCTTATGTGAGTGGGTCTTTCGATAATATCCGTAGCGCAGCGGCAAAGGGGCTGGGGATTGGTTTACTGCCGAAGAGTGCGCTGTCCGAGGCGTTATATGTCCTGAGGCCAGAAGACGGCGCTCCCAGTGTTCCGTCGATTCAGCTTGTACTCAGCGTGACGCGCCCCGGGAAACTCTACCAACAGTTTACCCGCTATATCGAACGAGCGTTGGCACAATAGGCTGAAGCTGGATTTTGGTTTGCGGCAGCATTAGCTAGCAGTAGCGGCTTGAATCATTCGACTTAAAACGAATGAATAAATAATAGATGTCGATGAAATTAACAAGATACGAGTAAGGGAAATTTCAACTCACATTCATTAACCTACGGGCGTAGGGTAATATTTACAGAACATGAATTGGTACGACCGAGTGGACTAAAATCCAGTATCTGATTCTTTGATTTAAAAAGATTTATTTCACTACTAACATGAGTAGTGGACTTTATTATGGACTTATTTTAAAGCTACGGCAATGCTTTCAGTAAGCGTTTCTACCACAACAGCTCTGGTAAGGTAGTGTGTTCATAGTAAAGAGGCAATGATTGTCAAAGCGAAGGGGAATCACTGAGTTAGTTGAGAATACTTACATCAGGAAATTGATGGTAGAGCAACCCAGAGGTTGCTCTATGCAGAACGATGCTCTCAAGCATCATGGTAGTAAGAACAATTGTTTTGGCTAGGGCTAGACATAGTGCCAGATACTTCCAGTGCATATTGCTTGATAGTGTACAGATTTATGCTTTTTATCCGCTTCCCTGGCGAAGCGGATAACTTTTGGTTCGTCAGCAAATTTTTATCAATAGCATCATGAATTAACGATTTCTGGTCTTTCTTTCTAGTTTATTACCATCGTCATCGAAATACCGGCTGGGCCAGATCTCTGCAGGTTCTACACCGAGTGCATCTGCTATCAGTTGTTCGCCTTTAGGCCAGGATCTCGTTAGTGCATTAGCGAGGGTAGAAGAACTGAGTCCTGCTTGTCGGGATAGAGCAGCCAGTGTGGTGTGTTTTTTACGAAGGCCTGCAATGATATCGGCGTTGTGCCAGTCCTGCTTATTCATCGTCATAGAATTAACCCTGAGTCTTACTGCTGGTGGCGATTCAGACAGGGTTTGCAGTACCGGCCATGTTTCCAAGTTCCGGCGAGGACGAATCCTCCCCTGCCTGAACCGCCATAACAGACGTACTCAAGCACACCAGCGCGTGAACGCTGATGGGAAACATGGTTTGGGGCTGCAAATCCCCGCCAATGGATTTTGCCAAAGGCATAACTAAGATAAGTGAAATTTGCAGCATTCTCAAATCAAATAGTGGATGAATTGGCTGGTTCTGTATCTGCAAGTTTCAATGAGGACGCAGACAATAAATGCCCTGATAAAGGTGATAGACAGAAATTAATCGATTACTTTCTTGAAAGAGACGGCTGTCTCATGTTGTTAAGTAAAATTTTCAGCATAACCGCGCATTCTGCGCAACTTCTTGCTCACTTTCTGGTGGAAATCACTTTTTGCGCAATGGATGCCGTTTTTTCACGAGGTCCGCGCAACTTCTTGCTCAAATTTTGCTTAGGGAAAATTTGAGTTAAGTAAATTAACAGTAAAAACAATTAGATAAAAGTTGGCATACGGATTGCTGTACGGGATGTGAAGTTACTCATCACGTTCAACAACAAGGAGCAAGACTATGCCAACTCCATGCTATATCAGCATCGAAGGTAAAACGCAGGGCAATATCACCGCAGGTGCTTTCACTTCTGACTCTGTCGGCAACATCTATGTGGAAGGCCACGAAGATGAAATGCTGGTACAGGAATTCAAACACATCGTCACCGTACCCACCGACCCGCAGTCTGGTCAGCCGTCTGGTCAGCGTGTCCACAAACCGTTCAAGTTCACCGTGGCACTGAACAAAGCCGTACCGCTGATGTACAACGCTCTGGCATCCGGCGAAATGCTGCCGACCGTAACGCTGAAGTGGTATCGCACCTCCGTTGAAGGTAAGCAGGAGCATTTCTTCTCTACCGTGCTGACCGATGCCACCATCGTGGATATCGACTGCAAAATGCCACACTGCCAGGACCCGTCCAAACTGGACTACACCCAGTTAATCGAAGTGTCGCTGGCCTACCGCAAAATTGACTGGGAGCACACGGTTGCCGGTACTTCTGGTTCTGATGACTGGCGTGCACCAGTCGAAGCGTAATTCTGTTGTATTCAACCCGGGCTTGTCCCGGGTTTTCTGCGTGTACTGTCCTGAGGTCTGACTCTCCAGACCTGAGTGCAGACAACACGGTTTTCATCACGGGAAACGAGGGAATAGAGGGAATAAACGTGGCAAACAGTACAGGATTACAGTTCACGGTAAAGGTCGGTGCATTGCCCGCCTCGACCTTTGCCGTGGTGGATTTTCAACTCAGCGAGGCACTTAACCAGCCGTTTGCCCTGTCGCTGAATCTGGCGAGTACCTTGCCGGATGTTGATTTTGGTACGGTACTCGACCAACCCTGTGAGCTGCTGGTGTGGTATGAAGGCGAACTGAAGCGCCGTGTCAGCGGCATTGTCAGTGCATTCGCACAGGGCGACACCGGCTTTCGCCGTACCCGCTATCAGATAGAGGTTCGCCCAGCACTATGGCGGCTGGGGCTGCGTACCAACGCCCGCATCTTTCAGGCACAAAAGCCGGAAGTCATTATCGGTACGTTGCTGGAAGAGTCTGGCATTACCGATTATGCCTTTGCATTACGTCACGACCACGCCCCGCGCGAATACTGCGTACAGTATCGTGAGAGTGATTTGGCGTTTGTCACCCGTCTGGCAGCGGAAGAAGGGCTGTACTTCTTCCATGAGTTTGAAGAAGGCAAGCACCGCGTCGTCTTTGCGGATGATGCCGGGGCGCTCAGCAAAGGCCCGGAACTGTTCTTCAACCTCGCCACGCAGGGCTTAAGTGAAGGTGAATATGTCCGCCGCTTTCGCTATGCCGAAGCCGTCAGCACCGCCGAAGTCACCCTCAAGGATTACAGCTTCAAAACCCCCGCCTACGGCCTGCTGCACAGCAAGATGAGCGGCGAATTAGCGCACCAGCGCGAAAGCTACCAGCACTTCGATTACCCCGGCCGCTTCAAACAAGATCCAAGCGGCAAGGCTTTCACTGGCTATCGGCTGGATGCATTACGCACGAATGCCATGACCGGCTCGGGTGAATCCAATGCCGCTATGCTGATGCCCGGCAGCAGTTTCACCTTAACCGAACATCCTAATCCGACGCTGAATAGTGGCTGGCAACTGGTTGCCATCACCCACAACGGGCAGCAGCCGCAGGCGCTGGAAGAAGAAAGCGGCGGTGAACCGACCACCTACAGCAACAGCTTCGAGGTGATTAGTGCCAAAAGCACCTGGCGTGCCGACCTGCCGTACAAACCGATGGTGGATGGTCCGCAGATTGCCACCGTGGTGGGCCCCGCTGGTGAGGAAATCTACTGTGACGAATATGGCAGAATAAAACTGCAATTCCCCTGGGACCGTTATGGCTCCAGTAATGACCAGAGCTCCTGCTGGGTACGGGTCAGCCAGGGTTGGGCCGGTGGCCAGTACGGTCTGATAGCCATCCCGCGTATCGGCCATGAGGTGATTGTCAGCTTCCTCGAGGGCGACCCGGACCAGCCTATCGTGACGGGCAGAACCTTTCATGCCACCAATCCATCGCCGTATCCACTGCCAGCGAACAAGACACGTACCTCGCTGCGTACCTCAACGCATAAGGGGGCGGGCTTCAATGAGCTGCGTTTTGAAGACCAGGCCGGGCAGGAAGAGGTGTTTATCCATGCCCAGAAAGACATGAACACCGTGGTGTTGAATAACCGTAGTACGACTGTGACCGCTGACCACACCGAAAGCGTCGGTGGCAATCAGGCGGTATCGGTAGTAAAAGACCAGTCCACTGAAGTCCAGGGGCAGCAGAGTATCGCCGTGACCAAAAACCGCAACACGGTCGTGGATGACAACGACAGCCTTCAGGTGAAAAACAACATCGCTATCCAGTCGCAGAAGGGGGACATCCTGATAGCCACTGACAAGGGGTTTATTGGTATCGGCGCGGACGGGGTCATCAACATCAAGGGTACCCACATTGTCATCAATGGCCAGCAAATCGACCTGAACTGAATAACAAGAACAACAAGGACACGTGAACATGTACCAGATGAACGAAGGCACCCTGGCCATTCCTGCGCAGTGGCGCGATGAATCCCTGCACGTTTTTGTCTTGCCGGATGAAACCACTAACCTGGTCGTTAACCGCACCCCGACCGAACCCGGTCAGACGCCAGAGGGGGTGTATCAGAAAACGCTGGAGCAGTTTTCTACCCATCTCACTGGTTATAAAGAAGTGCAATCGTGGGAACTGACACTGTCGGGCGCGCCAGCCCCGGCGCTGGAATACACCTGGCAGTCACCGGAAGGCCAGATGCATCAGGTGGTGGTAATGCAGGTGCGTGGCAACCTGTTGCTGACGTTCACCATTACCGCCGCTGATGTGCTGAGTGATGATCGTAAAACAGCATTATTGGCGGTGATCGAAACATTCAACGCTGCTGAACCTGCCACATCGGAGGGGATGGAGAGCGGCGATGCGTGATGAAATTCTGGCCCGTATTGCGCGTGTCGGCGCTATGCACGCGGGCAATCGGCCCACGCTGCCACCCGACTTACCGACACCCGGTAGCGGCTCGCCGCCGACCTCGCCGGGCAAGCCTATCAAACACAGCAGCTTTCTGGGGGCGCTGCTCGGTGCCGTTGCCGGGGCGTTGGTCGCCGCAGCGGTTGCGGCAGTTGCCGTTGCCCTGGTGGGCGTCACCGGTGGACTGGCGATTGCCGTGGTCGGTGGGCTGGCGGTGCTGGGGGCGGGAAGCCTGATATCGGCGGTCAGTGGTCGGGTATCCGCCATGGTGGACAGCGCCTCACCGCCTGCGGGGAAAGTGGACAGTGGTTCACCGAATGTGTCGGTGGAAGGGAGTCCGGTTTCCCGTGCTGAAGTCGATGTCGTGGTGTGCACCAAACACAGCGGTCCGCAACTGATTGCACAGGGCAGTGAAACTGTCTTTGTGAACGGTCATCCGGCGGCGCGGATTGGTGATAAAACCGTGTGTGGTGCCACCATCAAGGAGGGGGCATCGACGGTGTTCTTTGGCTCCGGTCAGGCTACCGTACTGGAGATACAGGACGAGTTCAGCGGCTGGCAGAAAGCGCTGCTGATTGCGGTGGAATTTCTGGTACCGCCGACCCGTGGCCTGTTTCGCGGGTTGGGGAAGTTATTCTTTCGCGGCCCCAAAGCGGTGATGAAAGGACTGGGCGCTGGTGCACTTTGGGCAGGCAAACGGCTGGCGCAAAAGACACGCTGTGCGACTACAGCATTTATTCGCAGCAAAGGGTTGGCCCGTTTTTCTCATGCTAAAGCGGCTTTCAAGGCTGATCCGGTTTATATCGCCTGCGGTGAAGTGATTGAAAATCGTATCGACCTGGCGCTGGGACAGACCATCCCGCTGGTGTTTGAACGCACCTATCGTACTGCCTCTTCACATGTTGGGTTGTTAGGCCGTGGCTGGCAGGATAGCTGGAGCGAGGTCGCTACCGTCAGTCAGGATGATGGCGGCATCCATGTCACTATCACTCTGGCACAGGGCTATGACATTGATTTCACCTTCGGGCTCGGTGCCACCGTGGTGTACTGCGCCGAATACCCCGAATTCAAGCTGCTGCGACGGCATAACGGTTTTCACCTCTGGCACCGCGACAGCCAGACCTGGCGTGCCTTTACCGTCAAACAGGGTGACCAGTTGCTGTTGTCGGCCATTACCGACAACCACCAGAACCGAATCGACTTTCTCCGCGACCCCAAAGGCTACCTGCGCAAGATACAACACAGCGACGGCATCGAGCTGCTGCTGGTATGGCAGGACGAGTTCCTGCGCCAGGTGCAGCGCATTGACGGTGGTCAGAAAACTGTGCTGGCCGAATACCGTCAGGATGAACAAGGCCGACTGGTAGAGGCAGATGCCTCTCATGCTTATCACCTGTTTTACGAGTATGACAACCATCATCGTCTGACTCGCTGGCACGACAACGACAAAACCTGGGCGCGTTATGAGTATGACCATCAAGGCAGGTGCATCTACACCACCTGTGCCGACGGCTACCTGACGGCGAAGTTTGAGTACCTGGCCGACCGTGTGGTGATGACTGACGGGCTAGGCCAACGCAGTGAATATGGCTTCAATGACCTGCACCTGATGGCGTGGGAGACATCCCCGCTTGGCCATATCACCCGCTATGAGTATGACGATGCAGGCAACCTGCTGCGGGAAATCTCCCCGGCGGGCCGGGTGGTGGAATTTGCCTATCTGGATGATACCGGACTGGTCAGCACCTTCACCGACGGCAGCAGCCACCAATGGCAGTACGCCTACGACGACCATGAGCGGCTTATCGGTATTACTGACCCACTCGGGCGCAACTGGGCATGGCAATATGATAGCAAGGGCAACCCGCAGAGCCTGACCGGACCGGATAACAGCGAAGTACGCTTTGCCTGGAACCGCTACGGCCTGCTGACTGAAGTCAGCGACCAGAACGGCCAGGTACAGGCCAGCCTGTTTTACGACCACCGTCAGCGCCTGCTGAGCGCCACGGATGCCGAATCCCGTACTCAGCAACTGCGCTACGACCAGCAGGACAGACTGACCACCTGGACGCGCCCGGATGGCTCAACCTATCGGCTGGGTTATCGTCGTGCAAGCTGGAAGCTGCCGGAGCAACTGCTGCGTCCAGATGACAAACAAGAGCAGCGCCAGTACGACAAGCACAACAACCTGCTGAACTATACCGACGGCAACGGCGCGGTATGGGCACAAACCTACGGCGCGTTTGATTTGCTGACATCACGTACTGATGCGGCAGGTCGCACCTGGCAGTACGAGTACGACAAAGACAGCCAGCAACTGGTGTGCGTCACGGCACCGGACGGTAACCAGTGGCAGTGGTGGCTGGATGCCGATGCGCGGGTTATCCGCGAACGGGACATGGCGGGTACGGAGACCCACTACGGCTATGACGAAGACGGCCACTGCATCACCGTTCGCAATGGCGAAGGAGAAACCCGCCACTTCCTGTACGACGGGCGCGGATTACTGATAAAAGAAACGGCACCAGACGATATGCTGCACTATCGCTACGATGCGGCAGGTCGGCTGACTGAAGTCACGTCCGCGACCAGTCATATCCAGTTGGCGTATGACGAGCGCGACCGTGTGCTAGAGGAGCACAACAGCGGTTCGGTAGTGATGCGCCACTATCAGGAGGCATCGCACACCGTTACCCGCAGCCTGTACTGGGAAGGAGAAGAGGACAGCGCGGCACTGACCAGTTCCTTCTGCTACAGCGCGACGGGTGAACTGCGGCAAGTACAGTTACCGGACGGTGCGGAGCTGACGCTGGCGCATGATGCCGCTGGACGTGAATCTACCCGCCACAGCAATGGCGGCTTTACGCAGCAGCGCGAATACGATGCCATGGGCTGGCTGACGCGGGAAATGAGCGGCCAGACGGTTGACGGTCGGCTGCAACCGGTACAGACCCGCGAATACCTCTATGATGGTGCAGGCAACCTGACCGGCACCCGGCGCAACCGCGAGGCCGCAGGCTATCAACTCGATGCCAGCGGGCGGGTCCTGTCGGTACTGAGCGGCGGCGCAGGTCGCACTGTTAACACCGAAGAGCAATACCGCTACACCCGTAGCGGGCTGCCGCAGGACGCGACAAGGCTGACCGAATGGCAGGCTGGACGACTGACCCAACAGGACAACACCCACTACCAGTACGACAAGGCTGGAAGGCTGATACGCAAACAGGTGGTACAGCCGGGCTATCGGCCGCAGGTGTGGCACTACCGCTGGGACAGCCGCAACCAGCTCAGGGTCGTGGACACACCGACAGGAGAGCGCTGGTCCTACCGCTACGACCCGTTCGGACGACGTATTGGCAAGCGCTGTGAGCAAACGCAGGACGAACTCCGCTACCTGTGGGACGGTGACCAGATTGCCGAAGTGCGGCATCATCGTGAAAATCAGCTTATCAGCCGCCGTCACTGGGTGCATAACGGCTGGGTGCTGTTGGTGCAGCAGCGCCAAACTGTGGAGGGGAACTGGGAAACGGATTTTGTCACCAGCGGCCATAATGGTGAACCGCAGGCAGCCTTTAATCCGCAAGGCGAACTTCGCTGGCAGGCTCCGCGCACCAACTTATGGGGCCAGCGTTATACAGATAATACTGAAAGTCTTGATCCGGGATTGGCATTTGCGGGGCAGTACCGTGACGCTGAAAGTAGCTTATGCTATAACAGGTTCCGCTATTATGATCCAAGCGGTGGTTGTTATATCTCGCCAGACCCGATCAGTATTTTGGGGGGTGATAATAATTATGGATATGTTCATAACCCAGTTGATTGGATTGATCCGTTTGGATTGGCTGGATGCTCTACCACTCTTGGTAAGAACATGATGCAGGGGATGGGATTGCCTCGTTCTAGTAAATGGAGTGGTTATCAGGCACACCATGTAATACCCAAGGAACTAGCTAATCATCCTGCGTTGAAGAAAATTAACTATTATATTGATAATGCTAATAATGGTATTTTTCTTCGGAAAGTGGATGACGGTGTGAGTGCTATGGCGAGGCATCAGGGTAACCATCATGGATATACAGATGCTATACGCGGAGCTTTAGATAGAATAGATCTTAATCAATCTGTGAGTTCTATTTCAAAGCAAGTGACTCAGATCCAAAATGCAGCAAA
>NZ_RJTN01000025.1 GCF_005497185.1 Pectobacterium polonicum | reverse complement strand
AGCGGACTCGCTGACATCCAGAATTCACGATCGCTTTCAGGTGCTCAAACCTGCATCTTGAGGTTTATTGGGTATATACAATTTTATAACTAAATATTAGGGGGGGGGGTAGCAACGGATTTTCATTATAATGAGGGAGGGGGAGCATCTCTTTGCTTTTGATTTTATAGCTATTTTTCTTGTGATTATATTTTTAGAGTGAAAAAGAAAGATAGATCATATCATTTATAGGAATATTCCCATCTAATCATACGGCCATTTCATAACCAATCCGGATGCTATGGTTCTGTTATTAATTTTAGCTACAGTGTTTTTTGTTGGCTTTAAAATTGTATTTTATAAGAAATTTCACACTAGTGGTATTAAATGAAAAATAAGTAATATCATCGGATTTTTGAGATTATTCCACTTGTTTAGGTTGACTAAGTTTACGATGGGGTTCGGAGCTGCTTACGTTCGTTATCAACAGGAATTCTGACGTTGCTCGGCGTATATCTATTATATATCTGTACTTGAAATAGACGGCGAAATGGCGTGCAGACAATGAAAATAAAATATCCGTATTATGAGGGAATGGCCTGCCTTCGGAAAGGGGCAAGCTCAGGAGTCTTTTGAAATCCTGTATTCTATTCAGATGGAGCTGATTAACCTAAATAATAAAATCGCACGATATAATTCGGTACCGTGTTGTTAGTAAATACCTACACATTGAGGTTAATCCATACTTTATTTACTTGAGGAATACTTCCTTAATTGTTTCATGTCACGGAGTGGTGGTGAACCAAAAAGTCGGGTATATTCACGGCTGAATTGGGATGCGCTTTCATATCCGACACGAACGGCAGCGCTGTTCGCATCAAGGCTTTCGTTCATCATTAACTGTCGAGCTTCCTGTAATCGCAAATTCTTTAAATATTGCAGCGGGCTCATATCAGTTAGCGATCGAAAGTGCTGACGAAAGGCCGAAGGGCTCATATACGCTTTGGCGGCCAATTCTTCCATCGATAGATCCTGTGTGAAATTGAGCTTCAGCCATGATAGGACTTTGGCAATTTGTTGCCCCGGTGACCCCAGCGTGACGAGGTGTCGTAATGTTGGGCCATGTTGTCCGTGTAGTAATCGCGCGGTTATCTCCTGCTGAATCAAAGGGGCAATGTGCGGAAGTAGCGTATGATCATTCAATAGCCGAATGAGCCGACAGATGGCCTCTAGAAGGTTCTCATCAAGTTTAACTACCGATATTGCACTGGTGCTGCATGTTTTTGCTGTATGGGAAAAATCCATATCGGCCACCAGTTGAGAGATAAGCCGAGCATCCAGATCCAGACGTATTCCTAGATAAGGTTCTTCTGTGCTGGCTTGAGTGACATAGGAGACAACCGGTAAATCAACCGAGGTGACAAGGGATTGCCCTGGCCCATAGTCGAAGATTTTATCGCCGAGTGTTACCCGTTTCCCACCCTGAACGGTGATGCCTAGTCCCAGTCCATAGATACAAGGCATGGGAGAGGTGGCGGCGCTTCTGCGATAAAGTGAGAGTGCGGGAATTGCCGTTTCATAATCACCGTCAGTATCTGCCATGTCTGCTACCAACGCTGCCAATGTTGCATTGCCGTTTTGAGTTAGCATTTTTGCCTCCCATTTTCGTACGGTTTTCCCGAGAGTTCAGTGATGAAAAAGTCTAACATCGTTGGGTAAATATATTGCTGATATTGATAGCTGCTAATCGAATTAGGCAAAAAATTAATCATATCTGGCAAACGTGAGTTTCACTCACCGAGCCATACTACCTGCCTACAATTGCTGTCTTTCGCACACATCTCAAAGCAATAAAATGCAGGAAATATTATGAAGAACGTATTGATCATCAACGCACATCAGTTCTATGAAGGAATTTCGTCAGGGAGTTTAAACAAAGCATTAGTCGGCGTGATTCTGGAGGAAATGGAAAAGCGTGGTTACACGGTGAAGCTGACTGATATTGAGCGAGGCTATGACATCAATGAAGAAGTTGAAAAACATCTTTGGGCCGACATCATTATTACCCAATCTCCCGTGTACTGGTTCAGTACGCCCTGGATTTACAAGAAGTACGTCGATGAAGTCTTTACTGCTGGTCTTATGCAACAGAGTTTTCTGGTGGATGATGGCAGAACACGACAAGATCCAAGTCGACAATATGGTACGGGGGGGAAAATGCAGGGTAAACAGTACATGCTTTCGCTAACGTGGAACGCCCCGAAAGAGGCCTTTGATGACAGTAGCCAGGTCTTATTTACCGGAAAGTCGGTGGATGATGTGTTCGCTTACAATACGGCTAACTACAAATTTTGCGGCGTCGAACCGGTGTCGTCATTTTCGTGTTTTGATGTAATGAAAGCACCAGAAATCACCAAAGATATCGAAAGATTGAAAGAACATCTGGCGCATGTTTTTTCTTAAAATAGAGGGCCGGTTTTATTACCAAACCATATATTATGGGACTGGTTGAATTTTATAACACTCATTCCTACTAGTTGGTTGTATTAATTTTTTTAGAGACAGGGAGGTTTATTTCTAATGAACTAATTCCCCTTGAAGATTAATGATTTTTTGTTATCGATAAATAAACGTTAATTGACCCAATATGACTCTGATCGCGAGATACTGTTGAATATTTAATTTCATCGAAAGGAATAAAGAGATGACAAAAATTCTGCACATTGATGCCAGTGCACGCCCTGGTTTAGGGGGGATTGATTTACACGGTTCTTATAGTCGCCGCCTTACCCATGATTTCGTGAAGCATTGGTTATCACGTCAGCCAGAGGCTCATGTACGCTATCGTGATGTAGGGCTGCAACCACCCGACCATGTGAACCATTCATGGATTGAAGCTGCGTTCGGATCGGGCCTTGATCCCGCAGAAACTGCCCGCGTGTTGGAAAAAAGTAATGAGCTGGTCAATGAATTACTGTGGGCCGATGTGCTGGTTTTGGGTGTTCCTATGTACAATTTTGGTATGCCGTCTAGCTTGAAAGCGTGGATCGATAACATTGTACGGTTGGGGCAGACATTGTTTTATACTCCCGATGCTGCTGGGCATCCTTTTACAGGGGCCTTTTCTGAACGAAGACTGCCGGTTGTACTTCTGTCTTCACGCGGGGATCATGGAATGGATCCTGGCGGGGAGTATGCTCATATGAATCACCTTGATCCTGCGATAAAGACGGCACTGGGCTTTATTGGCATCAATGAAGTTCATAGTATTGCTATCGAACATCAATCGGAAGGTGGGGAAGCCTTATCTCATTCCCTACAGAGTGCTCTATTGCGTACGACAGATTTGGCGGAAACGCTGTTAGCGGCACGCGGAGTCTGAGATTTTTAGGGTATATCGCGTTTGAGACAAACCGTTGTGCTGCAACATCTTTTGCAGCACAACATAGGGATTCAACCGTTGCAATGGTCGAGTGAGGCAGCGGTGGCTTTTAGAGTCCAACCATTTTCATTCCGCTTTCCGGAAGACGTTCTCCTACCACTGATATCGTTGATACGGTTTCGTCGATTTCCATCCTGTCTTCAACAGTGAGCTCAACGCTGGCCGAGCCCAGATTTTCTTTCAATCTGTGTGGCTTAGTTGTGCCTGGTATGGGAACAATCCATGGCTTTTGAGCAAGCAACCAGGCTAGCGCTAATTGTGCTGGAGTTATTCCTTTACGCAGAGCAAGCGTTTTTAACACGTCGACCAGAACAGAATTAGCTTTGCGCGCTTCAGGTGAAAAACGAGGAACCGCAGTGCGAAAATCGGAGCGTTCGAACGGCGTATTCTCATCAATCTTCCCGGTGAGAAAGCCTGCGCCTAGAGGGCTGAAAGGGACGAAGCCAATACCGAGCTCTTCGAGAACAGGCAATATTTCATTTTCAACGCCTCGGTAAAACAGTGAATATTCACTCTGAACCGCAGCCACAGGAAGGACTGCATGGGCGCGGCGGATTGTTTGTGGCCCTGCTTCAGAAAGGCCAAAATGTTTGACCTTGCCTTCAATAACCAGATCTTTAACCGTGCCTGCGACATCTTCTATCGGCACGTTTGGATCAACACGATGCTGATAGAGTAGATCAATCCTATCGGTTCTCAGCCGTTTTAGCGATGCTTCTACAACAAGCCTGATGTGTTCGGGGCGGCTATTGAGTGTTCCGTGGCGATAGCCTGTCTCCTGATCGATGTCGAAACCAAATTTGGTTGCGATCACGATGTTGTCGCGGATTGGCGCAAGGGCTTCACCTACAAGCTCCTCATTAGTGAATGGGCCATAAACCTCCGCTGTATCGAAGAATGTGACGCCTTGATCGAATGCACTTCGGATGAGGCTAATGGCCTGTTGCTTATCTATTGCTGTTCCATAAGCGTGGTTTAGTCCCATACAGCCTAGCCCCAGGGTAGAGACTTCTAGCCCATTATTGCCCAGTATGCGTTTTTTCATTTTTCACCATTTCAGTATGTTGCGGGTAATTCTTATGTTGAGTCTAATCGTGTGATGAAGAGGACAATCCATATGGATTATCTTGGCTCAATTTGAAAGATGAGACTAGATAGTAAAATTTGCATGCTGTTATGAATTCTATTTATAAGTTCTATCTATTGGCGTTAGTGAGGTGGTTTAAATAATAAAAAATGCCCAATTTATTTATTACAAGAATGATTGAATTAGGCAATTAACGTGACGAATTGGGCAATCAGTTTTGGTGTGGGGCACGTATGGTTACGTGTTTAAGAATGAATGCGAGAAATAAAGCATGAAAGCATATCGTTTAGATAATTTCACAAGTATTGATGACCTACATGTACAGAGTGAGAATGTCACACAGCCACAACAAGGTGAGGTATTAGTTCGCGTTCATGCGGTATCACTGAATTTTAGAGATATTGCAATCCTGCGCGGTCAGTATCCCGCCCCCCATTTAAAGGGATTGATCCCCACAAGCGACGGGGCCGGCGAAGTGATTGCCGTAGGGCCGGGCGTTGATTATTTTAACGTCGGAGATCGGGTCATGGGGGCGTTCCACCCTCGTTGGTTTGCGGGGCAGATGCCGACAAATCTTTTTCATTATGGCTATGGCAGTTTGTCTGATGGTTGGCTGGTTGAGCAGAAAGTTGTCAGTCAGGAGTCACTCGTTCGTATACCAGATAACCTTTCCTACGAGGAGGCTTCTACATTGCCTTGTGCTGCGTTAACAGCATGGAGTGCGCTGACTGACGGTTCTCCCGTTCGCTCTGGTGATACGGTGCTCATCCAGGGAACCGGTGGTGTCTCTATCTTTGCACTCCAGCTTGCCAAGGCCGTTGGGGCTTCTGTTATTGCGACGACATCCAGTGCAGAGAAAGCTGAGCGTTTGCGTGAGCTCGGAGCCGAGCATGTGGTTAACTACCGTGAGGAACTGCGTTGGGGCGATCGCGTGCGGGCCTTGTCTAACGGACAAGGTGTGGATCGTATTGTGGAAGTGGGTGGTCCAGGCACAATAGCCGAAAGCTTACGCGCAATCCGTCCCGGTGGCGACATTGCTCTTATCGGTTTCGTAAGTTCTGGAGGCACGGGCGTTGATTACATCGATATGTTTATGAGTGGTGCGACACTACGGCACATTTCGGTTGGCAGCCGTGAAGCACTTAAGGATCTCTCACGCGCCATCGCAATGGCTGATATCAAACCTATTATTGACCGTGTTTTTGACTTTGAGGAAGCGAAGCAGGCTTTTGCCTATCTTGATAGCCGATCTCACTTTGGGAAGGTCGTTATAAGGTGTTCTTAGGAGCAGATCTATGTAGAGTGCTACATTTTTCTACTCACCATCTCTGTGTTGATGTTTGCTGTTGATCATTGAATTATGAACATCGACTCGCTGATTTAGGTCAGCGAGTCGATGTTGTATTTTTTACACTTTATTCCCTTCCGTCGATTTTCTTCGAAAAAATAATAGCCATGATAGATATCTTGTCAGATAAGAGAAAAAAATAATGACAGCAAAGAAATCCCAATAAAAAAGTGATTTAGATTCTTCGAAGTCGAAGAAAGCAAAATCTACCTGAATCAACAAATAGGGCAGCATATCTCGATGAATAAAAACATGCAGACCGTAGAGTGATGTCATGATAAAGATAAGTGGCATTATTTTGGTAGCGAATAAGGAAGTAGGTAATATATTCCAAATTTTACAGAAGAAATTAGCCAGCATCTTCTAGTGTAGACCTAAATGCAGAGCAATAATAACCTGCACCCAATGCACGCTGGTCATGTGAATTTTTCTGACAAAATCTGATGTGCTATGAATAGGCAAATCAGGCAAGACATGTCGTGATAGCAGGATCCCACTCACGATGGCAGCAAGGAGCGTTAGCATCAATAGCATATTTGTCGCTACCTGTAAAATACGAAATGCTGAGTATTCTCCCTGAGTGAGTTTTTTGAACCAGTGGGTATTTAAGCCGTTATGCAATAAAATGATGAAGAAAAAAATAACGCCAAGCCATTCATGTATGTTTTCATCCCATAAATGAAACCCCATCAGTGATAATAAAATTATCAGCATCAATGTATCCTGAATGACCTGAAATTTATATTTCGCTTTCATTCATTACCCTGTTATTTCTGTTCGCGAGGCAATTTACCCAGCCAATTGATAACATCAGTTATCGTCTCATCATCTGTCACGTCATTTCTTGAAATTGCAAGGCCTTCAGTAATCAGCTGAGAATTTGGTTGAAGGCGTGCAATTTCGCGAAGTGAGTCTGAAAAACGGCTACCACCGTGTGTCGTAAAAGGAATGATGGTTTTTCCCTGTAAATCGTGTTGTTCTAAAAAGCTGTACAACACCATAGACATTTTGTACCACCAGATGGGGTAACCAATAAATACTGTGTCATAATCTGTAAGGTTTTGAACCTTGGCTTTCATTACTGGGCGCGCATTTTCTTTTTGCTCTTTTTCCGCATATTGTAATAAAGAATCGTGCTGCACGGGATAAGGTGTCACTGTCTCTATACGAAATAGTTCCCCACCAGTTTGCTGCTGAATGATCTGAGCAATATATTGTGTACTGCCGAGTCGCTCATTATTTTTCTGTAAAACACTGGCTCCCGAGACTCCATCAACACCCTCTAACGTGACATCTTCAGGCTGAGAAAAATAGACAATTAAAATACGTTTTCCCACCTGCGGCTGTGCGGCGGTGGCTGATAAGCAGTTGACTGATATTGCCAGCAAAACAAATAATCGTAGTGCGATGAGCCGCATGGGTGAAAATCTCATATAGTAATCCTCATAATATATCTGAAATTTATGTTGATACTCATTTGCGGTACCCACTGCCGCGTAGGCAGTGGGTGGTTTTCCCTGGTGTGGCAAGGTTTCAATTTACGCCAGATATTGTTGGTAAAATGCCGTTAATTTTGTGACAGCGGGCGTAACATATTGGGGTTTGTCATACATGTCGATATGGCTTGCACCAGGAACAAGGAAGAGCTCCTTGGGCTCCTGCGTTTTCTGATAGGCAAGCTCGCTAAAATACAAGCTATCGGCTTTCGCGCCGGCGATCATCAACGCGGGGCGCGGTGAGATCGTCTCTAATTGTTCAAACCCATAGAATGCCATCTGGGACGGAATACTGGAAAATACGGCACGAGCGGGGGCATTAGGGTGTTGTCCTCGTGCTGTACGGTAGTATTCATAGCCTTCCCGATACATAACGGGCGTATTTTCAGTGAAATCTTTGGTCGATTCAGGCACGGTTGCGGTGAGCCTAATTGCCTCTCCTCGCGCCTCACGAGTTCTTTGCTCTGCGGCATCCTTCAGGAGCTGCATGCGTTGTTCGTAGGTGCGGGAATTCGAAAGACCATTCCGCCGTAAATCGCCAATTTCAGCGGCGCTGACAGTAGCAACCGCTTTGATTCGTTGCTCTGTTTGGGCCGCGCTCAATACATATCCTCCGCCGCCACAGATACCGAGTGAACCGATTCGGTTGGCATCGACATAAGAAAGGGTGCTGAGAAAATCGATGGAGCAACTGATATCGTCCACGCGAGCGCTCGGTAGCTCCATCAAATGTGGCTCACCGCCACTTTCTCCCTGATAAGAGGCATCATACGCCAGGGTAATAAAGCCCTGTTCGGCCAATTTCTGAGCGTAAAGTCCTGCCGTTTGTTCTTTGACGCCGCCGATGGGGTGTGTGACAACAATAGCGGCATATTTCTTATTCTGATCGAAGCCTGCTGGCTTGAACAGGTTAGCAACGATGCTCGTTTGTGTATTTCTGTTGGGGTATGTGACGCGCTCAATGAGCAGGCCTTTTTCGTTAGTGTACCCAATCACTGTGGGTACTGTTGTTGTTGCGCGTGGCAAAGAGGTTGCGGCTTTTGCTGAGGCGAAGGAAGGCACCAGCATGCTACCCCCCATGGCAACGCCAGAAACGACCACAGCCGAAGTACTGAGGAACTTACGTCTTTGCTCGTTGAATATTTTATCGTTCATCGTTAACTCCACCATTGTTACAACACTTATTAGTTTGATTGTGTTGTTAATTTGAAAATATTGTTATTTTGGTAACGGTATTCGATAGATGAGTGGCGAATACGTTCCCGTAAATGAATGATATTTTACTGATAGGGTCACGATGCTGACATTTTGCTGACACCATTGTCAGAATAAACTCTGATGAGTACATTTTTATACATTTATATCGAATGGTTTTTTCTGACAAAAATGTTATCAACGGGTCATGCTAATGTCAGGTTCATCTGCTTATTATGGTGGCGTTAATTGAGTCATCCTGAATAAATTATTTAACTAAGGTGGTTGTTATGAAATATATTAAATATATTCTTGCTGTATGTGCTATTTTTACCGTATCAACCAGCGTTTTTGCTGCCAAGAGCGTGAACTCTGGTGAGGGGTTAACGAAAATTGGTGTTGTTTCTGTGCGCGGTGCTTCTTCGCTGGATAGTCTGGAAAATAAAATTTCCGAGAAAGCAGGTAAAGCCGGCGCTAGTGCCTACCGAATTATTTCTGCCCAAGGTAATGATAGCCTGAACGGTGTTGCGGTTATTTATCGATAATTCTTATGTAGTTAATTAAATATGTTTTTGAAAATGGCGATAATATTTATTATCGCCATTTTAATTATTGTTTTTTTAATGTGTAATATATTTCACTGATTTTTTTCGTGTGGCGCGATAGCCAGAGAAAAGCCAAACGTATTGATGCCGCCTCCGCTTTTAGCAAATACATCCCCATGATGCATTAACGCGACAGCTCGGACGATCGATAGGCCCAGCCCATGGTGCATATCGCTACGGGTACGTGAGGCATCTACACGATAAAAACGTTCAAACAGACGTGCCAGATGTGTATTCGTAATGGGATCTCCCACGTTAGTGACGGCGATATGGGCCAGTTCACCTACCTTTTCGAGCGTTACTGTCACTTCGCTATTTGCCGGAGCGTGCCGCGCGCTGTTTTCCAATAAATTGGCGAGAGAACGGTGAAAGAGTCGACGGTCTACCTGAGCGAGGATGTCACCTTCAATACGGAGAGTCAGTGTTTTTTCAGCAAACGAGGGCTCCACGTATTCTGCTGTTTTTAATGTTTCCTCACGTAGCGATACCTTGGTTAATTGCGTTGCAAACTGGCCAGCCTGTGCATGAGAAAGGAATAGCATGTCATTGACAATCGAGGTCATTCGCTCAAGTTCTTCGAGATTCGATTGGAGTAAATCCTCCCATTCGTGGATGTTACGTTCCCGCGATAACCCGAGCTGGGTTTGGCCGATGAGGTTAGTGAGCGGTGTGCGTAACTCGTGGGCGACATCGGCATTGAAACTTTCTAGTTGTTTCCAGGCAACTTCCTGACGTGCGAGGACTCCATTGAACGAGGTCGCAAGTTTTTGCAGCTCAATAGGGAGATCAACGGTATCCAGACGCCGGCTGTGATCTCCGGGAGCAAGGGTATGGGCCTGTCGACTGAGATTGTTAACCGGGCGCATGCCAATTCGCGCAATAACGAAACCTAGCACCGCGACTAATAATACGCCTAATACCGTAATAATAATCAATACTCGGGTAAATTCGTTTAGGGTGCCCAGATAAGGTGTGGAATCAATCGCCACTGCGGAACGCAGAGCTGGGCGTTCACCTCGTGCGGGGATATCGGTAATTAGCAGGTAAAATGAACGGGCATTTTCATTATCGGGCATTTTGGTGAAACCACTTTTCAACTGTGCCCAATTGACTCCGCCGGGGAGGGGGGACCCTATGCGATAGCGCACGTCTTCGCTGAGGATCCAATATTGTGCTTTTCCCCCTTCGACCTGAATGAGGTTGTCGAATTTTGCCTGAATCATCTGCCAGTCTTTTGGCGTGGTTAGCGAAGTTAAATAGGGGGCAATGAGCGAATGGCGAAACTGCAATTCTTTGTGCATTTGATTACGCAGTGACTCATGCAAAGAGTGGTGTAACAAGAGTGCATAACCGGAAACGATGGTCATAGCGGCCAAGGCGAACATCAGCGCCAGACGGATGGATATCGAGGGTTTCATCACGGTCAACTTATTATTCAAGACGAGGGGCAGGGCGGTTTTCCAGTACGTATCCCATCCCCCGGACCGTATGGAGTAATTTTACCGTATAAGGGGCGTCGACTTTCGCTCGCAGCCGTTTAACAGCAACTTCTACTACGTTAGCGTCGCTATCGAAATTCATATCCCAGACCTGTTCGGCAATCATCATTTTCGACAGTATTTCGCCCTGATGTCGTGCCAGTAGGCTCAGTAGCGCGAACTCTTTGGCCGTCAGGTCCAGGCGTTGCCCCGCACGGGTTACGCGTCTTGCCAGAAGATCGAGATGCATATCATCGATATGTAGCTGTGTGACATCAACGCCGCCACTGAGTCGGCGACGTAGCAGTGCCTGAATACGGGCGACCAGCTCAATCAAAGAAAAAGGTTTTGACAAATAATCGTCAGCACCGTGTCGTAACCCTTTTACGCGTTCATCGACTGAACCACGGGCTGATAGCATCAGCACTGGCGTTTGTTTATGGAGGCGTAAGCCCTCCAGCACCGCGTAGCCATCTTTACCCGGAAGCATCACGTCCAAAATTACGGCGTCATAGTCGTACTGAACCGCAAGATGCAAACCATCTATCCCGTCGGCGGCCACATCGACCGTATAACCGAGCTCACTTAGCGCCCGGTAGATATAAGATGAGGTTTTCTCTTCATCCTCGACCAGCAGTAATCGCATGTTACCTATCTCTATCATGTTATTTTTTGCACCTATCTGCGTTTTTCCACAGTATAAATGCCTCTATCCAACGCCAGCCTGACTGTCTCCTGACATTTCTGACAGCCAGGATAAACTGCACCTAATGTACATAGAGCTATGGGGGATTGATTCCCGATTTCAGGAATATGGCGACTTGCTTAAGCGCAATCATATTGAGTGGCTGATGATGTAGCAGTATGGCGGGGATGAAAATGAACTGGATTGCCAAATTTGATTTAATTTTTGCCTATTTCAACATAATGTAATAAAGCATGATGGTAATAAAAAAGAGAAGCGAGAAGTCAGCGAAGCGCTTTATTTTATTTCCTTTTTGATTAACCTTTTTATTTTAAATACCGATGAGAGTATGGTGCAAGTTGCGATAAACTATATAAAGATTGATATACCTAAAAATTCTGTTTCAGTGAAAATCAGCATGTCGGCTTACCGGGATAGGATATCTGAATGAAAAAAGGTGATTTTAGCGATTTTGCCGTCTTTATTGCTGTGGCTGAAGAGGGCAGTTTTACGCGGGCAGCGGCAAAGCTTGGGCTGTCACAGTCTGCACTAAGCTATACGGTACGCATGCTTGAGCAGCGTCTTGAGACTCGCTTGCTGTCACGAACCACCCGCAGCTTATCACTAACTGATGCCGGAGAACGCTTGCTCCATGCGTTAAAACCAGCATTTGAGCATATTAACCATGAAATTGCAGCGCTCAGCTCCCGGCAGGGTAAGCCCGCTGGGACGCTCCGCATCACCACGTTTCGACATGCCGCCAGAACAGTACTCCTGCCAGCCCTCACTCCATTTTTACACGATTACCCTGATATCGTCGTCGAGATCAGTGTTAACGAAGGACTGACCGATATCGTTGCTGGTCGGTTTGACGCCGGTATTCGCCTGGGAGAGCAGGTGCAGAAAGACATGATTGCAGTCAGAATCAGTCCCGATATTCGTATGGCCGTTGTTGGCTCTGCCTCCTACTTTGCGGCGCGAAAAGTCCCCAACACACCGCGTGAGTTGAGTGAACACCGCTGCGTCAGCTACAGACAGAGCTCAGGCGGGGGGATTTATGCTTGGGAGTTTGAAAAAGAGGGCGATGCGCTGGAAGTGCGTGTTAATGGGCCGTTGATTATCAACGACAATGAAATGTTGGAGGATGCTGCGCTCAGTGGATTGGGCCTGGTTTACACTTTCGAAAGTCATGTTATTCAGCACATTACTGCTGGGCGTTTAATTCGGGCATTGGAAGACTGGTGTCCGCCTATATCGGGTTACCACCTTTACTACCCCAGCAGAAAACAACATACACCAGCCTTCGCCCTTCTGATTGATATACTCCGCTACAAAGGTTAGCAGGACATGGCTCTCAGTTGGTTATGTCATAAATCTGCGTGCTGTGGCCTATTCATAAAATTCCTTTCTAAGGGCATGCAAATTATTGCCTCTAATCGAGCCGATTTTTTCCGGTTATTCTCCCCTTAATTTACGACTACAGACGATCTATTTTCGTCGCATCAATAACCACACTGGGGAGTTTAGATAATGAAAAAACGTTTTATCGGTGCTATAGCTGCGATGAGTCTGGCGCTTTCCGCTATGGGACATGCACAGGAGACTCAACCACGCGGATATATGATCGCAAATTACGATATTAAAGATCAGGCTGGTTTCCAGAAGTATATGGATGCTGCCGGATCGCTGGCGCCGAAATATCATGGCACCGTGACCGTCTTTAATTTGAATGCAACCGCTGTGGAAGGTCATCCTAAATCAGTCATGGCCATTGCAGAATTCCCAAGCCTTGCAGATGCACAGCGCTTCTACAATTCTCCTGAATATACAGCAGCCAAGAAATTCCGCATCGCGTCGACGGAAGGTTCTGTGATCCTTACCGAAGGGTTCGTGCCGCCGAAACCATAGAGGGAAATTGCCTCCATGGGTTAACGGCAACTCACGTTTAGATTAGGAAATGAGGAGACTCACATGCGCCATACTAGCGGTACCAATATTGAGCAGGAAAATCCCCTTTTGCAACGTCGTCGACAAATCTTAAAAGCAGGGTTGTCACTTGCGACTCTCCCTATTGTCGCTGCCGTGTCTTCGGGGGTGATGGCCGCGAGTACGTCAACAGCCACAACCGCAACGAACGCTACGGCTGATACCGCATCCGATACATTCATCAACGGGTTGGCTGACTTAATGGCACACTCGACTCGGACGCCTATTTTGAGATGGCCAAACGAGTATGGTATGGAGTTCGAGGAAATATTTTTCCCCGCTATCGATGGTGTTACGGTAGAAGGCTGGTTCATTCCCGCTGACTCGGACAAGCTGATCATCTGTAACCATCCAATGCCGTGCAATCGCTATGGCTACCCTGGGCACCTAGAGCCTTGGACCAATTTTGGTAGTTTCGAGGTGAATTTCCTGCCGGAATATAAAGTGTTGCATGATGCCGGTTATAACATTATTGCTTACGACATCCGCAATCATGGACGTAGCGGGATGGGGAGCGGCGGAGTCAATGGACATGGTGTATTGGAATATCGGGATGTGATTGGTTCTCTGCGCTATGCGAAATCTCGCGCGGAGACAAAAAAGATGAAAACTGCGCTTTACAGTCGCTGCCTTGGAGCCAATGCCACCATCGTGGGGATGCATAAGCACCCGAAAGAGTTTGCGCATGTTAAAGCGTTATTTGCGTTGCAACCGGTGACGCCTCGGGTGTTTGTTGAGAAGGCGGTTGAAGCACAACACATCGTTAATGGCGTAGAGAAATTTGATACCGCATTTCACCGGAGAACCGGATATCGTCTGGCTGATGTCTGGCCGATGGAATATGCTAAAGCTGTCACCGTGCCAACGCTGGTTGCGCAGGTTCGCAATGATTTTCTGACCAAACCCTCTAATGTGCAGGAAATTTACGACACTATCGCAGCTAAAGATAAAAAGTTGTATTGGATAGAAGGAACCGATCAGCGTTTTCAAGGCTATAACTATTTTGGCAAAAATCCAGAAGTCATGCTGGATTGGTTTAATAGCCATATCTGAATATAGCAGCCGGATTTAAGGTCAACGCATCATCATTAAGAGCGTAAGAAATATTAGTAATCAGATAAATTATGGTGTTCGTGCTGACCTGCATTGAATGTAGTCTTGTGTTTTTCCGATTAAAGAATATTTAACTGATGAGGTATTTATGGGTGGCATTAGTATCACGCAGCTATTAATTATCGCGGCGATTATTATTTTGCTCTTTGGGACGAAAAAATTGAGCAGCCTTGGTGCTGATTTGGGCGCATCGATTAAAGGTTTTAAAAAAGCGATGGGGGAGGAAAATGATAAAACCACGCCTGTTGAAGAAAGTAACAAGATTACCCCATCTCTGAGCGATCATCATTTTAATGATATGCCGGATGAAACCCAGAAAAAAGATAAGTGAAAACACTTTCACTGAATAGTCTTTTGAGCACGATGCTTTCAAACTGGTTATTACTAATATTTTATTTCGAAAAATGAATGATGCTGCTTTAGTCAGACTTGGCTAATGCAGAGAGGATTGCGTGCTTATCATTTAAAATATAAATATGGCGGCCATTCCTAAATTACGGGTGCCTGTACTTAGGAACATCATCAATCAAATTGCAATCCATAATAGAGCTTATCCTTACCTGTTATTGGTTTTACTCAGAGCAACACCGATGAATTTTTTCGTAAAAAAAAGTAAATAGAAAGATCAGAGCATATCAATTGGTTCGAGATAATTAACGAACCAATTGATGATACGGAATGGTTGAATTGAGTGGAGACCAGAAAGTTGTTCCCTGATGGTTGGCGATTAAGCCCAGTAAGTGATCTAATTGTTTTTATGACGAATTTCTCGCGGAATGCGCTGCCCTTGGGAATCGAAATAACGATTCGGCCAGATTTCACTCGCTGGAATGCCCAGTGCGTCTGCAATGAGTCGTTCACCTTTCGGTCAGGGGCGGTTTAGTGCATTTGCGAGAGTTGATGAACTAAGGCCTGCCTCACGTGATACGGCTGCTAACGTTGTCTTACGTTTACGCAGAGCTGCAATGATATCGGCAGGATGCCAGTCCATTCGTTGTTCCTGTTGTTCAATGTTCATACGTCCTCCTCTTGGATTGAAACTTTACTTCTTCCAGTAAACTATATCTTTATTATGGGTGAAAAAACAACCAAAAATAAAGATAAAATTTATTTAGGAAAGAAATGCTTTAAGAAGGGCTTAGTGAGAGAAGCGATAATCAATCTATGTTGATCAGTACCGTGGATAACACCGTGATTGGTAAGCGATTAAGACTAGCCCGAGTGAACAAGGGATTAAAGCAGATAGAGCTCGGTTGCCTCGCTGGTTTAGATGAGGAAACGGCAAGCTCTCGTGTGAGCCAATATGAAAGAGAAGTCAATGCACCAGATTTTGGGCTGGTTTCTCGGTTCGCTACAGTGCTGGATGTTCCTGAAGCGTATTTCTATGCCGTCGATGACGATCTCGCCACCTTGATCTTACAGTATCACCGTTTCAAGAAAGCCAACCCAAACTCCACGCTGCTCATCACACCTCAGTAAGGTTGGTGCCCTAATGTGTCTGGTATTCAATTCCGTGCGTTTACCCTTCTAAATTTAATTATTCCTACTCTCAATAAATTAAATCTTCATTTTTGATCTTAAAATAACCAAAAATGAATTTTAAATTCAATGGGTGAAGAACCACTTCAAGAGCGGCATAGCGGGAACGGCGATAATCGGCTTATGTTAATCTGCGAAGCAGGTAATTCCGTGATTGGTAAACGATTAAGACTGGCGCGAGTGAATGCAGGATTAAAACAGGTCGAGCTCGGTTGTCTCGCTGGACTGGATGAAGAGACGTCGAGTTCCCGCGTAAGCCAATATGAAAGGGAAGTCAGTTCGCCGGATTTTGGTCTGGTTTGCCGGTTTGCGGCGGTGTTGGATGTGCCAGAAGCGTATTTCTATGCTGTCGATGAAGATCTCGCAACGCTAATCTTGCAGTACCATCGTTATAAGAAAAGTAACCCTAATTCTACGTTGTTGATTACCCCGCAATAGACACTCATTCATGTATCCGTTCTGAGCAATTTACTGACATTTCTCGACTGTTTGTGAAATGCTGAGGCAAGATTTTCTCGCTGTCTGAAAAAGCAAATCCTGTTATCAGGATCTGCTCTTAGGAGCGTTATCGATCAGGCAGCTCCAGCCGTCTTATGTTGTTGAGCATAAATGTATGGCGCAACATATTCTTCCCGGTTGGTATTCAGATAATCCGACCACCATTGCATCATCGCTTTACGGGCATCAAGATATTCTGCTTTATGGATGTAAGCCGCTCGAACGCTATTGCGTTCCTGATGGCTCATTTGGCGCTCAACCGCATCCTGTGCCCACAGTCCAGACTCCATCAGCGCACTACAGGCCATCGCTCTGAATCCGTGGCCGCAGATTTCATCTTTTGTGTCATAACCCATCAAGCGCAGCGCCTTGTTGACCGTGTTTTCGCACATTGGTTTATACCGATTATGGTCTCCGGGGAATATCAGTTCCTGATGCCCGGAGATTTCCCGTATCTGTTTCAAAATAGCGATGGACTGACGGGAGAGGGGAACGATATGCGGCGTGCGCATTTTCGCCCCACGCCCAGAGTAGCGGACACCGGGGATGGCTTCGCGGGTGGCTGGAATGGTCCAGATTTTGTTTCTGAAATCGATCTCAGACCAACGGGCAAAGCGCAACTCGCTGGAACGGATGAACAGGTGCAGGGTGAGTGAGACCGCCAAGCGGGTTAATTCTCTCCCTTGCTTGTAGTCCTCAATGCGAGTCAGTAGTTCAGGTAGCCGCTCCAGCGGAAGGGCAGGGTAGTGGCGTTTTACGGGAGGGGCAATAATTCCGTCCAAATTTGCCGCCGGGTTGTGCTCTATCAACTCCTGATGCACAGCATGACGCATAATGTTGCACATATGCTGTCGGGTTCGTGCCGCCACTTCCAGCAGACCTTTTTTCTCAATACCTTTCAGCAGGTCGATGAAATGACGAGTTTTCAGCTCTGTGATAGGCAGGTGTCCAATTATTGGAAAGATGTGATTGTTCATGCTGGCAAGCAGACGGGCGGCATGGTTCTCTGACCAAGTTCTGTTACTTTTATGCCAGCTCAATGCCGCGGTCTTGAAGGTTTTTTCTGGTGAGGCAGTGGTTCGTTCAGCGGAGCGCTGTTGTGCTGGGTTGATATTCTGCGCCAGTAATTTTCGAATACCGTCACGCTGTTGACGAGCGTCGGCTAGAGATACATCAGGGTAGGCACCTAAGCTGAGGCGGGATTCTTTTCTATTGATACGATATTTGAGATACCAGAGACGTGAACCGCCTGGATTAACTAAAAGGTATAGACCGTGAGAATCAGAAACTTTGAAGGGCTTTGCGGATGATTTTAAGTTGCGGATTTTTGAGTCGTTAAGAGACATTTGGGGGTCACTCCGTCATCGAACCAACTTGACCCCAAATCTGACCACCAAATTCTCCCGATGCGGAGGGAAAACTGAAAATGCATCGGGAAGACTTTTCACGGTAACCTATTGAATCTGAATCGCATAGGGATTCGCAAGGCGGCATGAAAACAAGAATTTGGCTCCTCTGACTGGACTCGAACCAGTGACATACGGATTAACAGTCCGCCGTTCTACCGACTGAACTACAGAGGAATCGTGTGAACGGGGCGCATGATATCCGCCACCTGCGGTGCTGTCAACGGCAAAATCAGCTTTATCGTCTGACTGTTTAGGCTATGTACAATTCGCCGTTTTTTTATGAGTTAGTAAATCGATGGCGCATGATAATTGGTGCTGTTTTGCCAGTTTTTTAGCCGGGCGAGTGGATCTTGGCGATAGAATTTTTGGAAGCAGCGATACAGATCCGGGAAACGTTCTTCAAGAAGTTCGGGGGCGCTGAAGAAATATTCTGATAGTACGGCAAAACACTCCGCCGGATCGTGGACGGCGTAGGGGTCCATGCTGGCGGCGTCTTCCCCAACCAGATCGATTTCTTCCTGTAAGGCATCCATTGCGCCATGCAGATGTTGTTCCCAGGCAGCAATCTCACGTAGCGGAATCAGGGGAACGCCCGTTGCTTCACCGCTACTGCGAATATCCAGCTTGTGCGCGACTTCATGAATGATGAGGTTGAAACCGGAGAGATCGAAGGAATCCTGCACTTCCTGCCAGTTGAGGACAATCGGTCCCTGATCCCAGCTTTGGCCGGATTGCACCATTTTCCCCTTATGCACGAGTCCAATATCGTCCTGCCACTCTTCTTCAACAATAAACGGTCCGGGGTAAACCAGAACTTCATGGAATCCATCCAGCGCATCCATTCCCAGCGACAGCACCGGCAGGGAAAACAATAAGGCGATGCGCTGCTGCATGATGTCCGTTAACACCAGTTCCTGCAACGGAATCAGGCGCTTTTGCTTCAGAAACTGATCGGCAAGGGCGACCAGTTGTTTGAGCTCTTCGTCGCTTAAAGGCGCGAGAAGTGGGATGGAAATCGCAGCTTGCCAGTGTTCAAGCGTCTGCACCTGAGGTTGAGTGTTTTTCCACGGCCATTTAATCATTGTTATTGCTCGTTCAGTCGTCACTTGAATTTAAAGGCGAGGGCGGGTGCTGTTAACATGCCGCAAAAGTAGGCATCATGGCAACTGCTAAACGGAGAGATGCCGGAGCGGCTGAACGGACCAGTCTCGAAAACGGGAGTAGGGGCAACGCTACCGGGGGGGAAATCCCTCTCTCCGCCACTATTCAAACACTTACCCCGCGTTTAGTCTGTGACGCTTTCCACACTTGGCGGTGGCTTAAAGTGGACAGCTCAAATCCCCTTCTTCACACCGTAGCATGGTTTTGAACTCTTTTACGCGCTCGGCAGTTTTCTCCGTCAGGCACTGGGAATACACCATGCCATGCACCGATCCTCCGGTTGTTGGGAAGGTCTGAAACTCACAGTCAGCGTCGCGGTACGCGATCCATTTTCTCTGGGCTGACTTGAGTAACGCCTTGTGTTCTTCAATAGCAACCCGCTTTACGACATCCTGATAAAGCTTATTAAGCTCATCATCCACTTTTTTATACGCCCGATCCGCGCATTGATTCATATCGAGCTGCGTGTTGGCGTTATTACAATCCAAAGCCGCAGCTTGCACTGTGGGCAGTAGAAAAAACCATACAATGGCTAATTTTTTCATTATTTATCCTCTGTAAGCAGGTGCTACGTGGTTTTGTTTTAGACAAACGCGCTTATCTAAAGATTGTCCCTCAGCTCATGCGTACACTTTCCGGCATACCGCTTTGTCATTTTGTTCTGGGAGTGCACCTTCGTCAGGGCCTTTGCAACCAGATCATCGTAGTCCCATCGCGTCACTGAACCACCGAATAACTTTTTCACCCTGTACATCGCCGCGTATTATACGCTCCATCTACTGCCGTGGAGTATAAGCACAAATATCATGGCTATCTTGAAAGCGGTCGGTGGTTTAAATTGAGTTTTCTTGATTTGTTAAAGTCAGATTCACATTGTTAAATCTGACTTTAGTCATCCTTGTCAGGCGATAAATATTCTCACTTTTGAGCGTTATTTCACAATAACATCGCGGAAAGTAAAGCGCTGTTTCTTACCTGATTCTTGGTAACCAATACGCACGAATATGCCTAAATCTTCGATATAGGCATAATCACTGCTCATTGGTACGCCATCTCCACGGTTATCTGTACAAATGATTTCAAGATAGCGTCCTGTGAACGTTGAACTAATATCTTTAGCATCGGACCATTTTTTATCAGCTCGACACTGCTGACTAGTGGTTTTTTTGTCGCTACCCATGCTTTCCCATTGATATTCAGCCCCTTCTTTTGGGGGGATGGAAAATGTATTTTTGAGTGTTTTACTGATAGTCGGTGATGTAGAAATGGAGTCCCATTTTTTAAATTCTACTATATTAAATAAACGCTGATGCTGTGAATAAAATGGAACATCACCAAGCGTTAATTTATCCAAAGTCAATGTTGTCCCATCAGGTTGACGATCGATCACCGTTACTGAATGCATGCTAACACTCATTTCTTTTTCATTGGGTGATTCCTGACTATAAACCAACTGCTGGAAAGTAGGGAGCTGGTACGTGTTGACTAACGCTTCTTCAACCACATTCGCTACTTCTTTGGTAAGAGGGAAGCTTTGCAGATACGAAGGATCGTTCTCTTCAAAATTAGGTAAAGTTAGCTGATCATCGGCAGGTTTTTTTTCGCGAAGGACTAAGGTGTCAGAGCTTTTAAGTTGGTGAATATCGTGAATGGCACAAAGTTTTTTTGATATCTCAACATTTTCTGGATCTAAGGAGATAAATTTAGCATCTGTCGTCGCCGTGTGATCTGTAATATTCCCTTGGTTATCTATGGAATAACTACTTATTTCTTTACCTTGATTATTTTTACAGTTCAGAATCATATCCTGAATCTTTATAGAATATGGCGCGGCATATTCTTTATCTTTATAGGTTAAGGCATAATCGGTTGCCAAACGTATTTTAAGTATTTCGCCTTCGCGCTTACTCTTATTAACGTCAACAAAATATTGATCTTTTTGGTCATTTCTAAGGGAAAGCGCAGTCCATTTCGGGGCTGAAATAGTTTGCTGGCAAGCATCCAATTCGGGCTTTGTCTTGAGCAAACTGTCTTCATCGGGTTCAAAAGGTACACCTGGAATGTAACGGAGGATTGAGTTTGCGCCATAGACTCGAATATCAGATCGGGTAGATGCTTTAATTGTAGAGAATAACAGCGTCTTTTTATCCGTCGCGCAGTCCACATTTAACCATAATTCGTTTACTTCCCCCGTGTACATTGCCATGCGGTAAAGCACATTAATGCTCTTTCCTACCTGAACAGTGCTATCGGGAATCCAGTCTATGCTTTTGAACATTTCTTGTGGTGAGGGGAGGGAGAAAGCTGAGGAAGATAGCATTAGGCCCACTGAAAATACGGTTAACCTATTCATTTTTAATTCCTTTTCAATAGTATATAAACGCAAAGATGTTACCTGAAGAGTAAATTTAAAAGCCAGTTATTCATCTACTTCACAGTAATATGTCCAATTTCAGGGGGGGCATACGTTGGGTAGGGGAGGCACTTTTGCGAAGGCTCGTTTCATTTACTCAAACAGGTACAATAAAGGTACGAGCAGAACCCATCCCCTTTTTTGCATCGCTGAAAACGTGAGAAAATTGAGGTTTACCGCACTATTCCACCAATCGGATAGGGATATCTTTATCGAAAGCCTTATACTGAGCGCGTTGATATATCGTTTGATTGGATGAATTGAATATTTACAACGACTGAAAGGGAATAAGGAAAAAGATGAAAATTGGAACTGGAGAACTCGGCCTTTTTGCTCATCGTGCTTCGAGCGCTAACTCGGCGGCTCAAACGGGTAATCAAACCTCGTTTGCAGCCGTTTTAGCGGGGAAAACGCAGGAAGCGAGTGTAAACCACACTTCTAGCTCTATCTCTGAGGTTAAGAAATACGATTTTACGAATATGACGCCACAAGAGTTGAATGAAGCTGTAAACAGCCTGATTCGAAACGGGCAAATGGATCTCGATGAATCGTCACCACTGTTGGGTTTCATGGCTCCTACCGCGTTGTCTAAAGTCGTTTATGACGGTACCGCACCCGCTTCACCACGCCAGCCTATGAACGTGTTCTCCAAAATTCAGGAAGGTATTGATGCGGCATTATCGCGTAATGAAAAGGCGAGTGCAGAAAGTCTGCAACGAGCTGCCGATGCCTTGCTTCGTTTTCAGGATAAAATCGTAAAGATGACTAGCTTCGCGTAATGAAAAGGCCAAGCGTGAATTGGCCTTATTCTATCCATTCTGTTTGCTATACAGAATGCTGCGTGAGCGGCTTCGCGCAATTTTCAGCCACATGTAACAATTCGGCGGTGAGTGCGATACACTTCGCCCCTCTTATCAATGGGGTACGGTAGCGAATTATCTGGCGTGAGCGTTAAACGAGTTACAGCCTGCCTGGCCATTTTTTCTATGATGATGCTGTTTATTGCCCCTTTGATTTCAAAATCACTGGTGCAGCCATCAGCCTGTCAGGCACCAACTCACGCTATGTCTACGTCGCAGCATCATCACGGCGCGCATGAACATGAGGTATGCCACCACGGTAGTACGCCGCATAATCTGATGATGTCGAGCGTCGGGCTTTCTCCGATGGAGGATATTGCCTGCGGATACTGTCAGTTGTTGGTGCATTTACCGCTTATTCTATCGGTCGTATTGCCGTTGCTCTGGCTGTTATTGTCCGCTCACAGACCGACCTATTTCCCTGATTTTGTTTGTCCTACGTTATTCCGATCTTATTGCCCGCAGCGCGCCCGTGCACCTCCTGAATCGGTTTCTTTGTTTTGACTCTTTTTAATTAACGACATCCGTCGGCTTACTCCCTTATGGTCGGGCGATCCCTCCATAGGCGTTTTGCCGCGCGTCGTTGTGGCATAAGAAACCGTAAGGCAATACGATGAAAAAAATTGAATTGGTATATACGCCCGCCGCTTCTCTGGTGCTGGTGGCGTTAGCTTCTTTACCTGTGATGGCTCTGGGCGAGCACGATCATTCTGCTACTCACGCCACGCTGAATGATGATGCCGTGATGGTGGTGACCGCGCCGGAGACTTCTCCGCTCACGCTGGTGACCTCGCCGAAAACGCCGCGCCAGCCTGTACCGGCCAGCGATGGTTCGGATTATCTGAAAACCATTCCGGGGTTCTCGCAAATACGTAATGGTGGAACAAATGGCGATCCTGTCTTCCGGGGCATGTTTGGATCGAGACTGCGGCTTCTTTCCAATAATGGTGAGATGTTAGGTGCCTGTCCGTCACGCATGGATGCACCGAGTTCGTACATTTCTCCCGAAAGTTATGACCTGTTAACCTTTACCAAAGGGCCGCAGACTGTGCTCTGGGGCGCAGGAAATTCAGCGGGAACTGTGCGATTTGAGCGGACACCGCCGCGTTTCGAGAAGCCAGGAATACAGGGCAGCGCCAGCGTGCTGACGGCGTCAAACGATCGTCATGATGAAAATGCTGATGTCAGTTTCGGGAGTGAAGAGGGCTATTTTCGACTCATCGGTAATAAATCACAGTCAGGCGATTACAAGGATGGTGAGGGGAAACGCGTAGCATCAAAATGGGATAAATGGAATGCGGATGTGGCGCTCGGTTGGACGCCAGACAGCGACACCTTGTTGGAGCTGACCGCAGGCAAAGGCGATGGGGAAGCGCGCTACGCTGGGCGTGGCATGGATGGTTCGCAATTTAAGCGTGAGAGTGTGGGCATACGCGCGGAAAAATCCAATATAGGGAATGTACTCGATAAGCTTGAGGCGAGTGCGTATTACAACTATGCCGATCACGTTATGGATAATTACACGCTGCGATCGCCAAGCGGCATGGGGATGATGGGTATGCCTATGGCCAGCCAACTGGATAGAAAAACGGTTGGTGGACGGATGATGGCAACCTGGATATGGGCCGACTATGAGCTGAAAAGCGGCGCGGACATGCAGACAAATACGCATCGTCGCTGGCGAAATGATGGCTGGAAGAAAGATGCGCAATTTAACACCTATGGTGTCTTCAGCGAGTTGACCTGGCAGGCTTCTGAGCAAAGTAAGGTCATCGGGGGAACGCGCCTTGATCAAACCAAGGTCGAGAATAATGCGGGCACCAGCATGAGTGAGCGGCATGATACATTGCCAGCAGGCTTTATCCGTGTCGAACATACGCTGGCGGATACCCCGATAATGCTGTATGCGGGCATTGGTTACACCGAGCGCTTTCCTGACTATTGGGAGCTGTTCTCGCCAACCTACGGGCCGGGCAGAACGCAAAGTGCATTCGATCATGTTAAAACTGAGAAAACGACCCAGCTTGATATCGGGGCACAATACAGTGGCCAACGCCTGAACAGCTGGGTTTCTGCCTACATGGGACGGGTGAATGATTTTATCCTGTTCCGCTACGATCCGATGAATGCCAGGGTCAGCGAGGCGGATAATATTAATGCGACCATCATGGGAGGCGAAACGGGATTCAGCTATAAATTAACGGATAGCTGGAAGACGGACGCCAGTCTGGCGTATTCCTGGGCGAAGAATACCGATGATCATCGGCCACTGCCGCAAATTCCACCGCTGGAAGCGCGCCTGGGATTATCGTGGGAAAAAGGGAACTGGAGCAGCACGGGCTTACTGCGTCTGGTGAGTCAGCAAAATAGGGTCGCGCTTAACGAAGGTAACGTTGTCGGGAAAGATTTTGATCATAGCTCTGGCTTTGCGATCTTCTCAGCCAATGCGGTATATCGCGTTAACCAATACGTCAAACTAAGTACGGGGGTCGATAACCTGTTTAACACCACCTACAGTGAACACCTCAACCTTGCCGGTAATAGCAGTTTTGGTTATTCGGCTAACTCGTCCGTAAATGAACCGGGTAGAACCTACTGGGCGAAGGTAAATATTACCTTCTGATGACGTTGTAATGGATGAACTGCACCGTAGTCATTCTTTGATGGATTACGGTGCGGTTGTGGGAGCGATAGCCTGTGTGAAACACGCCCTTTCATTTTCTCTACGAAGATTAGTCTCAATTATTCCGACGAATGCTGACAAATCGCGAACGCTGAACTATTTTCATAAGTAATTATCACGTAACGGAGGTTGATATGGGATTTTGGCGCATCGTACTGACTATTCTTCTGCCACCGTTGGGCGTGTTATTGGGGAAAGGAATTGGTGGAGCATTCATTCTGAATATTATTCTGACGCTATTAGGCTATTTTCCCGGTTTGGTGCATGCGTTTTGGGTGCAGACAAAAGACGATGGGATTTAATGGCTGAAAAGCTGAATAATGGTCATGACGAAATAACGGGAGGCAAATGGCCTCCTGTTATTTTTTCGGACGAATAAGACAGGCGATCAATAATAGCCAATCAGTTTCCACCACGCTAAGCCGACGATAAAAATCAGGGCGACGTTAAACGTGACGATGCAGAAATTGATTTTATAGAAACGGTGCCGTTCAAAATATCCCTGAGCAAAATAGATCGGGCCGGGGCCACCGCCGTATTCGGTATTCCCCCACATCAGGTTGCTAAAAATCCCAAAACAGATGGCGACCATCATGGGCGGCGCGCCTGCGGCTATGGCGGTGGCGGCGAAGGGCGCATAGAGCGCGGCGACGTGACCAGAGGCGGTTGCAAACAGATAATGTACATAGATATAGAGGATGCCGAGAATAACGAAGGTTTCCATCGCGCCGAAACCCTGTATGGAAGCACCCAGCTTAACGGTCATCCACTTAATGAAACCAAGGTCAGACAGTCCGGCGGCGAGGCTGATAATGACGCTGAACCAGATGACCGTATCCCAGGCTGCGCGATCGCTAAGTACGTCTTTCCACTGGACGGCCTGAGTGACGAACAGGTAGGCAACCAATGCCAACCCGACGGATGTGGCAGAAAAACCAGTGATCAGGCTGGTGCCCCAGCCAAGCAGCGCGAGAACAAAGCCAAAGGCCACTTTTTTCTCTGCCGGTTTCATGTTTCCTAATTCCGCCAGCGACCGGCGTCCCATCTCTTTGGCCTCTGGCGTTTTTTTCAGTTCTGGGTTCAGTATTTTGTACACTAGCAACGGCATCAGACAGAAGCAGCACATGGCGGGTACAACAGCGGCAATAAACCAACCGCCCCAGGTAATATCTACGCCTAGTGAGGTTTTCGCCAGGCTGCCAACCAGCGGGTTGGCGGCCATACCGGTGAGGAAAATCGCGCCGGTGATCGGAGTAAACTGAAAGCAGACCATGATCAGAAAGTCCCCAATCTTTTTACCGCTAACGCCGGGTGTTGACCCTAATACTTCATTAATCGAACGCGCGATAGGAAAGATAATTCCCCCCGAACGCGCCGTGACGGATGGCATGGCGGGTGCCATGATGAGGTCGGAAACGCCCAGCGAATAGGCGATCCCCAAGCTGCTTCCGCCGAATAGCGACAGCATTTTGTAGGCGATGCGTTTTCCTAATCCAGATGTCACAAAACCCAGAGAAAGAATATAGGCACAAAAGATGAGCCAGACGGTGCCGCTGGAAAAACCGGCTAACGCTTTCGCTTCTGTTAAGGTTCTAGTGAAAATAGTGATGCAAAGGACAAGCAGCATAATCGCGCCTGACGGCAGAGGCTGCGTCAATATTGCTGCGATGGTGGCGGCAAAAATCGCGAACATATGCCATGCCTGCGGCGTAAGGCCATCGGGAACCGGAGAAAACCAGATAATCAGGCCCAGCAGGAGAGGAATAATAACGGCGACTATTTTTTTCTTGGTGGAGGATTCGGATGACATAACGTCTCCTTAATCGTGCAAGCTATTATTATCCGCCATCATTCCCGGCAACAGAGAGCCTGCCCAGACGCGTTATTATCTTGCGTCTGGGATGTATCGATCTCAGTCTGTTAATTAGAGCGATATCGGATAATTACCGGTGATGACTATTTTCTTTCCATTTTATTGACTACCTGATCAACCATTTCAGGGGCACTGCCCAAATAATTGACGGGATTAGTCAGGTCTTCGATTAATTTAGGATCGAGTCGGCTAGCGACGCTGGGCATGGCATTAAGAACATCGGCCAGCGTGCCGCCTTTCTCATTCACGATGCGGCAGGCATCGTAAACGATGTCATGGGCTTCCTGACGCCCAATATACGGTGCCAGTCCCATCATCACGGCTTCAGCCACAATCAGGCCGTTGGTCATATTGAGGTTTTTCAGCATCATTTTCTCATCAACAATCAGGCCGTTTAGCATGAACTTGGCCTGATGAAGTGCACCCGCAGAGAGAATGAAACTTTCCGGGATGGCGATCCACTCCGCGTGCCATGGGCCTGTGGCGCGTTCCAGATCTTGCACCATTGCATCCAGCATCAGCCCGGCCTGTTGGCGAACGCCTTTGGAACAGGCCAGCATCAGTTCGCTGGAAATGGGGTTACGCTTTTGCGGCATGGTACTGCTGGCTCCACGGCCTTTAACAAACGGTTCATACAACTCACCGAACTCGTTGGAGGCCATCAGCATGACGTCATAGCCAATTTTCCCTAACGAACCTGTAATTACCGCCAGCAGGTTGACGGCTTCAGCAAATCCATCACGAGCGACATGCCAGGTTGAGGTGGGAACGCCCAGACCAAGCTCGGCCATCAGCGCTTTTTGTACCGCAAGCCCTTTATCGCCTAACGAGGCTAATGTCCCCGCAGCGCCTGCGAATTCGCCCACCAGCACGCGTGGGCGCAACTGCTCAAGGCGCTCGGCATGACGGTCAAACATGTCCAGCCAGATGGCGGCTTTGTAGCCGAATGTAATCGGTAGCGCCTGTTGTAAATGGGTACGCCCAGCCATTGGCGTATTACGGTAACGCACGGCCAGTCCGGCCAAAATAGAACGCAGTGCGTCGATATCTGCTTCAATTAACGCGAAGGCATCACGGATTTGCAGCACCACGGCGGTATCCATAATGTCCTGTGTCGTTGCGCCCCAGTGAACATAACCACCAGATTGGCCAGCCTGTTTGGAAATCTGGTGCACCAGTGGCAGGATGGGGTAGCCCACAATTTCTGTTTCGTGGCGCAGCAGCTCAAAATCGAGCGTGTCAGCGTTACAGCTGGCGGTGATTTCTGCGGCCGCCTCTGCGGGGATTACGCCACAGCGCGCCTGCGCATTGGCCAATGCGATCTCTACTTCCACATACTTACGGATGAGTTCTCGATCATCGAAGATCGCCCGCATTTCTGGGGTACCAAATGAATCACGGAATAGAACTGAATCAAGCACATTCGAAGCCATAACGCCTCCTGAAGCGAATGTATTAGTGATAAGATGCAAACCATATCCGCGATAAGATGAAGTGTGCTGATAGCGGCATGGCCTGAAAGAGAAAATGTACGGATAGGTTTAAATGTCCGTACATGTTGTATTTATAACAACATGTACGGACAAGTTAGTGAAGCAGTGAAATGTCATTTTGTGATGCAGGGCATCAATATTGATTAAGAGCGTGAGCCGATGAAAGAACCCTTGTATAAGCGAATTGCCCGTGAACTCAGCCAAAATATTACGCTAGGCCAGTACCCGGCAGGGTCGTTAATCCCCTCTGAGCTGGAGCTTTGTGAGCAGTATCAGGTTAGTCGGCATACCGTCAGGGAGGCGTTGCGCGATCTAACCGAGGCGGGTTTGCTATCCCGACGTAAGGGCGTGGGTTCCGTTGTTGTCGATAATGATGAAAAACGTGAACGCAACCATCCTCTGGCTAGCCTTGAGGATCTGTTCGTGCTGGCAAAAACCAATCTGCGCGTCGTGAAGAAGATTGATGAAATCGTGGCGGACGTTGAACTGGCACAGATTATCGGTGGCAAGCCGGGCGATCGCTGGCTGCATATTGCCAGCATTCGTGAAGACAGCGAGAAAAAGGACGCTCCGATCTGCTGGACCGATAGCTACGTTAGCCCGGATTATGCCAAGGTTAAAAGTCTGGTACGTAGCGATCCGTTTGCTTTGATTAGTGATTTGATTGAAAAGCACTACGGCGTGCAGGGAGAAGAAGTGCGCCAGACCATTTCTGCCGTTGGTGTTCCTGCCAAAATAGCGAAAACGCTGGGCGTTGATGTAGGGTATCCGGCATTAAAAATCATCCGCCATTATCTTGACCGATCGGGAAATGTCTTTGAAACCACGGTCTCGATCCATCCGGCAGACAGATATACCTGCTCTATTACGCTGAAACGCCAAACGGGGAACCGAACGTAGCCTGTGTGCTACCTTATTGAAGCCTGCTGGTTTCCCGTCTACATGTGCCTGCATCATTCATGCAGGCACGATCTTTTTTCCTTGTCGCTATTGCGCACGTACTACCTGATTACGCCCTTGCTGTTTGGCTTGATAAAGCGCGATATCGGCGCGGTTAATCAGCATACTGAGCGTCTCGCCTGCCCGATATTCCGCGACACCGCAGCTGACCGTCACCTGAATGGCTCCTTCACGGTAGGGAAGGTGCGTTATTTCTATATTCTGGCGTAGTGCCTCGGCGCGTTGTTGTGCGGCGTTGATATCGCACTCGTCGAGTAGAATAACGAACTCTTCACCTCCCCAGCGGCAGGGCTGATCGCTGGATCGGGTATTCGCTGACAAGAGTGCGGAAATTTCTTGTAAAACCAGATCCCCAACGTTGTGACCGTATTTGTCATTGATTTTCTTGAAATGGTCAATATCAATGAGAAGAATGGAAAGCGATTTGTGCTGTAAGGCATTTTTTGTTCCGAGACGGCGGAATAAATAATCAAATGCCTGACGGTTCATGAGGCCCGTTAATTTATCCGTTGTCGCCATTTGTTCCAGACGGCGTTGATAGCCACCAATGGTCAGCCACAGCAGAAATAAGAAAAGGACGCTGACGAACGTACTGATACCCAGGTTTTTTAGCAGCGTGGCGAACAGTCGCTTCTCACTGGGGTGGCTAGTTTGTTCTACCATCAAATACCAACCGAATTCAGGGATTAGCCGGGTGTTAAGGAAGATATGCTCCCCGTCTGATTGATATTCATAAGCGCCACCGGGAGCCGTTAGGATCGTGGTAGCGATATTGCCTAGTCCCGGCTGCTGCTGAATCTTGAGCGGGCGGCTATAGCTTTCCCCATGTAAGGTAATATTGCCTTCTTTATCAATGAAATAGATTGTGCGGTTATAGCGTTGCTCATATTTTTCAAGGAGGTGTTTAACGCGTTCAACGGGAATTCCTACGCCGGTAATACCGATAAAATTGCCGTCATAGTCCACGACTTTGTGGTTAATAAGAATATCAAGGCGTGTGTGATCCTCAGGATCGAATGAGATATCGATGGCATAAGGCATCTCGTCCGATAGCGTTCGGTGTTGGAAATACCACTGATCGTCTGGCGAATTCTCTGAGACGGTTTTCAGGATACGCTGCTGATCGTAGTAACGTTTGGTTTTATCCGAAATGAAGAACGAAAATACAGTATCGAAGCGACGATCGATTTCTCGCAGGTAGCGAAACATGGCCTGCGGATCGCTTTCATCCTTCAGCACCCAGTCGCGTAAAAAGGTATCGTGTGCCATCAGCGACGAAATAAAGATAGGTTTTAGCAAATCTTGTTGGATTTCCGAATAGACGTTATCACTGGTTAGCGGCAGGGTATTTTCTTCGATTTCTTCTTCCAGTGATTCCTTAGCCACTTCATAACTGGTCCAACTGATAACGAGAAAGGCGGCGAGCAGCATGGAGCCGAGTATTATGATTGCGCGTGTTTTGTCCAGCCAGCGTGCATTATTAATGAGTCCAGTCTGCAAAATAATCTCCCCAGAGAATCATTTATGAGGTAGGTGAATAAACCGCTATTTTCACCTAAAAATTGTGGTGCAACATTTTACTGGAATGACGGTGTAGCACAATTGGACGAGTGAATCGCTGACGCATAGCGTTAAGTATAGTGGTTACATGATGGAAGTATTAGAGCAGATTGCTGGAACGCAATGTTTTGTATTCAGGACTGGTGAATGTCCTCCTGTCGGCTTTCTGATCTCTTTCGTGTTTTCAATATTCGTAAACAAACAGGACACCATGCGGTGTCCTGTTTGTTGATAAACGGTGATTCAGCGGATTACTTAAATACGCGAAAACGTTCTTCAAAGGCGATATAGGTTTTCTCACCAGCGGGTTGCTCAACGGAACCGAATGGCATTTGAGCACGCAGCTTCCAACTGGCTGGCAGGCTCCACTGCGCTTTGACGTCATTGTCGATCAACGGGTTATAGTGCTGGAGTGAGGCACCGATTTTTTCCTGCGCCAGCGTGGACCACACGGCGAACTGAGCGATGCCGGTTGAATGTTCGGACCAGACCGGGAAATTATCGGCATAAAGCGCGAATTTTTCCTGTAGTGATTCAATCACTGCGGTATCTTCAAAGAACAGGACGGTTCCCGCACCGGCAGCAAAGGAGGCCAGTTTGCTTTCTGTTGGGGCAAAGGCATCCGCAGGCACAATTTTTTTCAGTTGCTGCTTAACAATATCCCACAGCTTGTGGTGTTGCTCACCGAACAGAATGACGACGCGAGAGCTTTGTGAATTAAAAGAGGAGGGGCTTTCATTAACGGCTTCGGTAATGAGCGCGGTAACCTGATCTTCTGATATCGGTAGTTTATTGCCGATGGCATAGATTGAACGACGGGCCTTGATTGACTGCAAAAAAGCATTACTCATGGTGTGTTCCTCAGTTTACGTGATGACTAACCTTTACACTGTGTCACTGATCTTTCCTGTGTTCAATGGCTTATCGTGCCGGATAAGCATCTTTTCCTGCTCCGCGTTAGCCGCCGCAGACTTCACAGCGTGGGTTTTTCGGCAGCGTGATTTCACGAAATTGCAGCGTCATTGCGTCGAACATCAGCAAACGTCCAGTCGTCAGCTTACCATAGCCTGTTAGCAACTTAATGGCCTCCAGAGCCTGTAAACTCCCGATCGTACCCACCAGCGGTGACATCACACCGGCTTCGACACACGTTAGCGCATTGGCACCGAACAGGCGGCTGAGACAATGGTAGCAAGGTTCATCAGGCTGATAGGTAAAGACGCTGATTTGGCCTTCCATCCGAATCGCGGCACCGGAGATCAGCGGTTTTTTGAGCTGAAAGCCAATGCGGTTTAGGCGATCGCGGATGGTGACATTGTCGGTACAGTCCAACACGGCATCATGCTTGTTGACCTGTTCCTTCAACGCCTCGTCATCGAGATCGCCATCAACCGCATCAAGTGAAAGATGCGGGTTCATGTCGGATAACGTCAGACGCGCCGATTCAACTTTTGCCATCCCGATACGGGCATCGCGATGCAGAACCTGACGTTGCAGGTTAGACAGTGAGACGGTATCAAAATCCAGCAGCGTCAAATGACCGACGCCCGCCGCCGCCAGGTACTGCGCGGCAGCACAGCCCAATCCACCCAAACCGACAATCAACAGGCGTGAAGCCTTCAGCTTTTCCTGTCCGTCAAAATCAAAGCCGCGCAGTACAATCTGTCGATTGTAGCGCAGCATTTCTTCATCGCTCAGTTCCGGCAACATACTCAATGCCCCAGCAGGGCGTTGAAGGGCTCGATGTCTACCCATTCGCCGGCAGCGACGTGACCACGATCCTGCTCAAGCACGATGAAACAGTTACCGAGGCTGAACGAGCTGAAAACGTGTGAACCCTGATGCCCAGTGGTTCCCACTTCCAGTTCGCCCTGCGCGTTGCGGCTGAAAATACCGCGCTGGAAATCGGTGCGCCCCGGCGTCTTTTTCAGTGCGCTGGTGGTTTTGACGCGTACTCGCGGCGGCTGGTGCCACTGTGTATAGCCAGACAGGCGAGCTAGCAGCGGTTGCACCAACTGATAGAATGTCAGTGCTGCGGATACTGGATTCCCCGGCAGGCCGCAGAACCAGGCGTGTTGTAACTTGCCGAAGGCGAAGGGTTTGCCGGGCTTGATTGCCAGCTTCCAGAAATGGATATCGCCCAGTTCATCCAGCATTTGCTTGGTATAATCCGCTTCGCCAACGGAAACGCCGCCGCTGCTAATCACCAGATCGGCACGCTGGTCTGCCTCATGAAATGCGGCACGCAGCGCGTCTGGATCGTCACGGATGATGCCCAGGTCTTGCACGTCGCAGCCTAGTTGTTCAAGCATCAAACGGACGGCAAAACGGTTGGTGTCATAAATCTGGCCGTCTTCCAGTGGTTTACCGACGGGTTGCAGTTCATCACCGGTTGAAAACACCGCGACTTTCAGACGACGTACTACGTCAATCTGCGCAATCCCCAGCGAAGCCAGCAGCGGTAATTCCGCCATGCCCAGTTTGCAGCCCGCAGGTAGCACGCTGGCACCCGCCTGAATATCTTCTCCCGCCAGACGAATATTTTGACCGGGTTTGACCTCATGGGGGAAACGGATGCCGTCTTCACTCACGTCAGCCTGTTCCTGCATGATCACGGTGTCGGCTCCTGCGGGAAGTGGTGCACCGGTCATGATACGAATGCAGGTTCCGGCAGGCCATTCACCGGTGAAGGGCGCGCCAGCGAAGGCTTTTCCTGCCAGCGGTAGCGTTGTGGCAACCGACAAATCGGCGCAGCGGACGGCATAGCCATCCATCGCGGAATTAGCAAAAGGCGGGACGTTAATCGGGGAGGTGATGGCATGGGCAGTGATCCGTCCTGCGGCGTCGAACAGGGATACGCGCTCTGTTTCGGTAAGGGAAGGAACCTGAGAAAACATGTTTTCCAGAGCTTGTTCAAGAGTCAGTAAACCTGCGTTAACGCTTTCCATCTTTACCCCACCGTTTTTCATCAATACAGTCTGTTTCATTCATATGGCTTTTTCATTAGCACGATATGTTCCGCTAACATGTCGTTCATGAGCGAAAACCCGTTTCCTATGCCAGTATTAATTATGTCAGAGTTCGTAACGTGGGTGAATGTATGCAAGTCAAGGAATCCGGCTTTTGGCGTGTGAATCCTCGTTAGAGATTAGGCAACATAGGCAGGGTTCAACGCAGATGTTTTTTCTTCAATTCGAACTATTTCGGGAAAAAATGAGTGCATCTGCCGGAGATATCGTGCTTTATTAAGTCGCTTTATGATAATTAACTTAATGTTATAAAAAGAAATTTCTCACTGTTCTGATTTCAGTTTCCGCTTTACATCATACCTTGCGCTAAATATAGTCGAAAACCGCTGATAATTTGTTCCTGACCGCGTTGCGCTGATTCCAGGCGCCTTTATAGGGAGATTCGCCGTTCATGTCGCTCACACAGGATCATTATGCCTCGCTGTCTTCCTCTGTTCCTGGGCTGGTTTTGCCTGAAAAACGGGTGGTGGACGTGCGCAATCTGAGTGTCTATTTCGAGCAGCAGGGACAGCGGACGGATGCGGTACGCAATTTGACGTTCTCTGTCGATCGTGGTGAAACGCTGGCTATCGTCGGGGAGTCGGGCTCGGGTAAATCAGTGACGTCTCTGGCACTGATGCGTTTGGTCGAACACGCAGGTGGGGTGATTCACCAGGGGGATATGCTCTTTCGTCGTCGCGATGGACATGTGCTGGATCTCCGTGGCGCTCGTCAGCGGGTGATGCGAACGTTACGCGGTGCGGATTTAGCGATGATTTTCCAGGAACCGATGACGTCGCTCAATCCCGTCTTCCCGGTCGGCGAACAGATAGCCGAGTCGATTCGTTTGCATCAGGGTATGAATCGGCAGGCCGCGCGTGCAGAAACCTTGCGCATGCTGGATCTGGTCAGAATACCGGAAGCGCGTAATGTGCTGGATCGCTACCCTCACCAGCTCTCTGGCGGAATGCGTCAGCGGGTCATGATTGCGATGGCGCTCTCCTGTAAGCCGTCGCTGCTCATTGCCGATGAACCGACGACCGCGCTGGATGTCACCATTCAGGCGCAAATTCTGCAACTTATCCGTGTACTACAGCGTGAAATGGACATGGCCGTGATTTTTATCACCCACGACATGGGAGTGGTGGCGGAAGTCGCTGAGCGTGTATTGGTGATGCACCGTGGGGAAAGCGTTGAGGCGGGAAGCGTAGGGCAGATTTTTACCGCGCCCCAGCACCCGTATACGCAGGGACTGTTGGCGGCAGTACCCGCATTAGGGTCAATGCGCGGGCAACCCTTTCCGGCAAAATTTCCGCTACTGGATCAATGCGCGGCGCCTGTCACAGACAACGCGCCGCAGGACACGGTTCCTGCGCATGCGGAGCCGATCTTGCAGGTGAGCCATCTGGTGACGCGTTTTCCCATTCGCAGTGGGTTATTAAACCGTGTGACGCGTCAGGTACATGCGGTGGAAAACGTCAGTTTCGATCTCTGGCCGGGCGAAACGCTTTCGCTGGTTGGCGAATCGGGGTGCGGCAAGTCCACGACTGGCCGGGCGTTGCTCCAACTGGTTGAAAGCCAGAAGGGCGAGATTACCTTTAATGGCCAGCGCATCCATCAGTTAAAAGGTGCCGCATTACAGCGTTTGCGGCGTGATATTCAACTAATTTTTCAGGACCCCTATGCGTCTCTGGACCCTCGTCTAACCGTCGGATTCTCGATTATGGAACCGCTGCTGGTACATAACATTTGCCGTCGGCAGGAGGCGGAAAAACGCGTTGAATGGCTATTGTCACGCGTAGGGTTGGAACCGGAACACGCCCGGCGCTATCCGCATGAATTTTCCGGTGGTCAGCGTCAGCGCGTTTGTATCGCCAGAGCGTTGGCGCTGAACCCTAAAGTGGTGATTGCGGATGAGGCCGTATCTGCGCTGGACGTGTCGATTCAGGCGCAAATCATCAACCTGATGCTGGAGTTGCAACGTGAATTTGGCATCGCATTTTTGTTTATTTCACATGATATGGCGGTGGTTGAACGCATTAGCCATCGCGTAGCGGTGATGTACATGGGGCAAATTGTCGAGATCGGCCCACGGCAAGACGTGTTTGAACGTCCTCGGCATCCTTATACCCGCAAACTGATGTCGGCAGTGCCGATTGCCGATCCCTCACGCCGCCAGCGTGAGCAGGTGTTACTGGTTGATGAAATACCCAGTCCGATCCGGGGGATTGGTGATGAACCGATCACGGCGCCTTTGGTTCAGGTTGGTGAGCGACACTTTGTTGCGCACCATCCGATAGCCGGTGCTTATTAACAGGGATTCACAAGGAGAACATAGCATGAGCGTAATGACGATAAAGCGGCGCTGGTTCGTGGCCGCCGGGGTAACCGCAGCGATGGCAGCCTCACCCGTCTGGGCAGCTAAAGATGCGGTTATCGCCGTGGGTTCCACGTTTACCAGCCTCGACCCCTATGATGCCAACGATTCGCTATCGCAGACGGTGGCGAAGTCATTCTATCAGGGGCTTTTTGGCTTCGATAAAGAGATGAAGCTGGTAAACGTCCTGGCAGACAGCTATGACGTTAGCCCGGATGGCCTGACGTATACCGTCAAATTGCACCCTGGCGTTAAATTTCACGATGGATCGGCGTTTAACGCCGCCGCTGTGAAAGTGAATCTGGATCGCGCCAGTAACCCCGACAATCGCCTGAAGCGATATAACCTGTTCAAAACGATCGACAAAACCGAGGTGGTGGACGATCTGACGGTGAAAATTATTCTGAAGACGCCGTTCTCCGCGTTCGTGAATAATCTGGCGCACCCCGCGGCCGTAATGATCTCTCCGGCGGCATTAAAACAGTATGGCAAGGAGATCGGTTTTCACCCGGTTGGCACCGGCCCATATCGCTTTGTGGCCTGGAACCAGACCGACTTTGTCAAAGTTGAGAAATTCAGCGGCTACTGGAAAGCCGGGTTGCCTAAGCTGGACAGCATTACCTGGCGTCCGGTAGTGGATAACAACACGCGTGCGGCACTGCTGCAAACGGGCGAAGCGCAGTTTGCTTATCCGATACCGTTTGAGCAAGCCAGGGTGTTGGAGAAAAATGACAAGCTGGCGCTGGTGGCGTCACCGTCGATCCTGCATCGCTACATCAGCATGAATGTCACGCAGAAACCGTTTGATAACCCGAAAGTACGACAGGCGCTGAACTACGCAATTAACAAAGAGGCACTGATTAAAGTGGCGTTCTCCGGCTACGCGACGCCAGCCGAAGGGCCACTGCCAAACAGTATCGATTATTCGGTAAAATATCACCCCTGGCCTTACGATCCGGCCAAAGCGCGTGAGTTACTGAAAGAAGCAGGCTATCCAGACGGTTTTACCACCACGCTATGGTCGTCGCATAACCACAGTACGGCGCAGAAAGTCTTGCAGTTTACGCAACAACAGCTGGCACAGGTTGGCGTGAAAGTGCAGGTGACCGCGATGGATGCGGGGCAGCGCGCGGCGGAAGTGGAAGGCAAGGGCGTGAAAGAGACGGGTGTTCGCCTGTTTTATACCGGCTGGTCGGCATCGACGGGTGAGGCGGACTGGGCGCTGTCGCCACTGTTTGCTACCGCTTCCTGGCCACCCGCGCAGTTCAACACGGCCTTTTACAGCAATCCGCAGGTTGACGCGGATCTGGCTAACGCGCTGAAAACGACGGATCGAGCGGAAAAGCAGAATTTGTATAAGGATGCACAGGACAAAATCTGGGCTGATGCGCCGTGGATTTTTCTGGCGACAGAGCGTTTAGTGTCGGCTAATAGCAAGAAGTTGACCGGATTCTATGTGATGCCGGATACCTTGTTTAGCTTTGATGATGCCGATCTGACGGAATAATCCAGTGCGAAAATATGACCAGGGAGTCGGGTGGCCATGAGGCTACCCGCAGTGGTCAATACTCGTCCACTCATAGGAGAGTCTGACGCATGTCTGTGGAAAACCGTTCATGCTGAATTATTTTATTAAACGGCTACTAGGGCTGATTCCCACGCTCCTGATGGTGCTGGTGCTGGTGTTCCTGTTCGTTCATCTGTTACCCGGCGATCCGGCGCGTTTAGCCGCCGGGCGGGAAGCGGATGCCGTCGTTATCGAGATGGTGCGGCAGGATTTAGGCTTGGATAAACCGCTGCCGCACCAGTTCTGGCACTTCTTCACCAATATCCTGCAAGGGGATCTGGGAACGTCGATCGTGTCGAAGCGGCCCGTCACCGAAGAGATCGCCATGCGCTTTATGCCGACCTTTTGGCTGACGGTGTGTAGCATGGTGTGGGCGGTGATTTTTGGCATGGCGATTGGCATCGTGTCTGCCGTATGGCGCAATGGCTGGCCAGATAGGATCGGCATGACGTTGGCGGTATCTGGTCTCTCTTTCCCTGCGTTTGCGCTCGGCATGCTGTTAATGCAGATTTTTTCCGTCGAATTAGGCTGGCTGCCAACGGTGGGGGCGGATACCTGGCTGCACTACATCTTGCCTTCCCTGACGTTAGGTGCGGCAGTCGCGGCGGTGATGGCGCGTTTTACCCGAGCGTCATTTGTTGATGTGTTGCAGGAAGATTACATGCGCACGGCGCGGGCAAAAGGCGTGCGCGAATCGCTGGTGGTAGTGAAACACGGGCTGCGCAATGCATTGATTCCGGTGGTCACCATGATGGGGCTGCAATTTGGTTTTTTGCTTGGTGGCTCGATTGTCGTGGAAAAAGTGTTCAACTGGCCGGGCTTAGGGCGGTTGCTGGTGGATGCGGTGGAGATGCGCGATTATCCGGTGATTCAGGCTGAGGTGTTGCTGTTTTCACTGGAATTTATTCTGATCAATCTGCTGGTTGACATGCTGTATGCCGCGATTAATCCAGCCATTCGTTATAAATAAGGAAAGGGAATGAGACACTGGCGACGTAAAGCTATGCTGGCGACGCTCCCTGTCATTAGGGATAAACCCGTTCGCACGCCGTGGCGTGAATTTTGGCGGCGTTTTCTTCAGCAACGCGTAGCGGTTGCCGCCGGTCTGTTTGTGCTGCTGCTGATTGTCGCCGCGTTTCTGGCTCCGTATCTGGTGCCCTATGATGCCGAGAACTATTTTGATTATGAACGCCTGAACGAAGGCCCCTCTGCGGCACATTGGTTGGGCGTCGATTCATTAGGGCGTGATATTTTCAGTCGAATCCTGATGGGGACGCGCATCTCGCTGGCTGCGGGTATTCTCTCGGTGCTGGTAGGGATGATTATCGGCACGACACTGGGGCTGTTGGCGGGCTACTACGAAGGGTGGACGGACCGCATCATCATGCGCATCGGCGATGTGCTGTTTGCCTTCCCCGGTATTCTGCTGGCGATTGCCGTTGTGGCGATTATGGGCAGTGGGATGGCGAATGTGGTGGTTGCCGTCGCGATTTTCAGCATCCCGGCGTTCGCCCGCCTGGTGCGAGGCAACACGCTGGTGCTGAAACAGCTTACCTATATCGAATCGGCTCGCAGTATTGGTGCCAGCGACGGGACGATCCTCTTTCGGCATATCTTGCCCGGTTCAGTGTCTTCCATCGTGGTGTTTTTCTCGATGCGCATTGGGATGTCGATCATCACGGCAGCCAGCCTGTCATTCTTAGGGCTGGGCGCACAGCCGCCGATGCCGGAGTGGGGGGCGATGCTGAATGAGGCGCGGTCAGATATGGTGATTGCACCACATGTCGCGATCTTCCCCAGTCTGGCTATCTTTCTGACGGTCTTGGCGTTTAATCTATTAGGCGACGGTCTGCGCGACGCGCTTGACCCGAAATTGAAAAGCTAAATAAAAAAGCGCGACAACGAGTGCCGCGCTTTTCAGCAGTAAAACCGTCAGCGCTTAGAACGACGTGCGTTTATAGCTGCGGTACTGCGGCTGCCAGAAGTTATGGTCAATCGCTTTCTGCAAGGCATCAGCAGAGGTGACGACGGCCACGCCTTGCAGCTGTGCGGCTTTACCCACTTCCAGTGCGATACGCTTGGACACCTGCTGGATATCGGACAGATCCGGCAGCAGAGCGCCTTCGCCGTTATTCGCCAGCGGCGAGCAGTCAGCTAACGCGCGGCTGGCAGCCATCAACATACCGTCAGTGATACGCTTGGCACCCGACGCCAGTACACCTAATCCGATACCTGGGAAGATATAGGAGTTATTGCACTGCGCGATAGGGAAGACTTTATCCTGATAGTTAACCGGAGAGAACGGGCTACCGGTTGCAACCAGCGCTGAACCTTCCGTCCAGCGAATGATATCTTCTGGACGCGCTTCCACGCGAGATGTCGGGTTAGACAGCGGCATCACGATAGGGCGAGCGCAGTGCTTATACATTTCACGGATGATTTCTTCCGTGAACAGGCCAGGCTGGCCGGATACGCCGATCAGGATGGTCGGTTTGGCATTGCGCACCACTTCCAGCAATGAAATCGCGTCGCTGTTGCAATCCCAATCAGCCAGCAGTTCGCTTTTCTGCACCAGCTTGCTCTGGAAATCGAGCAGGTTCGGCAGTTTGTCCGTCAGCAGACCGAAGCGGTCAACCATAAAGACGCGTGCACGTGCTTCTTCTTCGCTTAGCCCTTCGGATTTCATCTGTGCGACGATTTGTTCAGCGATACCACAGCCTGCGGAGCCTGCTCCCAGGAAGGTGACCGTTTGATCGCGCAACTGCGTACCTGCCGCGCGGCTGGCGGCAATCAGGCTGCCGATAGCCACGGCGGCGGTGCCCTGAATGTCATCGTTAAAGCTACAGATCTCATCACGATAGCGGTTCAGCAACGGTGTGGCGTTTTTCTGTGCGAAGTCTTCAAACTGCAACAGCACGTTCGGCCAGCGGCGTTTCACGGCCTGAATGAACTCGTCAACGAAGGCATAGTATTCGTCGTCGGTGATGCGCGGATGGCGCCAGCCCATATACAGCGGATCGTTCAGACGTTGTGGGTTGTTGGTGCCGACATCCAGAACGACTGGCAGGGTGTAGGCTGGGCTGATACCGCCACACGCGGTATACAGCGACAGTTTTCCGATTGGAATCCCCATCCCGCCGATACCCTGATCGCCCAGACCGAGAATACGTTCACCGTCGGTGACAACGATGACTTTTACGTTCTGCTTAGTGGCGTTTTGCAGCATATCGTCGATATGTGCGCGGTTAGGGTAGGAGATAAACAGACCGCGTGCGCGACGATAGATATCAGAGAAGTGTTCACAGGCTTCGCCAACGGTCGGGGTGTAGATGATCGGCATCATCTCACTGAGGTGACCGTCTAACAGACGGTAGAACAGCGTTTCGTTAGTATCCTGAATGTTGCGCAGGTAAACGTGTTTTTCAATATCGTGTTTGAATTCCTGATACTGGCGCCAGGCGCGTTCAGCCTGTTCTTCGATAGTTTCAACGGCTTCTGGCAGCAGACCTGCAAGGTTAAAATCAGCACGCTCTTCTTCGGTAAACGCGCTGCCTTTATTCAGCAAGGGGAATTCAAGCAAGATTGGACCAGCGTAGGGGATATAGAGAGGGCGTTTGCTTTCGTATTCTAATTCCATGGCTTTTTACTCTTCGGATAGCAAAAAAGAAACTCAGGTGGTGTCGATGAGAAACTGCTGCGAATCTTAAATTACCCAGAAAATATGTACAGGAAATGTTAATTAAAATAGTTACAGATGGCTTGCATATTAGCCGAAATACAGGCTTTATCGATTCACCTCTCTTTTTTCAGCTTTACGTCGCTGATTTTTTGCGTTTATCGCAGCCCTTATTCCTCAATAAAGTGGTGCTCAACGTCGGTGCAACCCAGTTCGGCTAGCATGATTTGTGAGATCGCCCAGTGGCTGACAGCAGCATTACGGCGTTCAACGACGGCGGCATGTGTAATGGTGCAAGGATCGTCACCTGCCAGGTTCATCAGATTTAACGCGGCCTGTAAGGGCGGCAGGCTGGGGTTGAACGCCGCATTTTCTGCATAGCGACCGGTATAGAGGTTGCCACTCGTGGTTTCCAGCGCAATGCCGCTGATCGCTTTGCTGTAAGGTGCATGGCTACGGTTAGCGGCATCCAGTGCATGACGCGCCAGCGCATTCACATTCTGCAATGTCGCGCCGTGGTTGATGTCATCCATCAGCAGGGTATCGATGTTTAGATCGACGGGGCCAAAGGCATCGGGCAGATAGTGGCTAAGCACCGCAGGCTGGCGACCCGGCAGTTGAATGCACAGCGATGCCGCATTGCGCAATTCATTCATAAACTGGCGACAGTGGCCGCATGGCGTGTAGTTCACGGTCACCGCCCGCAATCCACGTTCATTGCGTAGCCAGGCGTGGCTGACGGCACTTTGTTCTGCGTGAACTGTTTGTTGAAGCTGAACGGCGGTGAACTCCATGTTCGCGCCAAAGTAGAAATTTCCACTGAGCCCTTGCGCAATCGCACCAACCTGAAAATGCGAGATGGGGGCTTGTGCGCAGGCGGCTGCCAGCGGTAATAGCGCAAAGGCCAACGCATCGGTGTCTAATTGGCTGGCCTTGCAGACTGCCTTTACGTCATCAGCGGTTAGCATCGCCGCGAAATCCGGTTTATCGATCAAGGGACCGATCGCGGTTTGCAGACTGGCAGGTAATTGCTGGAAGGCGTTTTCGAATCGTGGATGCATATCGGCTTACTCTTTTTACCCGTCAATGACGTCATGTTAGAAAGCAGAGTAGCAATAAATTGTGATAAAAATCTCTTTATTGAATGAAATGACTGCAACTTAATCCTTAAATGCGAGATGTATCTCAATTTTATCGCGGGAACGCTGCGTGATAGGCACCGTCCCCGCTAAATTCAGCCCATGAGATGCAAGAGGACGGGGAACACCAGCGGTGCAATCAGCGAGGTAATGATCCCACAGATAACGAGCGCCAGTGAACTGAACGCCCCTTCCTGATAATCGACCTCTGCGCAGCGCGCCGTACCGAGTGCGTGCGAAGCGGTGCCCATCGACAAACCGCGTGCGGCTTTGGTTTTGATCCCCACACGCTCGAACAGGCTGTGGCCTAAGACCGCACCGAGGATGCCGACAAAAATTACACAGACGGCGCTGATAGCCGGAATCCCGCCAATCGAGCTGGCTACCGCCATCGCAATAGGCGTAGTGACGGATTTCGGCAGTATTGAGGCGGCAATTTCTGGCGAGGCGCCCATCCACAGCGCCACCAGCGTGCCGGAGATAATGGCGGTCAGGCTACCGATGAAGCACACGCTGATGATTGATTTCCAGCGCGCGCGAATTTGATGCAACTGCTCATAAAGCGGAAACGCCAGCGCGACCACCGCCGGTTGCAGCAGGTCGTTAAGGACTTTGCTGCCCTGAAAATAGTGCTCGTAGGGAATCTTCAATACCAGCAGCAGCGGAATAATAATCGCCATCGACACCAGCAGTGGGTTCAATAGCGAAAGTCTGGTCAGTACGGCCAGCTTACGTGCGGCGAAAAAAACCAGCAGAGTAAGCGGCAATGACCACCATAAGTAGCTGAACATTATTCGTTATCCTTCGGGGGCGTGCGATCGCTGGCCAGGGTTCGTTCACGCTGCATAATCTGGGTACTAAAACCGACAACCAACATCACTATAAAGGTACTGATCAGACAGGAAACGACGATGGGGCCAAACTGTTGGCTGACCAGATCGTAATAATTCATCACGCCGACGCCGATAGGGACGAACAGCAGCGCCATGTGACGAATGAGAAGATGACAGCCCGGTTTCACCCACTGTGCGGGCAGGATCTGCGAACAGAGCAGGGTGAACAAAACCAGCATACCGATGATACTGCCGGGGATAGTGAACGGAAGTAACGCGGATACCGCATTGCCTGCCAACAGGCAGAGATAAATCAATGCGAAAGCGCGTAAATACTGCCAGCAAATGATGAACGTATTACGCATGGGACATTCCTGATTAGCCGAGGGGATTATCATAACGCTAATGAAATTTACGTGCCACAGCTCACGAATTTTGTTGTGGGGGGAAGGTGAATCTGCCTAAAGGATGAACGACATCTGTCCGGGCTGAAATGCATCGAGAAGCCAATGAGATAAATTCGGCTCAACCCCGCACCTGCATGGGGGTGAGCCGGAAAAGGTCGAAACGACAGAAACGTTATTTTACGTCTACGCTCCACTTGGTGATGTCAATCTGCCCATCACCGCCAAAGATCTCGGTGCCGAATTCAACGCTACTGATATATTTTGTATTGCTCATCCATTTCTTGGTTCCCACCAGATAGTTGGTGAAATGGCGAATATTAAGCGATGCGTTGTTGGTATTGGAGGTACGAACAAAGGAAAAGACATTCCACCCTTTGCCATTACCGGCGTTGATCCAGCCTTTGAATACGTTCCAACTGCTGCCACCGAGGAAAACTGTTTCAATATAATCACCCGCCGGGCCTGCGTTAGTATTATTTAGCCAGATCATTAATTCATCGGTAGGGGTAGAATCCCAACTGGCTTTGTCGGTGGTGTGGAACCAAATGTCATAAGCTGCGTTGTAAGTGCCAGTAGATTTGATGGAATAGGTGACGTTACTGGTAATACTTTTATTACTGGATAATTTTATCGGCAAGCCGCTATTTGCCGTATAGCCCGCCGTCCAGTGCCAACCGCTCACCAGCGATGGGTAAGCTTTAACGCTGGAGGAGCTACTTGGCCAATGCCAGTTCCACCCCATGCTGGTTGGGCTGTTATAGAAAACCGTTTGCTGCCATCCTTTTACTTCATCTTTTCCCCAGACGTTATTGAATACATAATATTTATTATTCTCAAAATAGAGTTTGTCGGCGTCTTTGGAGGAACTGACCGCAGAAGCGGTGAATGGAGAGAGTAATAAAGCAGACAATAGTACGGGTAGTAATGTGCGGAAAGGACGCGGCGGACGGATATTCATAATAAGCATAATAAATCTCCTTTTAATATATGCCAGGGATGTTTCATTCTGAAATTTAGCACGTATTTAGTCAGTGTCTATGGCTGATTAAATATAAACTGTGGCGTGCTTAACAGTTTGTTGTTATTTCATTGAACGTCAGAGTAATTCAAATCATTACTCATGAATAAAATGAAAATCTTATTCGTGTGAATAATTATAAGAGCGGTAATGAATGGTTATCATGTGAGATGAAAATAGAGGACATGTTTTGCGGCGCACGAGTGCGTGCGCCTTGATTTACCGGTTAGTCAAATAACTGTTCATCACGGATGGCCGCACAGACGGCGTCGGTCAGCTTACGCAGTTCATCAGGCTGAATGATAAACGGTGGCATCAGATAAATAAGGCGACCAAACGGTCGAATCCACACGCCGCGCTCGACGAAGAAACGCTGTAGCCGCGCCATATTGACCGGACGCTGCGTTTCCACCACGCCGATAGCACCCAGCACGCGAACGTCTGTCACCAGCGGAGAATCCGCACAGGGTTGTAGCGCTTCTCGCAGCTGCCGCTCAATCTGCTGTACTTGCTGTTGCCAGCGGTTCTCCGCCAGTAGCGACAGGCTGGCGCTGGCCGCCGCGCAGGCGAGCGGATTACCCATAAATGTGGGGCCGTGCATAAAACAGCCTGCCGCACCGTTGCTGATGGTTTCCGCGACTATCCGGGTGGTCAGCGTGGCAGAGAGCGTCATATAGCCGCCGGTAAGCGCTTTTCCCAGACACATAATGTCGGGTGAAATTCCCGCGTGTTCGCAGGCAAACAGTTTGCCGGTGCGGCCAAATCCGGTCGCGATTTCATCGGCAATCAGCAAAATGCCCCACTGGTCGCACAGTTCCCGTACCCGCCGCAGGTAGGCCGGATGGTAAAAACGCATTCCACCTGCGCCCTGCACGATGGGCTCCAGAATGACGGCGGCGATCTCATCAGCGTGCGCCGACAGCATCGCCTGTAATGGCGCGATATCGGCTTCCTGCCACTCGTCGGCAAAACCGCCTTCGTTGATAGCAGCACAGGGCGGCGCATCGACAAACAGGTGAGCAGGCAGATAGCCCTGATACAGACTGTGCATCGAGTTCTGTGGATCGCACACGGACATCGCCCCGAAGGTGTCACCGTGATAGCCATGACGCAGAGTGAGGAAGCGCTGGCGGGCTGCACCGCGCGCTTGCCAATACTGTAGTGCCATTTTCATCGCCACTTCGACGGCCACCGAGCCGGAGTCCGCCAGAAACACGCATTCCAGCGTGTCCGGCGTGATGTCTACCAACTGACGACACAGCGCCACTGCTGCCGGATGGGTGATCCCGCCGAACATCACATGTGACATCTGGCTGAGCTGAGTCTGTACCGCCAGGTTGATGACCGGATGGTTGTAACCGTGAATGGCTGCCCACCACGATGACATTCCATCAATCAGGCGACGCCCGTCATCCAGTTGCAGCTCGACGCCGCTGGCTGATACGACGGGATAGCACGGCAGAGGCGTAGTCATTGACGTGTAGGGATGCCAAATATGGCGTTGATCAAAAGTGATGTCGTCCGGGCTCATGATGATCTTTCGTAAACTAAAATGGATTCTATTTGGTTGACAGTATATCGGGTTAATTTACACTGGCGAAACGTTTTTAGTTTGGAGATGCCGAGATGGCTAGCCGCATTTACTGGACGCTTGAGCAAGCGCAAGACTTATTTAATAAACCATTTCTGGAACTGATGTTTGAAGCACAGCAGATCCACCGTCAGCATTTTGATCCCCGTCAGGTGCAGGTCAGTACGTTACTGTCGATAAAGACCGGCTCCTGCCCTGAGGACTGTAAATACTGTCCACAGAGTTCCCGCTATCGGACAGGGATTGATACTGAACGTCTAATGCAGGTCGAACAGGTGTTGGATTCTGCCCGTCAGGCGAAAGCCGCGGGATCGACGCGCTTTTGTATGGGCGCGGCGTGGAAAAACCCACATGAGCGCGACATGCCGTATCTGGAACAGATGGTGCAAGGCGTTAAAGCGATGGGGATGGAAACCTGCATGACGCTGGGAACGCTGCACAACGATCAGGCTGAACGTCTGGCTTCTGCCGGGCTGGATTTCTATAACCATAACCTTGATACCTCGCCGGAGTTTTACGGCAGCATCATCACTACCCGCACGTATCAGGAACGTCTGGATACGCTGGATAAAGTGCGCGGTGCGGGCATTAAAGTCTGCTCGGGCGGCATTGTCGGGCTGGGTGAAACGGTACGCGATCGCGCTGGGCTGCTGGTGCAACTGGCTAACCTGCCGACGCCACCGGAAAGTGTGCCGATCAACATGCTGGTTAAGGTGAAAGGCACGCCGCTGGCGGATAACGAGGATGTCGATCCGTTTGACTTTATTCGTACCATTGCCGTAGCGCGCATCATGATGCCGGCTTCCTATGTGCGCCTGTCTGCCGGACGCGAGCAGATGAGTGAACAGACGCAGGCGATGTGTTTTATGGCGGGGGCGAACTCCATTTTCTACGGCTGCAAACTCTTAACGACGCCAAATCCGAAAGAAGATAAGGATCTGGCGCTGTTCCTCAAGTTAGGCCTGAACCCACAGCAGACAGGAACCGAATTTGGGGACAATCAACAGCAGCAGCGCTTGACGGAACAGCTGATTAACGCGGATAGCGAGCAGTTTTATAATGCTGCGGTATAACGCGTGCGGAATAAAAGGTGCTGAATCATGAGCTGGCAGCAACGTATTGAAGCCGCGTTGGTACAGCGTCAGCATGATGATGCTTATCGCGTGCGGCTGGCTAATCAAGGCGGTAGCGGACGCTGGCTGATGCAGGGCGATCGCTGCTATCTGAATTTTTCCAGTAACGATTATCTGGGGTTGAGTCATCATCCCGAGATTGTGCGTGCCTGGCAGTTGGGCGCAGAGCAATACGGTATTGGCAGCGGCGGTTCCGGGCATGTGACGGGGTATACCGATGCGCATGCCGCGCTGGAAAACCAACTGGCCGACTGGCTGGGTTACCCGCGTGCGCTGCTGTTTATTTCCGGCTATGCCGCGAATCAGGCCGTGGTGGCCGCGTTGGCACAGGCGGAAGACCGGATTTTTGCCGATAAACTCAGCCATGCTTCATTGCTGGAGGCGGCCGCACAGTCACCGGCGACGCTGCGGCGCTTTAAACACAATCAGGCTGATAGCCTGCAAGCGCTGCTGGAGAAACCTACGGATGGTCAGACGCTGGTGGTGACCGAAGGCGTGTTTAGCATGGATGGCGACACCGCACCGCTGTCAGCATTGCAGACCCAATGCCGGGTGCACCATGCCTGGCTGATGGTGGATGACGCGCACGGCATTGGCGTGCTGGGTGATGAAGGACGTGGAAGTTGCTGGCAGCAAGGTGTTAAACCAGAGCTGCTGATCGTCACGTTCGGCAAAGCATTTGGCGTCAGCGGTGCGGCGGTGCTGTGTGCAGAGCCATTGGCCGAGTATTTCCTGCAATTTGCCCGTCATTTGATTTACAGCACGTCGATGCCAGCGGCACAGGCCTGTGCGCTGAACGCGGCAGTCAATTGCGTTCGGCAGGGTGATGCGCGGCGTGATGCGCTACAGCGTAATATCGCGCAGTTTCGTGCGGGTTTTTCCAACTCGTCATACCAACTGATGGATTCACAGAGTGCGATTCAACCGCTGATTGTCGGTGAGAATGCGCGGGCGCTGGCATTGATGAGCCACCTGCGTGAACAGGGCGTGTGGGTTAGCGCGATGCGGCCGCCGACGGTGCCGCCTGGCAGTGCGCGTCTGCGGATTACGCTGACGGCGGAACATCAGCCGGAAGATATCAGCCGCTTGCTTACGGTGTTGCACCATGCTGACAGAAAACTATAACAAACAGGCGATTGCGCTGGCGTTTGGGCGCGCGGCGGGGGGCTATGACCAATTTGCCGAACTGCAACGTACTAGCGGAGAACGTTTGTTGGCGCTGATGCCTGCGCATAGTGGTTTACAGGTGTTGGATGCGGGCTGTGGGACAGGACACTTCAGTCGTTACTGGCGTCAGGCTGGTAAAAATGTGACTGCGCTGGATTTGTCGGCGGCGATGCTCGCACAGGCGCGCGAGCGGCACGCTGCTGACCGTTATCAGGAAGGGGATATCGAAAACCTGCCGCTGGCGGATCGCTGTGTGGATATCAGTTACAGCAATCTGGCTGTGCAGTGGTGTAACTCGTTACCGCGTGCGCTGGCCGAGCTGTACCGAGTGACGCGGCCGGGAGGCATTATTGCGTTTGCCACGCTGGCAGACGGCTCCTTAAGCGAACTGTCGCAGGCGTGGCAGCGGCTGGACGGTACGCAGCGGACGAATCGCTTTCTGTCGCTCTCCGCTATCGAAGCAGCCTGTCAGCCTTATCGCCATTATGTGGTTCAAGAACGTGAGGTCTGCTTTTTCCCAGACGTATTGGCGTTGATGAAATCGCTGAAGGGGATTGGTGCGACCTGGTTGCACGACGGGCGTGCGCCGGGGCTATTGAGCCGTGCGCGTCTGACGGCGCTGTCTGCCCATTATCCGCAAGAACAGGGCGGCTACCCGCTCAGCTATCAACTGGTTTATGGAGTGATTTATCGTGATTGAGCGCTGGTTTGTGACGGGCACGGATACCGAAGTCGGGAAAACGGTCGCCAGTACAGCGCTACTTCAGGCTGCGAATCAGGCCGGATACCGCACCGCAGGCTATAAACCCGTGGCGTCCGGCTGTGAAATGACGGCTGATGGCGTTCGCAACAGCGACGCGCTGGCGCTTCAGGCCAATAGCCGTATCCATCTTGATTACCCGATGGTGAACCCGCTGGCGTTTATGGAACCGACGTCACCGCATATTATCAGTGCGGTGGAGCAGCGGCCGATTCATCTTTCGGCGTTGTCGGCAGGGTTACGTGCATTAGAAGCTCAGGCTGATTGGGTACTGGTCGAAGGCGCGGGCGGGTGGTTTACGCCGCTGTCGGAACAGGATACGTTTGCCGACTGGGTGGGGCAGGAACAGCTTCCTGTGATTTTGGTCGTTGGTATCAAATTGGGCTGCATTAACCATGCGATGCTTACTGCCCATGCTATTCAACATGCAGGTTTGCACCTTGGTGGCTGGATCGCTAACGACATCATGCCGCCAGGAAAATGGCATCAGCCGTATCTACAAACGTTGCAACAGCGCTTGCCTGCACCGATGCTGGGTGAAATTCCTTATTTATCGGTTCTCCATCAACATGATCTGGGGCAGTATATTGATATTGAATTATTAGATAGGTAGACCGTTATACTTCAAGCTGTTTGCGCGTTGGCTGCCCTTAAATACTCGCTTCGCCCTTCCATATTATCGTAGTACATTATACGATAATCCCTTTTGGGATGGGCGCTTAGCACGGCTTATTGTTAATGGATTTGACTAATAAATTAAAGGCGTTAATTTTGGTGAGTTTGGCATTATAATGTGCTGCTTTAATGCTCGATAGATAATGTATCCTTGACATAATAACTAAATCTCCGACTCCTTCATATCCATCATTCAGTAATCGGCTAATAACATTAGCAGTGAGTAACAAAATTGACTCATAGTTTGGGGATAGTGAGGAAAGTATGTAGTTATCGATGATATTTATTGGGATTGATCTTAATTCACGATTATAGTGAATGACGATATTCCCATTGATGTACATGTTTTCGATGGAATGCGCTATTCTTTTTATCTCCTTATCGGAAATATTACGCTTCCTTAATGTGTCCAGTTGAAGGTAAATATCTTTATAATATAAATCCGTGCTTTGATAGGCAGGTTCGCGTGGTAAGTCGTTAATGTCTAATATGGAAATTTTGTTTTCTATGTTATTTTGTTTGGCAAAATAGCATATTTCATATGCTAACAATTTCTGTTGCGATGAGTTAGTGTTGAAAATAATTACCAGATTCTCGTTGTTGCAATGAACATCCGAAATATTGCACAAGGCATTGGCTAATTTTTTTCTTTCAGCTAACAAACTTATGTAAGGAATGATATTTATTCCATTGAATTGGCTATCGGGGGTGGCATAGGTAAAACAATAGTTAATATAGTGTATGTTGTTTTTTTGTACGTATTGATATAGTGAAACATATAAAAGGTAATCTAATATGAGATATTTAGCTGTTGTCATCTGACCACAATCCGTTAAAATTCATTCAAGGTGTTTTATACTAAAATTAGCTGACATGATCAAATACATGCCGGTGGCCAATATTTATTAACATCGCAAAAACGTAAGCAGTCGGCACATTGACTCGTTCCGTATACCCGACCTGGAACGTGCCCTTCCCCCTGCATACAGTTAACGTATCTATCTATACAATATGGGCTAGCTGCCACTTGTTTTATATTTTCACTGGCCGACTTCCCATTCATTAAAAGGTTATGAATGGCATTGTTTTTTGCTGAAGGGGATTTTATCTCATCGAGGATAGTGTAATGAGTTCGGTCATTAGCATAGGAAATAGATTGCATTGCAATACTGAGAAGAAATGATGTAATAATTATTTTAATACAATGGCGCATATGTAATTTCTCCTTTGTTTATTTAATTTATCGATATGTGGATTTTCTTATATCCCCCAAATAATTCGAGTTGCAGGAAGGCGGCAAGAGAGGGAGTCCCGATGAGCTTACTCAGGTAAGTGATTCGGGTGAGTGAACGCAGCCAACGCACCTGCGGCTTGAAGTATTACGGGTATATCCCTGTGTATTCTCAAGTTGTATGTGTGTTATCGGTATTCACTCACCAGAATCACTTATCTGAATGAATTCGAGTGCTGACCTCCTGCCACTTGAATCATTTATAATATAGATAAAATAATTGTAAAATTAAGTAAAATACAATATTTTCATATGGTTATTTAATTATAAGATAACAGAGGGTGGGCTTTTCTAAACATTTTTTGAAAGATGAACATTGTGATCTCTAAAAAATACTTCTGATTGAAAAATAAAATGGGTGTCTTTACGTGAGGGGCGTGAAGTTGTTTTGGTATGATGAAGAGGGCTTTACCCGCCTGCTCGTGGTGAGGTGGAGAAAAAGGCGGGTGGGGCAAGAACCATGTTGAGGTGCCTCAGCTCTTTTAGAAGTAGCAACAGATGCTATGGTTCCTGGTGTGGTTGACTTAATGAGTGTTAAACCTGATTTTTTTGATTATTAATAGTTAAAACCTTCTTGTGTTTTTCTCTGAACCCCTGGTGTGCCTGAATTATTGCGATTGCGTCTTTTTCTTTTTTTAGTCTTTTTCTGTCTAATACTTATGCGATAAATCACAGAAAGAGTGTGAAGAAAATCCATATCAGAAGGGAGCGCGAATGAAGCGGGTGTTTCTCTAACTCAGGGCTGATACGGGGTTGTGGGAGTTATCCACCATTTCTGTGGATAACTATGTGTATTATGGATAGACAACGCGTCCTAAGCGAGAGCTGGCGCGGGTTCTCGCTGGGTTGACGCTATTCTCCACGGTTTTGTTAATCTATTTATTATCATATGGTTAAGTAAAATCAAGCGTCTTGAACATCAACGGCGTGTAGTTGCATAAATTAACGTCACTGGTCATCCTGGTATGTTACATCTTTACCTAATCTGGGGATAAATCATGATGATTTTATCTGGTAGATTAAAGATGAATGTGCTAGCAAATTAATTTGTCGATTAATCATCCAATCCAGCGATAATTTTCTTGATGCTGTTTTTATATCCAGTATCATGGCGGTGGCAAATTTCATCATTGGCATTCAGAATAAAGCATCGTGCGCCACATGTAGTGAGAGTGTCGCTGCACTCCTGACGACATCATTGCCGTGCCAGAGATCGTCAGTCTGTGTCTTTTACCTGCCTTTGTGCATCCAACCCACGAACATCGTATTTAGCGATGAGCAATAACGATAAGTAGCGTGCTTAACGATGAGTAAAGTATTTACACTGAATTCCGACTTTAAACCGGCAGGCGATCAGCCCGAAGCCATTCGTCGTTTAAAGGAGGGCCTGGAAGACGGCCTGGCGCACCAAACACTGCTCGGGGTAACGGGTTCAGGTAAGACGTTCACAATAGCCAATGTGATTGCCGACCTCAATCGACCGACGATGATGCTGGCGCCGAATAAAACGCTGGCAGCGCAGCTGTACGGCGAAATGAAAGAATTCTTCCCTGATAATGCCGTCGAGTATTTCGTTTCTTACTATGACTACTATCAGCCAGAGGCCTACGTCCCAAGCTCAGACACCTTTATTGAGAAAGATGCGTCGGTTAACGAACATATCGAACAGATGCGCCTTTCCGCGACAAAAGCGCTGCTGGAACGGCGTGATGTGATCGTCGTAGCTTCGGTCTCCGCGATCTATGGCCTGGGCGATCCTGACTTATATCTGAAAATGATGCTGCATTTGACGCAGGGGATGTTGATCGACCAGCGCGCTATTTTGCGGCGTCTGGCAGAATTACAATATGCCCGCAACGATCAGGCATTTCAGCGTGGGACGTTTCGCGTACGTGGTGAAGTGATCGATATCTTCCCTGCGGAGTCTGACGAAATCGCGTTGCGCGTTGAATTGTTCGATGAAGAGGTGGAACGACTGTCGCTGTTTGACCCGCTGACAGGGCATGTCCTCCAAACGGTGCCGCGCTATACCATCTACCCCAAAACGCACTATGTAACGCCGCGTGAGCGTATTTTGCAGGCGATGGAAGACATCAAAGTTGAGCTTGCCGATCGCAGAAAGGTGCTACTGGCGAATGATAAGCTGGTGGAAGAGCAGCGACTGAGCCAGCGCACGCAGTTTGATCTGGAGATGATGAACGAACTGGGATACTGCTCCGGTATCGAAAACTACTCACGCTATCTTTCAGGTCGTGGCCCCGGTGAGCCGCCACCGACGCTGTTTGACTACCTTCCTGCGGATGGGCTGCTGGTTATTGATGAATCCCACGTTACCGTACCGCAGATAGGCGGTATGTATCGCGGTGACCGTGCGCGTAAAGAGACGTTGGTTGAATACGGCTTCCGGCTGCCTTCGGCGCTGGATAACCGACCGATGAAGTTTGAAGAATTTGAAGCGCTGGCACCGCAGACGATCTATGTGTCTGCGACGCCGGGTAACTATGAACTGGAAAAATCGGGCGGTGAAGTGATCGATCAGGTGGTGCGCCCCACAGGATTGCTCGATCCGCTCATCGAGGTTCGGCCTGTCGCAACACAGGTGGACGACCTGCTTTCCGAGATTCGCCTGCGTGCGGCGATTAACGAACGCGTGCTGGTGACGACGCTGACCAAGCGAATGGCGGAAGATCTGACGGAATATCTGGAAGAACACGGCGAGCGCGTGCGTTATCTGCATTCGGATATTGATACTGTCGAACGTGTGGAAATCATCCGTGATTTGCGCCTGGGCGAGTTTGACGTGCTGGTTGGTATCAACCTGTTGCGTGAAGGGCTAGATATGCCAGAAGTGTCGCTGGTGGCGATTCTGGATGCTGATAAGGAGGGCTTCCTGCGCTCCGAACGCTCCCTAATCCAGACGATTGGCCGTGCGGCGCGTAATCTGCGCGGCAAGGCTATTCTTTACGGTGACAGAATTACCGCGTCAATGGCGAAAGCGATTGGCGAAACAGAGCGGCGTCGTGAGAAGCAGGAAGCGTACAACACAGAGCACGGGATTGTACCGCAGGGAATTAATAAGAAAATTTCCGATATTCTGCAACTGGGCCAGTCGGCGAGTAAAGGCAAAGGACGAGGCAATCGTAAAGCCGCGGAACCCGCAGCGCGTTATGAACTCATGACGCCGAAGGCGCTGGAGCTGAAAATTCGCGAGCTGGAAAGCAAGATGTTGACGCACGCGCAGAATCTTGAATTTGAAGAGGCTGCCGCCCTGCGCGATGAAGTGCAGGCACTGCGCGCACAATTTATCGCTGTATCCTAACGATGCAAGCGCTCACTAAGGAGCAATGATGGATCAGACTATACCGGGTGTTGAGGTGCTGTTTGTGGCAGGTTTTGGGCCGATCGTGAAATCACTATCTGCCAGCCATGCACTCTATGTCGATACGCTGAAGTTACCGCTGAAACCGGTAGCGGAAGGAAGTGACTATCTGGTGAGTGATGTGCTGGGTGGCGTGAAGCATTTTGCCCTGTGGCCGCTGTCACAGGCCAGTGAATCCTGTTTCGGACAGGGAAATTGGCCTGCAAATGTTCCTGAACCGCAAAGCTGGCTGGAATTTGAAGTAGCGGATATGGCGGAAGCGACAGCGGCGTTGAAAGTGCAGGGCTATGCGCTGCTGGTCGATAACCGTCTTGAACCTTGGGGACAGCAGGTTACTCGCTTTCTGAGCCCCGAGGGAATGCTGATTGGCGTGACTTATACGCCGTGGCTGCGGGATTGAAGGGAGCCACGATTGAGGCTCTCTTTTTGATGCGATACCTCATTGTCAGGGGGATCGTGAGAAAATACGGCGATCGCTAACGTCATCTGGGAACGGCTGACTCCTGAAGCAAGACGAGGTTTTAAGGGATGATTGATAGGGAATTAATCAGAAATAACGCCAAAACATTTCTTATTGTTGTTGCGGCGCTGTCTGGCTGGACGATATACAACTATCAGCAAAAAATGCAGTTTGAGGATTATCGCAATGAGCAGCTTAATCAAATTCGTGAAAGGGAACTCGCGTTGGTGAAGCAAACCTCGGTTGTGGATGTTCGTGAACAGCAGTTAGCAATGCGCGAAGAGGCACTTAATAGCCAGATTCGACAACTAGCTGAGCGTGAAGGGCTGCTTGAGCAACGTGAGAAAGCAGTCTTACTTTCGGCCAATTCGCTGGCTCCAGAGCTGAGAATCAACAAGGTGCGTGATGAACTTTCCGCGCTCATGAGTAAATTTTCTGATTTAGGCGTAAACCTTGCTCATCTTCCACCGTGCAATGACGCCGATATGTTGAAACGCTATTTTCAGGCTGAGGCAATTCTGCATGAGATTGGCAGCCGTGCTCAGGCTGCCAAAATATACGAGGAATATCGCCCGTTCATCAGTATGAATACTCCAACGTGGGTGAACATGGAACGCTGTGAAAGCCCCAAAATCCTGAAGTAGTCAGCCTATCCCAGTCTTTGCAGCACGACATCTATGGCTTGACGCAGCAGTTCGCGGTCGTGATGGTGTGGCACATCATCTGCGGCCAGTGCCTGCTGTATAACCAGACGGTCATGAATCTGGCTGACATCGACTTTCGGACCGACGATGACGGCATCCACCACCGGTTTTCCCACTTTGTGTTCGATCCAGGACAATTTCTGCGCCAGCGTCAAGCGGGCTGCTGGGTTGCTTTGTTCACTACCTAGGTTGCCAATGTACACCATAGGCGCAGGTGTGCGGCGGAGCGCTTGTGTCAGATCCTCCAACAACAGTAGCGGCATGAGGCTGGTCAGGAAACTGCCGGGGCCGATCAAAATGAGATCGGCTTGTGCGATGGCGTCAATGGCCTCGCGCGTTGCCGGTACGGTCGGGTAGAGTTGCAAATCTTGCGGTAAGGCTGACAACTGATCGATCTCAACTTCGCCATAAACAGGGTTGCCCTGTTCATCAATCGCCATTAAGTCGACAGGATGCTCGGACATCGGAATTAAAAAAGCATCTACCTTGAGCAGATTGCGAATCAGGTTGATAGCTTCTAGCGGACGCACGCTCAGGTGGTCGAGCGCTTTTAGCATCAGATTACCCAGATTGTGTCCGGCCAGTTCACCGTTACCGTTAAACCGGTATTCAAACATGGCGGATGCCACGCTGGGCGTCGTAATCAGTTGATTCAGACAGTTGCGGGTATCGCCCCAGGCAATGCCGCCTTCAGAGCGACGGATGCGGCCGGTAGAACCGCCGTTATCTGTCGTCGTGACAATGCCGGTTAGCCGTGAACCAAGGGAAGAGAGCGAAGACATCACACGACCTAAACCGTGCCCGCCTCCGAGTGCGACAACCCTGTCGAGGTCGGCCAACGTGCGATTGCGCATAGAAAACCTTATGAATGAGCCAGAGGAATATGAATAACGCGTATACCCGTCATACTTCAAGTTGCATGTGCGTTGGCTGCGCTACTCGGCCCACTCGCGTGTGCCTCGCCCTGGCGGGCCAACGCTCTACGTTGTTCAAACGTTAACGTGTGTCCTGAAACTCGAATTATTTACGGTATAAGAATTGTCGCTAAGGTAGCTGATTTCACCTTAAAACGCGAAAAATCCTCACTCAGGCATGACCTAAGACAATTTCTGTCGTGTATTTTTCCGTATGCTGTGCAACATAAGATATTGAAAATACGTTATATATTTATTTATATACCGATTTTGAGAGTGGTTAGCTGTGCTTTTTCGCAGTAGACTGCTCAATGAAATCACGGTTCTTTGTCGGTTATTCCGCTGCGGCTTAACGGATAAACGATGAGAATCAAACTCCTAGCCTTGGTGCCTAAGTGATGCGCGTAGTGCGCGTGATACGGTGCTTTGGCCGTGGCCTTCGCGGTCACCAGGGTGCGAGGTAGAAATGCCTGCATCTCCCGTATTTGGAAAGGTGTTTATGGTGAGTCAACTGACTGATGCGTTTGCGCGCAAGTTTTACTATTTGCGTCTGTCTATCACAGACGTCTGCAATTTTCGCTGTACCTACTGTCTGCCGGGTGGTTATCAGGCCAATGGCACGAATCCACATCGTTTTTTGTCACTCGATGAGATTCGTCGCGTCAGCCGCGCCTTTGCCGAATTAGGGACGGAAAAAGTCCGCCTCACCGGTGGTGAACCGTCTCTGCGTCGCGATTTCGTCGATATCATTGCGGCGATCCGTGAAAACCCCGCGATTCGTACGCTGGCGGTAACCACCAACGGTTATCGTTTGGCTCGTGACGTTGCTCAATGGCGTGATGCCGGGCTAACGGCGCTGAACGTGAGCGTCGACAGCCTTGATGCACGCCAGTTTCATGCGATTACCGGGCAGGATAAATTCCGCCAGGTGATGGACGGTATTGATGCGGCCTTTGACTGTGGCTTTGCCAAGGTAAAGGTCAATACCGTGTTGATGCGCGATGTGAACGCGGGCAGCCTGCAAACTTTTCTCGACTGGATTAAACACCGTCCGATTCAACTCCGCTTTATTGAACTGATGGAAACCGGTGAAGGGGGGGATCTCTTTCGTCGCCATCACGTTTCCGGTGAGGTGATCCGCCAGCAACTACTGCAACAAGGCTGGCAACAACAACAACGCGCACGCAGCGACGGTCCAGCCCAGGTATTCTGTCATCCTGATTATCAGGGTGAAATCGGGCTGATCATGCCGTATGAGAAAGATTTCTGCCTGAGCTGCAACCGCCTGCGCGTCTCCGCCGTGGGTAATCTGCATCTATGCCTCTTTGGCGAACAGGGCATTCCGCTGCGCGATTTGCTGGCTGACGATCGTCATCTTGATGATTTGAAAATGCGCATCTCGGGCGGGTTGTCGACGAAGAAGCAGACCCACTTCCTGCATGAAGGCAATAGTGGCATGACGCAAAATCTGTCATTTATCGGCGGTTAATCCGCGACATCACTGATTCTTAAAGGAACCTGACATGAGCAAAGTCAGCAGCGAATTCGTTTCTCTCAATCTTGCGGTACTGACCGTCTCTGAACGTCGTACGACAGAAGACGATACCTCCGGCGACTATCTGCGCGAAGCGGCACAGTCTACAGGGCACCGCATTGTCGCCAGCGCCATCGTGAAAGAGAACCTGTACCAGATTCGAGCACAGATCTCGGCGTGGATTGCCAGCGATGAGGTGCAGGGCATTCTGATTAATGGCGGGACGGGCTTTACGGCGGGGGATGTGGTGCCAGAAGCTATTAGCGTCTTGTTCGATCGGGAAATTGAAGGTTTCGGCGAACTGTTTCGCATGGTGTCGTATGAAGATATTGGTACGGCAACACTGCAATCCCGTGCGCTTGCCGGTCTGGCTAACCAGACGGTGATTTTTGCGATGCCGGGTTCGACACGCGCCTGTCGCACAGCATGGGAACGCATCATTCAGGAACAGCTGGATGCGCGCCAGAAGCCGTGTAATTTCTACCCACACGTGAAAAAATTCTCTTAACGGTAAGCCTTATTCACTATGCCATCATCTAAGCCACAATTGACCCACATTAACGCCGCTGGTGAAGCCGCAATGGTGGATGTTTCCGCCAAAGTTGAAACCGTGCGCGAAGCGCGTGCGGAAGCCTTCGTTGAAATGGCACCGCAGACGCTGGCAATGATTATTGCCGGCAGCCACCATAAAGGGGATGTGTTCGCTACCGCACGCATCGCCGGAATTCAGGCTGCAAAACGCACATGGGAACTGATTCCGCTCTGCCACCCGCTGCTGTTGAGCAAAGTTGCTGTCGAGCTGGAGGCGCAGCCGGAACACAACCGGGTTCGCATCGAATCTGTATGTCGCCTGACGGGGAAAACCGGCGTGGAGATGGAAGCGCTGACGGCTGCCTCTGTTGCCGCATTGACCATCTATGACATGTGCAAGGCCGTACAGAAGGATATGGTGATTGGTCCGGTGCGCCTGCTGGCGAAAAGTGGCGGCAAATCTGGCGACTTTACGGCGGAGGGAGCATGATTACGATTCTGTTTTTTGCACAAGTTCGTGAACTGATCGAGACAGACAGCCTGTCGCTGCCCGCTGAGTATGCCACCGTAGACGACGTGCGACAGGCGTTATGCCAACGCGGCGCGCGCTGGGCGCTGGCGCTGGAATCCGGCAAGCTACTGGCTGCGGTGAATCAATCACTGGTTGAACTGTCGCACCCACTACAGGATGGCGATGAAGTGGCGTTTTTCCCACCGGTAACGGGAGGTTGATCGTGGCAGAAACACGCATTCAGGTCGGTGAAGAGAACTTCAACGTAGGTGATGAATATCAGTGGCTGGCGCAGTGTGATGAAGACGGCGCGGTGGTGACGTTTACCGGTAAGGTGCGTAATCACAATCTGGCAAAAAATGTTAGTGCGTTGACGCTGGAACATTATCCCGGCATGACGGAAAAGGCGCTGGCGGAGATTGTCGAGCTGGCACGCGAACGTTGGGAACTGCCGCGTGTGAGCGTGATCCATCGGGTAGGTGCACTCTATCCGGGCGATGAAATTGTATTTGTCGGCGTCAGCGCCGCCCACCGCAGCGCGGCGTTCGATGCTGCCCAGTTCATCATGGATTATCTGAAAACGCGCGCGCCGTTCTGGAAGCGGGAAGCGACGCCGGAAGGTGAACACTGGGTGGAATCACGCGACAGTGATAAACAGGCTGCGCAGCGCTGGTAGTCCATTTCTGTGTTAGGATAAAAGGATGGTGGGGAGAGAATATGTAGTCTCGATCCCCCAATCAGGCGGTTCGCGCCGCGTTAATCAGATAACTTTATGCAAAGGTAACATCATGGACAGATATCCACGCTCGGGTTCAATCGTTGAACGCTCGCAGTCTGGTCTCCAGGCCTATATGGCACAGGTTTATGGCTGGATGGGCTGTGGCCTGCTGTTGACGGCGTTCGTCTCCTGGTACGCGGCGAATACGCCAGCGGTATTTGATTTTGTTTTTTCCAGTCAAATCACTTTCTTCGGGTTGATCATTGCTCAACTGGGGCTGGTGTTTGTGATTTCTGGCATGGTGCAGCGTCTGAGCGGCACGGTTGCTACCTCGCTGTTCATGCTTTATTCCGCGCTGACAGGGCTGACGCTCTCCAGTATTTTTGCCGTTTATTCTACGGAGTCCATCGCCAGTACGTTTGTGATTACGGCGGGGATGTTCGGGGCGATGAGCCTGTACGGCTACACCACCAAGCGTGATTTGAGCGGTTTTGGCAGCATGTTGTTCATGGCGCTGATCGGGATTATTCTGGCTTCGCTGGTGAACCTGTGGCTAAAAAGCGAAGCGCTGATGTGGGCCGTAACCTATATTGGTGTGGTGGTGTTTGTCGGCCTGACGGCGTATGACACCCAGAAGCTGAAAAATATCGGCGAGCAGCTGTCTGTTGATGATAAAGACAGTTTCCGCAAATACTCCATCGTCGGCGCATTGACCTTGTACCTCGATTTCATCAACCTGTTCCTGATGCTGCTACGTATTTTCGGTAACCGTCGTTAACCTGTCGCTATTACATAATTACATACCCGAAATAGACGGTCACCCTCTGCTTCGGGTATGTTGCTGGAACACGTGTTGTGTCTAGCCGCAACGTTTGTATTGAGCTATTTTATGCTTGCCCATTTTTTCTCCAGCGTGTCTATTTCCATCACACCTTGTTGGCTGCTTCCATCTAAAAAGAAAATAGTGGGTGTTCCGCTAATATTCATCTTCTTGCCTAGTGCGTAAACAATTTTGTTGGGATCTTTGCAGTCAGGCGTGGCGGTTTCTGGATGTTTACCATTTATCATCCAATCCTCAAAAGCAATATCGGGATGCTTTGCGCATAAGATATTTCTGGAGAGTGTCCACGAGCTATCGCTTAGTATGTTATACATAAATGTATATATTGTTACATTGTCAATATCTTTTATTTTCTTTCTTAAAAGTTTGCAGTATCCACAGTTGGGATCTTCAAAAATAAAGATTTTTCTTGAACCATCACCTTTAGTTTTTTTTATTGCTAGATCTAATGGAAGTGTCTCGATCTCGGCTTTGCTGGCCTCTAATAATTTTTCATTTGTGTAATTTAAAAGGGTTTTTGCATTAATGATATGGCCGGCTATATAATAATTAACATCTATATCGGTGTAGATGATGTTTTTCCCAAGTTTTACTT
>NZ_RJTN01000024.1 GCF_005497185.1 Pectobacterium polonicum | reverse complement strand
TTAGATACCGTCTTGCCAGCTATCTGGCAAGACATATCTCAGCATCGAACGGACGACCCGATTTCAGCACCCCGTAAGCCAGTTGCAGCAGCTTTTTCATTGCTGCACACACCACCACTTTCCCTGACTTATTACGGGCATTCATCCGCTCTCTCAACGCAGCTACCGCCGGGTTATACTGCATCGCAACTATCGCTGGCATATACAGTGAGCGGCGCATTATGCTGTTACCCATCTTCGAGATCCGACTTTTTCCCTTCCACTGTCCTGACTCCTGCTGCATCGGATTCAGCCCTGTCCACGCCACCACCGCCTTACTGCTGCTGAACCTCGACATATCGCCCAGATACGCCAGCAGCGTACTGCTCAGCACACCTGCTATCCCGGGGATCGACTCCAGCAGTTTCCTGTTTTTCCTCAGCCCCGGGTCATTATCGATATGGTCGTTTATTGCCCGCCGTGTCTCTTCTGACTGGGCATCCAGCATGGCTATCACTTCGCTGATGGAAGGCTGCACCACTGCATCCGCTGTCTCCAGACGATTTTCTTCCATCTGCTTCATCTCCAGCAGATTATTCAGGCGGTTTACCAGAGCCCTGAGTTTTCTTTCATTCAGCGGGATCGGCTGCCATTCCACCGGAGAGTGCTGACCGCAATAGCGCGCTATCATACGTGCATCGCCTTTGTCCGTTTTGTTACGGCTCAGCTCGCTGCGACCGAAGGATTTAATACGCGCCGGATTTTCCACGCTGACGACATAACCCGCATCACTCAGGAAGGTGGCCAGCGGCTCGCTGTAAACCCCGGTCGCTTCCATGCAGACATGACATTCACCAAAGGGCTCAAGCCAGGTTTGCAGCGCTTTAAAACCTTTAGGGGTATTGGGGAACACTTTGGTTTTGTAGGATGTGCCGCCTTTCCAGACCGCTACATCAAATTTCTGTGAGGCGACATCAATACCGACAGGCGTGAGTGTATGCATTGCTTTTCTCCTTGTGAACATATCAGAGAACCGCCATGACCTTCCTTACAGATGCGTGCTCGAAGCACAGGATACCGTCCGGTCTTTGCTGGCGGGAAATAAGCCGCAGGGGATGAATCTAAAACACAGGCTGTGAGCCCGAGGGGAAACCCCATCTCACCCGCGACTTCCCGATGATCAGTCGGGGATCATAATACCCTGAGGAGAATGATCGAGATATAAGGGGAAACACAGGGGGAGGTTCCCGTAGGGAGGCCTCACCCCTGTGGTCGCCCCGTGTATCTCGATGCGTAAACGATCGGCATTAGGGCAAGCGACCTTTTTTGTCTTTTATGCAGGTTTTCGTTCACAGTTGGTTACGAACAGACTTTTATACGTAAAAAAAGGTAAATGGGTAGCGCTGAAGAGTGCGGATACTTACAATCATTACGCTTTCTGTAGTCGGCCTCTTCAAAAAGGAATTCTCATGTTCAAACGTACTCTGGTTGCGGCAGCAGCCCTTATTTCACTGACGGCATTTTCTCCAGCCTTTGCGGCCTCTGGCACGACTCATGTGTTGTTAACGACGTCCGCAGGCAATATCGAACTGTCTTTAGATAATCAAAAAGCGCCGGTTTCGGTAAAAAATTTCGTCGAGTACGTTAACAATGGCTTCTATAACGGGACGACATTTCATCGTGTGATCCCCGGTTTTATGGTGCAGGGCGGCGGTTTTTCTGGCGAAATGAGTCAAAAAGCGACCAATGCGCCGATCAAGAATGAAGCTGACAACGGCCTGCGTAACCAGCGTGGCACTATCGCGATGGCGCGAACCGCTGACAAAGATAGCGCGACGAGCCAGTTTTTTATCAACGTCGCGGATAACGCTTTCCTCGATCATGGCCAGCGTGATTTTGGCTATGCCGTATTTGGTAAAGTGGTGAAGGGGATGGACGTCGTGGATAAGATTTCTCAGGTACCAACGAAAAACGTTGGACCTTACCAGAATGTGCCGACTACACCGATCGTCATTCAGTCAGCGAAAGTGCTGCCCTGATTGGCGAGATAGATAAGCAAAGAACCGAGAATATAAAAGGCCACGAAAGTGGCCTTTTGCGATCTTAACGCCTCAGCTAGCGCGTTATTCCAGCGCTTTTGCCATCTGCTGTAGCCAGGCATCTACGCCAGTGCTTGGTACATTAAGTTGACGATAGGTTGCTGTTGCCACGGGGTAGCCGCCAACCTCTTCCTGACTGTTCACGAAGCTACCTTTCCGCTGTTTGACATTGTCTACGATACGTTTATCGACGGCATCACGATCTTTGGGGCGTGCGCCCGCGCTTTGGAGTACCTGATTGGTGACCGCGCTGGCCGGTGAAGCCGTTAAGCCCGCAGGCCAAATAGGGGACACTTTGAGTAAGTTAATCCCACTGCCTGACGTTTGCGGTGCGGCTTTGCCCTTGGCATCATACGCGAGGTTATCTGACATCCAGACATCGCCGGCGCTGTTGCTGCCTACCAGCCCTAAACCTGCTTTGGTATTCGCGCCGTAGTGCATCACGTTACCCGCAACGGAGACGCGTGGGCTGGCGGGCATGGTTTTCCCTTCCCACTCTCCTTTTACGCCACCGACGCGAACGCCCCAAATACCGGGGTTGTAGATCAGGTTATTAACCATGACGCCCGTAGAACCCGCTTTGAACCAGGCGTTACGCTCGTTGTTGTGCGCATACAGGTTGCCTACGATCGCTACGTCGGTCACGTTATCGTGAACCAGCGTCCCCATCGAGTGAATACCTTTGGTGTGAGCCGAATCGTATAGGCCTTCTGCAACGATATTATTCGAGAGCGTGATGCGGTGTGCGGTGCCCTGCGGCCCGTCATAGCGTGGGCCAGAAATAGACAGGTTTTCGTCTGTACCCCACGCGAAACTTGAGTGATCGATGACAACGTTGTAAGCATTTGCGCCGTTGATTGAAACATCGCGTTCAAAGCCGCTTTTCTTACCCGTACCGGCATCGCCGATGCGAAAACGAATATGCTGCATGAGCACATCATGGGTGCTAATACCCATGCCGCCACGAATAATCGTGATACCGGGGGAAGGGGCGGTTTGACCTGCGATGGTGACAAACGGCTCGCTTAATCTAAGGTCACTTTTATTCAGGTCGATGATACCGCCAACCTCGAAAACGATAATCCGCGGCCCTTTGGCGGCTAGTGCTTCCCTGAGTGAGCCCGCCCCGGAAGAAGCCAGCGTGGTGACGCGAATAACGCGCCCACCACTGCCTGCCACGGTATCCGTTCCGAATCCTTTCAACTCTGGTGCTGCTGGTGTGGCGGCGCTAGCCATCGGTATGCCAACACTGAATACTGTACTGGTGCTGAACAGTGCGGCGAACAGAAGAGAACGTTTCATTTCATTTCCTTGAATATTAACGATAAAAATGAGCGAGCCTTTAGGGCTCGCTCAAATGCGGCCCGAACGAGTGATCGACGGGCATTAAGCGTGCTTACCGGCTCCTGTTAGCACAGGACAATGAGGGTAGGAGCCTGAAGCCAGCTTATTGACTCTTCTCGACTAGTTGCAATTTGCGGCTGTCAGTACGGCAAGGTTTTTGTTCACGCCAGCATAGTTTGCCAGCTTGTCCTTCACGCACTGTGCTGAAACCGGGGAATAGCTGTAAGGCACAGAAGCGAACGTGCCAGTGCTTTTCCAGTCTTCAGCATTCACGTAGGGCTTGGTGTCTTTGTCCCAAGTGATGTTGTATTTCGCGAAGTCGGCTGGGCTCATGACGTTGTTATTACGCAACTCCCACGTACCGAAGTTGGAACCGTCGTAGCGTGAGGTCACAGGGTTTTTCGCATTTTCGAACCAGTTACGTTCGATCAGCGCAATCCCTTTCTGGCGCACGTTCAGGCCAGAGCTGGTGATACCGGTATACAGGTTATTATAAGCATGAACCTGACCACCACGTTGCAGTGGGAGGCGAGCGTTAACATCGTCGTAAATATTGTGATGGTAAGTCAGGTCACGGCCCGTATCGCTGCTGCTGAAGCCGCTCAGCCCCACTTTTTTGATGCCGTGAATGTAGTTGTACGAAATTGTCACGTTGGTAGACGCTTTCTTGATATCAATCGCCGATTCAAATGTGGTATCACCGTCTTTTGTACCTGCACATTCAAAGTTTTTCGCGAAGATTTCGTTGTGGTCAATCCAAACGTTTGGCGTGTTATCGATACGAATCGCATCACCGTCCTGCGCGCCACCTGGCATGTAGCCAAAACGCATATTACGGATGACAACATCGGATGATTTCGTCAGCCAGATCCCGAAGTTAGCGGAAGAACCGTTGGTGCCGATGATGGTAATGCCTTTGGTAAACTCTTTGATTTCCACGCCGCGCGCGTCTTTCTTCCACTGAGCGCAAATATCGTTCTCAGCAGCTTTGATCAGCGCATCTTCATTACCGTTATAGGTAATCACGAGCGGGTAAGCTCCACCTTTGACTTTCTTACCCTTGGAATCCAGCTTCGCCGCTTCGATAATATCAATGATATCCTGCATGGAACGCGCAGTTTTGTTTACGGCACCAGCCACATTACCACCGTCAGTGGTAGCATAACCCCCCGTATTTGCCGCCATTGTCGGCTGAGCCACAAGTAATAACAGCCCAGCGGCTGTAGAAGGCAGTAGGTATTTCATTCAGGTACTCTCCTTGGAATTGAATTTTTTTTGGGTATTTATGATCCACATAGCCCAGATTATATTATTGGGTTGTTTCAATAAAAGTGAAATCAAGGTTTATTGAAATCCCGCTTAAGTGTTATCATAAAAATAAAATAATTCAATATTTAGATATTGAATCTATCAGATGAATAACACAATAAATGTCGATGATTAATAAGTTCCTATTTTAAATGATAATATTTTTTTCATTTTTTCTAAAATCAATACATCTTTGTTTTTTATTAAAAATAAAATTATATTTTGTTTTATTGTTTTCTGAACGGGGTGGTTTGAAAGGAGTGATAACTGTGAACACCATCAAGAAATAAGGAAAATTCTCTCATTGAGAGGGGCGTGTTAAAAAGCAATTGATACCGATCAAATTATTAATTTATCCCATGTTGGTCTGTCATTATTTTCTTTGTTGATTAATCCTTAATTTAAATATGGTTTTTTTAATTGATAGTTCAACTGATTTTAATTTAAATAATTAGCATGGTAGTTAATTTGTTGCTTATTTATTCGGGAGGTTAACCTATGTTCTTGCATGGACTTCCATAAAAAAATAAGCGAGCTCTAAGAGCTCGCCTAAGGGTAAATCGATAGCGTTTATTTACAGTTAGCTGCTGTCAGTACTGCCAGGTTTTTCCCTACGCCAGCATAGTTTGCCAGTTTATCCTTCACACACTGCGCAGAAACTGGCGTGTACTTATAGGAGACGGCAGGGAACTTACCAGTGCTCTTCCAGTCATCCGCATTGATGTGAGGAGAGGACGGTTTGCCCCAGGTGATTTTGTATTTGGAGAAGTCTGCCGGTTTTGTGATGTTGTTGTTACGCAGCTCCCAGGTACCAAAGTTGGAGCTGTCGTTACGTGCTGTCACTGGGTTGAGCGCATTCTCGAACCAGTTGCTTTCAATCAACGCGATCCCTTTTTGACGCACGTTAAAGCCTGAACCGGTGATGCCGTCATACAGGTTGTTGTACGCGTGAACCAGACCACCGCGCTGCAGAGGCAGACGTGAGTTAACATCGCGATAGATATTGTGATGATAAGTCAGGTTACGACCCGTATCTGAGTCGCCCGCGCCGCTTAATCCCACCTTTTTGATGCCATGAATGTAGTTGTAGGACACCGTGACGTTAGTTGACCCTTTCTTGATATCGACGGCCGATTCAAAAGTGGTGTCATTGTCTGGCGTGCCTTTACACTCAAAGTTTTTGGCAAAGATCTCGTTGTGATCGATCCAGACGTTCGGTGAGTTATCAATACGGATAGCATCACCATCTTTTGCGCCACCCGGCATATAGCCGAAGCGCATATTACGTACAACAACGTCAGATGAATTTACAATCCAGATACCGAAGTTTGCGGATGAGCCATTGGTGCCCTGAATAGTGATCCCTTTGGTGAACTCTTTGATTTCCACACCGCGTGGAGCTTTGCTCCACTGACCGCAGATATTTTTTTCGGCCGCGTTGATCAGTGAGTCTTCATTACCGTTATAGGTGATAATAAGCGGATACGCGCCGCCTTTGACTTTCTTGCCTTTTGAATCCACTTTTGCGGCTTCAATGATATCCACAATTTCTTGCAGAGAACGTGCAGTTTTTTTTACGGCGCCGGAAACATCTCCACCATCTGTGGTGGCATAGCCGCCCGTATTGGCGGCCATCGCTGGCTGAGCAGCGAGTAATAACAATCCAGTGGCTGCCGTAGGCAATAGGTATTTCATTATAACTGTCTCCTTGAAATAGAATTTTCATGGGCATTTATTGCTCCGTATGCCCGATGTAGCAGGTACATATTTTTCAACAAAAAGGAATATCAATTTTGATGAAAAACCAAGGGGAGTGTGGTCAAAAAATAACAACACTTCAAGGGTGAAATGTTAAATGTATTACGGTGGAAACATTTTGTAATATCGATGGTTGGATTATTTGGATTTTATAGAAAAATATTTTCCATTTAAATTAATTTAAATCAGTGAGTTATTGCTTTAATGGAACGGTGGCGTGTTTGAATTTCTTTATCTATTTGATATTACGTTGCTACTTTTCTTGTAACGATCGCTGTGACTAGCGTAATAATTTATCTTAAGTCAGAATATAGTATCACGGGCGTATTCAGTTTTTTGTCATGAATAGATTTTATATTGAATTTTAGTTTGCTAAAAAATAATTATTATTAAGTGCTATATGCTGTGAAAAATGAGCGAGCCCAAAGTGCTCGCTCAGGAAGAACCCGGCGCAGAGTGAATACGCCGGGCTTAACGCATTTATTTACAGTTGGCTGCTGTCAATACGGCCAGGTTTTTCCCTACGCCAGCATAGTTCGCCAGTTTATCCTTCACGCACTGTGCGGAAACAGGGGAATAGCTATACGGGACGGCAGGGAATTTGCCCGTGCTTTTCCAGTCATCTGCATTAATGTGCGGTGTGGACGGTTTACCCCAGGTGATGTTGTATTTAGCAAAATCAGACGGGCTGGTGATGTTGTTGTTACGCAATTCCCAAGTACCGAAGTTGGAATCGTCATTACGTGCAGTTACTGGGTTGAGTGCATTTTCAAACCAGTTGCTTTCGATCAGGGCAATCCCTTTCTGGCGGACGTTAAAGCCTGAACTTTTGATACCGTCATACAGGTTGTTATAAGCATGCACCTGACCACCACGTTGCAGCGGCAGACGTGAGTTAACATCGCTGTAAATATTGTGATGGTAAGTCAGATTACGACCCGTATCCGTGTTGCTTGAACCGCTTAAACCTACTTTTTTCACGCCGTGGATGTAGTTGTACGATACCGTGACGTTGGTTGAGGCTTTCTTGATATCGACAGCCGATTCAAACGTGGTGTCGTTATCTGGCGTACCGGCACATTCAAAGTTCTTCGCGAAGATTTCGTTGTGATCGATCCAGACGTTCGGTGAGTTATCAATACGGATTGCATCGCCATCTTTTGCGCCGCCCGGCATATAACCGAAACGCATATTACGTACGACAACGTTGGAAGAGTTAACCACCCAGATCCCAAAGTTAGCGGAAGATCCATTAGTACCGAGGATGGTGATCCCTTTGGTGAATTCTTTGATTTCTACGCCGCGCGGATCTTTGCTCCATTGGCCACAGATATTGGCTTCAGCGGCTTTGATCAGTGCATCTTCATTACCGTTATAGGTAATCACGAGCGGGTAGGCTCCCCCCTTGACTGCTTTACCGTTTGAATCTTTTTTCGCTGCCTCAATGATATCGACGATATCTTGCAGAGAGCGTGCGGTTTTTTTCACAGCACCGGAAACGTCGCCGCCGTCAGTGGTGGCGTAACCTCCCGTATTTGCTGCCATTGTTGGTTGGGCTGCAAGCAGTAACAGCCCAGCGGCTGCAGAAGGCAGTAGGTATTTCATTGTGTACTCTCCTTGACATAGAATTTTTCTGGGTATTTATCACTACACACCCTGTGTAATAAAAAGGCTGTTTCAACAAAAATGAAATTAAGGTTTGTCTATAAAGCCGAGCTAAGTGTTAACATAAAAAATAAACAATACAAGATGGGGCGATAAATATATTAATTAAATAACAGAGGAGAGTTGGCTTGACTTGCGTTTACTACTTTTAAATAGAAACTAATTTCCATTTAAATTCATTTAAATCAATGTTTTGTGTTTTTATTTGAATTTTTATTCTTTATTTTTACCTGTTTCATCTCTAGGCTTTATTCACTCGATAGCAATTGTGATCGCCGTCAAAAGTTAAAAATAAATATTGATGAGAAAGATAAGTCCCGTCGGATAGCCTGCCAATTTAAAAAAACATAATTAATTCATGAGGGATTTTTAGTTATTATTTTTTTTGTTAAAAATAGTTTCAGGAGAGTCGTTTCTATAGGGGATAGTAATAAATATTACCTATTAATTATGAAGTTTTCACAGAAATAAATAATTTGTTATCTGTGTAATTATAATCTTGCTATCTTTATATTTTAACTCAGTAAAAATCTATCTAACCTATTTCACTCTATTGATTGAGAAATTTTATATTTGAATATATCGGCAGACACTGCGATGCGTCAAACAAGAGAGAACACTGATATGCGACTGTCGTTTATCTGTGTAAATATTTTACGTACATATTTTTTGTTGACAAATTATTTTTCTTGACCATGAAGTTTACGAAAGGTAGCATTATTAGAATGCATGAAAGCCATTTTCATACACGCTACTAGGATCGTAAGATGTTCATCTCAGATAAAAAAATTGCAGAAAATTTAATTGAAAAATCAATTGTTCTTATCGAGCAAATCAAAGCCGAATTAGTCGTGCTGAAAAGATCTTTGCCTCAGGAGGAATATGAAAAGTGTCGGCATGTTGCCGGGCACTTGATTTATACGTTAACGGGTAAGGTTATAAATGATATTTCAATTGACCATCCAGATTTAAAACCAGATGGCTTCACGGTTTATGTAAATAAGGATGCGGATGTGTAATTTTTTTGTTGTTATTTTTTCTTTTTTGTTATTGTAGCGTGCTATTTTGGTTTTTAAATGGTGCATAATAGAGAAAAGAAAAAAAACTTGATTTCCTTACTCATTATTTTAGTATTAATTAGATTTTGGCAATGAATGTAATGGATTTGTTGCCTAAATTATCTTGGTTATTGGAATATAAAGAACCAAGTACAAGTATTAGAAACATTAATTAGCATACTTTTAAAGGATTGAGTTATGTTAAAATCCCCTACCTTGCTGGTATTATCTCCATTTATTTTGTCGTTTGTTTTATTTTCTAGTAAAGCGATCAGTTCAGATGATAAACCCCTTCCTATTTATCTTATTAATGGGAAAGTAAATTTTATACAGACACAAAATCAAAATATTTGTATTGTTAAAAATAAAAAATCGAATGAAATTATTGTCGAGGAAAAATATTCACGAACCCTAACCGATAGATGCATAGCTGAATGTTCATACCTATTAGATATGCCTGGTGATTATGGAAGTACGAACTTTCATAGTTGTCTTGCACAATGTAAAGGTGGCGTTGCGATGTGTGATTTCTAATTTTAAAATTGTTTTTTGTCACTGTCTTTTAAAAAATAATCTTGTTAATTTTTTATATTCATTTTCATGAATTTTTTAATTCTTTTGTTGAGAAATTCAATTAGTAAATTTAAAAGGATGGTATGAGTCATGGCTTCATACAAGATACGGATTTTGAGTTGCAGCGGCGGTACCCAAGAAATAATGTGCCCTGATGATAAATATATACTTGATGCTGCTGAAGAGGCCGGAGTAGATCTTCCTTACAGTTGCCGGGCTGGGGCGTGTTCTTCATGTGCATGTCGGGTGATCTTTGGAAGCTATGATGATAGCGATCAATCTTTCCTTGATGGAACCCAGAGAGGAACATTTATATTATCTTGTACAACATATCCTACATCAGATATGACAATAATGTCCCATGCTGAAGCTGATTTGGTTGAGTAAGAGGATTGAATAATGGTTAGCAGAAGGAATTTTATTTTATCCGGTGTTGCATTCAGCCTTTGTAGCTTGGCATATAGAGTAAATAGTGAAACTGGCGAGCGACCTATAGTAATAAATGCAGTGTTAATTAATGACGTAAATGATATTAATGAACGATTGGATAAGTTTATATTTAAAAAAGGTCAATGCAATTCTGTTAAATCAACACAACAGAGTGCTGTAAAAGTTATTATTAATGTTATCCGTAAGTCTACGATGGAGGCTTTAACCGGAAGCAAAGTGGGGTTATGCCTTTCTGATGCTTTCAAATCCAAAGGAAAGCTTGCTTCTGCGACTGAGAGTTGCAATCTAACGTGGGCCGAAATTAGAGATGAAACACCTGTCGAGTTCATCACCTACATTCCTAAATTGTCGTTAAAAGGAAAAAAGGTGATGAATCCTATGGATATTGTCATTAGAGATGGGAATAAATTTGGCGTCTATCGGTTTAATTTCCCGTTGGATTATTTATCCTCGATCGGTGTATTCCAATCGAGTGCGAAAGAAGCAGTAACAACGACTACCCTGACAGATAAAGCAATCGAGCTATATGGGGCAAAGTCAGACACCTCAATTGCTGAACTACGACCTGATTTTGTTGATGGTTTTTATCGGGTGCCTATAACCTTTATCTTGGATGACGCTTAGCTAGCGTTAATAGATCGCGCTTGTTAATCTAATCAATATCTAACTAAAGTAGAGATTCTGCACCTTTAACTCGGAATCTCTGCTTCCTTCCCTCTAACACGCCTTTGGATGCAACTAAGATCGACCTCTCGCCATCCTTCTCGCTGCACATACAGATACAATAATCAGCGTTGCATGTGTCTATGAAAAACGCATTGACATAATTTTCGGGTATTATTGTGGATATCAAGAGTAGGATTAATTTAAATAACTAATATTTATCATAACATTAAGTCAATATGCTGCTAATTATCGATAACTACGACTCCTTTACCTACAACCTTTATCAATACTTTTGTGAGCTTGGCGCACAGGTCGTGGTGAAGCGTAATGATGAACTGACACTGCGTGAGATTGAACGGCTTGCGCCCGAGCGGTTGGTGATTTCACCCGGCCCCTGTACGCCAGACGAGGCGGGCATTTCACTGGCTGCCATTCGTCACTTTGCTGATAAGTTGCCTATTCTTGGCGTGTGTCTTGGTCATCAGGCGATGGGGCAAGCGTTTGGCGCGCGGGTGGTGCGGGCGCGGCAGGTGATGCATGGCAAAACTTCAGCAATTGTGCACAACAATACGGGTGTTTTCACCGGGTTGGCTCAGCCTTTGACGGTTACCCGCTATCATTCGCTCATCATTGATCCCGCTTCGCTACCCGATTGTTTTGAGGTTACCGCCTGGAGCGAATATGAAGGGAAGCGTGACGAGGTTATGGGAATCCGTCACCGCTCGTTGCCGCTGGAAGGCGTACAGTTTCATCCTGAGAGTATCCTCAGCCAGCAAGGACATCAGCTTTTGGATAATTTCCTTAAAATTTAATCGTATAGAAAGTTATTCTCTTCATCGGCTGATTTAATATTGCCTGTGATTGATTTTTTATGCATATTTATTGACTATATTTTCATTTCTGACGTAATGGACAGCAGAGTGAGGCAGCAAATGGCAGCAGAGCAGAAAGCAGTGACACGGGATACCCACGATAAGGTTATTTTGCCGGTTTATGCACCCGCGAAGTTTGTACCAGTGAAAGGTAAGGGGAGCCGCGTCTGGGATCAGGATGGCCGAGAATATATCGATTTCTCCGGTGGGATCGCGGTCACGGCGCTCGGTCACTGCCATCCGGCGCTGGTTAATGCGTTACAGCAGCAGGGCGAAAAACTGTGGCATACCAGCAATATTTTCACGAATGAACCTGCGCTACGCCTCGCCAGCAAACTGATCGATGCCACTTTTGCCGATCGCGTGTTCTTTGTTAACTCTGGTGCAGAGGCTAACGAAGCTGCATTTAAGCTGGCACGTCATTATGCGGTTAAACGCCATAGTCCGTATAAAACCAAGATCATCGCCTTCTACAATGCATTCCATGGCCGTACGCTGTTCACCGTTTCAGTTGGCGGACAACCTAAATATGCCGATGGTTTTGGGCCTAAGCCTGCCGATATCGTGCATGTTCCGTTCAACGATCTCGCTGCCGTTAAAGCGGTGATGGACGATCACACCTGTGCGGTCGTGCTGGAACCGATTCAGGGTGAAGGCGGAATTACCCCCGCTACGCCTGAATTTTTGCAGGGCGTGCGTGACTTGTGCGATCAACATAAAGCGCTGCTGGTATTTGATGAAGTGCAGAGTGGGATGGGACGCACCGGTAAATTATTCAGCTACATGCACTACGGTATTACGCCGGACATCCTGACAACGGCTAAAGCATTGGGCGGTGGTTTCCCGATTAGCGCGATGCTGACGACAGAAGAGATCGCATCAGCTATGACGGTTGGGGTACACGGCACCACTTATGGCGGCAACCCGCTGGCTTGTGCGGTGGCGGAAGCTGCGCTGGATATCATCAACACGCCGGAAGTACTGTCGGGCGTAGCGGATCGTCACGAGCGTTTTGTCAGTGAACTTGAGAAAATTAACCAGCAGTACGGCGTATTCGAACAGGTTCGCGGTATGGGGCTGCTGCTGGGTGCAGAACTGAAACCGCAATGGCATGGCCGCGCGGGAGAGTTCCTGGCTGCCGCAACGGCGCAGGGGCTGATGGTTTTGATGGCAGGACCGAACGTGATCCGTTTTGTACCATCGTTGATTATTGATGAAGACGATATTGTGCAGGGAATGGAGAAGTTCGCCAACGCGGTTGCGCAGGTCGTTAACGTAGGAAACTGAGTGACGTTCTCAAAAGCGCAGCGATAAAAAACGTAGAGAACGTTTTTCAACGTTGCTTGCGACGGTCCATAGGGTGGCGAGCAGGAAGCTCGCCATAAAAAAGCGTGAAGCAGAGGCTTCACGCTTTTTTGTTGGTAGGGTACAGCGACAGGGATTAGCGGGTGCCGTAAACGACAATCGTTTTACCGTGCGCGGAGATCAGGTTCTGGTCTTCTAACATTTTCAGAATGCGGCCCACGGTTTCACGTGAGCAGCCAACGATTTGCCCAATTTCCTGACGGGTAATTTTAATTTGCATGCCATCTGGATGCGTCATGGCATCAGGTTGTTTGGCCAGGTTGAGTAATGTTTGGGCGATACGGCCGGTCACATCAAGGAAGGCGAGGTTGCCGACTTTCTCAGAGGTGACCTGAAGTCTGCTTGCCATTTGCGCAGACAAGCGCATGAGGATATCCGGGTTAACCTGGATGAGTTGGCGGAATTTTTTATAGGAAATTTCAGCCACTTCACAGGCGGTTTTTGCCCGAACCCAGGCACTGCGTTCCTGACCTTCTTCAAACAGGCCGAGCTCACCAATAAAATCGCCCTGATTGAGGTAGGAAAGAATCATTTCCTTGCCTTCTTCATCTTTGATTAGCACTGCGACAGAGCCTTTCACGATGTAGTAAAGCGTTTCTGCTTTTTCACCTTGGTGAATCAGCGTGCTCTTCGATGGATACTTGTGGATATGACAATGGGAAAGGAACCATTCGAGAGTTGGGTCTGTCTGCGGTTTGCCGAGAACCATTCGCTATCATCCTCTGTTGTAATTCACTGCGCAAATTACAGGGGTCAGAGTTCCCTGTACGGCGTGTTTAACTGCTAAAAAAATAAAATTCAGTCTAGTCAGAATGACGTCAGGGAATATACTGGAACCACTGTACCCTTGATTTTTCGGTTGCTACCTTGGTGCACCGTAAACGTGGCTGGGTATGTCTGGCTACGTCATCATCATCTTCTTCGTTTCTGGCTTTGTCCAGAAAAGGTCTATTCTATTTTCGTTTTAACACAGCTTTAAGGATGTGTCTTGTGTTGTCTCGCTTCAGCATGACAAAGCTCTGATTAACGCTGGTTTTTGTACAGTAACGGTATAAATTTTCAAAAAATTTTTAGTGGAGAGGCATCATGCAGGCTCGGGTAAAATGGGTTGAAGGCTTAACGTTTTTAGGCGAATCCGCATCAGGGCATCAGGTATTGATGGACGGTAATTCCGGCGATAAAGCGCCCAGTCCGATGGAAATGGTGTTGATGTCCGTAGGGGGATGCAGTGCGATTGATGTGGTGTCGATTCTGCAAAAAGGTCGCAACGACGTGGCAGATTGTGAGGTGAAATTAACCTCGGAGCGCCGCTCTGAAGCGCCGCGCTTATTTACCCATATCAATCTACATTTTATCGTGACGGGAAAAGGGCTGACTGACAAAGCCGTAGAGCGAGCCGTTGCCCTGTCAGCGGAAAAATACTGCTCTGTGGCCTTGATGCTGGGTAAAGCCGTTGAGGTGACGCACAGCCACGAAATTAGAGTGCTGGAATAATCCCTTTCTCTGGGCACGACCTCGCCGTGCCCAGCTTCGCTTATTCGATGGCTTTCCCTTCTATCAGCCGCTGTACCAGCGGTGCCATGATGAGTTCCATTGCTAGCCCCATTTTTCCGCCGGGAACGACTAACGTATTGATGTGGGAGATAAATGACCCCTGCAACATGGCGAGCAGATAGGGATAATCAATATTATCCAACCCTTGAAAGTGAATGACGACGAAGCTTTCATCCAGTGAGGGAATCGACTTGGCGGCAAACGGGTTAGAGGTGTCTACGGTAGGCACGCGCTGGAAGTTGATGTGTGTGCGAGAAAACTGCGGCGTGATATAGGTGATGTAGTCTTCCATGGAGCGGACGACGGAATCCATCACTGCTTCACGTGAGTGACCGCGTTCATTGACGTCACGAATCAGCTTTTGAATCCACTCCAGATTGACGATCGGCACGACGCCGACGAGCAAATCGACATGTTGCGCCACGTTGTTTTGTTCAGTGACCACGCCACCATGCAGCCCCTCGTAGAACAGGATATCGGTGGGTTCCGGCATCGGTTCCCACGGTGTGAATGTTCCAGGAACCTGATTATAAGGAATGGCTTCATCATAAGTGTGAAGGTATTTACGCGTCTGGCCGCGACCATGCAGGCCATATTCGATAAACGATTGTTCCAGCAGGCTGAAATCATTCGCTTCTGGGCCGAAATAGCTAATGTGGCGTCCTAAATCACGCGCTTTGCGGATCGCCATGTCCATTTCCGGGCGGGTATAGCGGTGAAAGCTGTCGCCTTCTAACTGGGCTGCTCGTAGATCAAACTGCTGGAAAATCTTACGAAAGGCTAGGCTGGTTGTCGTGGTTCCCGCTCCGCTGGAGCCCGTAACCGCAATAATCGGATGCTGATGTGACATAAAGCGCGTGACTCCGTGATCGCGATGCGCGCATAGGCTGAAAGCCTGCGTACATTCTCAAAAATGACGTAATGGTTCCCATTGTTAGCATGTTTGGCGTGTTCTTTCACGCCTTTCACCATGCTCAATAAGGAGCATGTCCACCGGCATTGAGCTGTCCGCGCGGCATAATATTTAGCGTCTCATGCAACTCAGACCACACCAAAACGACCTCGCCAGATTGGAGCTGACTACGGATATCTTCCACTTTCTGCGCCAGCGAACGCTCCTGTTCGCCATAATCGGTGCCTTCACGCAGCACAAATGATTCGATGATGTTATCCAGCGTTTCTGGATCGAGCTGTTGCCAGGGAATAATCACGCTAGGGTTCCTGAGTAAAAGTGGTTCCTGAAGAAGGATCGGCGGCATGGTCCAAAAATGGGCTAAGCCAGTTGGGAATGCGCTGTTCCAGCCACATTTCCGGTTTCAATAACGTACCACTCACGAAGCCAACATGCCCGCCGTGTTGTGTTAGCTGATACTCAATATTAGACGGTAACTGCGACAGATCGGGAATGACGTCTGACGTCATAAAAGGATCGTCTTTTGCGTGGATGATCAGCAACGGCTTACGTATTTGAGGTAACAGCGGCAGGGCGCTACAGCGTCGATAGTAGTCAGCGGCATCGTGGAAGCCGTGGATACGTGAGGTAATGACGTCATCAAACTCGCGTAGCTGGCGGATTCGCTTCAACTGCGGCAACTGAATCGGCAGTGTATCTGGGTAGGCTGCCAGCTTGCGGCCAGCGTTTTGTTTCAACAGGCGTAGTAGGTAGTGCTGATAGACGCGGGAGAAACCCTGTTCCATCCGACGGCTGCAAGGTTCGAGCATCAATGGCGCGGAAACGATGGCCGCAGCGGACAGGGAACAGGCTTCACCCTGCTGACCGAGTAGGTAGGCTAGCATGTTGCCGCCGAGAGAAACGCCGATGGCAGCGGTTGGCGCATCGCCCAGCGTTTCTTGCATCCAGCGCAGAAAATAGCTGGCATCGCTGGTTTCGCCGGAATGATAAATACGCTTCATCCGATTGGGCTTACCGCTGCACCCGCGAAAATGCATGATGACGGTCAGCCAGCCGCGCTGTTTGCAGGCATGAAGCAGGCCGTGAGCGTAAGGGCTGTGGAAACTGCCCTCCAATCCGTGAAACAGCACCACACGCGGTTTATGCCGTGCCTGCTCGGGCGCTTCGCTCCATGCCAGATCGACGAAATCGCCGTCGGGTAATTCGAGCGCCTGCCAGACTGGCGAAAACTGCGCGTGACGGCGAATCAGGCGCGGTAATAGCGTTTGCAGATGTGGATTATGCGCACCGCTTAGCGGATGAAAATGGTCATGCATAAAGGATATGAAAATCTTGTTGTCGGCTCTTGTACGATCAATATCACACTGTTAGCTTCAATGCTGCCAGTTGGTACGACATTTGGGTCAGGAGCGCCCACAAATAATGGAACTGAGTTTATTTCTTTCGATGTTGGGGTTTTTGTGGGTGGCGGCTATTACACCGGGGCCGAATAATATGCTGTTGACCACTTCGGGCGCGAATTTTGGCTTTATGCGTTCACTGTGGTTGATGGTTGGCATCATGTTGGGGATGCAGAGCATTTTGCTGCTGGTAGCATTCGGCGTCGGCGGCTTGATTCTGATTTATCCTTCGCTGCACTTTATTCTGAAAGTCCTCGGTAGTGCCTATCTGCTTTGGCTGGCGTGGAAAATCGCCACGGCGGCTTACGAGCGGTTGGAGACATCCGTTGCGCCGCCTCAGCCGATCCGACTTTATCAAGGGTGGTTGTTGCAATTCCTGAACCCGAAAGCGTGGCTCATGGCACTGGGTGCGGTTGCTAGTTTTAGCCTGGCGGGCGAAGGCTATAACCATTCGGTGATTGCGATAAGCATCGGGATTGTGTTGGTCAATCTGGTTTCGGGAGTCATCTGGCTTGGGTTCGGCACGATGATTGGGCGACTGCTGCGCAGTAAAAAAGCGTGGATTATCTTCAACGTGTCAATGGGGCTGCTGACCGCCGCCTGTGTGCTGTTGATTTGGCATTAATGCTGATTTGGTTCAGGTGAAGTAGCGAGCGGTTTTCCGCTCGCGACTCCTTTCAGGCGAGAAATACCAAAATTACTCGCTCTGCATCATCTGCTCTAGCTGTTCTTGTGCGTCCAGCCAGGACATTTCCGTTTCTTCCAGCTCGATTTTGACTTTGGTTTGTTGTTGCAGGCAGTCGGTGAGTTCGGCCTTGCGGCTGATGTCATAGATGGCGCTGTCCGCTAGCCGGGCTTCCAGCGCCGCCAGCGTTTCCCCTAGCTTTCCCATCTGCTGCTCAAGCTTGGTTATCTGTTTGCGCAGCGGCTGCGTTTGCGTTCTCAACTCGGCTTCGCGGCGTTTCTGATCTTTTCTACCTTGTGCGCTGTTGGCGGCATTCTCTTTTGGTGTTTCATCGGCCGCGTTTTCCTGACGTTGCAGGCCGACCAGCCACTGTTGGTAGTCTTCCAAATCGCCATCGAACGGTTCCACTTTCTGGTCGTGTACCAGATAGAGATCGTCGGTGGTAGAACGGATCAGGTGTCGATCGTGCGAGACGACAACCAGCGCGCCTTCAAAATCGATTAACGCTTCGGTCAATGCCTGACGCATATCCAGATCGAGGTGGTTGGTCGGTTCGTCGAGCAACAGGAGGTTCGGGCGCTGCCAGACGATCAGTGCCAGTACCAGACGGGCTTTTTCGCCGCCGGAGAAGCGCTCGGTGATCTCCGTGACTTTGTCGCCCTGAAAACCGAAGCCACCGAGGTAGTCGCGCAGCTGTTGTTCCGTTTCCCGCTCTGCCAGACGCACCAAATGTTGCAAAGGCGATTCGTCCGCACGCAGAAACTCCAACTGGTGCTGGGCGAAATAACCGAGCTTCACGCCTTTCGCCAGCCCGATTTCTCCTTTCAGCGGGGCAAGCGTGCCAGCAAGCAGCTTGATCAGCGTAGATTTACCTGCGCCGTTATGGCCGAGCAGCCCGATGCGAGAACCCGGCACTAAATTGAGTTTGATCGATTCGAGAATCAGCTTGTCGTTGTAGCCTGCGCTGACCTTTTCCATCTTCATCAGTGGATTGGGCAGCGATTCCGGGGCGCGAAAGCTAAAGCGGAACGGGTTATCGACATGCGCTGGCGCAATCATCTCCATGCGTTCCAGCATTTTTATCCGGCTTTGCGCCTGCTTGGCTTTGGTCGCTTGCGCACGGAATCGGTCAATATAGTGTTGCAGATGCGCGACACGCTCCTGCTGGTGCTCATAAAGCGATTGTTGCTGTGCGAGGCGGGTGGCGCGTTGGCGTTCAAACGAAGAATAGTTACCCGTGTACTCGTTAAGCGACTGCTGCTCGATGTGCAGAATCTTGGTCACTACCGGATCGAGGAAATCACGGTCGTGCGAGATCAGAACCAGCGTGCCGGCATAGTTTTTTAGCCATTTTTCCAGCCAGATAACCGCATCCAGATCGAGGTGGTTGGTTGGTTCATCTAGTAGTAACAGGTCTGAACGACAGATCAGCGCCTGCGCCAGATTCAGACGCATCCGCCACCCACCGGAAAAGGCGCTGACAGGCTGCTGCAACTGTGGCTGAGAAAACCCTAACCCATTGAGCAGGCTTGACGCCCTGGCCTGGATCGTCCAGGCCTGAATCGCATCCAGCTTGCCGTGTAGCGTGGCAATGGCGTTGCCGTCGTTCTCTTCGTTGGCGGTTTGCAACGCGGCTTCCAACTGGCGATACTCACGGTCACCGTCAATCACGTAGTCCAGCGCGGGTTTGTCCAACGCGGGGGTTTCCTGATTAACCCAGGCCAATGACCAATTTTGCGGAAATGTCGCGCTACCACCGTCGGCGCTGATTTCACCTTTCAGTAATGACAGCAGCGTAGATTTACCACAGCCGTTCTTGCCAACCAGACCGACTTTCTGGCCGGGATTAACCGTTGCTGTCGCGTTGTCGATGAGAACGCGCACACCACGTCGAATTTGCAGCGAAGAGAAAACAATCATAAAGCGCCGTATGTTCAGAGTATGTTAAATTGTGGACATATCAGGACACGCGGTGTCCTGTTTTTAGTCGTTGCGCTGCATGGTAACGGAAAACGATTATCATGACGACGCTTTGGAGGGGAATGATGTCGCAGCCACCGAAGATTTTGCTGCTGTATGCCCATCCGGAACCACAGGACTCGGTCGCGAACCGGGTCTTATTGCAACCGGCGCAGCAGTTGGCGAATGTAACCGTGCACGATCTTTACGCACACTATCCTGATTTTTTTATCGATATTCATCACGAACAACAGCTGCTGCGTGAGCATCAGATCATTGTTTTCCAACACCCGTTTTATACTTATAGCTGCCCAGCGTTACTGAAAGAGTGGCTCGATAGGGTGTTATCCCGTGGTTTTGCCAATGGGATTGGTGGCAATGCGCTGGCGGGGAAATACTGGCGTTCAGTGATTACGACCGGTGAACCGGAAGATGCTTACCATGCTGATGGCAACAACCGTTACCCCATGGATGATTTGTTACGTCCGTTTGAGCTGACAGCCGGCATGTGTCGTATGCATTGGATGCGCCCGATGATTGTTTACTGGGCGCGTCGTTTACAGCCCGACGTGTTATCGAGCTACGCCAGAGCCTACGGCGAATGGCTATCCTCCCCTTTATCTGAAGAGGAACGCTAATATGGAGAGTTCCGCGCTACTGACCGCCGGAGTCTTGTTTTTGTTTGTGGCGGTAGTAGCTGTACCGATCGCTGCCCGATTAGGAATTGGTGCCGTATTGGGCTATTTGATCGCCGGGATCGCCATTGGCCCTTGGGGACTCGGCTTTATTCGCGATGTGGACGCCATCCTGCATTTCTCGGAGCTGGGTGTCGTTTTCCTGATGTTCATCATCGGTCTGGAACTGAATCCCTCCAAGCTCTGGACGCTGCGTCGTTCAATCTTCGGCGTGGGGGCGGCTCAGGTTGGCCTGAGTGCGCTGATTTTAGGCGGAGCCTTGTATCTGACGGACTTCTCGTGGCAGTCCGCGTTGATTGGTGGCGTGGGGCTGGCGATGTCGTCAACGGCCATGGCGCTGCAACTGATGCGTGAGAAAGGCATGAACCGCAGCGAGTCCGGCCAACTTGGTTTTTCTGTCCTACTGTTTCAGGATTTGGCGGTGATTCCTGCGCTGGCGCTGATTCCCATTCTGGCTGGTGTGCAGGGTGATTTCGGCGATTGGGAGCGGATTGGCCTGAAGGTCGCCGCGTTTCTCGGTATGTTAATCGGTGGCCGCTATCTGGTACGTCCGCTGTTCCGTTTTATTGCGGCATCCGGCGTGCGCGAAGTATTCACTGCCGCAGCGTTGTTGCTGGTGCTCGGCTCTGCGCTGTTTATGGAAGCATTAGGGCTTTCCATGGCGTTAGGCACCTTTATCGCCGGGATTCTGCTGGCGGAAAGCGAATACCGGCATGAGTTGGAAATCGCGATTGAACCGTTCAAAGGTTTGTTATTAGGCCTGTTCTTTATCTCTGTAGGAATGGCGCTGAATCTCGGGATTCTCTACACCCACATCGTGAAAATTATGGTTGCGGTGTTGGTGCTGGTGGCGGTGAAAGCGGCTGTACTTTATTTCCTCGCGCGGGTTAACCGAATGCGCCGCTCCGAGCGCTTGCAGTTTGCTGGCGTGCTGAGTCAAGGCGGCGAGTTTGCTTTCGTGCTGTTTTCTGCCGCGGCTTCATTCAACGTATTGAAAGGTGAGCAACTGCCGCTGCTGCTTGTGACGGTGACGCTATCGATGATGACGACACCGCTGCTGATGCAGGCGATCGACCGCATTCTGGCGCGTCGCTATAACGTGCAGGATGTACCGGATGAGAAACCCTATGTCGAGGATGATGAACCGCAGGTGATTGTGGTGGGTTTCGGACGTTTCGGGCAGGTGATCAGTCGTTTATTAATGGCGAACAAAATGCGGATTACGGTTCTTGAGCGGGATATCAGCGCCGTCAGCCTGATGCGCAGTTATGGCTATAAGGTTTATTATGGCGATGCCACGGAGCTGGAACTGCTGCGTTCGGCAGGTGCGGACAAAGCACGTTCGATTGTGATTACCTGTAATACGCCGGAAGATACGATGGAAATTGTACACCTGTGCCAACAGCATTTTCCGAATCTGGAGATTCTGGCGCGGGCGCGTGGGCGTGTTGAAGCCCATGAACTGTTGCAGACGGGCGTGAGGCATTTCTCACGTGAAACCTTTTCCAGTGCGTTGGAACTGGGGCGGAAAACACTGGTAACACTCGGCATGCATCCCCATCAGGCGATGCGCGCACAGCAGCACTTCCGGCGTCTTGATATGCGTATGCTACGTGAACTGATGCCGCAACTGACAGGAGATGTTGCACAAATCTCCCGTGTGAAAGAGGCGCGTCGTGAGCTGGAGGATATTTTCCAGCGGGAAATGCTGCGCGAGCGTCGTCGACCCAGCGTGTGGGATGAGGACGACGAGTAAGAACCTATTCTCTAGGCTATTTTACTTGCCATTTTGAACCTGGGCAGTGCTCGCACAAACGCAATTGCGTTTGAACGCCTCTTGGGGCGGCCCGTAGGGTGAGCGAAGCGAATAAATCCTCACGTACTACGTGTACGCTCCGGTTTCTGCGCGCTGTCCGTGTCCAAACTGGCTGCGCCAATAACGCCTACCGGGATAGGTTCTAGGTTTTAGAACGGCGATGAATTGGAGTTATCATGCGTAAACGCTTTATTGCAGGGGCGGTGTGCCCGACGTGTCAGGCTCAGGACACGCTGGCGGTTGGACGAGAAGATGACGTCGAGGTCGTGGTGTGCGTGAAGTGCGGGTATCGCCAGAGTCAGGCAGATGAACCCGCTGCGGCAGCCGCTCCGCAGGCTAGCGATATTATCGGGATCTTCCGTCCGGAATAAGGGATGAGTGTCATGATGGCATTGTCATCAACCGTTGACGTTTTTTGATTCCAGACGGTACATAGGGATATTTTTCAGCTACAATTTGCGCCAGTTTAATTTCCAACGGTAGGAGATGTCATGAAAGTAGCAAAAGATCTGGTGGTCAGTCTGGCCTATCAGGTACGTACAGAAGACGGTGTGTTGGTTGATGAGTCTCCGGTGAGCGCACCGTTGGACTATCTGCATGGTCACGGTTCCCTGATTTCAGGTCTGGAAACAGCGTTGGAAGGCCGTGAAGCGGGCGAAACGTTTGATGTGAACATTGGTTCCAGCGACGCTTACGGCAACTATGACGAGAATCTGGTTCAACGCGTACCGAAAGATGTCTTTATGGGCGTTGACGAGCTGCAAGTTGGTATGCGTTTTCTGGCTGAAACCGATCAGGGCCCAGTTCCAGTTGAAATCACCGAAGTTGAAGATGACCACGTTGTTGTCGACGGCAACCATATGCTGGCAGGCCAAAACCTGAGCTTCCATGTTGAAGTGATTGCCATTCGTGAAGCGACGGAAGAAGAATTGGCACACGGCCACGTTCATGGCGAACACGATCATGAACATGGTGATGGTTGCTGCGGCGGTCACGGCCATGACCACGATCATGACCATGATCACCAACACGGTAAAGGCGGCTGCGGCGGCCACGGTGGATGCGGTTGCCACTAATCGGTCGTAGCGCATACGACGGCCGAATACTGTCATAAAAAAAACCTCAGGTTGATGAATATCACCTGAGGTTTTTTTATATCTGGCCGGTGGTGAACCTCGCTATGTCAGGTTCAGTAATGTGGCGGCGGCGTTTCTTCCGACTGAGGAGCGACAAGCGACGTTTGCTGGTTGCGCAGCCTGTCGGTGAGTAGACGGACGTGTTCACGCAGGCGGCTAATTTCTCGCTCGTGTTGAATAACCGTTTGGTTAAGCTCTTCTATGGTTAATTCCTGAAAGGCCTGTCGGCTTTCCAACTGTTCAAGCCGTTCTTCGAGTGCTGATGGTGACATCGGTATTCCCCTTACTTCTTGTTACCTGCGAGTTTGTCAGAAAGCGGAAACTTCTGGTAGTAAAAACGGTCGCAGTAGGGCGCAATGCAGTATCCGAAATGGGGCATATCGTTGCCGGATGGCCTTAGGGCGATACAAATGATGTCGGAAAAGCGTCCTGACATTTTTTATCAAAGGATTGTCGAGTGTGTCGTTGTGTTGTCTTCGTCCGCACAGTTATAGTAGGCGCGAATTTATTTTAATGATGGCTGGAGCACGTCGCTCCAGATGCTGGAGAAATGGATGAAATCACTGTTTAAAGTAACGCTGTTAGCAACAACGATGGCTCTGGCTCTGAACGCAGGTCAGGTCTTGGCAGCAGACAAGGCGCAGGCATCTGACAATGCTGCGGCAGCCAAATTCAAAAGCGATGAGCAGGCAGCGGCTTATGCACTAGGTGCTTCTTTAGGGCGTTACATGGATAACTCTCTGAAAGAGCAAGAAAAGTTAGGTATCAAGCTGGATAAAGAACAGCTGATTGCTGGTGTGCAAGATGCGTTTGCTGACAAGAGCAAGTTGACTGACGAAGAAATCGAGAAAACGCTGCAAGGTTTTGAAGGCAAAGTAAAAGCTGCTGCTGAAGCCAAAATGAAGCAAGATGCGAAAGATAACGCTGATAAAGGCACGAAGTATCTTGAAACTTTCGCCAAAGAAAAAGGCGTGAAGAAAACTGAATCTGGCCTTCTGTATCAGGTTGAGAAAGAAGGTAGCGGCAGCGCACCGAAAGACAGTGATACCGTAGTCGTTAACTACAAAGGTACGCTGGTTGACGGTAGCGAGTTCGATAACTCCTACAAACGTGGTGAGCCGCTTTCTTTCCGTCTGGACGGTGTGATCCCAGGTTGGACTGAAGGTCTGAAGCACGTTAAGAAAGGCGGCAAAATTAAGCTGGCTATCCCACCAGCGCTGGCCTATGGCGAAAACGGCGTGCCTGGTATTCCAGCTAACTCCACACTGGTGTTTGACGTTGAACTGTTGGACATCAAATCTGAAGCTGACCTGAAAGCAGCGGATGATGCGAAAGCTGAAAAACCAGCAGCCGAAGAGAAAGCCGCTAAGTAAGCATCGCGATAGTAGCAATATGACCGCAGGCACTGGCCTGCGGTTTTCACCATACTTCCCTGCAATTGAATCCCTTTCCCGTTAACCGTGACGGCACCTATCTGTCATCTACTACCTGCTACCCATCATCAGCACAGCGCACGTAGCACCTTTGCCAACGTCTTGACGGCAATGTCCAGTTCATGCGGAGCGTGGGCCGCAAATCCCATGAGGAAACCAGCTTTATGCTGGCCCGACGCATGCAGCGCTGTCAGCCCCAGTAGATCGATACCGGCTCGGCGTGCAGACTCCACCGCATCGTGCTCTGGGATGTCTCGAATGAAGATACAGGGCATCTGCATACCTCCAGTCGGCACTCGTGGCTCTACGAAATCAGCCAAATGCTGGCGAACCAGATGTGCCAACGCATCGCGGCGTTCTGCGTAAATGGTACGCATCGTGCGCACATGGGCACCGAAGTGGCCACCTTCAATGAAACGTGCCAGCGTGAGCTGTGGAATCGGTGCGCTGTGCCCATCCATCAAGGTACGGCCCACGGTCATCGGTGCGATCAACTGCGGCGGCAGTACCATGTAGCCGATGCGCAGGCCGGGAAACAGCGATTTGGTGAAGGTGCCGATATAGATCGTGCGATCGTGCGGATCGAGTCCCTGTACGCAGGCAGTGGGTTTACCCGCGTAGTGAAACTCGCTGTCGTAGTCGTCTTCAATAATCCAGCTTTTGTACTGCCTGGCCCATTCGATAACGGCCAGCCTTCGATCTAGCGCCAGCGTCGCACCGGTTGGAAACTGGTGTGATGGCGTCAGGAATACGGCTTTGGCGGGCGTATGATGGTCGCTGCTTGCTTCAAGCAGGCGATCGACCTGCAAGCCATCGGCATCTAACGGTATCGGTACGCACGCGAGCCCGGCAGCCTCAAAAGCCTTGCGTGCGCCGTGGTACACGGGATCTTCAAGGAAGATCCGATCGCCAGCATCCATCAGCACATTCGCGCAGAGAGTTAACGCTTGCTGGGAACTGGTCAACACCAACACACGATCAGGTGTGGCACGGGCTCCTCGTTCAAGATTGACATAGTCTGCGATGGCTCGTCTCAGCGCTTCCATACCCTGCGGTGGGCTGTGTAGCAGCGCCTGAGTGCCATATTCTTTTAGCACCTGCCGTTCCAACCGTTCCCAGGTCTGGAGAGGAAAATTACGTGTTTCCGGCACGCCGGGCGCGAACGCGCGCGGTACGATGAAATCACGTACACCGCCATTCTGGAACATGGCGCTGCCACGTTGGCTGAGGCGCAGTTCTGCTTTGCTATCTCCTGCTTTCCGGGCTTTGCCACGTCCTGACAGACGCTTTGCCCGTTCCGACACGAAACTGCCGCTGCCAACACGACGCTCAATGAACCCTTCTGCATGAAGCTGGCTGTAAGCCGATTCGACCGTATCACGCGAAACCCCGAGTGATGTCGCTAGTGCGCGTGAGGCGGGTAAGGATTTTCCCACGTCGAGGATACCATCGAGGATGAGCTGACGAATCGCACGCTGGATACGAGCATGCAGGGGTAAAGCATCGTGCGTAGGATTGCCAATCCAGGCTTTGACCGATTCAAGCTGGGCGTGTTTGAACAATTGGTCTGCCTATTATCAAAAAAATGGTGGGGAACATCCGGCTATTTTAAATCTATAAATACGTTTCACAACCCATTCATCCTCTTCATCAGGAGTTAGGCTGATGCCGATATCTTCCGATACACCAACTCGCCACGACAGCCATGGTCGCTATCCCGAAGCCGCCACGGTTGAGGATTTCCAACGTAATCTGGCGGCGGTACAGGTGCGCATCGCGGCGGCCTGTCACCGCGTCGGCCGCGATCCTGCAACGGTGCGACTGCTGCCAGTCAGCAAAACTAAACCGGAAAACCGCCTGCGTATGGCCTATATGGCGGGTTGCCGGATATTGGGTGAGAACAAGGTGCAGGAGGCGTACCGCAAATGGGAAGCTATGCAGGACTTAGCCGACTTACAGTGGTCGGTCATTGGCCACCTGCAAACCAATAAGGCTAAGCTGGTGGCGCGCTTCGCTACCGAATTTCAGGCATTGGATAGCCTGCGACTGGCTGAAGCGTTGGATCGCCGCTTACACGTTGAAGGACGTTCGCTGGATGTATTCGTGCAGGTTAATACCTCCGGCGAGGCCAGTAAGTACGGCCTGTCTCCTGAAGACGTACCCGCTTTTATTCAGGCGCTTCCCGCATTCCCTACGTTACGTGTGCGTGGGCTCATGACGCTGGCGCTGTTTTCCAACGAGGCTGAACGTGTGCGTCAGTGTTTTATTCGGCTGCGTAATCTGCGCGACTGGTTGCAGCAAAACGCGCCTGTCGGCGTCGGGCTGGATGAATTATCCATGGGGATGTCCGGCGATTTTGAAATAGCTATTGAGGAAGGTGCCACTGTCGTACGTGTCGGTCAGGCCATCTTCGGGGCGCGTCCTCTTCCGGATAGCTACTACTGGCCTAATGAAACCAGCACAGAAGCAAGTCTTTAAAAAAACCATGATTAACGTATTAGGATGATGCCCCATGTATGACACCTCTTTGACTCTCACGGATTTCGACCCCGAGTTGGCCGATGCCATCCTGCATGAAGAAAATCGTCAGGAAACCCATATTGAACTTATCGCTTCAGAGAACTATGCCAGTCCGCTGGTGATGGCTATCCAGAATTCTGTGTTCACCAACAAATATGCAGAAGGTTACCCCGGAAAGCGCTACTACAGCGGCTGCGAGTATGTAGACGTAGCCGAACGTCTGGCTATCGAACGGGCCAAAGCGCTGTTTGACTGCGATTACGCTAACGTTCAGCCCCATGCTGGTGCTCAGGCTAATGCGGCCGTGTTTCTGGCACTGACTAACCCCGGTGACACCGTGATGGGGATGAATCTGGCTCAAGGCGGGCATTTGACTCACGGTAACCCCTCCAATTTCTCTGGTCGCCACTACAAGATCGTACCTTATGGTCTGGACCCTGAAACAGGGCTTATCGACTATGACGAAATGGAGCGTATTGCCTTGGAAACTCGGCCAAAAATGCTGATAGGCGGGTTCTCCGCCTATTCACGTCACAAGGACTGGGCGCGGATGCGCGCGATTGCTGACAAGGTGGGCGCGATCTTTTGGGTGGATATGGCGCATGTCGCAGGTTTGGTGGCCGCAGGTGAATACCCGAACCCGCTTCCTCACGCACATGTCGTCACCAGTACGACCCATAAAACCCTGCGCGGCCCGCGTGGTGGCATTATTTTGGCCAAGGGGCAGAGTGAGGATTTTTACAAAAAGCTGAATTCCGCTGTGTTCCCCGGCATTCAAGGTGGCCCATTGATGCATATCATTGCGGCTAAAGCGGTAGCCTTCAAGGAAGCGTTACGCCCTGATTTCACGGTTTATCAACGTCAAGTGGTGGCCAATGCCCGGGCAATGGCGCGTATCCTCCAGCAGCGTGGTTACAAGATCGTCTCCGGTGGTACCGACAACCACTTGCTGCTGATCGATCTATCCGACAAGCCGTATACCGGTAAGGATGCCGATGCTGCGCTGAGCGAGGCTTATATCACGGCAAATAAGAATTCGGTGCCTAACGACCCGCGTTCGCCTTTTGTTACCTCGGGTCTGCGTATTGGTACGCCAGCTGTGACGACGCGCGGTTTCGGTGTGGCGGAGTGTGAGCAATTGGCGGGATGGTTATGTGATGTGCTGGATGGACTGGGTGCCGGAAATGAAGAATTAACGACGATACGCGATCGCGTTCGTGAGCAGGTGGTAGCACTGTGCCGCCGCTATCCTGTGTATCAATAATGGGATAAGGCTTCTGCACAGGGATGTGTCGTCGCGGTGCTATTTTGACGTAGATCTTCTATTGGTGTTCTTCAGGCTGAATCTGGGTAGTCATCAGGCGTGGTTAGTACTACCCGTGCGAGTGCACCAGGACCTTGCGGTCGATTACTGAGAAAAAATTTCCCATCGTGCAATTGGGCAATGCGCGTAACGATACTCAGCCCGAGGCCGATACCGCCATAGCGGCTGTCCATTCGTACAAACGCCTTACTCAATTCACCGACTTTGCTTTCATCGATACCCGGCCCTTCATCTTCGATCTGTAATTCAACATGTTGTTGGGTGTTAAGGCTCACTGTAATCTGACTTTCTTCAGGGCTATAGCGATAGGCGTTCTCTACCAAATTACGTAACAGTAACTGGAGTAACGTAGCATCACCGCGCAGAGTGATATCTTCTCGCGGTAATACCCATTTCAGCCTTTGTTGACGTTTTTGCAGCATCTCGGCCAGTTCATCCTGCATGGGAAAGATGACATCTTGCAGGAATGCGACATTTTCGTGGTGGCCTGCCGAGAAATCCTGTCCAACACGGGCAAGCAGTAAGAGTTGTTCCACCGTTTTGACCATTTTATCGATACGTTTGATGAGTGAGCTGCAATCAATCTGATGTTGCTGCTGGTGTAATTCCAGATGCAGCCGAATGCCAGCTAGCGGCGTTCGTAACTCATGGGCGACATCGGCAGTAAATTGCCTGTCGCGTTTCAACGTTTCGTCCAGACGTTGAAAAAGCTGGTTGATGGTGTGTGTGACGGCTGCAACTTCTTTAATGTCACTCTGTTGTGGCAGCGGTTCCAGATTTTCAGCAGTACGATCCTGCAATTCTTCCTGTAGCCGAGAAAGCGGGCGGGTGATCCAACTGACCGCCTGAAAGCACATGAGCAACGTCAGGATGACCATCACCAGACTTGGGATACTGAGCGAGGCGATTGCCTCATTAATCTCTTGATCGATCTGCATATTTTGAGCGGTTGCACTCAGGGATTTATCAACTAGCAGACCAATCTGTTCTTCGCTTTCGTGCCAGAGCCAGAATACGCTGATCATCTGGCAGACGAGGAGAATGCCGCCTAGAGCCAGCACCAAACGACGGCGCATGCTGGTGACGGCGTCGGTATCGCCCTTCATGGTTGTTCCCCTTTGGTCAACAGATAGCCAAAGCCTCGCAGGGTCCGGATGCGGTCTTTCCCTATCTTGTGCCGCAGATTATGGATATGGACTTCCAGCGAATTGGAGGATGGGTCGTCGTTCCAGGCATAAATGTCCTGATGAAGAAGCTCACGGTGCACCTGAGAACCCGCTTTCAACACCAGGCGGGAAAGTATCGCAAACTCTTTCGGCGTCAGCACTATCGATTTTTCGTCCAGCCACACTTGCTGATTGTTTAAATCCAATGTGATGTTGTCGACCTGTATCTTGCTGTTGCTTGAACCCTGATTGCGGCGAATCAGCGCGCGTACGCGCGCCTGTAATTCAGTCAACGCGAAAGGCTTGGCAAGGTAATCGTCTGCGCCGACATCCAGTCCGCTGACGCGATCGTTGACCTTATCCCGTGCCGTTAAGATGAGCACGGGATGATGATAATTATTCTTACGCCAGCGGGATAGCAGAGCGAGGCCGTCGTCGTCCGGTAAGCCGAGATCGAGAATCACCAGACTGTAGTGCGCGCTACTGATGAGCGCGTCCGCTTCTTTGGCCGTGCCTGCACAATCGCAGGCATAACCTTCATGACTCAACGCCAATAATAATCCTTCCTGCAACAGCTTATCGTCTTCAACAATCAATAATTTCATGTTGCCTTGTCCCTGCACGGCTGAAGGATATCGAGCTGAGGCTGATATTCTTTCGTGGCGATACTAAACATCCCCAGTATGGTATGGAAAAGATTATCTTGCGAGTAATCTTGCTGCTTCGCGTTCTGGCGCAGACAGGTGTCCTGAATGGCGTGCTGTTGCTGATAACCCGTTGATAACCAAATCAACATCGGCACATGCGTTTGCTGCTTTGGCGCAATAGAGTAGGGCATGCTGTGCAGGTAGATGCCGTTCTCGCCTAACGATTCGCCGTGGTCAGACAGGTAAACCAGCGACGTATTAAATTTATCCTGATGTTGTTTCAGTAGGTTGATCGTTTTATCCAGAACAAAATCGACATACAGGATCGTGTTGTCATATGTGTTGGTCAGCGCTTCTTGCGTACAGGTTTGAATCTGATTGGTATCACAGGTTGGAGTAAATTTCTTAAAGGTGTCAGGGTAGCGCTGGTAATAACTCGGGCCGTGGCTGCCTATGGTATGTAATACGATAATCCCGTCGTTATCGAGTTTATTGATATAGTCTTCGACGCCGTGGAATAACGCTTCATCGTGGCATTCGCCGTTGGTGCAGAGACCTGGTAGTTTCAGCGATGTCACATCAGCCGTTGGCACACGTGTACAGGCATCTTTGCAGCCGCCGTCATTTTCCTGCCAGAGCACGTTAACTTTTGCCCGCTGTAATATATCCAGCAGCCCTTCCTGATGGCTGGCTACGTCACCATTAAAGCGTTGGCGCGGCATGTTGGAAAACATGCAGGGAACGGAAACGCCTGTTGATGTGCCGCACGATGATGTGTTTGCAAAATAAACTACGTTGTCTTTTGCTAGCAGCGGATTGGTTTCCTTCCCATAGCCACCCAGCGAAAAGTTTTGCGCACGGGATGTCTCGCCAACCACCAGAATAACCAGATTCTTTTTTGCTGTTGGGGACGATGGTGACACTTTGTGAGCGTCCAGACCAATCTGCTCCAGAGGTAAATTAGCCAGCGCGCTATGCTTATGGTAGGACAGGCTGGCCGCTACAATATTGCTGGGCGTAATCGCTTTGACCAACTCTTTGTTATTACGCATGAACGAGGCGTAATCTTTATAAAAGAATGCCGCGACAGATAAAATGGCGAATAACGAAATAATAATGCTGAGAAAACGCATGCCGATATAGAGGGTTGTCGGTTTGGCGGGCTTTATTTTTATCCAGATAGCGAGCGCGGCGGGAATGACGCCAATAAAGAATACCCAGGCGACAAGCTGTGGCGTAAGCAGTGAGAAAGACTCGCTGGCCGTCGTCTCCAGAATATTCTGGATCATGGTGCGGTCAATGATAATGCCGTAGTTCAGCATAAAGTATTGCGCGGCGGCGCCAGTCAGCAGGAAAAGAACGATGACGGCCTTACGCAGATAAGGTACTGCCAGCAGTGTGAAAATAATATTCAGCACCGCGAAAATCACCACCGGCATGCTGAGAAAGAAAGGAATATTGATCCAGTCTGTCATGTCCAGCAGTTGTAGCGTCTGGCGGTAGTAGGCGATGTTCTGAACCAGAGTAATAAAGGCAGAAAATATCAGCACGAACGTAATGCTGCTCACGTGTGGCCTGCCCATCGGTATTGGATTTTTCATATACGTCTCTCGTGATTTCCATGATGGAGAGGAAAGAAGACGCAGACTCTAGCGGGGTTAAATTAATACAACCTTAAGAGGTAGCCCGTTAAATTCAGGGACGCGAGTGTGGACATTTGCTAGACTATGTCCCCTGTCAATACAAAATAAATAAATGACGTTGAGGGTGGTATCTGCCATGTCTAATTCGCTTGTATCTGGCGAATCTTATGAGCTTGATTTACTCGATGAACGGCCGTTTAGCCAAACGGACTACGAGATCCTGAAATCGTATGAAGCGGTGGTTGATGGCTTGGCCATGTTGATTGGTGAGCACTGTGAGATTGTGTTGCACTCGCTTGAGGATCTTAAATGTTCTGCCGTGCGTATTGCGAATGGGGAACATACCGGTAGGAAGATTGGCTCGCCGATTACGGATCTTGCATTGCGTATGTTGCACGACATGGCTGGTGAAGATAGCAGCGTGTCGAAAGCCTATTTTACCCGCGCAAAAAGCGGCGTGTTGATGAAGTCAGTGACGATTGCGATCCGTAATCGCGATCAGCGCGTGATTGGGCTGCTGTGTATCAACATGAATCTGGATGTACCTTTCTCACAGATTGTGCAGACCTTTATTCCACCTGAAACGCATGACGTTGCATCTTCTGTTAACTTCGCATCATCTGTTGATGACCTGGTTGCACAAACGCTGGAGTTTTCCATTGAGGAAGTTAATGCGGATCGCAATGTCTCCAATAATGCGAAAAACCGCCAAATCGTCCTGAGTCTGTACGAAAAAGGCATCTTTGATATTAAAGACGCCATCAACCAGGTTGCCGAACGTCTGAATATCTCCAAGCACACGGTTTATCTTTATATTCGTCAATTCAAAAGCGGCGACTTCAGCGGGCACGAACGTTAATGCTGAGTTACTGCTTGCTGGTGACCGGCCCGGCTTATGGCACACAGCAAGCGAGCAGCGCGTTGCAGTTTGCGCAGGCGCTGTTAGCTGAAGGGCACAGGCTGAAAAGTGTGTTCTTCTATCGAGAAGGTGTGTTAAATGCCAACCAACTGACGTCACCCGCTAATGATGAGTGTGATCTTGTACGCGCCTGGCAGCAGTTGGGTGAAACGCATCAGGTGGCGCTGAATGTCTGTGTCGCTGCTGCATTACGCAGAGGTGTGACCGACGCGCAGCAAGCCACTCAGCTCAATCTTGCAGGAGCGAATCTGCAACCCGGCTTTGTTCTTAGCGGGTTGGGTGAACTGGCGCAATCGGTGCTGACCTGCGATCGGGTTATTCAGTTTTAAGGTAGCGTTATGAAGCGAGTCGCATTTGTTTTTACGCATTCTCCGCATGGGAGTGCCTCCGGGCGTGAAGGGCTGGATGCGCTATTGGCGATGTCAGCACTGACGGAAGAGATTGGCGTATTTTTTGTTGGTGATGGCGTACTGCAACTGCTGCCACATCAACAGCCGGAAAAGATTTTGATGCGTAATTACATCGCAACGTTTGGTGTGTTGCCATTGTACGATATCGAATGTTGCTATCTGTGCGAGACTTCTGTGCGTCAGCGTGGGCTGAGTATAGAGACAGATTGGGTTTTGGATGTCGAACTATTAGCGCCGCAAGCATGGCGCAGTAAGCTGGCCGATTATCATTCCATCCTTTCATTCTAGCGACGGATTTCCCCTTTATGCTACATACGCTCTCACATTCTCCTTATCACGTTGACCTGGATGCACTTTTGCGCAGTGTGGGGCAGGGTGATGCGTTGGTCTTATTGCAAGATGGTGTTATCGCCGCGCTGGCTGGTGGAGATATTATTCATCGTCTGCTGGATTCAGCGGTTCTTCTCTATGCGCTCCGGCCTGATGCTGAGGCAAGAGGAATAACTGAACAAATTTCAAACAATGTGACACTCATTGACTATAATCAGTTTGTTCAACTGACAGTGGAGCACCCGCAGCAACTCGCGTGGTAACGCCGAATTTTTGTATATTTCTTGACTCCTTCCACTGCCAGCCCTAAAATTCTGCGTCCTCATACTTTGCCTTGCGCAAACATGAGGCGATTTATTACGTGTTTACGAAGCAAAACCCAGGAGCTTTTTGAATGGCAACGATTAACCAGCTGGTACGCAAACCACGCTCCCTGAAGGCTGCTAAAAGCAACGTTCCGGCGCTGGAAGCATGCCCGCAGAAACGTGGCGTATGTACCCGTGTATATACTACCACCCCTAAAAAACCGAACTCCGCACTGCGTAAAGTATGTCGTGTTCGTTTAACTAACGGTTTTGAAGTTACCTCCTATATCGGTGGTGAAGGTCATAACCTGCAGGAACACTCCGTGATCCTGATCCGTGGCGGTCGTGTTAAAGACCTGCCAGGTGTGCGTTACCACACCGTTCGTGGCGCGCTGGACTGCTCAGGTGTTAAAGACCGTAAGCAATCCCGTTCCAAATACGGCGTGAAGAAGCCAAAGGCTTAATGGTTCTCCGTTAAGTAAGGCCAAACGTTTTAACTTAAATGTCAAACTAAACTCGTAGAGTTTTGGACAATCCTGAATTAACAACGGAGTATTTCCATGCCACGTCGTCGCGTCATTGGTCAACGTAAAATTCTGCCGGATCCTAAGTTCGGATCAGAACTGCTGGCCAAATTTGTAAACATCCTGATGGTAGATGGTAAAAAATCTACTGCTGAAGCAATCGTCTATACCGCGCTGGAGACCCTGGCTCAGCGTTCTGGTAAAGATCATCTGGAAGCTTTTGAAGTAGCTCTGGACAACGTTCGCCCGACTGTCGAAGTTAAGTCGCGCCGCGTTGGTGGTTCTACTTATCAGGTACCAGTAGAAGTCCGTCCGGTTCGTCGTAATGCGTTGGCAATGCGTTGGATCGTAGAAGCTGCTCGTAAACGCGGTGATAAATCTATGGCTCTGCGCCTGGCGAACGAACTTTCTGATGCAGCAGAAAACAAAGGTACTGCTGTTAAGAAACGTGAAGACGTTCACCGTATGGCCGAAGCTAACAAGGCGTTCGCTCACTACCGTTGGTAATCCCTTCGCTGTAGTCATGCTAACCAAGCGGGCGCTAAAAATAGCCAACCCGCTTGGGTTAACTAAATTGAACGCCCTAGTAAATAGAGGATACAAATGGCTCGTACAACACCCATCGCACGCTACCGTAACATCGGTATCAGTGCGCACATCGACGCCGGTAAAACCACTACTACCGAACGTATTCTGTTCTACACTGGTGTAAACCATAAAATCGGTGAAGTTCATGACGGCGCAGCTACCATGGACTGGATGGAGCAGGAGCAGGAGCGTGGTATTACTATCACCTCCGCAGCGACTACTGCATTCTGGTCTGGTATGGCTAAGCAGTATGAACCGCATCGCGTAAACATCATCGACACCCCGGGACACGTTGACTTCACTATCGAAGTAGAACGTTCCATGCGTGTACTGGATGGTGCGGTAATGGTTTACTGCGCAGTTGGTGGTGTTCAGCCGCAGTCTGAAACCGTATGGCGTCAGGCAAACAAATATAAAGTTCCACGCATTGCGTTCGTTAACAAAATGGACCGCATGGGTGCGAATTTCCTGAAAGTTGTTGGTCAGATCAAATCCCGTCTGGGCGCGAACCCTGTTCCGCTGCAGCTGGCAATTGGTGCTGAAGAAGGTTTCACCGGTGTTGTTGACCTGGTGAAAATGAAAGCCATCAACTGGAATGATGCCGATCAGGGCGTGACCTTCGAATACGAAGATATCCCGGCTGATTTGCAAGATCTGGCTGAAGAATGGCACCAGAACCTGATCGAATCCGCAGCAGAAGCTTCTGAAGAGCTGATGGAGAAATACCTGGGTGGTGAAGAACTGACTGAAGAAGAGATCAAAAAAGCTCTGCGTCAGCGCGTTCTGAACAACGAAATCATTCTGGTAACCTGTGGTTCTGCATTTAAGAACAAAGGTGTTCAGGCGATGCTGGATGCGGTAGTTGACTACCTGCCATCCCCGGTTGACGTACCTGCGATCAACGGTCTTTTGGATGACGGTAAAGACACGCCGGCTGAGCGTCACGCAAGTGATGACGAGCCGTTTGCTGCACTGGCGTTCAAAATTGCTACCGACCCGTTTGTTGGTAACCTGACGTTCTTCCGCGTGTACTCTGGTGTGGTTAACTCCGGTGATACCGTACTGAACCCAGTTAAATCAGCACGTGAGCGTTTTGGTCGTATCGTTCAGATGCACGCTAACAAGCGTGAAGAGATCAAAGAAGTTCGCGCAGGCGATATCGCTGCTGCTATCGGTCTGAAAGATGTAACGACGGGTGACACTCTGTGTGATCCAGATAACGTTATCATTTTGGAACGTATGGAATTCCCAGAGCCGGTAATCTCCATCGCGGTAGAACCGAAAACCAAAGCTGACCAAGAAAAAATGGGTCTGGCATTGGGCCGTCTGGCTAAAGAAGACCCGTCTTTCCGTGTATGGACTGACGAAGAATCTAACCAGACTATCATCGCTGGTATGGGTGAGTTGCACCTCGATATCATCGTTGACCGTATGAAACGTGAATTCAACGTTGAAGCAAACGTGGGTAAACCACAGGTTGCTTATCGTGAAGCGATTCGTGCGAAAGTTACCGATATCGAAGGTAAACACGCCAAGCAGTCTGGTGGTCGTGGTCAGTATGGTCATGTTGTTATCGACATGTACCCACTGGAGCCGGGCTCAAATCCGAAAGGTTACGAGTTCGTCAACGACATCAAAGGTGGTGTAATTCCTGGTGAATACATCCCTGCCGTTGATAAAGGCATTCAGGAACAGCTGAAAGCGGGTCCTCTGGCTGGTTACCCAGTGGTTGATCTCGGTGTGCGTCTGCACTTCGGTTCTTTCCATGACGTTGACTCCTCTGAATTGGCGTTTAAACTGGCTGCTTCTATCGCCTTTAAAGATGGCTTTAAGAAAGCAAAACCAGTTCTGCTTGAGCCGATCATGAAGGTTGAAGTTGAAACGCCGGAAGAGAACACTGGTGACGTCATCGGTGACCTTAGCCGTCGTCGTGGTATGCTGCGTGGTCAGGAATCTAACGTTACTGGCGTTGTGATTCATGCTGAAGTTCCGCTGTCTGAAATGTTCGGATACGCAACTCAACTGCGTTCTCTGACCAAAGGCCGTGCTTCTTACTCCATGGAGTTCCTGAAGTACGATGATGCGCCTAACAACGTTGCTCAGGCCGTAATTGAAGCCCGTGGTAAATAAGCCTCAGGGTTAAAACAAAATCCCGTGCTCTCTCCATAGGGGGAGAGCATTTGAGTAAGGAATATCGCCGTGTCTAAAGAAAAATTTGAACGTACAAAACCCCACGTTAACGTCGGTACTATCGGCCACGTTGACCATGGTAAAACGACTCTGACTGCTGCAATCACTACCGTTCTGGCTAAAACCTACGGTGGTAACGCGCGTGCATTCGACCAGATCGATAACGCACCAGAAGAAAAAGCACGTGGTATCACCATCAACACGTCTCACGTTGAATACGATACCCCGTCTCGCCACTACGCGCACGTTGACTGCCCAGGACACGCCGACTATGTGAAAAACATGATCACCGGTGCTGCCCAGATGGACGGCGCGATCCTGGTTGTTGCTGCGACTGACGGCCCGATGCCTCAGACGCGTGAGCACATCCTGCTGGGTCGTCAGGTTGGCGTTCCTTTCATCATCGTGTTCCTGAACAAATGTGACATGGTTGATGACGAAGAGCTGCTGGAACTGGTTGAGATGGAAGTGCGTGAGCTGCTGTCTCAGTACGACTTCCCAGGCGACGATACCCCAGTGGTTCGTGGTTCTGCTCTGAAAGCGCTGGAAGGCGAAGCTGAGTGGGAAGCAAAAATCATCGAACTGGCAGAGCACCTGGATTCTTATATCCCAGAACCAGAGCGTGCCATTGACAAGCCGTTCCTGCTGCCAATCGAAGACGTATTCTCCATCTCCGGTCGTGGTACTGTTGTTACCGGTCGTGTAGAGCGCGGTATCGTTAAAGTCGGTGAAGAAGTTGAAATCGTGGGTATCAAAGATACCGCGAAATCTACCTGTACTGGCGTAGAAATGTTCCGCAAACTGCTGGACGAAGGTCGTGCAGGCGAGAACGTTGGTGTTCTGCTGCGTGGTATCAAGCGTGAAGAAATCGAGCGTGGCCAGGTACTGGCTAAGCCGGGTTCAATCAAGCCGCACACTCAGTTCGAATCCGAAGTGTATATCCTGAGCAAAGATGAAGGCGGCCGTCATACTCCGTTCTTCAAAGGCTACCGTCCTCAGTTCTACTTCCGTACGACTGACGTAACGGGCACCATCGAACTGCCAGAAGGCGTAGAGATGGTAATGCCGGGCGACAACATCAAAATGGTTGTTACCCTGATCCACCCAATCGCGATGGATGACGGTTTGCGTTTCGCAATCCGTGAAGGCGGCCGTACTGTAGGCGCGGGCGTTGTTGCTAAAGTTATCGCTTAATCGCTGATAGACTCAATGCATGAAAAAGGCACTTCGGTGCCTTTTTTTACGGCTAAATGATTAAATCGAAATTGAAATAAAAATAATTCTTATTTACAATAACTCGGTTGGTTAAAAAATCGCTAGGAGCGGTTTCAAATGCCGGTTGTAGTGTCCTGAAAGGTAGTGCGAAAGACACTCGCAATAACAATGAGTCATTCTGATATGTATGTTTGTTTGTGCAACGCGATTTCTGACAAAGTCATTCGTAATGCTGTTCATCAGCACCAACCTCAATCTATGCAACAATTGCGTAAGCTTGTTCCTATCGGGACAGATTGCGGTAAGTGTATTCGTCAGGCGCGTGTCATTTTTGAGGAAGAGCAGGCTAAAATTCCTGATATGTATGAAGTAGCATAAAATGTAGGGTTGTTTTTTTGACTCTCTGCTTACCGGTTCTACACTTTAAGAACTGGAGCGGAGGAACATGTCATGAAAGGCGATAAAAAAGTCATCACACACCTGAATAAGTTATTGGGCAACGAGCTGGTAGCCATTAACCAATATTTTCTTCATGCCCGAATGTTTAAAAACTGGGGCTTAACCCGTCTTAACGATCACGAATATCATGAGTCTATTGACGAAATGAAACATGCTGATCGCTACATCGAACGAATCCTGTTTCTCGAAGGCATCCCGAATCTACAGGATTTGGGTAAGTTAAATATTGGTGAGGATGTCGAGGAGATCTTACGTTCTGATCTTCAACTTGAATTGGATGGCGCAAAAAATTTGCGTGAGGCAATTGCCCATGCTGATTCGGTGCATGACTACGTCAGCAGGGATTTAATGATAGAAATTCTTGCTGATGAAGAAGGGCACATCGATTGGTTAGAGACGGAATTAGATTTGATTTCACGTCTTGGTATACAGAACTATCTTCACGCTCAGCTAAAAGCTGAGTAACTGATTATCGTAGCCTGCTATGTAATTTATGCCCCAATCCGGCCGGACTGCGCACATTGCTCCGGCCGCGTTAAAATCATTTCATCCTGCTTGTTGCTTCCCCAGCCAATTTGCGTATAATGCGCGAGCTTACTGAAACAAGGTAAGCCTGATTCAATCCGAATCAGAGGGTCAATATTCATTTATTGCACCTAAAACAATACTCCCGATATGGGGGTTATGTGCTGACGATTACACTCCCCCATCAATCGAAATGGGTGTGAGGAGTAATCATTTACGTTTATAAATAATTGGAGCTCTGGTCTCATGCAGAACCAAAGAATCCGTATCCGCCTGAAAGCGTTTGATCATCGTCTGATTGATCAATCAACTGCGGAAATCGTCGAGACTGCTAAGCGCACTGGTGCGCAAGTACGTGGTCCGATCCCGCTGCCGACCCGCAAAGAGCGCTTTACCGTTCTGATTTCTCCGCACGTCAATAAAGATGCGCGCGATCAGTACGAGATTCGCACTCACAAGCGTCTGGTTGACATCGTTGAGCCAACCGAGAAAACCGTTGATGCTCTGATGCGTCTGGATCTGGCTGCTGGTGTAGACGTGCAGATCAGCCTGGGTTAATCAGGTCATTGAGCGATTGAGAGGTTGAAACAATGATTGGTTTAGTCGGTAAAAAAGTGGGTATGACCCGTATCTTCACTGAAGATGGCGTATCTATCCCCGTAACTGTTATCGAAATTGAAGCAAACCGCGTAACTCAGGTTAAAGACCTGGCTAACGACGGTTACCGCGCTGTGCAAGTAACTACTGGTGCTAAAAAAGCAAACCGTGTTACCAAGCCAGAAGCAGGTCACTTTGCTAAAGCTGGTGTAGAGGCTGGCCGTACCCTGCGTGAATTCCGTCTGTCTGAAGGCGAAGAGTTCACTATTGGTCAGAGCATCAGTGTTGAAATTTTCGCTGACGTTAAAAAAGTAGACGTTACTGGTACATCTAAAGGTAAAGGTTTTGCTGGCACAGTTAAGCGCTGGAATTTCCGTACTCAGGATGCTACCCACGGTAACTCCTTGTCCCACCGCGTTCCGGGTTCTATCGGTCAGAACCAGACTCCGGGCAAAGTGTTCAAAGGCAAGAAAATGGCAGGCCAGCTGGGTAACGAACGTGTAACCGTTCAGAGCCTGGACGTAGTGCGTGTTGACGCTGAGCGCAACCTGCTGCTGGTTAAAGGTGCTGTTCCGGGAGCTACCGGTAGCGACCTGATCGTTAAACCAGCTGTGAAGGCGTGAGGAGATAGCAATGGAATTAGTATTGAAAGACGCGCAAAGCGCGCTGACTGTTTCCGAAACTACCTTCGGTCGTGATTTCAACGAAGCGCTGGTACATCAGGTTGTTGTTGCTTATGCAGCAGGTGCCCGTCAAGGTACTCGCGCCCAGAAGACCCGTGCTGAAGTAACTGGTTCCGGTAAAAAACCTTGGCGTCAGAAAGGTACTGGCCGTGCGCGTTCAGGTTCTGTTAAGAGCCCGATCTGGCGTTCCGGTGGTGTGACCTTCGCTGCTAAGCCTCAGGACCACAGTCAGAAAGTTAACAAAAAGATGTACCGTGGCGCGCTGAAAAGCATTCTGTCCGAATTGGTACGTCAAGATCGTCTGATCGTTGTCGAGACGTTTTCTGTTGAAGCACCTAAAACTAAGTTGCTGGCTCAGAAACTGAAAGAAATGGCACTGGAAGACGTGTTGATCATCACCGGTGAACTGGATGAAAATCTGTTCCTGGCCGCGCGTAACCTGTACAAGGTTGATGTGCGTGATGCAGCAGCAATCGACCCAGTTAGCCTGATCGCCTTCGACAAAGTCGTTATGACTGCTGATGCAGTTAAGCAAGTTGAGGAGATGCTGGCATGATCCGTGAAGAACGTCTGCTGAAAGTACTGCGCGCGCCGCACGTATCTGAAAAAGCATCTACCGCGATGGAAAAAACTAACACCATCGTTCTCAAAGTTGCCAAAGACGCGACTAAAGCAGAGATCGTTGCTGCTGTAGAGAAACTGTTCGAAGTAGAAGTTAAGGACGTAAACACCCTGGTAGTTAAGGGTAAAGTTAAGCGTCACGGACAGCGTATTGGTCGTCGCAGCGACTGGAAAAAAGCTTACGTCACCCTGAAAGAAGGCCAGAATCTGGACTTCATCGGCGGCGCTGAGTAAGTCGGAGGAGAAAGACAATGGCAGTTGTTAAATGTAAACCGACATCTCCGGGTCGTCGCCACGTTGTTAAAGTGGTTAACCCTGAGCTGCACAAGGGCAAACCTTATGCCCCGTTGCTGGAAAAGAACAGCAAATCCGGTGGCCGTAACAACAATGGCCGCATCACTACCCGTCACATCGGTGGTGGTCACAAACAGGCTTATCGTATTGTTGACTTTAAACGCAACAAAGATGGTATTCCTGCGGTTGTTGAGCGTCTGGAGTATGATCCGAACCGTTCCGCGAATATCGCGCTGGTTCTGTATAAAGACGGCGAGCGTCGTTACATTCTGGCGCCGAAAGGCCTGAAAGCCGGCGACCAGATTCAATCTGGCGTTGATGCTGCGATTAAAGCGGGTAACACCCTGCCGATGCGTAACATCCCAGTCGGTTCAACGGTTCACAACGTAGAAATGAAACCAGGTAAAGGCGGCCAGCTGGCTCGTTCTGCTGGTACTTACGTTCAGATCGTTGCTCGTGATGGTTCTTACGTTACCCTGCGTCTGCGTTCTGGCGAAATGCGTAAAGTCGAATCCGACTGCCGCGCTACGCTGGGCGAAGTTGGCAACGCTGAGCACATGCTGCGCGTTCTGGGTAAAGCTGGTGCTGCACGCTGGCGTGGTGTTCGTCCTACCGTTCGCGGTACGGCAATGAACCCAGTCGACCACCCACACGGTGGTGGTGAAGGTCGTAACTTTGGTAAGCACCCGGTGAGTCCGTGGGGCCTTCAGACCAAAGGTAAAAAGACCCGCAGCAACAAGCGTACTGATAAATTTATCGTACGTCGCCGTACTAAATAATCTTAGAGGATAAACCATGCCACGTTCTCTCAAGAAAGGTCCATTTATTGACCTGCACTTGCTGAAGAAGGTAGAGAAAGCGGTGGAAAGCGGAGACAAGAAGCCTTTGCGCACTTGGTCCCGTCGTTCAACGATCTTTCCAAATATGATCGGTTTGACCATCGCTGTCCATAATGGTCGTCAGCACGTTCCGGTGTTTGTTTCCGATGAAATGGTCGGTCACAAGCTGGGTGAATTCGCGCCGACTCGTACTTATCGCGGCCATGCGGCCGACAAAAAGGCCAAGAAGCGCTAAGGTAGGAGGAAGAGATGGAAACTATCGCTAAACATTGCCACGCTCGTTCTTCTGCTCAAAAGGTTCGCCTGGTGGCAGACCTGATTCGCGGTAAGAAAGTGTCGCAAGCTCTGGAAGTTCTGACCTATACCAACAAGAAAGCTGCTGGTCTGGTTAAAAAAGTGCTGGAGTCTGCTATTGCTAACGCAGAACACAACGATGGCGCTGACATTGATGATCTGAAAGTCGCGAAAATTTTCGTTGACGAAGGCCCAAGCATGAAGCGCATTATGCCGCGTGCTAAAGGCCGTGCGGATCGCATCCTGAAGCGTACCAGCCACATTACTGTGGTTGTGTCCGATCGCTGAGACTCTGGAGACTAGCAATGGGTCAGAAAGTACATCCTAATGGTATTCGCCTGGGTATTGTCAAACCTTGGAACTCTACCTGGTATGCGAATACCAAAGAATTCGCTGACAACCTGGACAGCGATTTTAAAGTTCGTAAATACCTGACGAAGGAACTGGAGAAGGCTTCCGTTTCTCGTATCGTTATCGAACGTCCTGCAAAAAGCATCCGTGTGACTATTCACACCGCTCGCCCAGGCATCGTAATCGGTAAAAAAGGTGAAGATGTTGAAAAACTGCGCAAAGTCGTAGCGGATATCGCTGGCGTACCTGCACAGATCAATATCGCAGAAGTTCGTAAACCTGAACTGGACGCAAAACTGGTTGCTGACAGCATCACTTCTCAGCTGGAGCGTCGTGTGATGTTCCGTCGTGCTATGAAGCGTGCGGTACAGAACGCCATGCGTCTGGGCGCTAAAGGTATTAAAGTTGAAGTAAGTGGCCGTCTTGGCGGCGCTGAAATCGCGCGTACCGAATGGTACCGTGAGGGTCGTGTTCCGTTGCATACACTGCGTGCGGATATCGATTACAACACTTCCGAAGCGCACACCACTTATGGTGTTATCGGTGTGAAAGTGTGGATCTTCAAAGGTGAGATCCTGGGTGGTATGGCTGCCGTTGAACAACCGGAAAAACCGGCTGCTCAACCTAAAAAGCAGCAGCGTAAAGGCCGCAAGTAAGGAGAGTCGCTGATGTTACAACCAAAGCGTACAAAATTCCGTAAGGTGCACAAGGGCCGCAACCGTGGTCTGGCGCAGGGTACGGATGTTAGCTTCGGCACTTTCGGTCTGAAAGCTGTTGGCCGCGGTCGCCTGACTGCTCGTCAAATCGAAGCTGCACGTCGTGCCATGACTCGTGCTGTTAAGCGTCAAGGTAAGATCTGGATCCGTGTATTCCCGGACAAACCGATCACCGAGAAACCGCTTGAAGTTCGTATGGGTAAAGGTAAAGGTAACGTGGAATATTGGGTTGCCTTGATTCAGCCAGGTAAAGTCCTGTACGAAATGGACGGTGTGCCGGAAGAGTTAGCCCGTGAGGCATTCCAACTGGCAGCAGCGAAACTGCCTATCAAAACCACCTTTGTAACTAAGACGGTGATGTAATGAAAGCAAATGAGCTGCGTGAAAAGAGCGTTGAAGAGCTGAACACTGAGCTGCTCGGCCTGCTGCGCGAGCAATTTAACCTGCGTATGCAGGCTGCCAGTGGTCAGTTGCAACAGACTCACCTGGTAAAACAAGTGCGTCACAATATTGCACGTGTTAAGACTTTACTGACTGAGAAGGCGGGTGCGTAATGACCGATAAAATCCGTACTTTGCAAGGTCGTGTTGTAAGCGACAAAATGGAGAAATCCATTGTTGTTGCTATCGAACGTTTCGTGAAACACCCGCTTTACGGTAAATTCATTAAGCGTACGACTAAGCTGCACGTACATGACGAGAACAATGAATGTGGTATCGGTGACGTGGTTGAAATCCACGAATGCCGTCCACTGTCCAAAACTAAGTCTTGGACACTTGTTCGCGTTGTAGAGAAAGCGATTCTGTAATAAAGTAGCGCTCTTCTCTTATGATAAACGGCTCTGCAAAGGGCCGTTTATTTTTTCTACCCATACCAAGGAAGCGGTGTTATAATGCTGCGCCCTCAATTATGGGGTATTTAATGGCCCGAAAGGGTCCTAAAGTAGTAGTTGACATTAGCGGAGCACTAAAATGATCCAAGAACAGACTATGCTGAACGTGGCCGATAATTCCGGTGCACGTCGCGTAATGTGTATCAAGGTTCTAGGTGGCTCGCACCGTCGCTACGCAGGCGTCGGCGATATCATCAAAATTACCATCAAGGAAGCAATTCCTCGCGGTAAGGTGAAAAAAGGCGATGTTCTGAAGGCGGTAGTGGTGCGCACCAAGAAGGGTGTTCGTCGCCCGGACGGTTCTGTCATTCGCTTCGATGGCAATGCTTGCGTTATTTTAAACAATAACAGCGAACAGCCTATCGGTACGCGTATTTTTGGGCCGGTAACTCGTGAACTGCGTAATGAGAAGTTCATGAAAATTATCTCTCTGGCACCAGAAGTACTTTAAGGAGCGAATCATGGCAGCGAAAATCCGTCGTGATGACGAAGTTATCGTGCTAACCGGCAAAGATAAAGGTAAGCGCGGTAAAGTAAAAAATGTCCTGTCTGCTAGTAAGGTCATTGTTGAAGGTATTAATCTGGTTAAAAAACATCAGAAGCCGGTTCCGGCCCTGAACCAACCAGGTGGCATCGTTGAAAAAGAAGCTGCAATTCAAGTTTCTAACCTTGCAATCTTCAATGCGGCAACTGGTAAGGCTGACCGTGTAGGCTTTAGATTCGAAGACGGAAAAAAAGTCCGTTTCTTTAAATCTAATAGCGAAACTATCAAGTAATTTGGAGTAGTACGATGGCGAAACTGCATGATTACTACAAAGACGAAGTAGTTAAAAAACTCATGACTGAGTTTAGCTACAATTCTGTCATGCAAGTCCCTCGGGTCGAGAAGATCACCCTGAATATGGGTGTTGGTGAAGCGATCGCTGACAAGAAACTGCTGGATAACGCAGCAGCTGATCTGGCAGCAATCTCCGGTCAAAAACCGTTGATCACCAAAGCACGCAAATCTGTTGCAGGCTTCAAAATCCGTCAGGGCTATCCGATCGGCTGTAAAGTAACTCTGCGTGGCGAACGCATGTGGGAGTTCCTTGAGCGACTGATTTCCATTGCTGTACCGCGTATCCGTGACTTCCGTGGCTTGTCTGCCAAGTCATTCGATGGTCGTGGTAACTACAGCATGGGTGTGCGTGAGCAGATCATCTTCCCGGAAATCGACTACGATAAAGTCGATCGCGTTCGTGGTTTGGACATTACCATTACCACCACTGCGAAATCCGATGATGAAGGCCGTGCGCTGTTGGCCGCCTTTAACTTCCCATTCCGCAAGTAAGGTAGGGTTACTAATGGCTAAGCAATCCATGAAAGCACGCGAAGTTGTTCGTGTGAAACTGGCTGAAAAATACCGCGCTAAACGCGAGGAATTAAAAGCTATCATCTCTGGTGTGAACTCATCCGACGAAGACCGTTGGGATGCTGTTCTTAAGCTGCAGACTCTGCCGCGTGATTCCAGCCCGTCTCGTCAGCGTAACCGCTGCCGCCAAACTGGTCGTCCGCACGCTTTCCTGCGGAAGTTCGGGTTGAGCCGTATCAAGGTCCGTGAAGCCGCTATGCGCGGTGAAATTCCGGGTCTGAAAAAGGCTAGCTGGTAATTGTCACCAATTGAATCACGGGAGTAAAGACAGATGAGCATGCAAGATCCGATCGCGGATATGCTGACCCGTATCCGTAACGGTCAAGCCGCGAACAAAGTTGCGGTCACCATGCCTTCCTCCAAGCTGAAAGTGGCAATTGCCAACGTGCTGAAGGAAGAAGGTTATATTGAAGATTTCAAAATCGAAGGCGACACCAAGCCAGTTCTGGAATTAGAACTTAAATATTTCCAGGGCAAGGCAGTGGTAGAAAGCATTCAGCGAGTAAGCCGTCCAGGTCTGCGCATCTATAAAAGAAAAGATGAGCTGCCAAAAGTTATGGCCGGTTTGGGTATCGCAGTTGTTTCTACCTCTAAAGGTGTTATGACTGATCGTGCAGCTCGCCAGGCTGGTCTTGGTGGCGAGATTATCTGCTACGTAGCTTAATCGGGAGGAAAAATGTCTCGTGTTGCAAAAGCACCCGTCGTCATTCCTGCCGGCGTAGAGGTAAAACTCAACGGTCAGGATGTTTCGATTAAGGGTAAAAACGGCGAGCTGAGTCGTAAGATCCATGATGCTGTTGAAGTGAAACAAGCTGACAACGCTCTAACTTTCGCTCCGCGCGAAGGCTTCGTTGACGGATGGGCCCAAGCGGGTACCACTCGTGCTCTGTTGAACGCAATGGTTATCGGTGTTACCGAAGGCTTCACTAAGAAGCTGCAACTGGTTGGTGTTGGTTACCGTGCTGCTGTTAAAGGCAATGTGGTTAACCTGTCTCTTGGGTTTTCTCACCCAGTAGAGCATGCACTGCCGGCAGGTATTACTGCAGAATGCCCAAGCCAAACTGAAATCGTACTGAAAGGTGCTGATAAGCAGGTTATTGGTCAGGTTGCTGCGGAATTACGCGCCTACCGTCGTCCTGAGCCTTATAAAGGCAAGGGTGTCCGTTACGCCGACGAAGTCGTGCGTACCAAAGAGGCTAAGAAGAAGTAAGGTAACACTATGGATAAGAAAGCAGCTCGTATCCGTCGTGCGACCCGCGCACGCCGCAAGCTCCAGGAACTGGGTGCGACGCGTCTGGTGGTACATCGTACTCCACGCCATATTTATGCGCAGGTCATTGCACCGAACGGTTCTGAAGTCCTGGTAGCCGCTTCTACTGTAGAAAAAGCTATCGCTGAACAACTGAAGTCTACCGGTAACAAAGACGCGGCAACCGCAATAGGTAAAGCTATTGCAGAACGTGCGTTAGAAAAAGGCATCAAGGATGTCTCTTTCGACCGTTCCGGTTTCCAATATCATGGTCGAGTCCAAGCACTGGCAGATGCTGCCCGTGAAGCTGGCCTTCAGTTCTAAGGTAGAGGTGTAAGATGGCTCACATCGAGAAACAAGCTGGCGAACTGCAGGAAAAGCTGATCGCGGTAAATCGCGTATCTAAAACCGTTAAAGGTGGTCGTATTTTCAGCTTCACCGCACTGACTGTAGTGGGTGATGGCAACGGCCGCGTTGGTTTTGGTTACGGTAAAGCTCGCGAAGTTCCAGCAGCGATCCAGAAAGCGATGGAAAAAGCCCGTCGCAATATGATGAATGTCGCGCTGAACAACGGCACCCTGCAGCACCCAGTTAAAGGTGCTCACACGGGGTCTCGTGTGTTCATGCAGCCAGCTTCCGAAGGTACCGGTATTATTGCCGGTGGTGCAATGCGCGCCGTTTTGGAAGTTGCAGGGGTTCACAACGTATTGGCTAAAGCCTATGGTTCCACTAACCCGATTAACGTGGTTCGTGCAACGATTGATGGTTTAGCCAACATGAAGTCCCCGGAAATGGTCGCTGCCAAGCGTGGTAAATCCGTTGAAGAAATTCTGGGGTAATTGACCGTGGCAAAGACTATTAAAATCACTCAAACCCGTAGTGCAATCGGTCGTCTGCCGAAACATAAGGCGACACTGCTTGGCCTGGGTCTGCGTCGTATTGGTCATACTGTTGAACGTGAGGATACTCCTGCGGTTCGTGGTATGGTCAACGCGGTTTCCTACATGGTTAAAGTAGAGGAGTAACAGATGCGTTTAAATACTCTGTCTCCGGCCGAAGGTGCTAAACACGCACCGAAGCGTTTAGGTCGTGGTATCGGTTCTGGCCTGGGCAAAACTGGCGGTCGTGGTCACAAAGGTCAGAAGTCTCGTTCTGGCGGTGGCGTACGTCGCGGTTTTGAAGGTGGTCAGATGCCTTTATATCGTCGTCTGCCGAAATTCGGTTTTACTTCTCGCAAAGCGATGATCACGTCAGAAGTTCGTCTGTCTGATCTTGCTAAAGTAGAAGGCGACGTAGTTGACCTGAATACGCTGAAAGCCGCTAATGTTATTGGCATTCAGATTGAATTCGCGAAAGTGATTCTGTCTGGTGAAGTTGCTCGTCCGGTAACGATTCGTGGTCTGCGTGTCACTAAAGGTGCTCGTGCTGCTATCGAAGCTGCTGGCGGTAAAATTGAGGAATAAGTAGCAGATGGCTAAGCAACCAGGATTAGATTTTCAGAGTGCTAAAGGCGGAGTTGGTGAACTGAAGCGCAGACTTTTGTTTGTTATCGGTGCGCTAATTGTTTTCCGTATTGGCTCTTTTATCCCGATTCCTGGTATTGATGCCACTGTGCTTGCCAAATTGCTTGAACAGCAGCGAGGCACCATCATTGAAATGTTTAACATGTTCTCTGGTGGTGCACTCAGCCGTGCTTCTATCTTTGCTCTGGGCATTATGCCGTATATTTCGGCATCGATTATTATCCAGTTGCTGACGGTGGTCCATCCCGCCTTGGCTGAAATAAAGAAAGAAGGGGAAGCTGGCCGTCGTAAGATTAGCCAGTATACTCGCTACGGTACCTTGGTATTGGCTATATTCCAATCTATCGGTATTGCTACCGGTTTGCCGAATATGCCTGGAATGCAAGACTTGGTGATAAACCCAGGCTTTGCTTTCTACTTTACCGCTGTTGTGAGCCTGGTTACTGGGACAATGTTCCTGATGTGGCTGGGAGAACAGATTACAGAACGTGGTATCGGTAACGGTATCTCGATCATAATCTTTGCTGGTATTGTTGCGGGTCTCCCGCCGGCCATAGGCCATACCATCGAGCAAGCTCGGCAAGGCGACCTGCACTTCCTCCTGTTGCTGTTGGTTGCAGTTTTAGTGTTTGCAGTAACCTTCTTCGTTGTTTTCATTGAGCGTGGCCAACGGCGTATCGTCGTTAATTACGCAAAACGTCAACAAGGTCGTCGGGTTTATGCAGCACAGAGTACGCATTTACCACTGAAAGTGAATATGGCCGGTGTTATTCCAGCGATCTTCGCTTCCAGTATTATTCTATTCCCTGCCACGATTGCATCTTGGTTTGGGGGTGGTACCGGTTGGAACTGGCTGACAACTATTTCGCTGTATTTGCAGCCCGGACAACCGCTTTATGTGTTACTCTATGCGTCTGCAATCATCTTCTTCTGTTTCTTCTACACTGCGTTGGTTTTCAACCCGCGTGAAACAGCAGATAACCTGAAGAAGTCCGGTGCATTCGTGCCAGGAATTCGTCCGGGAGAGCAAACGGCGAAATATATCGATAAAGTAATGACTCGTCTGACTCTGATTGGTGCGATGTATATTACTTTTATCTGCCTGATCCCGGAGTTTATGCGTGACGCAATGAAAGTACCTTTCTATTTCGGTGGTACATCTTTATTGATCGTTGTTGTCGTCATCATGGACTTTATGGCTCAAGTGCAAACTCTGATGATGTCGAGTCAATATGAGTCTGCATTGAAGAAAGCAAACCTGAAAGGCTATAACCGTTAATTAGGTGAGCTTGAGAAGTTACGGAGAGTAAAAATGAAAGTTCGTGCTTCCGTCAAGAAATTATGTCGTAACTGTAAGATTGTTAAGCGTAACGGTGTCGTTCGTGTGATCTGCAGTGCCGAACCGAAGCATAAACAGCGTCAAGGCTGATTATCTCGCATATTTTTCTTGCAAAGTTGGATTGAGCTGGCTAGATTAGCCAGCCAATCTTTTGTATGTAGCTGCAACATTATTTGAGTATCCTGAAAACGGGCTTTTCAGAATGGTGTTGCTGTATAAAATTGTAGGAGTGCATAGTGGCCCGTATAGCAGGCATTAACATTCCTGATCATAAACATACCGTTATTGCGTTAACGTCAATTTTCGGTATCGGTAAAACTCGGTCGCAGGCTATTTGCGCTGCTACAGGGATTGCCGAGAATGTTAAGATCAGTGAGCTGTCTGAAGAGCAAATCGATAAGCTGCGTGACGAAGTTGCCAAGTTTGTTGTAGAAGGTGATCTGCGTCGTGAAGTTACCCTGAGCATCAAGCGTCTTATGGACCTTGGTACTTATCGTGGTTTGCGTCATCGTCGTGGTCTGCCGGTTCGCGGTCAGCGTACCAAGACTAACGCCCGTACCCGTAAGGGTCCGCGCAAACCGATCAAGAAATAATCGGGGTGATTGAATAATGGCAAAGGCACCTATTCGTGCACGTAAGCGTGTAAGAAAGCAAGTCTCTGACGGTGTGGCTCATATCCATGCTTCTTTCAACAACACCATCGTAACCATTACTGATCGTCAGGGTAATGCGCTGGGTTGGGCAACTGCCGGTGGTTCCGGCTTCCGTGGTTCTCGTAAATCTACGCCGTTTGCTGCTCAAGTAGCTGCAGAACGTTGCGCAGAGGCCGTGAAAGAATACGGTATTAAGAACCTGGAAGTTATGGTTAAAGGACCTGGTCCGGGCCGTGAGTCTACTATCCGCGCATTGAACGCGGCTGGTTTCCGCATCACTAATATTACTGATGTGACTCCGATCCCTCATAACGGTTGTCGTCCGCCGAAAAAGCGCCGCGTATAACGCCGCTTTTAGGATTGTTGGAGAAAGAAAATGGCAAGATATTTGGGTCCTAAGCTCAAGCTGAGCCGTCGTGAAGGCACCGACCTGTTCCTGAAGTCTGGTGTTCGTGCGATCGATTCCAAGTGTAAAATTGAACAAGCTCCTGGCCAGCACGGTGCGCGTAAACCGCGTCTGTCTGACTATGGTGTGCAGTTGCGTGAAAAGCAAAAAGTTCGCCGTATCTACGGTGTTCTGGAGCGTCAGTTCCGTAACTATTATAAAGAAGCTGCACGTCTGAAAGGCAACACAGGTGCAAACCTGCTGCAACTGCTGGAAGGTCGTCTGGATAACGTTGTTTATCGTATGGGTTTTGGTGCCACTCGTGCTGAAGCACGTCAGATGGTAAGCCACAAAGCTATCATGGTAAACGGTCGCGTTGTTAGCATCGCTTCTTATCAGGTATCCCCGAATGACGTAGTCAGCATCCGTGAGAAAGCGAAAAAGCAATCTCGCGTGAAAGCCGCTCTGGAGCTGGCTGAACAGCGTGAAAAGCCAACTTGGCTGGAAGTTGATGCTGCCAAGATGGAAGGTGTGTTCAAACGTATTCCTGAACGTACCGATCTGTCTGCGGACATTAATGAACACCTGATCGTCGAGCTTTACTCCAAGTAAAGCTTAGTACCAAAGAGAGGACACAATGCAGGGTTCTGTGACAGAGTTTCTAAAACCGCGCCTGGTTGATATCGAGCAAGTGAGTTCGACGCACGCCAAGGTGACCCTTGAGCCATTAGAGCGAGGCTTCGGCCATACTCTTGGCAACGCACTGCGCCGTATTCTGCTTTCATCCATGCCAGGTTGCGCGGTGACCGAGGTTGAGATTGATGGTGTACTGCATGAGTACAGCACCAAAGAAGGCGTACAGGAAGATATCCTGGAAATCCTGCTCAACCTGAAAGGGCTGGCGGTGAGAGTTCAAGGCAAAGATGAAGTTATTCTTACCCTGAATAAATCTGGCATTGGCCCTGTGACTGCAGCCGACATCATCCATGATGGTGATGTCGAAATCGTCAAGCCGCAGCACTTAATTTGCCATCTGACCGATGAAAACGCATCTATTAGTATGCGTATCAAAGTTCAACGTGGCCGTGGTTATGTGCCGGCATCTGCCCGTATTCATACGGAAGAAGATGAGCGCCCGATTGGTCGTCTGTTAGTTGATGCCTGCTACAGCCCTGTAGAGCGTATTGCCTACAATGTTGAAGCAGCTCGCGTAGAACAGCGTACTGACTTGGACAAGCTAGTCATCGAAATGGAAACCAATGGTACGATCGATCCTGAAGAGGCGATCCGCCGTGCGGCCACCATTCTGGCTGAACAACTTGAAGCTTTTGTTGACTTACGTGATGTTCGTCAGCCAGAAGTTAAAGAAGAGAAACCAGAATTCGATCCGATCCTGCTGCGCCCTGTTGACGATCTGGAATTGACTGTCCGCTCTGCTAACTGTCTTAAGGCAGAAGCTATCCACTACATCGGTGATCTGGTACAGCGTACCGAGGTTGAGCTGCTCAAAACGCCTAACCTGGGTAAAAAATCTCTTACTGAGATTAAAGACGTACTGGCTTCCCGTGGTCTGTCTCTGGGCATGCGCCTAGAAAACTGGCCACCTGCAAGTATTGCTGATGAGTAACCAGATCACAGGTTAAGGTTTTACTGAGAAGGATAAGGTCATGCGCCATCGTAAGAGTGGTCGTCAACTGAACCGTAACAGCAGCCATCGCCAGGCTATGTTCCGTAACATGGCTAGTTCTTTGGTTCGTCATGAAATCATCAAGACGACCCTGCCGAAAGCGAAAGAGCTGCGTCGCGTTGTTGAACCGCTGATTACTCTTGCCAAGACCGACAGCGTTGCTAATCGTCGTCTGGCATTCGCCCGTACTCGTGATAACGAGATCGTGGCAAAACTGTTTAATGAACTGGGCCCGCGTTTCGCGAGCCGTGCCGGTGGTTACACTCGTATTCTGAAGTGTGGCTTCCGTGCTGGTGACAATGCGCCGATGGCATACATCGAGCTCGTTGATCGCTCAGTCTCACAGACAGAAGAAGTAGCTACTGCAGAGTAATCTGTAAGAGCGTAAAAAAACCGGGGAAACCCGGTTTTTTTATATCTGAAGTAAATATTCTTTTGAATGGACAGACATGGCACAAGGTTGCCGATATCTGAGTCAGCTGAAAAACACACACCTCTCTATTCTCATCCATCCATTTCGGCTATATACTCTGCACGTTTTTTATGTTCATACCAAACCGACTTTCTTAGGAGTGATGATGACTACATATCGCCATAAGCGTGGGAAAATTCAGGATAACGCCATTGAGGCATTGCTACATGACCCACTGTTTCGCCAACGAATTGAAGTGAATGAAAAAGGGAAAGGAAGTTATCGTAGAAAAGACAAGCACATGAAGAAAGGTAGTTGGGAGGCCAGTGGTAAGCAATCAAATGATTATTTACCTCTGGCCTTTCTACTTTTTGCGTAATGAAGCAGAGATCGAATAGAAACTCGATTTCTACTGTTTGTGCTGTTGTTCTTTAAGTAAATCGCGAATTTCAGCTAATAGCTTCTCTTCTGCACTCGGTTTTGGTGGGGCGGCAGGCGTATCTTCCTGTTTCCGACGCATTTTATTCATAAGCTTGATCGCTATAAAAATCGCGAAAGCGACGATGATAAAGTCGAAAATATTCTGGATGAAAGCGCCATAGTTCATGACAACGGCAGGAATTTCGCCCTGGGCATCACGAAGAATGAGACTGAATTGTTTAAAATCGACACCACCAATTAAAAGCCCTAGCGGCGGCATAATAATATCCGATACCAGAGAAGAGACAATTTTACCGAAAGCGGCACCAATAATGACACCCACCGCCAAATCGACAACGTTGCCACGCATGGCAAACTCTCTGAATTCTTTGATGATACTCATATCTGTTCTCCTTGCCAAAAATATAAATTAATTCTAACCAATAGCCACATCTTTGCCAGATTATCGGTTAGTAATAAATTTGTTCCCGCATTACAAAAAGAAGGGGCTTGGTTGAAATAGGCGTTCAACATCAGGCACAAATTTCTTGTCAGCCAAGAACATGATGACATGATCACCTTGCTCAATTTTGCTATTTGCATTGGCAATGATGACGTGATCACCGCGAACAATTGCACCGATAGTAGTACCTGGTGGGAGCTTAATGTCTTCGATCATTCTGCCGACAACTTTCGATGTACCCTCGTCACCATGAGCGATGGCTTCAATCGCTTCGGCGACTCCTCGGCGTAAAGAAGACACGCTAACAATATCTGCCTTACGGACGTGGCTGAGTAGTGCAGAGATTGTCGCCTGCTGTGGAGAAATTGCGACGTCAATGACGCTGCCCTGAACAAGATCGACATAAGCTCGACGCTGGATGAGCACCATCACTTTTTTTGCGCCCATCCGCTTAGCCAGCATAGCTGACATAATATTTGCTTCGTCATCATTGGTAATGGCGATGAATACATCTATCTGCTCAATGTGTTCTTCGGCGAGTAACTCTTGATCTGAGGCATCGCCATGAAACACAACTGTATTTTGCAAAAGCTCCGCTAGCTCTGTCGCCCGCTCAGCATTTCGTTCTATCAACTTAATGCTGTAGTCTTTTTCTAGCCGCTGCGCTAATCCTGCGCCGACGTTACCCCCACCAACGATCATGATCCTTTTATACGGTTTTTCAAGACGCTGTAACTCACTCATTACTGCACGAATGTGTTGAGAAGCTGCGACAAAAAATACTTCATCTCCGGCTTCGATGATGGTGGAACCTTGAGGGCGAATCGGACGATCGTGGCGGAAAATCGCAGCAACGCGGGTCTCTACATGAGGAATATGTTCGCGGAGAGAAGTTAGAGCATTACCTACCAGTGGGCCGCCATAGTAGGCGTTGACAGCAGCAAGGCTCACTTTACCTTCAGCGAAGTTGACGACCTGGAGTGCTCCGGGATATTCGATCAGTTTATAAATGTTATCGATCACTAACTGCTCTGGGGAGATCAAATGATCAATAGGAACGGCTTCTGGTAAAAACAGCTGCTCTGATTCTCGAATGTATTCGGCAGCACGAATACGCGCAATACGGTTTGGTGTTTTGAAGAGAGAATAGGCAATCTGACAGGCTACCATATTCGTTTCATCTGAATTGGTCACGGCGACCAGCATATCCGCATCTTCCGCCCCGGCTTCACGCAGAACACGCGGGTGGGAGGCATAGCCTGTAACGACGCGCAGATCAAATTTATCCTGAAGCTGGCGCAACCGATTTGCATCAGTGTCAACGACAGTGATGTCATTGTTTTCACCCGCTAGGTTTTCTGCCAGTGTTCCACCGACCTGACCCGCGCCAAGAATGATAATTTTCATAGTAAGCCATGCCGTTTATTGATTGCTGTCTGTTGCAGACAATACTGGGTTCACTGTCAGTTTTTTACCAGCTTCGCATAAAAGAAGCCATCGCCACCATCGGCATGGGGAAGTATCTGTATGCCAGGCATTTCACTTGTACCTGTATCAGCCAATTTTGCATCAGTATGGCGAGACAGGAAATCTGTAACTTGCTGGGCATTTTCTTGTGGCAGAATGGAGCAAGTTGCGTAGACCATTGTGCCGCCTGGCTTTAGATGTGGCCAGATGGCATCAATAATCTCTTTTTGCAGTGCGACCAATTCTCCGATATCTCTGTCTCGGCGTAACCATTTGATATCAGGGTGGCGGCGAATTACGCCAGTAGCGGAACAAGGGGCGTCCAACAGAATGCGATCAAACATACGCCCTTCACACCACGAGTCGGGGTAACGTCCATCTCCTTGTTTCACTTCTGCATGCATTTTTAAGCGCAGTAAATTTTCCTTTACCCTGCCTAATCGAGTTTCATCAATATCGACAGCGAGCACATGAGATTTCGGCGCAGCCTCTAGAATATGTGTTGTTTTTCCGCCCGGTGCTGCGCAGAGATCGAGGATCTGTTCGCCATCTTGTGGCTCAAGCCAATAGACACAGCCTTGAGCCGAAGCATCCTGTATCGTTGCCCACCCTAGTGAAAAGCCCGGCAATAGCTCGACGGCACAAGGAGAAGCAAGTCGTATCGCATCAGAATATTCAGGATGAGGAAACGCTTCGATTCCCTCTTGCGTCAGCAAGTCTAAATACGCTTCTCGTGTATGGTGTAACCGATTCACGCGCAGCCACATTGGAGGGCGTTGATTATTCGCATCAATAACGCTTTGCCAGTGATTTGGATAGGCATGTTCAATACGCGACAGCAGCCAGCTTGGGTGCAGGTAGTGAGACGGGAGTGTTGATTCGCGCTGAATGAGTTCTTCTTGCTGACGTTGGAATTGGCGTAATACGCCATTAATCAACCCCTTGAGCTGTGGTCTCTTTAATGCGACGGCACCTTCAACCGTTTCTGCCAAGGCAGCATGTGGTGGGATGCGGGTGTAGTGTAATTGGTAGATCCCAACCATGATAAGGTAATGTAATGTGCGTTGTTTACCCGTCAGGGGCTTAGCCATCAGCTGTTGAATACACCATTCCAACTGCGGTAAAACGCGTAATACGCCGAAGCAAAGCTCTTGTAAAAGTGCACGATCTTTATCGGAGACTTCACGTTGATGAATCGGTAATAAGGCACTGAGTGATTGCCCCTGATCCAGAACTTGTCCCACCACTTTTGCGGCAATACTGCGTAGATTGTATGAGCTTTTCATGTGTTAACGATGACGTATACGTAAAAGAGAGAGGATATACCGGCATGACGCCGGTATGAAAAATAGATTAGTTCAGCATATTACCGGGAACGAACCACTCACGACGTGAGTTCAGCAGATCCTGCGCACTCATCACTTTTTTACCCGCAGGCTGCAATTCTTGGATATTCAATATACCTGCGGCTGTTGCTACCTGAATACCCTGCTTGTCTGCCTGTATGATTGTGCCAGGCTGTGAGTCATGTGCTTTGGTGATGATCTCAGCTTTCCAGACTTTCACTGGCTGTTCATCGACGATGAAATAGCTGATTGGCCAAGGATTAAAAGCACGAATACAGCGCTCAAGCTGCTCGGCAGATAACTGCCAGTTTAGACGTGCTTCTTCTTTGCTGAGCTTTTCTGCATAGGTGGCAAGGGCGTCATTTTGTGCTTCAGAAACAGCGCTGCCATCTGCAAGCTGTTTCAGCGTTTCCAATAAGCCACGTGGGCCCAGCTCCGCAAGTTTATCGTACAACGTTGCGCTGGTATCTTGTGGCAGGATGGGGCATGAAATTTTGTGCAGCATTGCGCCAGTATCGAGCCCAACGTCCATTTGCATGATCGTCACGCCGGTTTCACTATCTCCAGCCCATAATGCACGCTGAATAGGGGCTGCACCGCGCCAAAGAGGTAACAGAGAACCGTGTACATTAATGCAACCGAGGCGCGGCATAGATAACACTGGCTGTGGCAGAATTAACCCATAGGCGACAACGACCATAACATCGGCACCTAACGCCTGAACCATCGCTTGGTTTTCTTCCGGCCGCAGGGATTTCGGCTGGAAAACGGGGATGCTATGTTGCTCTGCCAGTACTTTTACTGGACTAGGAGTGAGCTTGTTGCCTCTGCCTGCTGGGCGGTCAGGTTGAGTGAAAACGCCCACGACCTCGTGCCCTGATGATAAAAGCGCGTCAAGGTGACGCGCTGCAAAGTCAGGGGTTCCGGCAAAGATGATGCGTAAAGAATCAGACACGGTGCTTCCTGTCAGGGGGAAAATTATTGGGCTCGGCTATTCTGTTTAGCCAGCTTTTCCAGTTTTTGACGAATGCGCTGGCGTTTAAGCGGGGAAAGGTAATCGATAAACAATTTCCCAACCAAGTGATCCATTTCATGCTGAATGCAAATGGCAAGTAGCTCGCTTGCTTCAAGCTCGAACACATTACCTTCACGATCCAATGCTCGCACTTTTACATGTTCTGCTCGAGGAACCAGTGCACGTGTTTCGGGGATCGACAAGCAACCCTCTTCGATACCCGTATCACCGCTCTTTTCAATCAGCTCTGGATTGATCAGCACTAACCGTTGGTCTCGTTCTTCAGAGACGTCAATCACAATAATACGCTGGTGAATATCCACTTGCGTTGCGGCCAGTCCAATACCTTCTTCTTCGTACATGGTATCGAACATATCATCCACGATACGTTGAATATCTGCATTGACTTCTTTTACGGGTTGCGCAGTGATGCGCAGCCGCTCGTCTGGGAAATGTAATACCTGCAAAACTGACATATGTGTTTAGATCTGTATCTGAATAGTGAAAGAGTCTTAGCGTACATTCTAGACATTTCCGGCCTCGATTGACAGCATCAGCACCGAATTGCACGACTTATCTGAACATAGCGGAATAAGGGACGCTGATGCTATCAACGGAAATTTGGCTACGTATGACGGGCGTACGGCATCTGGGAATCAGGCGTAGTCGAGCTATTGCCAGAAAGCTTATTGATCTAAATGATTTAGATAACAATACCTTGAGTGTATTAGGCCTGTCCCCTGCTCAAATATCTCAGTTCTGGGCTTATGATCCCAATGTCTTGGAGGAGACTCTCAACTGGCTGTCGTCTCCCAATCACCATATCGTGACGTGCGAAGATGTACTGTATCCTTTTCTGTTGAGCAATATTCGTGATTTTCCGCTGTTGCTTTTTGTTTCTGGTTCTCCTGAATTATTGGCATCGCCACAAATATCGATCGTTGGTAGCCGAGGTAATAGCGCTTACGGCGAGCGCTGGGGATGTTTTTTTGCACAGGAATTTGCTGCAAATGAACTGACGGTGACCAGTGGGCTGGCGATTGGTATTGACGGTATCGCTCATCGGGCTGCCTTGGATGCAGGAGGGAAAACAATAGCAGTGCTGGGGAGCGGGCTGGAGAATATTTATCCCAAGCGTCACGCCAAGCTTGCTGAGCGTATTTGTGGCGATGGAGGAACACTGGTCTCTGAATTTCCCCTTGCTATGCCGCCTTTTCCAACCAACTTCCCCAGAAGAAATCGCATCATTAGTGGGTTAGGGCTGGGCGTTCTGGTCATCGAAGCGTCTATCCGTAGTGGGTCGTTGGTCACTGCGCGTTATGCTTTGGAGCAAGGGCGGGATATTTTTGCCTTGCCGGGAGCTATCGGTAACCCCATGACTGAGGGTACACATTGGCTGATCCAGCAAGGGGCAAGCCTAGTTACACATCCGAAGGATGTTCTTGAACAGTTGGTGAGTGAATTACAGTGGCTACCGATGGAAAGTGGGCAAACTATTTCTAACGAAGAAGAAAATGGCGAATTGCCATTTGCCGACGTGTTGGCTAACGTAGGAGATGAGGTTACACCTGTTGACGTTGTCGCTGAACGTGCCGGCCAACCTGTGCCAGAGGTAGTCACTAAGCTATTAGAACTGGAGTTAGCAGGATGGATCGCAGCAGTACCCGGCGGCTATGTCCGATTAAGGAGGGCAAGCCATGTTCGACGTACTCATGTACTTGTTTGAGAGCTACATCCACAATGAAACTGAAATGCGTGTCGATCAGGATACGTTAACTGATGACCTCACTCGCGCTGGATTCCATCGTAACGATATTTATAGCGCGTTGAGTTGGCTGGAAAAATTGGCCGATATTCAGGAAGGACAAACTGCGCCGCTTTATTTGGCGAGCGATGCTCTGGCTATGCGAATCTATACGCAGGATGAGGCGCTGCGTCTGGATGCGGACTGTCGTGGCTTTTTACTGTTCCTTGAGCAAATTCAGGTTCTGAATCTTGAAACGCGCGAGATGATCATCGAACGTGTGATGGCGCTGGAAACGCAGGAATTTGATCTGGAAGATCTGAAGTGGGTCATTCTCATGGTGCTTTTCAATGTTCCCGGTTGTGAGAATGCCTATCAACAAATGGAAGAATTACTTTTTGAGGTCAATGACGGTTATGTGCAATAGCCAGAGGAATAACGGTTCGAATGGCTAAACCTGAATTGTTTACTGAAAAAAAACAGGAAATATGTCCAGACTGTGGGTCAGTGCTGGTTATCCGTTCTGGTCGGCACGGCCCATTCCTTGGCTGTTCTACGTATCCGGAATGTGGGTTCATTCGCCCGCTTAAAGCGCAAGCTGATGGACATATTGTCAAAGTGTTGGATGGACAGCAATGCCCGCTTTGTCAGTCTACATTGGTGCTACGGCAAGGCCGTTATGGGATGTTCATCGGCTGCGGCAATTATCCTGAGTGCAATCATACAGAGACTATCGATCGCCCTGATGAAACGGCGATTCGATGTCCACAGTGTAATGAAGGCACGCTGCTACAGCGTAAGTCTCGCTACGGTAAGGTGTTTCATTCTTGCGATCGTTATCCCGATTGCCAGTTTGCGTTAAACCATAAACCGATAGCGGGTGAATGTCCTTCTTGCCATTATGCTTTATTGTTTGAGAAGAAGACGGCACAAGGCACCAGGCTATTTTGTGCCAGTAAATTATGCGGAAAACCAATAGCGACAGAAGTTGATAAGAATGAGTGATGTGTCTGATGAACTAATGATTCCCGTTTTGCGGGAATTACATAATGAGCAGGTGATTGCGTACCCGACTGAAGCCGTATTTGGGTTGGGATGTGACCCTGATAGTGAAGTAGCGGTTAACCGCTTGCTGGCGTTAAAACAACGCCCTTGGCAAAAAGGGTTGATCCTGATTGCAGCAGATTTTAGCCAACTAGCGTCTTATATTGATGACAGCGCGTTATCTGACGAGCAGAAGGGCGTGATGTTTTCTACATGGCCAGGCCCGGTTACTTGGGTATTACCTGCAAAACATACAACGCCGAAGTGGTTAACGGGGCAATTTTCTTCACTTGCAGTACGCGTTAGTGACCATCCATTAGTCAAGGAACTGTGCCAGCGTTACGGCAAACCATTGGTGTCGACCAGTGCCAATTTAAGTGGCCAACCTCCTTGCCGCACTGCTCAGGACGTATTGCAGCAGTTTGGCGACGATTTTCCTGTGCTGTGTGGGAACGTCGGCGGAAGAATGAATCCATCAGAAATCAGGGATGCACTAACAGGCGAGCTCATTCGTCAGGGCTAACGGTAAGTTGGAGGGGAACGTGTCTGAAGTAACGTCTTTTGCAGTTTTTGGTAATCCGATTGCGCATAGTAAATCGCCTCGCATACATGAGTTATTTGCTGCACAGACGGGGATAACGCTGACATATCAACGTGTGTTAGTGCCTCTGGATAATTTTGAGCCGCAGCTGCGTCAGTATTTTCGCGATGGTGCTGGTGGTGCAAATGTCACTGCGCCCTTTAAAGAGAGGGCTTTTGCCGAAGCTGATGAGCGTAGCGAATGTGCAGCGCGTGCAGGTGCGGTGAATACATTGAAGAGGCTGAGTGACGGTCGCCTGTTTGGTGATAATACCGATGGCATCGGTTTGCTCAGCGATCTGCAACGATTGGCGCTGGTGAAACCTCTGGATCGTGTTTTGCTGGTGGGGGCGGGCGGCGCGGCGCGGGGGGTTATCCAACCCTTGCTGGCTTATGGCTGTACAGTTGTGCTGACGAATAGGACATTCTCTAAAGCTGATGCTTTAGCTAAGGCCTTCTGTGATATTGGCGATATTCAAGCGGTTGCTCTCGGCGATTTACATGGTCAGTTTTTCGATCTGGTCATTAACGCAACCTCTTCTGGTATGTACGACAGTATTCCTGACTTACCGCCAGAACTCATTTCTCCAAAAACGTGTTGCTATGACATGTTTTACCTGCCGCAACTGACACCCTTTTTGTCATGGTGCGTACAGCATGGCGCTACCCATTACGCAGATGGTTTGGGAATGCTAGTGGGACAAGCGGCACATGCGTTCAAACTTTGGCATGGTGTGATGCCGGACGTGGAGCCAGTGATTGATTTACTGAAGCAGGATCTCGCTAAATGAATCAAGCGATCCAGTTCCCAGATCGTGAAAGTTGGGATGAGAAGATAATGGCGATCCGTTTCCCTGTTTTAGTGAATGGCTTTCAGCAGGAATGTCTGATACGTGCAGAACGTCTTCAGCACCGTTACGGAGGAAATAGCCCTGAACAGTGGCTGGCGCTGTTCAGGGAACATCGATGGGATCTTGAAGATGAATTGGAAAAAATGATTGTTGCTGAAGAATGGGATGATGAGGGTTATTACTCATTATCCTGAGCAAGGTATTCATCTTTCCAACGAACATAGTTATTTGCCGAGTAAACCAGCCCCTCTATTTCTTCTTGTGTCAGTGGCCGAATTTTCTTAACTGGGCTGCCAAGGTATAGATGTCCTTTCTCTAGACGTTTTCCAGGAGGGACCAAGCTACCCGCACCGATCATGACATCATCCTCAATAATGGCACCATCCAGAAGTATTGACCCCATTCCTACCAAAACCCTATTTCCTATTTGGCAACCGTGCAGCATTGCTTTATGGCCTACAGTAACGTCTTCGCCAATAATAAGTGGATTACCTTCTGGTTTTTTCTCTGAGCAGTGGGTGATATGAAGTACTGCTCCGTCCTGAATATTACTCCTTGCACCAATCGTGATGTAGTTAACATCACCGCGTATGGCGACAAGGGGCCAGATACCGACGTCATCGCCTAGTGTTACCTTGCCAATCACCACGCTAGAATGATCGACCATGACTCTTTCGCCTAAAACGGGAGAAATACCCTTATAACGACGGAATGTTTTTGCACTCATCGACAACCTCGTAGTTATTTGCCACATGCTGATTATTCGCATTAACAGACAAAATATCGACAGATATACCGCGGCGGCAACTGAAAAATGACGCAGATCGCGTAAGATCTCATCGAAAGGGTCGAAAAACGCGCGAACAGAAAAAAAGATCAAGAAAGTTGTTGTGCAACGAAAACAGATCCCTATAATGCGCCTCCATCGACACGGCGCTGTGAACACACAACCGGGTCGATAAAGAAAGAGAAAACGCTTTAAAATAAACGTTGACTCTGAAGGTGGAAAGCGTAACATACGCCACCTCGCGAAGCGGTTAAGACCGCAACGCACTGCTCTTTAACAATATAATCAGACAATCTGTGTGGGCACTCACAAGACCGTATCTTAACGATATAAAAAGTCTTGAAGAGTGAACAACAGTAAATTCATTACGAATAAACAGTTTTAATTCTTTGAGCATCGCTGACGAGTTCAGCAAATCAAACAAATCTTAAATTGAAGAGTTTGATCATGGCTCAGATTGAACGCTGGCGGCAGGCCTAACACATGCAAGTCGAGCGGTAGCACAGGGGAGCTTGCTCTCTGGGTGACGAGCGGCGGACGGGTGAGTAATGTCTGGGAAACTGCCTGATGGAGGGGGATAACTACTGGAAACGGTAGCTAATACCGCATAATGTCTTCGGACCAAAGAGGGGGACCTTCGGGCCTCTTGCCATCGGATGTGCCCAGATGGGATTAGCTAGTAGGTGAGGTAATGGCTCACCTAGGCGACGATCCCTAGCTGGTCTGAGAGGATGACCAGCCACACTGGAACTGAGACACGGTCCAGACTCCTACGGGAGGCAGCAGTGGGGAATATTGCACAATGGGCGCAAGCCTGATGCAGCCATGCCGCGTGTGTGAAGAAGGCCTTCGGGTTGTAAAGCACTTTCAGCGGGGAGGAAGGCGGTGAGATTAATACTCTCA
>NZ_RJTN01000023.1 GCF_005497185.1 Pectobacterium polonicum | reverse complement strand
TAAATAGCATGATTTATATAGCAGAGTAATTTTTTATTGGATGGCGCAGAGCTGAATTTTTTTCCGCTCTGTAATCAGTCGTAAAAGCACAGTCGATAATAAATACAAGGAGATAAAAATGAAAAATCATCTACGTTTCTGGTTGTTGGGTTGGGTGCTGGTTCTGCCAGCTATGGTCGTGGTGGCCGATGCTACCGCAGCGACAACAAGAAAAGCAGAAATTAAATACTCGGTCTATGGTGGAGAAGCTCTGACAAAGGTTGCTCAGGAATGGAATGCGACATTTCCTGATTTCGTCGGGAAAGGAGGAACTCAAAACGGCAGCTTTCCGATGTATAATGCCTATAGCCAATATTCTACAAGTGTGACGTACCGGAACACCAGTGGTGAAATATGTAAATTTACCGCCGGATATGTATTAAATAGTACTGGTCCTACTTTTAGCTCATCAGCAGAAAAAATAACACCGAATGCCTATTGTTCTATTAGTATTTACCCCAGATATAGTCAACCGTATGAATTTACTATGAATATATCAATGTATTAGTAGGTAGTCTCGTTTATATGCACGTTGGGGCAGTGCTTTCAGTATTGCCTCAACATTTGCGTTTTAAACGGATATCTCCCCGATAGGATTCTGTTTCAATCTGTTATTCCTTTTTTCATTAAACATTGCCATCATCTCACTAAATAAGGTGTGTATGCAGAATGCGATCGTCTGGCGTGTGTCGTTAACGCTTCTATCTGAAAATGCCAGAGCAACCTAATATGAGATGATATGCCATAGAGAGAAGAGCCGCAGATGAAAAAAGTATCGATTGTGGGATTGGGTTGGCTAGGTATGCCGTTGGCTCTGGCGTTGAATGGGCACGGTTACCACGTGGTGGGATCGAAAACTACGCCTGATGGCGTTGAAGCCGCGCGGATGAGCGGGATTGAATGCTATCAATTGGCTCTGACGCCTGAACTGGAATGTGACGCTGACGAGCTTAGCGCATTACTACAGGTTGACGTATTAATTGTGACGCTACCCGCCAGCCGAACAGCGGAAGGAGGCGAGGGGTATGCGCAAGCGGTACAACAGTTGGTGAATATGGCGCGAGTGTATCATGTCCCGCGTATCATCTTTACCAGTTCAACCTCGGTCTATGGGGACGGCAGCGGTACAGTAAGAGAAACCTCGCCGCTACAGCCGACGACGGTAGCAGGGAAGACGCTGGTGTCCCTTGAACAGTGGTTGCAACATTTACCGGATATCTCCGTTGATATCTTGCGCCTTGCGGGACTGGTCGGTGGCGATCGTCACCCTGGACGTTTCCTGGCCGGAAAAATCAACCTGCCGTGTGGCAATCATGGTGTGAATCTGGTGCATCAGGAAGATGTGCTGTCGGCGATCTTATTGCTGCTTAAACTACCGAACGGAGGGCATGTCTATAATCTGTGCGCGCCGGAACATCCTGCCAGACTGGACTTTTATCCTGAACAGGCACGCAGATTACAGGTATCTCCGCCGCAGTTTGCACCTGTGACCGATAGCTCGCAGGGTAGGATTGTTGATGGGCAGCGTATCTGTCATGAGCTTGGGTTTGACTATCAGTATCCTAACCCTTCAACGATGCCGTTGAATGAGCATTTACCGCGTTAAGAACTCGCGTTGTGATGCGCCCGGATGCGCGAGGCTATCCGGGCGGGAGGCGTTAGAAGGATGTCCAGTCGCTTTCTGATGAAGGCGTTTTTTTGTCTGTCGTTGACACGCGTTTTGGCAACGCGTGACGCGGTGTTGCAGGTGACGCGAGTGAGGCAGCGCGATTGTCAGATTGAGACACGCGGAAGTGCTCAAGTAATCTTTCTAACAGCACGGCCTGCTCTTCCAGTGAATTGGCGGAAATAGAGGATTCCATCACCAGTGAGGCGTTTTGCTGTGTGGTGGTGTCAAGCTCGCTGATGGCCTGCGCGATTTGTCCAATACCCCGGCTCTGTTCCTCAGAGGCGGATGAAATTTCCCCCATAATGTCGTTCACGCGGGAAACGGAATCGACGATTTGCTCCATGGTTTCTCCGGCAACGGCGACAAGATGGCTACCCGCGTTAGTACGTTCGACCGATTCTGAGATCAGTGCCTCGATGTCTTTGGCTGCCTGAGAGCTGCGCTGCGACAAACTGCGTACTTCGCCCGCGACCACAGCAAAACCACGGCCTTGTTCACCGGCGCGTGCGGCTTCTACCGCGGCGTTCAGCGCCAGGATGTTGGTCTGGAAGGCAATGCTATTGATGACAGTGGTGATATCGGCAATTTTTCTGGAGCTGGCTGCGATATTGTCCATCGTCGTCACCACCTGTTTCACGACCTCGCCGCCTTTAAGCGCATTCTTGGAAGCATCGGCTGCGATCTGGCTGGCATGCTTGGCATTGTCGGCGTTGTTTTTCACCGTTGAGGTGAGTTCTTCCATACTGGCTGCGGTTTCAACGACTGCCGCCGACTGTTGCTCGGTGCGTGACGACAGGTCGCTATTGCCCGTGGCAATTTTACTTGCTGATTGGCTGACGCTGCCTACGCTGTCCCGTACTTCGGAAATAACGTGGCGTAACTGTTCATTCATTGTCCCCATCGCGTGGGTGAGTCTTCCCAGTTCATCGTGGCGATCGGTATGAATCGTCGTGGTTAGGTCGCCACTGGCAATGCGTTCTGCCAGCGACAGGTTATGGATGATGGGTCTGGTGATAATCCGGGTAATATAGATTGAAATGATGATACCGATAATGACGGCAATGAGGCCGATAATCATCGTGATGGTGGCAGAGTTATAGGCTAATTCATCGTTTTTCGCCTTGATAATGGCAGTGAGCGCGTTGATGTCCGCGCTGCTCTTTGTTCCTGCTCTCATGACCAGATATTCTGCTTTTTTCACGTCATCGAAAGCGGTGTAATAGTCAGCATTAAGCTGTTGGTATTGTTTAATGTTGTTTCGTAATGCATCAGCCAGACCTTTCAGGTCGGTAGGTAAAATCGGTAATGCCTGATAGGCTGACTCCGTCTCTGCATAACGCGCATTCAACGCAGCTAATGTTTTCTCATCTTTTGTTATTTGCAGCTCATAACTCAGCTTTTGCACTTCACTTAACAAGAAAGCCAGTTTGCTAATCGCGTAATAAGCATCATTATCGAGAAATGCGCTGGTGTTATGAATAGTCTGAGCGACATGTTCCAACGTAGCTTGCGTATGCAGTTGATTCACTTTCCCCTGAATTTCAACCGCTTTTTGTGTTGCAACGGACATGATGGAGACTGCTGTCTGAAAATCTTCTAAATTTTCTTTTAAGCTGTTGATGTGGCCTAATTCATCGGTGCTCCAGGCTAGAGTTTTTGCACTGTCTGTTAAGTCTGTGGCGCTTTTAACAAATTTAGCCAGAATATCTTTTGTCTTTTCATCGGGGGCGTAGAAATATTTAACACGATTTATTTTTGCCTGAAAGACCTCAATGTTTACGCTATAAATAAGATTCGTTTTCTCATAAATATCTCGAATAGCAACGAATCTGTTCATACTAAGCGATGAGGCAATAATCACGAGTAATAAAATAATGCCAAATCCCGCATACAGTTTATGTGCAATTTTTGTGTTACGAATTCGACTAGCAAGATGCTGCATTATAACTCTCCATGTATGACGCTTTTTAGTAAAAAAAACTGACTACGATGACACTTTTACCTACTAGGAGTTATCGGGCCTTGTTACCTCTATGTTAGTGTCAACGTTGGAGATAATAACGTTCTGTGATGGGCATCAAGATGGACTGTGCAAATGCATAGTTTTTTATGTAAATACTGCCAAAATAACGTAGCTTACTGATTATTTAACGATTTATTTGTTGGCTAAAGATCACTAACGCATTGGTGCCAGCCCTGACGCAATATCAGGGCTAGAAGGCCAAACGTGAGTATGTTGTTTAACTGGCACCCGGCGTTTATTTTGGTGCGAGCAGATGTTTGCTATCTCTCATTTTGTATGTGCGCTCGTTGCCAGAACCACATCGCTGAGTGGTTGCCTCACCTAGTTGGCGATCTTTGTACGATATAACCGACGCGGATGACCAATTTTGCCGTAACGCATTTCGATATCGAGGAATTGGTTCTCGACGCAGAATTCAAGATAGCGGCGCGCTGTGGTTTTACTTAGTCCTGTCTTTTCGACGATATCGTCGACGGAATAAAGTGTCTCGTCGCTATTATTGGCAAAAATCTGTTTGATCAATCCGAGCGTGTTCTCCTCAATACCTTTTGTGGATGCGGAGGGGGCAGCGCCAGATGATTGCAACTGATAGAGAATATCGACATTCTGCTGGTCGACAACTTTGTAGGTGTGCTGGGTCTTTACAAATTGAATAAAGCGCTCCAGCGAAGAACGCAATCGTGGGTAAGAGAGTGGTTTGATTATGTAGTCAAAAGCCCCGCAGCGAATCGCCTGAGCGCAGGTATTCATATCGCTGGCGGCGGTAATAAAAATGACGGAACAGTCCATTCCTTTGAGTAATTGGCTTTCAATCAGCGAAACCCCTTCACCATCGGGCAAATAGTTATCAAGCAGGATCAGGCGCGGTTTATGCTGCTGAAGGAGCTTTTTGGCTTCAAAAAGCGTAGCGGCAATGCCGACGACATGCAGATTGAAGTTTTTTTCAATAAATTCAGCATGAATATTTGCCAGCTTACTTTCATCTTCAACGATTAAAACATCGAAATGTTCAGTGTGCTGCATGGTATGAATCCCTGTTAGTGTCTGAAAGATAAGTAAAATGTATCGCCGTTATACCGCAATCTGCCTAACCTACGTCAACGCGAATTATTTAGGATCTAGCGGTATAAATAGGGAAAATATGCTGCCATTCGGCTGGTTGGCCGAAACTTCAATGATTCCCCGGGCCTGATTAACGTAGCTGGCGACCAGATGCAGTCCTAGCCCGTGATCGCCTTGTGTTTTACTGGTCACGCCCATTTCAAACAGGCTATCGGCAATCGCTGGCTCGATCCCTGTTCCCTGATCGGCGACTTCGATAACCAACTCTTGTTCGCTGTCATAGATGTACACTTCGACAGGATAATGCGGCGTAACCATGGCCAATGTGGCTTCCATCGCGTTATCCAGCAAATTACCAATAATGGACATCAGCTCCGTTTCACTCAGTGCGGCGGGAATATGGGTGAGCTGGCAGCGTGGGTCGAAAACAATCTCAATGCCTTTTTCTCGCGCTGTCGCGTACTTGCCCAGCAGCAGCCCGCACAGCGCGGGCGAACAGAAACGGCGGGAAACAAAATCCAGTACCACCTGGGCACTTTCTGACTGCGCTTCAATATATTTGATGGCTTCGTCGTAGCGTTTTAAGTGCAATAGCCCGGCCAGCGTCGCGGTCCAGTTCAACTGCTCATGCCGCAGAATGCGCAGGCTGTTCGCGTAGCGTTTCACCTGGCTGAGCTGCATGCTGAGTGTATGAATGTCGTTTTTACTGCGGAAGCTGATCACCCAGCCTTGAAGCTCATCTTCCAGCATAATCCGTACCCGGCTGGCAATCACAGTGGCGTGGTTAAAACGACAGACTTCATCATGGGTATCGCTGCTCCACATCGCTTCGCCGGAAAAGAAGGGCACTGGTTTAATGACGTCATCGACAGGTTTCCCGCGTAATAGATGAGAAGGGGCGCTCAGCCCGAGGATCTCTTTGGCAGCATGGTTAATGGCCGCAATACGGCGCTGTTTGTCGATCGCGATGACCCCTTCGTAGATCGATTCGAGTAATGCTTTCTGCTGCCTGACCAGCATGCGGATCTCAAGGGGCTCGAGGCCAAACATCTGTTTTTTCAGATTACGTGAGAACCACCAGGAGAAGACAAACAGTGCGACAAACATCGCCAGAATGGCTAGCAGAATACGCGCCAGTTTACTTAACGTCAGGCTATCGATGTGAGTTTTCAGATAGCCCACGGAGACAATACCGATCACCTGACCATCAGCAATAATGGGCGCTTTACTGCGTAGTGAGACGCCGATGCTGCCGTGGCGCACGGTGATAGCACTTTTTCCCGCTAATACGTCGAAATTGTCTCCACCGACCATCTGTGTGCCGACGAGTTGGTCATTTTCCGCATATTCAGAATGAAACAGGTGGCGCGCTTGATTATCACCGATCACGATATAACTTGCATCGCTGCGCTGTTTTAATTGCTGGGCAAGGGTATATATCTGTTTGATATCTCTATTTTTCACCGATTCAACCAAGGTTGGAATGATGGCGATCTCTCTGGCTTGCACCTGTGCTCGTGTACCCAACTCCGAATAGAGTTGTTTATCGATATCATGATAATAATAGATACCTGTCATTAGCAGTAGCGAAGAGAAGAAGACGATCAAATAGATAAATAATTTGATATGAAAGGAAAGTCTCAATCTCATGATACACGTGAGCCTGTGGGTTAACTAAAAAGTGACTGAATTTATCATGAATGCTATTAAGAATGGACTGAGATAAAAAGACTTGTGAGCAATAACACGTTTAAATATGTTGTTACCAATAAGGTGATGGAATAAATAGATAAAATTAAACGACTCTGTTTTGTTTAATAAACAACTTAATTACTTTTCATCAACATAATCATATTTCGGAAATAAAAACCATAAACACCATAGAAACCTTAAAATTTACCATGCGTATAAAATCATCTAACTGCCTATCTAACAAACAAATTATTAATATAAACCATAAAAACCATAAACGCCTTTAAAACTCAGTTTTTAATTTGAAGGGAATCACACAATAATATTCGCCAGCTCCTTATGATGCGCTGACAAAATAAAACGAGGGCTGGGTTATGAGTACGACTGATGATTCATATATTGTTGTAAATAATGAGACGGCTGGGAAGGTTTCATTAAAAGAGAAATGGTGGCACATTCTGGATACCTATAAAGTCGGTATTATTCCTGTGCCGCTGTTTGTGCTGGCAGGGGTATTAATCGGTATCGACTGCCTGAATGGCAAACTGCCAAGCGACATCGTTGTCATGGTGGCAACGCTGGCGTTCTTCGGGTTTGCCTGTGGTGAATTTGGCAAGCGTTTACCGATTATCGGCAAGATGGGGGCGGCGGCAATCTGTGCAACCTTTATCCCTTCGGCGATGGTGCATTATGGCCTGCTGCCAGACGTTGTCGTTGAATCCACGACCAAGTTCTACAAAAGCACCAACATTCTGTATCTCTATATCTGCTGTATTATTGTCGGCAGCATAATGAGCATGAATCGGCAGACGCTGATTCAGGGTTTCCTGCGTATTTTTTTCCCTATGTTGTGTGGTGAAGTCGCGGGAATGCTGGTGGGGATGGGCGTGGGTATTGCGCTAGGTCTGGACCCGTTCCAAATATTCTTCTTCCTGATCCTGCCTATTATGGCGGGCGGGGTGGGTGAAGGTGCAATCCCGCTGTCTATCGGCTATGCCGCGATTCTGCATATGGATCAAGGTGTTGCTCTGGGGCGTGTATTACCTATTGTGATGTTGGGTAGCCTGACGGCGATCATCATTGCCGGTATTCTGAATCAGTTGGGTAAACGTTATCCGCACCTGACCGGTGAAGGTGAGCTGATGCCGAATAAAGGTAATGGTCTGGGCAACGGCGAGAGCAGCGCACCTGCTTCTGTCTTTAGCGGTAAAGCCGATGTGACGACCATTGCTTCTGGCGCGCTGCTGGCCATCCTGCTGTATATGATCGGTATGCTGGGCCATAAAGTGATTGGCCTGCCTGCACCGGTTGGCATGCTGTTTGCCGCTGTGTTGGTGAAGTTGGCTCACGGTGTTTCACCGAAAATGCTGGAAGGATCTCAGGTCGTTTATAAATTCTTTCAGACCTCTGTGACGTATCCGATTCTGTTTGCCGTTGGTGTGGCGATTACACCGTGGCAGGAATTAGTGAACGCTTTTACGATTCAAAACCTGCTGGTGATTATTTCTACTGTGGTGACGTTGGTTGCGACGGGCTTCTTTGTCGGTAAAAAGATCGGCATGCACCCGATTGATGTTGCCATTATTTCCTGCTGCCAGAGTGGGCAGGGCGGTACTGGCGATGTTGCGATTCTGACGGCAGGTAACCGCATGGTATTGATGCCATTTGCGCAGATTGCCACACGTATCGGCGGCGCTATTAATGTTTCTATTTCACTACTGATACTCGCTAACTTTTTAGTCTGATGTCATTAAGGAAATAAAAAGAGTCTGAGCGAAAGAAATAATGTTTCGAGACAGACGGCATTGAAAACTCACATGAGTTAACGAAATAAAACCGCTATTACACGTAGGTTTATTTTGCACAGGAAATATTATGAAACTTGCAAGCTATCGTTATAACGGTAAGGACAGTTACGGCATTTATACGGCAACGGGGTTAATCGATCTCGGCAGCAAAATTGGTCACCGTTACCCCGACCTGAAAGCATTACTGGCACAGAATGCGTTATCTGTTGCCCATGACTTCAGTATGAGTACGCCGGATATTGCGGTTGCAGATGTCACGTTCTTACCGGTTATTACCGCACCAGGGAAAATACTGTGCGTGGGTATGAACTATGCCGCTAAGCGTCAGGAGTTTAATGAACTAAATCCCGCACCCACGTTATTTGTGCGTTTTGCGGATTCACAAACTGGACACGCAACGCCTGTTATCAAACCGCATTATTCCAGCGAATTTGATTATGAAGGCGAACTCGCGGTCATTATTGGTAAAGGTGGACAACATATTTCTCGGGATGTCGCGCTCTCGCATGTCGCAGGTTACAGCTGTTACATGGATGGATCTGCGCGTGACTGGCAGCATAGCTGGTTTACCGCTGGCAAAAACTGGCAGAAAACCGGTGCGTTCGGCCCCTGCTTGACCACCACGGATGAAATTCCCGATCCGCATGTGCTGGCAATCCGTACGTATCTGAATGGCCGCATGGTACAGGACGACAATACCAGCAGCATGATTCACAAAGTCGCTGAACTGATTGAATACATCAGCACCTTCACCGAACTGAGTGCGGGCGATGTGATCATCACGGGGTCGCCGGGCGGCGTGGGTAAAAAACGCAATCCGCCGCTGTTTATGAACGCCGGTGACTGTATTGAAGTTGAAATCGAAAACATTGGCCACTTGCGTAACACAATAGTGGATGCCGCGGTGCCAGTGAAATTGGTTCCGACGGCTGCCGACGTCGCTGTGCACTAAGTTCAGGTGCCAGGCGTGCCGGTGTGAAAACCGGCACGCCTGCAATGAATGTCCTAACTAATTCGAGTTGCAGGAAGAACTGTGATGTATGCCAATGATTCCGTCTTTTTTGACACGCTGGATGTGCGCCTTCGGGAACAGGAGAGGGACGGAGTACGCCAGTTTCTTGCGCACTGCCAGCTCGGCATGGATGACGATATTGACATCGTTGTTGTGGGTAAACGGGGCGGGCGATTGATCGCCTGTGCGGGGTTGGCCGCCAACACCATTAAGTGCGTTGCGGTCGATCCTGAATTCAGACACCTCAACCTTGGCGTGCAGGTAGTGAATGAAGTGATGCAGCAGGCGGCGCAGCGTGGCTTGTTTCACCTGTTCCTTTATACCCGACCGGAAAATGTCGACGTCTTCCGGGGGTGTGGTTTTTACCCACTGGTGTGCTATCAGGACAGTGCCGTGCTGATGGAAAACACACCGATTGGCATTCAGCAATATTGCCAGTCTTTGGCGACGTTTGCGCAGCCCGACGCGCTTGCGACGCGGGCAGAGAAAAAGATTGGTGCGATTGTCATGAACGCGAATCCTTTCACGTTAGGCCACCGTTACCTGGCGGAACATGCGGCGCAGTCGTGCGATTGGCTACACATATTCGTGGTACGGGAAGACGTTTCCTTTTTCCCGTTTAGCGAGCGTCTGAAGATGGTACAGCGCGGGGTGGAGCATATTCAGAATCTGACGGTACATACCGGTTCGAATTACATGATCTCTAAAGCCACGTTCCCCGGTTATTTTCTGAAGGAAGAGAAACTCATTACCCGCGCTCATGCGGCACTGGATTTGATCATTTTCAGGAAATACATCGCGCCGGCACTCGGTATTACCCAGCGCTTCGTCGGTACTGAACCCTTTTGCCCGGTGACGTATCAGTACAATCAGGATATGCATTACTGGCTGGAGAAAGACCAGACGGTGTCTGCCCCCGCGCTCAGCGTAATTGAAATTGAACGTAAACGGCAAACCTCAGGATTAGCCATTTCCGCCTCAGAAGTCAGGAAATTACTCAAACTTCGGCAGTACAGCCGTATTCGGGACATCGTGCCAACCTCAACCTTTGAGCATTTACAGCACTATTACGAACCCGAGTACGCATAATTAAAATTAATCAGGATAAATCTATGAAGATTGTTAGGGAGTCCCTGGCGGGCACCTTTGAGTCCAGCGATTTGCTGGTCAAAGTGGCACCGTCAGACGGGAAGCTTACTGTGGTCATCAACAGCGAAGTCATTAAGCAGTTCGGTCATCAAATTAAACAGGTCGTGGATGACACGCTGAAAGCGCTGGGCGTAGAGGAAGGAACGATCATTGTGGATGACAAAGGCGCATTGGATTGTGTCATCCGCGCTCGCGTGCAAAGTGCGGTATTGCGCGCCACAGACGGACAGCAGATTGAATGGGAGATATTATAATGAATAAGCTTCGCCGCAGTATGTTATTCCTCCCCGGCGCAAACGCCGCCATGTTGTCCAATGCGTTCATCTATAAACCTGACTCCATTATGTTCGATCTGGAAGATGCGGTGTCACTGCGTGAGAAAGACACCGCGCGACTGCTGGTTTTCCATGCGCTCCAGCACCCGATGTATCGTGATATTGAAACCGTGGTGCGTATCAATCAGCTCAGTACACCGTTTGGTCTGTTGGATCTTGAAGCGGCTGTGCGCGGTGGTGCCGATGTGATCCGTCTGCCAAAAACCGATTCTACCGACGATGTCGATGAGCTGGAACATCATCTGGTGCGTATCGAAAAAGCCTGCGGTCGTGAAGTCGGCTCCACGCGCATTATGGCGGCGATTGAGTCGGCGGTGGGCGTGATTAACGCCGTCGCCATTGCCCGTTCTTCTGAACGCATGATAGGGATTGCGCTGGCGGCGTTCGACTATGTGATGGATATGCAGACGGAACGCGGTGACGGCACAGAGCTGTTTTATGCCCGCTGCGCGGTACTGCATGCGGCTCGCGCTGCCGGTATCGACGCCTTCGATGTGGTCTATCCCAACGTTAATGACGATGCGGGCTTCCTAAAAGAAGTTGAACTGATCCGCAAGCTGGGCTTCAACGGTAAATCCCTCATTAACCCGCGCCAGATTGAGTTACTGCATAACGCTTATGCTCCGACGCAGGATGAAGTGGACTATTCCCATCTGGTGATCAACGCCGCCGAAGAGGGCGAGCGTGCCGGTCTGGGCGTCATTTCCCTGAATGGAAAAATGATTGACGGACCCATTATCAACCATGCCAGAAGCGTGCTGGAACGTGCTCAGGCCTCCGGCGTTCGCAAATAGCCATTGTGTGATGACACCGCAATAACCGTTCTCAGGAATTACAGGATTAGACAATGAGTCATTTTATTGAAGCACTGCAACAGCAGTACCCGGAAAAACGTCATCTGCAAGCCTTCGTCAACGCTAATCAAAATACGCCGTGGCTGAATGATGTTGCACAAAAACATGAACGTAAACTGTGTGCCGATCTGGAAGAGGCAATTCGCAACAGCGGACTGGAAGATGGGATGACGATCTCTTTCCATCACCACTTCCGTGAAGGCGATAAGGTTATTAATCGGGTGATCGATACGCTGGCTCGCATGGGCTTTCGCGATCTGACACTGGCATCCAGCTCGCTGATGAGCTGCAACGCGTCGCTAATCGACCACATCAAAGCGGGCGTGGTCAGCCGGATTTACACCTCGGGGATGCGTGGCAAGCTGGCTGATGCCATTTCTCATGGATTAATGAAAGAACCGGTACAAATTCATTCTCATGGTGGCCGCGTTCATCTGTTGCAAAGCGGTGAACTGAATATCGATGTCGCTTTTCTGGGCGTACCGTGCAGCGATGAATTCGGTAACGCCAATGGCACCACCGGGAAATCCAGCTGCGGCTCGCTGGGCTATGCCATGGTTGACGCGCAGTTTGCTCGCAAAGTGGTGCTGCTGACCGAAGCGGTAGTACCGTTCCCAAATATGCCTGCCAGCATCGTGCAAGATCAGGTGGATTATATCGTTCAGGTCGATGAAGTGGGTGACCCGGCCAAGATCAGCGTCGGCGCGGCGCGTGTTACCAGCAACCCGCGTGAATTGCTGATTGCCCGTTCAGCGGCGGACGTGATTGAACATGCCGGTTATTTCACCAACGGTTTTTCGATCCAGACCGGTTCCGGTGCGGCTTCTACGGCCTGTACGCGTTTCCTTGAAGATAAAATGCGTCAGCAGAATATTGTAGCGCGCTTCGCGCTCGGCGGTATCACCGGCGGTATTGTCGACCTGCATGAAAAAGGGCTGATCGAAAAACTGATCGATACCCAGTGTTTTGATGCCAATGCGGCGGCGTCGCTGGCGAAGAACCCTAATCATGTCGAAATTTCCACTAACGTTTATGCCAATCCAAGTTCTAAAGCTGCCTGTTGCGATCAACTGGATATGGTGATTCTCAGCGCGCTGGAAATCGACACCGACTTCAATGTCAATGTGATTACCGGTTCCGATGGTGTGATGCGCGGTGCATCTGGCGGACACTGTGACGTTGCGACGGCGGCGAATCTGACCATCGTCGTTGCGCCGCTGATTCGTAGCCGCATCCCAACCGTGGTGCGTCAGGTGACGACGCGCGTTACGCCGGGAGAAAGTATTGACGTACTGGTGACCGATCACGGCATTGCCGTCAACCCGGCGCGCCCTGACGTTGCTGAACGCCTGAAACAGGCGGGGCTGACTGTGATGACGATTGAAGATCTGTATCAACGTGCGATTGCTCTGGTCGGTGAACCCCGTGCGATCGAGTTTCACGATCGCATCGTGGGCGTTATTCGCTATCGTGACGGCAGCGTGATTGACGTGGTTCGTCAGGTGAAAGAAACCCGCGAATAAGCGCTAAACACATGAGGGAATCGATGATGACAAAGGCTGTTTCTATCTCTCTGGAAACGTTACTCGCGGCGAAGGAACGCCGCGCAGTTCGCCAGCAAGAATGGCTCGATCGGCACGGTACGACGCTGGTGTCGCTGACGCTGGTTACGCCGGGGCCGATAAAAGATAGCGAAGGCTACCGGCAGGTGATGGCCGAAGCGAACACGGCATTTTCCTCGCTATGCCAGACGCGCGGTTGGACGGTGCTGGAGCAGCAGATATGCTGGCTGGCAACCGGTGCGGAAGGGCTATGGGCGATCACCAAAGATGCGCTGTCGGTGAAAGCAGCCACCATTGCGCTGGAAGATAGCCATGAACTAGGACGGTTATGGGATTTTGATGTCTTCAGCTCGGAAGAAGGCGTGATTGGCCGGTCAATGTTGGCGCATCGTGGACGCACCTGCCTGTTGTGTGAGCAGATGGCACATGCCTGTAGCCGTTCGCGCCGCCATGCGTTGTCGGAACTGCTTGAGCACATAGAGGAAAAGGTCAATGCCTACTTTACGCCAGCCTGACGGTGTGCAGTCTGCCACGGCATCTCATTCTGCACTGCATGAATATCGGGAACTCTACCCGTTGCCCGATATTGGGCTGTGGGTGGCGCGTGCGTTGACGATGGAAGTCATGTTGACACCAAAGCCCGGTCTGGTGGACCGGGCGAATAACGGGTCCCATCGTGATATGGATGTGGCGCTGTTTCAGACCAGTATTCAGGCGATTGCTCCCTGGTTCGGACGTTTTACCGACGCCGGCTATCGGTATGCCAACGTACCGCGAGAGCAACTTTTGTCTCAGGTTCGGCCTATTGGTATTGCCTGCGAACAGGTAATGTTGTCAGCAACGAAAGGCGTGAATACCCATAAAGGTGGAATTTTTGCGTTTGGCCTGCTGTGCACTGCCGCGGGTTGGTTGGCAGGGCAGGGAGAGCGTGTCACGCAGCGTAGCCTGTGCGACAGTGTTTCCATCATGTGCAGCGATCTGGTGCGTAATGAGCTGGAAACGTGTTCTGGGGTGGCAACGGCGGGTGAACACCTCTATCAGCGCTATGGTTTGACCGGCGCGAGGGGAGAAGCCGCCAGCGGTTTTAATACCGTATGCCAGTACGCATTACCCACCTTGCAGCAGGCGATTGCTGACGGTATGAATGAAGAAACTGCACTATTACGGACGCTGCTGGTGCTGATGGCTCACAATCCTGACACTAACGTGGTCTCACGTGGTGGAATGAACGGATTGGCGTTTGTACAGAATTATGCGCAGAAATTACTGGCTGGCCCGCTGGATCGTCAGGCGCTGATAAGAATGGATGAGGCGCTGATAGCCAGAAATCTTAGCCCAGGCGGCAGTGCCGATCTATTGGCTGTAACCTGGCTGTTGTATCACTATCCTGCCGAATAGCGACCGGATGTTATAACGGCGCGGACTAGCGCCGATAAATTTCATCATTTGACCGCTCTTGAAAACTTTTCTATTAATACGCTAAAGTTGTTGAGGAAATTGTCGATACCGTTTCCACCTATTTATATCATGTAATTTCAAGCGCCCGCGTAATCGTTTTAATAGGCCGCCAGAGTGTCATTGTATTAGCACTTATGGGACTTGAAAGATAACGGAGAGGCGTGCATCAATATAAGCCATTGACACATAATCCATGTAAGTAATGGTGGGGATGAAAGCGGTGAATGAAACTTTGAAAGAGCAGTTTGTTAAGCGCAACAAACTGGCTATCTGTGCAACGCTGCGCGAATTAAAGAAGAATGATACGTCTCTGATGGTGCATCATTCTCATGGACAATTCATCAGTAAAATTCTTGATGTCGTACCCGACAGCAATCTGTTTGTCTTCGATTTAGGTGGCATTGCGCGTGAAAACAACCGTGCGCTATATGCCGGAGCGTTGTCTTTCGTCGCCGAACCTGCCGGTGCGAAAGTTGAATTTAATGCTGAAATTGCAAAAACCGTGACTTACGACGGGTTGCCCGCTTTCAGTGCGCCAATTCCTGAACTCCTTTATCTTATCCAGCGTCGAACCTATTTCCGTATCAATACACCGCTGTGGCCGCCGTTGACGTGCCGTGGCGAACTGCCGGATGAGAGTGTTTTCACGTTCACCATCAAAGATCTCTCTCTGGGGGGATTGAGCCTGTATACCGACCGTGATACCACGGGGTTGCTGACCGAAGGCGATATCATTAAAAGCGTGGAAATGGATCTTGCCGATCACGGTTTCTTCTGCGTTGATTTGCAATTTGTCGGCCAGGCGATGGTGAAGGTTGTCGATAACAAAGGTGAAGTGAAACTCACGCAGCGTCTGAGCTTCAAATTCCCTGCACTGAACGCGGCGCAGGAACGCGATCTTCAGCAGGTGATTTTTGAGTTGGAAAGATTACAAAACGAAAAGAAAAAGCGGTTCCAGGAGTTGTAATTTTTAAACGCAACCCTTTGTTTAGGCTTCACACATAACAGCAACGTTTTTCATTACGAATATTAACGTATTACCTGACTTATTTACGCCTAACTCATGCGAGTCGCAGGACAAAACGTGATTGTTTTGAATGCGAAAGCCAGCGTATACGCGGCTTGAAGTAGACTGGGGATAAATAAATGGTTTCCAACGTTCTCAGAGCCTTGTCAGATGAGATCGTCTGGTGCAAAATACGCGCCTTGCAAAATAACCGACGTCTAATAGCGTCGGTTATTTTTTTACATTTATGCTCGTCATACTTCAGTTACAGAGGTATTGGTGTGGTTTCGTACCTTCTCTCTGTGGTTTAGGTTTGCTGGGTATAGGGTCTTCAACGAAAGAGGCCGGACAACGATCCGGATAGATAATTTTGTGTGTGCCTGTGAGCACAGTGAGGAAAGGAAAGATGGGGCAATCAGTAAGTTTCGCACCGGTGCCCGCCGGTTTGTGCTGTAAAGGTATTGGTTATGGCGCGACGTTGTCGCAAGTTATCTCTGGTGCTGTTTCAGCCACCTCTTCTCATCGTGATTCAGGCGAGTCCTGTATCCACTCCCTTATTTTCAGTACGTTTGCGTACGACAATGCTGCTGTAGCCGTGATGAACGGAGGTGTGCGTCATGTCGCTTGATACTCATCTGTCTACTTCTGGCACGACTTCTGCAAAACGCGCCCAGTTAAAAAGAACGCTCACGCTGTGGCCTGTGGTCATGATGGGGCTGGCCTATATGCAGCCGATGACCATTTTTGATACCTTCGGTATCGTGTCTGGCCTGACTGACGGTCATGTGGCGACTGCCTATGCGTTTGCGCTGGTCGCCATTCTGTTCACGGCGCTGAGTTACGGCAAATTGGTAAAACGTTTCCCGTCTGCGGGTTCTGCTTATACCTACGCGCAAAAAGCGATCAGTCCGCACGTCGGGTTTATGGTCGGCTGGTCGTCGCTGCTGGACTATCTGTTCATGCCGATGATCAACATCCTGCTGGCGAAAATCTACCTTGAAGCGATCTTCCCCGGCGTACCGTCATGGATTTTTGTGGCGGCGCTGGTCGGGTTAATGACGCTGTTCAACCTTCGTGGCATCAGTCTGGTTGCTAATCTGAACTCCATTATCGTGGTGGTGCAGGTTGCTATCATGGCGGTGTTCCTGGGTCTGGTGATCCACGGTGTTTATCTGGGCGAAGGTGCCGGAACATTGACCAGTACGCGTCCGTTCTGGTCTGAGAATGCTCACGTAGTGCCAATGATTACCGGGGCAACTATTCTCTGTTTCTCATTCCTGGGTTTTGACGGCATCAGTTCTCTGTCGGAAGAAACGCAGGATGCCGGTCGAGTGATTCCCAAAGCCATCTTCCTGACGGCGCTGATCGGCGGCGTGATTTTTGTTGCCGTGGCCTACTTCCTGCAACTGTACTTTCCAGATATCTCGCGCTTTAAAGAGCCGGATGCGTCTCAGCCGGAAATTATGCTGTACGTGGCTGGTAAATTCTTCCAGTCCGTTATTCTGGTGTTCTCCTGCGTCACGGTTCTGGCATCTGGCATGGCCGCACACGCTGGCGTGTCGCGTCTGATGTATGTGATGGGGCGTGATGGCGTGTTTCCTGAGCGTTTCTTCGGCTATATCCATCCCAAATGGCGTACGCCATCGTTGAACGTGTTGCTGGTTGGCGTGATTGCGCTGTCTGCGGTGTCGTTCGATCTGGTGACAGCCACGGCGTTGATTAACTTTGGTGCGCTGGTAGCGTTTACGTTCGTGAACCTGTCGGTCATTTCACAGTTCTATATTCGTGAACGCCGTAACCGTACCGTGAAAGATACCATTAACTTCCTCGTGCTGCCGGTGCTGGGCGCGTTGACGGTGGGGGCGCTGTGGGTGAATCTGGAGGCCAGCTCGATGACGCTGGGTCTGGTGTGGGCAACGATTGGATTGCTCTATCTGGCATTCGTGACGCGCAGCTTCCGTCAGCCAGTACCACAATGTAGTGAAGAGCCGGTTTAAATAAACTGACTGCTTATATAAAAGAGAAAAGCGGAGCCAGTACGCTCTGTTTCAGACTGTTGACAAACCTATTTTCTGAACGAGAACGGTAGTAACGGAATAGAAGAGTAAAGCATTTGCGCCAGGGATGGCGCAATCCGAGCGTACAGGGATGTATTTACAGCGTCTTTACGATCTATCCGTTACTACCGCTCAACAGACTTTGTCAGCAACTTCCAGCGGAGCCACTGTGCTCCGCTTTTTTATGCTTTAGCCCACCAGTTCCTGTGCATACGCGTACAGCGCTTTGAGCTGCGCCATCTTCTCTTTATCGTCTTCATGAAGCTGATACAGATCGCTGAGTTCTGACAGGTAAGACTGCAAGCGCTCCGACGTAAATACCGCGCGCCGATGCTGCAACCAACGTTGCTGTTCCCGGTCGTCCAGCGTGCCGGGGAAATTGCGGGCACGGTAGCGGAAGAACAGCGGTTCCAGTCGATTATCGGCAAACGTGAGATCTAAAGCGGGGAGATTCTGCGGGGCGGTCTCCTGAATAATCTTCATCGCCATGCGGTCGGCATCGCCAAAGAAGCCATCATAAAGCCGTAGATCGACATCATCAGACGCGACAAATGCGGGCGCTTCGGCAAACAGCTCGACCACTTTTTCCCTAACGCTCGCGTTGTTGCGCAGCAGCGCCAGATTATCCAGGCAGCGTTGACGATCGATACCTAATCTTTCCGCGTCTTCGGGGCGTAAAGTATTGGCAGGTGCTAATACCGGACATTTATTGATGTGCACTAGTTTGAGTGGAACCGCGCTCTGATCGGCCTCAAGCGCATCCCGACGGGTATATAACCGTTCACGCAATGCTTCGCTGTCTAGCTCCAGCAGCGGTGTCATATCGCCAGCCAGATCGCACATGATGACCGCATTACGGTTGTCCGGGTGCCAGGCGAGCGGCACAACCCAACTGGTGTTGCTCCTTGCCGCGCCAAACATGCCAGACACGTGAACAAGCGGCTTCATTTGTGGGATATCGATCAGCGCGGAAATTTTATTTTTATTACGCAGCGGGAACAGATACTCAAACAGCTTGGGCTGCGCCTGCTTAAACAGTTTCGCCATCGCGATGGTGGCATATACGTCGGACATCGCATCATGTGCTTGCTCGTGCGAGATGCCGTTGGCTTTTGTCAGATGTTCAAGGCGGAAACTGGGCAGGCCGTCATCATTTTCGGGCCAGACGATGCCTTCTGGCCGCAAGGCATAGCAGGCGCGTAACGCATCCAGTAAATCCCAGCGAGAATTGCCGTTTTGCCAGCTGTAAGCGTAAGGATCGTAGAAGTTACGGTAGAAAATATTGCGGCTGACTTCATCATCAAAGCGAATGTTGTTGTAGCCCATGATGCAGGTGCCGGGCACGCTGAATGCCTCGTGGATCTGACGGGCGAACTCCGCTTCATTGACGCCTTTGGCCAGCGCGACCTGCGGGGTAATGCCAGTAATCATCACCGCTTCCGGTTCCGGCAGGTAATCATCGGCCGGACGGCAATAAATGACCAACGGCTCACCGATAATATTGAAATCCATATCGGTACGGACACCCGCAAACTGCGCCGGGCGATCGCGCGCGGGGTGTTTGCCAAATGTCTCGTAGTCATGAATGAAAAAAGTGGGTTGTGTTTTCTCGGCCATATATGCAGTTAGCTACGTGTGCGCGCTAAGCCTGAAATCAGGCAAAACAATCTGGAAAACGGCAAGGATACCATTGAATCGACTTTTCTGCGGTGCTTTCCTGATTTGCATCACTTCCCTGACTTACATCAATAGGAGGGTAGAGATAATCGCTAGGCATGAGTGTGTCCATTCGGTTACAATTTTCGCTCTAATGCGAATGATAATTAAATTCGATGATTAGTGAAATTATCTCAATGTTTAATCCCGATAAAGGAGAAAAGAATGCGGTTTCCCTCGATGATAAAAATGACGCTGCTGGCTTCCGCGTTAGTGGTCGCTGGCTGCGATCAGACTGATTCAGCACCTACGGCAAGCAACACCGTTACAATCGAACATACAAAAGGTGTGACGCAGGTTCCAGTGAATCCGAAAAAAGTCATCGTATTTGATACCGCCATTCTGGATACGTTGACCGCATTGAACATTGATATTGCAGGCGTGCCGCAGGGCGATGCAAAAATATTTCCAGATGTCTTAGCCCAATATAAAGATAGCAAGTACCTGAATGCAGGCACGCTGTTTGAACCTAACTATGAAGCGATTAGCAGTGCCGCACCCGATTTAATCATTGGCGGTGGCCGTGCTCGCGACGCGTATGACAAATTAAATGCGATCGCCCCGACGATTGCCTTAGATATCGACGATCGTCAATTTATGACCAGCTTTACGCAGCGCGTCGAACAACTGGGAGAAATTTTTAGCAAGCAAGACGAAGCGAAAGCCAAACTGGATGACTTTAAACAGCGCATTGCTCAAACGCATGAAAAAGCCGATAAAGCGGGTACGGCATTGTTAGTGATGGTGACTGGCGGAAAAATGTCGGCATATGGCCCGAAATCTCGTTTCGGCTTTGTGTTTGATGAATTGGGATTTAAACCGGCAACGGAATTCCCTGATTCGGGTCGCCACGGCAATGTTGTGACGTCCGAATTGCTGTTGAGCGCTAACCCAGATTGGCTGTTTGTTTTCGATCGTGACAGCGCCATTGGCAACCAGAAGGAAGGCCAATCAGCAAAACAGGTTCTGGATAACCCATTGGTGAATAAAACCAATGCCTGGCAGAATAACCGTGTGATTTACCTTGATTCCTCTTCGATTTACATCGCGGGTGGGCTGCAAAGCTATTTGCGTCTGATCGACGATGTTAATAAAGCACTTGATGCCAAACCCTAAAGCAGCGTCGTGACGTCGGTAATGAAAGCGTTTTATTTTTCAACGGGTATCATCTTCATGTTGGGGATGATTACCACCAGCCTGTTTATTGGGGCAGGACAAGTCACGCTTGATGCGGTCTGGACCGACCCAATGATGCGTGACATTTTCTTTATCAGCCGTGTTCCACGCACGCTGGCGCTGCTCTTGGCTGGGAGTGCCATGAGCGTCGCCGGGCTGATCATGCAATTGCTTACGCAGAACCGCTTTGTCGAACCTTCGCTGGCTGGTACCACCCAGTCTGCGGGGTTTGGCCTATTGGTTGTGATGGTGATTGCGCCCGCGGCTTCCCTGATGGTGAAAATGGTCGTTGCCAGCGTCTTTGCGATGGTTGGCACGTTACTGTTTATGATGCTGTTGCGGCGTATTGTCCTCAAATCAGCGCTGGTTGTACCGCTGGTTGGGATCATGCTGGGGTCGGTAATCGGTGCGGTGACCACATTCGGCGCAATGCATTATGACTTGTTGCAGTCGCTGGGCAGTTGGGAAGCGGGAGATTTTTCCGGCATTTTACAAGGGCGATATGAACTGCTCTGGCTGGTGGGAGGACTCACGTTATTGGCATGTTGGACCGCAGATCGCTTTACCGTTGCTGGGATGGGGCGTGAGTTTTCTGTCAATGTCGGCCTGAACTATAGAAAGGTTATGCTGCTGGGGCTTTCCATCATCGCGGTGATTAGTGGTGTCGTTGTCGTTGTCGTGGGCGCATTGCCGTTTCTGGGGCTGATCGTGCCGAACCTCATCAGTATGCTAATGGGCGATAACGTACGAAAAACCATCCCTTGGGTCTGTTTGCTTGGCGGCGGTCTTGTGCTGCTGTGCGATATCATTGGTCGTGTGGTGCGTTATCCGTTTGAGATCCCGGTGAGTGTTATTCTGGGTGTGATTGGTGCCGTTGTCTTCCTTCTCCTGTTGTTGAGTCAGAAACGTCATGTCAGTTAATGAATTCAAAGTTGATGCCCACACTGCCGCTGCGCCCGTGGTGCGTAGCACAGTGCATTATCGGCGTTTGTGGTGGTTGAGTGCGCTGGCATTAGCGGCAATCGTGGTGTTCATGACCATTAACCTGGGCGGTAACCTGCGCTACATCCTTATACACCGTAGTTTGATTTTATCCACGATGGTGTTGGTGGCGTTTGCTGCTGGCGTGTCAACGGTACTGTTCCAGACGGTGACCAATAACCGCATTCTCACGCCCTCTATCATGGGGTTTGAGGCGCTGTTTGTCCTGCTGCAAACCGCGGTTTTGTTCTTCTTTGGGGTGCAAGGCATTACGGCGGTCGGTGTCAGTGGTAAGTTTATCCTCGAAGCGTTGCTGCTGGTGCTGTTTTCCTCACTACTCTATCGTGGCCTGTTCACCGGGCGTCACAGTAACCTGCATCTGGTTTTGCTGGTTGGCATCATTTGCGGAACATTGTTTCGCAGCGCCTCCAGCCTGATGCAACGCCTCCTGACACCCAGTGAGTTTGCGGTACTGCAAGGTCGAATGTTTGCCACCTTCACCCGTGCAGCGCCGGAACTGATTGCGCTGTCTGCTGTGATCATACTGATTGTTGCCCTGTACGTGTGGCGTTTGCGTTTCCAACTGGATGTGCTTGCGCTGGGGAAAAACACGGCGATTAATCTGGGCATCGCTTACAAACGTCATGTGACAGTGGTGCTGTTGTTGGTGTCAGTGCTCGTTGCTATTTCGACGGCGCTGGTGGGCCCGTTAACCTTTTTAGGATTTATGGTGGCGAATTTAGCCTATCTGATAGCCGGTTCCAGTCAGCATCGCATTTTGCTGCCTACTGCGTTTTTACTTGGCATTATTGCATTAGTCGGAGGGCAGTTGATTCTGGAACATCTGTTGGGTATGGCAGGAGCACTATCTGTGGTGCTCGAGTTTATCGGTGGATCGCTGTTTATTGTGTTGCTACTGAAAAAGGTTTCCGTGTGATTGAGATCGGCAATGTAACTAAAACGTATAATAACGTGACGGTATTGGATAATGTCACGGCGACGGTGCCCCGTGGTGGCGTCACGTCGATTATTGGCCCGAATGGTGCAGGAAAGTCGACATTATTGTCTATCATCAGCCGCCTGCTGGATGCGGATCAAGGGCAGGTAAAAGTTAACGGCCTGGATGTCATGACAACGCCAAGCGATAAGCTGGCAACATGCTTGTCCGTTCTACGGCAGGAAAATCAGTTTACCAGCCGCCTAACGGTAGCAGAATTGGTAGGCTTCGGGCGCTATCCCTACACCAAAGGGCGCCTGAACGCGGATGACCAAGAACGCATTAGCGCCGCGCTGGCTTTCCTCAATTTGACTGAGCTGAAAGATCGTTTTTTAGATGAGCTTTCCGGTGGTCAGCGGCAGCGGGCCTATGTTGCGATGGTGCTATGTCAGGATACGGAATATGTGTTGCTGGATGAGCCGCTGAATAATCTGGATATGAAACACGCCGTGGCGATGATGAAGCAGATTCGCCGTGCGGCCGATGAGTTAGGTAAAACCATCGTACTGGTTATCCACGATATCAACTTTGCTTCCGCCTATTCGGACTACATTATTGCGATGCGCAAAGGGCAGATTATCTATACGGGAAAACCGAAAGACATCATGGTGTCCGATGTGCTGGAAGACATTTTCGACACAGAAGTCGCTATTGAAGAGGTTCATAATCAGCGCATCGCGGTATATTACCGCTAAATACCCGTCATATTTCAAGCCGCATGTGTGTTGGCTTCCCTTGCTCACCCCAGTCACTTACTTTAGTAAGCTCCTGGGGATTAATGAACCTCATTCTATGAGGTTCCCCCTTCGGGCCAGCGCTAGCGCTGTTCAAATCGGTTTTAGACCGATTTGTCGTGCGATTGCCGCCTACATGCAACTCGAATTATTTAGGTTATGGTTTGGTGACAGAGTGTCCGCTTGGTGATGCGTTAGCGCAAAGGGCGTAAGCACTGCTTGAAAGACGTTGGGTAGAACCTGTATGGTGAATGCATAAAGAATTTATGTATGACTTGAGGTAAGGGCAAAAGATGGATAAGGACACTAAGCCGTGTTTCCAGGATGTGCTGGAATTCGTGCGCATGTTTCGTCGTAAAAACAAGCTTCAGCGTGAAATCGTCGACAACGAAAAGAAAATTCGTGATAACCAAAAGCGCGTTCTGCTGCTGGACAACCTGAGCGAATATCTTAAACCTGGCATGTCCATTGAGGACGTGCAAAATATCATCGCCAACATGCGCGGTGATTATGAAGACCGCGTTGACGACTACATCATCAAGAACGCCGATCTGTCGAAAGAGCGTCGTGAACTGTCTAAAAAGCTGAAAGCGATGGGCGAAGTTAAGTAACCTAATGCCCCGTTCTTTACGGTAAATAGCTACTATGAAAGGATCGCTTCGGCGGTCCTTTTTCTTTTGATTTTTACTCGCCTGATTATTTACTTCTTTCTGCTTGACCCATTTTCAGTCAATGGTAATTGCATTTAACGCCGGAAAAACTGGAACTCAGCTCGCGCGGCGGCTGCTATTTTTTTGCAACTTAACCGCTTTTTTGCGAGACGTTTCCCCACCCGAATTTTCCGTTCTGTTGCATTAACCTGAGTTGCTGCAACATCCCAGAACGAACCGCAGGGAGAGAGGGAATGCTGTGTTACGGCAAAGGACGATGTCGGTAAATAGTCTGGCTTGGGCTGGCGTGCTGGGTATTCTACCGCTACTTTTTTTACCGCAGATTCCAGTGCAAACGCCGCTGTGGTGGGGCGGTGGTCTGTCCCTTTGTCTGATATTGGTAGGACATCGCTACGCGGGGATAGGCTTTGTGGCGATTGTTGCCACCAGTTTTTGCTGGGCCTCGTTGAATGCTCAAACTCTGCTATTGCAAATTGAACGCTTCACACAGGATTCGGTTAGTACCGTGGTCACAATAAGCAGCATACGCTTCAGTGAACATGATGATACTTGGGTCACGGTGAGGTTGGAAAAAGTGAATCAGCGTTGGGTCTTTCCCCCAGTGTATGCCCAATTAATCTTATCACCTGAGATGAAAAACTGGTGCGGTGGACAACGCTGGGTAATCACTGCCAATTTTCGTCCCATACATAGTCGCTTAAATGAAGGCGGTTTTGATAGTCAGCGCTGGGCAGTGGCTAAACGGCAACCGCTATCGGGTCGTGTGCTCGCTGCGCATGTGGTTGATAGCCGCTGTGATCTTCGTCAGCGTACGATCGCAAAGGCAGAACAGCAGGTACAGGGATTACCTTGGCGTTCTATTTTACTGGCGTTGGCGTTTGGTGAGATGAAAACGGTGAGTCCCGAGCTCAAAACGCTACTTCAGAATACTGGAACGATGCACCTGATGGCGATTTCCGGCCTTCATATCGTGCTTGCTGGCCTGTTTGGTTGGGTAATCGTGCGAGCGTTGCAGTATGGTTTCCCTGTGCGATGGATTGGCTATCGTCTCCCTCTATTGACGAGCGTCATGGTTGCTTGGGGATATGTCTGGCTGGCAGGGGGAAACCCTCCGGCGGTGCGTTCTGCGCTAGCGCTTAGCGTATGGGGCTGCCTAAAAATGCGGGGCGTTAACTGCTCAGCCTGGCAGGTTTGGCTATGGTGCGTCACATTGATTCTGGTCAGCGATCCACTAAGCGTGCTGTCAGACAGTTTTTGGCTATCTTGCCTTGCGGTGGCCTCGCTGATTTTTTGGTTTCAATGGGCACCACTCTCCTATCGGCTACAGACTCAGCGACGGTGGTTCTGGTTACGATGGCTTCATCTGCAAACGGGGATCACGCTGTTATTGATGCCCTTGCAGTTGCATATTTTCCACGGTTTTAGCATCACTTCTCTGCCTGCCAACCTGTGGGCTGTGCCTTTAGTCACCTTTGTGACCACGCCGCTTATTCTACTGGCATTGAGCACGATGACTTTCTCACCACTGAGCGAAATGCTTTGGCAACTGGCGGATATCTCACTGCAAGTGGTATTTGCCCCGTTGACGTATCTACAAACGGGGTGGGTTTATCTTGATGCGTCGCTGCTAATTGTGAGTGTTGCGGGGTGGGGCGCCGTTGTGATTTGGCGCTTTAGCTGGTGGCGACACTATCCCATGAGCGTTGGCGCTCTGATTCTTATTTTATTGGTTTTTCGCATAAAAAATGATGAACCGGAGTGGCGTGTGGACATGCTGGATGTTGGCCATGGTTTGGCTGTCGTAATCGAACAACGTGGGAAGGCGGTGTTGTACGATACGGGAAACCGCTGGGAAGGGGGAGATATGGCAACGCGAGAAATTTTACCCTACCTGCGATGGCGTGGCGTTGATGTGGAAAAAATCATTCTGAGCCACAGCCATATGGACCACATCGGTGGTCTGGAAACGTTACAGGCCGCTTACCCTGATGCAGCGATCTATAGCGCTATCAACACGGTGAATCATCGTTCTTGCCTGCGTGGCGAGCGTTGGCGCTGGCAAAATCTCACGTTTACCGTGCTGTGGCCGATCGCGCTCGTCGAGAGGGCAGAAAATAATGACTCCTGTGTTATCCGCGTTGATGATGGTAAATACAGTGTTCTACTGACGGGCGATTTGGAGTCGGATGCGGAAAACGCACTGATGAGAGTAGATCGCAGAGCGTTGCGTGCTAATTTGTTACAAATCCCTCATCATGGCAGCAAAACCTCTTCGTCTCCCCCCTTCATTCGTGCCGTTAACGCCGACGTTGTGATGGCGTCGGCGGCGCGTTATAACCCGTGGCGACTGCCTTCAGTAAAAATTGTTGAGCGATATCGGCAATATGGTTACTCATGGCTGGATACTGCATCGTTTGGTCAACTAAGTGCACGTTTTTTCAGCGATTCATGGCGTATTCTGCGGTTCAGGGATCACATATCGCCTCGTTGGTATCATCAGTGGTTTGGCGTCGGGCGGTATAATGAGTAAAATGGTCGGCTATTTCTTCCCGATTCAGGTTCACTACATGCTGAATGATAAAGATCTCTCCACCTGGCAGACTTTTCGCCGCCTATGGCCGATGATCTCTCCTTTTAAGGCAGGGCTTGCTGCTGCTGCAATCGCGCTCATTATTAATGCAGCTGGCGATACATTAATGCTCTCTCTGCTAAAACCCTTGCTGGATGAAGGATTCGGTAAGGCGGAACGTTCAGTATTGCTCTGGATGCCACTGGTTGTTATTGGGTTGATGTTAGTGAGGGGGCTATCAGGCTTTGTCTCCAGCTACTGCGTTGCCTGGGTTTCCGGCAAAGTGGTGATGAATATGCGCCGTCGCCTTTTTTCTCACATCATGGGGATGCCGGTAGCGTTTTTCGACCAACAGTCGACAGGGACGCTGTTATCTCGTATTACCTATGATTCTGAGCAGGTTGCAGCTTCGTCATCTGGCGCGTTGATTACCGTCGTCAGAGAAGGCGCGTCGATCATTGGCCTGTTTATCCTGATGTTCTACTACAGTTGGCAGTTGTCCATCATCCTGATTGTGATTGCGCCGATTGTGTCGATCGCTATGCGTCTGGTGTCCAAACGGTTCCGTAATATCAGTAAAAACATGCAAGATACCATGGGACACGTCACCACCAGCACGGAGCAAATGCTGAAAGGGCATAAAGAAGTGCTAATGTTTGGCGGTCAGGAAGTTGAAACCAAACGTTTCGATCAGGTTAGTAACCGGATGCGTCAGCAGGGCATGAAGATGGTATCCGCCTCTTCAATTTCCGATCCTATCATTCAGTTGATCGCGTCGCTGGCGTTGGCGTTTGTCTTGTATGCTGCCAGTTTCCCTAGTGTGATGGAGACATTGACTGCCGGGACGATCACGGTGGTGTTCTCTTCCATGATTGCGCTGATGCGCCCTCTAAAGTCACTCACTAACGTGAATGCCCAGTTCCAGCGCGGGATGGCAGCGTGCCAAACGTTGTTCGCCATTCTGGACATGGAGCAGGAGCGTGATACTGGCAAATTGGAAATCGAACGAGCGAAAGGTGACCTCGAATTCCGCCAGGTGAATTTCGCTTACCCGGGAAGAGAAAATCTGGCGCTGAAAAATATCAATCTGCATGTCCCCGTTGGTAAAACGGTGGCATTGGTTGGCCGCTCTGGTTCAGGTAAATCGACAATTGCCAGTTTGATCACGCGTTTTTACGATATTCAATCTGGTGAAATTTTACTTGATGGCCATGATTTGCGCGAATATAGCCTGTCTTCCTTGCGTAATCAGGTGGCGTTAGTTTCTCAGAATGTGCACCTATTTAACGATACGATAGCGAACAATATCGCTTATGCCCGCAATGAGCACTATAGCCGTGAGGAAATTGAGCGTGCGGCGAAAATGGCGTATGCGACCGATTTCATCAACAAGATGGAAAATGGTCTGGACACGGTTATTGGTGAAAATGGTGTGATGCTCTCAGGCGGCCAACGCCAACGTATCGCGATTGCTCGTGCGCTACTGCGCAATAGTCCGATCCTGATATTGGATGAGGCCACGTCGGCGTTGGATACCGAATCTGAACGCGCGATTCAGGCTGCGTTAGATGAGTTGCAGAAAGATCGTACCGCGCTGGTTATCGCACACCGTCTTTCCACGATTGAAAAAGCAGATGAAATTCTGGTGGTTGAAGATGGAAGAATCATTGAACGCGGTAACCATGCTGCGTTGTTAGCGACGAACGGTGCCTATGCACAGTTGCATAGAATGCAGTTTGGCGAATGATTGAGCGTATTTGGTCTGGGCAGTCGCGGCTCTATTGGCTGTTGCTGCCGCTTGCGTGGCTATACGGACTCATCACTTTTCTGATCCGCCAGAGCTATCGGCTAGGGTGGCGGAAAAACTGGCGATCTCCCGTTCCTGTCGTGGTCGTGGGAAATTTGACGGCTGGCGGCAATGGGAAAACACCGGTAGTCATTTGGCTCGTCGAACGGCTGCAACACAGAGGTTACCGTGTTGGTGTGGTGTCACGCGGTTACGGTGGAAAAGCTGAGCGCTATCCACTGCTGCTAGATGAGTCGGTGACGACGGTGCAGGCAGGTGATGAGCCAGTGTTGATTTTCCAACGTACTGGCGCACCTGTTGCGGTTGCCCCCCACCGCCGGGATGCCGTGAAGGCATTATTGGCCCGCCATACGCTAGATGTGGTGATTACCGACGATGGATTACAGCACTATGCGTTGGCAAGAGATATCGAACTGGTTGTGATTGACGGGATGCGGCGTTTTGGCAACGGTTGGTGGCTGCCGGCTGGACCGATGCGGGAACGAGAAAGTCGTCTGGCATCTGTCGATGCCGTCATTGTTAACGGCGGCACTCCGCGAACAAATGAGATAGGAATGACATTAACGGCGGGGATGGCAGTTAACTTATTGTCAGGTGAATCCCGCCCGCTTAGCCTATTGCGTGATGTGGTTGCGATGGCGGGTATCGGACACCCCCCGCGTTTTTTTGCTACGTTGCGTGATGCGGGCGTCAGTATTGTGCGTGAAGTCGCTTTTGCCGATCATCAATCGTACCTGTCAGAGCAGCTTGAATCGTTGACTCAAGATGCGACGCAGCCGCTGCTGATGACGGAAAAAGACGCCGTAAAATGCAGGGCGTTCGCTAAAGATAACTGGTGGTATTTGCCCGTTGATGCGGTGTTAATTGAGCCTTATGGCACGCAATTACTTGATAAAATTGAACGTGTTATTAACCGTAATGTCGGCGGAAAAATGTGAATAATGTCGGTCATCGATCGGCCAAAGATGGAGGAAGCATGGATCACCGTTTACTTGAGATTGTTGCCTGTCCTGTTTGTAATGGTCGGCTGTACTTTAATAAAGAGAAACTGGAATTGATATGCAAGGTCGATGGTTTGGCCTATCCAGTTCGTGATGGTATCCCCGTGCTACTGGAAAACGAAGCGCGTAAACTTGGGGCTGACGAGACAGCACAATGACTTTTACTGTGATTATCCCTGCGCGTTTTGCGTCAAGTCGACTGCCTGGGAAACCGCTCGCGGACATCAACGGCAAACCGATGGTCGTCCATGTGATGGAGCGGGCGCTGGAGTCGGGGGCGCAGCGCGTTATAGTGGCTACCGATCATCCCGATGTTGAGGCTGCCGTGCGACAAGCTGGCGGCGAAGTATGTCTGACCCGTGCCGATCATAATTCTGGCACAGAACGTCTGGCTGAAGTCATCGAGCAGTACGGCTTTACCGATGAGGACATCATCGTTAACGTTCAGGGCGATGAGCCACTCATTCCTTCCGTGATTATTCGTCAGGTGGCAGAAAATCTCGCAGCCAGTAAAGCAGGAATGGCAACGCTGGCAGTGCCGATTGAAACCAGCGAAGAAGCATTCAATCCAAATGCGGTAAAAGTGGTTACCGACGCGGAGGGATACGCGCTGTATTTTTCTCGTGCGACAATTCCCTGGGACAGAGAGCGTTTTGCTCAGTCTAAAGAAGCCATTGGCGATCATTTCCTGCGTCATATCGGTATCTATGCTTACCGAGCTGGCTTTGTGCGACGCTATGTCGCCTGGGCACCAAGCCAGCTAGAGCAAATCGAATTGCTGGAGCAACTGCGTGTGCTGTGGTACGGCGAGAAGATCCACGTTGCTGTCGCCAAAGCCGTTCCTAGCGTCGGTGTGGATACACCAGAAGATCTAGCCCGTGTGCGACAAATCATGGTTGGACAGTAAAACCCGTCGCATCAATTTGCGATGAACGCGTTATGGGGGAAGCTATTCTTATCGGAATAGTTTCCCCATGCGCTTTTTTCTTAATACAGCCGCTTTATTCTTTAATTATTTAGCACTTATTTAGATAAGTATTCTTAAAAAATCCAAAATTAAACAGAAATTTTTTATTTATGCAGATAATTCATTTCCATTTTGAATTTATGCGCCGTGAGTGAAATTTTTATTTTCATATTTAAATGCTACTATCAATTTGCCATGTTTTTACGTGGCATTTTCTTTATTTCAACTAAGGATGGTAATCATATGAATGCTAAACGTTATATCGCGAATTTTTTTCTTGGCGGTATGCTAATGGGAGCAGCGGCAGGAAGCAGCGCGGCGGTTTATTACATGGCCCCCAACGGTAATGACGCAAATAATGGTAGTAAGAATTCCCCCTGGAAAACGATCGATCGTGCACAGAAGACATTAAACCCTGGTGACCGCTTGTGGATACGTGGTGGTAAGTACGTGTTTACCAAAGGGCTGAACGTCTGTGCTACGCGTACCGATGTAGTTAATGCGATTACGCTAAGTAAGAGCGGTACGGAAGGTAAGCGTATTGAGTACTGGGCGTCTAGCGGAGAAGTGCCGATTTTTGATTTCAGCCAGATGCAGGATGATTGCCGGGTCAAGGGGTTTAACGTTGTTGCCGATTGGGTTTCCGTTAAAGGGTTGGAAATAACCGGTGTCCCACAACGTAATAACCTTAACCATGAATCCTGGGGCGTGTGGATTAGAGGCAGTAATAATATATTCGAGCAATTGAATATTCATCACATTATGGGTACAGGTTTGTTCATCCAGCGTGGGGGAAATAACCTGGTATTAAACAGTGATTCTCACCATAACTATGATCCACTGACATCTAATGGTGCTGGTCAAAGCGGGGATGGTTTTGGTGCGCACATCCCGGCTAATCAGCCAGGTAATATTTTCCGCGGTTGCCGGGCATGGTCAAATTCGGATGATGGTTTTGATTTAATTAATGCCTATTCTCCGGTGCTGATTGAAAATTCCTGGGCTTGGTCGCATGGTTATTTGCCGGGGACGACACAATCACTGGCTGCGGGTAACGGTAATGGTTTTAAAATCGGTGGCTATGGCGGCGTTTATGTGGCAAATGCGGTGAAACATACCGTGCGTAACTCGGTTGCATTTTTAAATAAGGCAGCGGGTTTTTATGCTAATCACCATCCTGTAGCGAACGATTTCTTCAATAACACGGGTTATAAAAATAACCCTAATTTTAATATCCGCGGCATTGATGCAAATGGCAAAGCAATTGGGTTGGGTACGCTGCGCAACAACGTGTCTCACGGTGGTAAAGACTTATCGTTCTCCGATGGCGCGAACATGCGCTATAACTCGTGGGATCTGAAAATTGCGGTATCAGATGCTGACTTCGAGAGCGTTTCCGTGACCGGATGGGATGCGCCACGTCAGGCGGACGGCAGCTTGCCCGTACTGAAGAGCCTGCGTCTTGCTGCGGGGAGTGCGTTAATCAACAAAGGTGGCGATGTCAAACTGCCTTACAAAGGGTCAGCGCCAGATCTGGGGGCTTTTGAACGCGAATAGTGGCGAAATGTTAATACACTATACCCCAAATAATTCGAGTTGCAGGAAGGCGGCAAGAGAGGGAGTCCCGATGAGCTTACTCAGGTAAGTGATTCGGGTGAGTGAACGCAGCCAACGCACCTGCGGCTTGAAGTATTACGGGTATAGCCAGTTATTCGCGGTATTCCCTGCTGACAGGCAGGGAATACCGCTGCAATAACTTTGGCTAGGCGTTCTTCCTGCTGTGTCCCCAACGTGAAGTATGACGAGTATATTTGATCTGCGTTGAAGTATTTGTCTTCTGCTCGCCGCATCATGGTGAGTGGAGCTATTTGGCTCAACTGAGGTATAGCCGTTTATGGAACAGTTGAAATCAGAACTCAGTACGGTTTTGGGGGAAAGCCTCAGCCGGCTTGAGCGCATAAGCGAACAGCCCTATGCGGATCTGTATGCCTTGTATGACAAAGAAGGCAACGCCATTCCTTTGTTAGCAAAAAGTTATGTTTGCCAGGGTGTTGCGCAACAGGAAGCCTATAAGCTCTCGATGCTGGCGCGTGAAGGTGATGCCCGACTGCCAACCGTCTATGGACTGGTTCTGACGCAGCAGCAACCTTATCGGGAACTGTTGCTGATTGAGCGCTTACGCGGCGTATCGGTGGAAGCGCCACCACGAAGCGGCCAGCGTTGGATGCTGCTGATGGATCAAATTGTTGAAAACGTATTGGCCTGGCACCGAATTGACAGCCATGGTTGTGTCGGTTCGGTGGACAGCACGCAGGACAACGATTGGTTCAGTTGGTATCAACAGCGTCTGGAAGTCCTGTGGGCTACGTTGCTCAATGTCAGCGCGCCGCAGCTCACGCAGCAGGATCGTACCGTGCTTTATCGTTCTCGCCAGTGCCTGAAAATGTTGTTTGAGGATTTTGACGACAACTGCGTATTGGTGCATGGCAACCTTTCACTACGCAGTATGTTGAAAGATGCGCGTAGCGATCAGCTATTAGCGATGATCAATCCGGGGATGATGCTGTGGGCACCCAGAGAGTATGAACTCTTCCGCCTTTGCGAATCCGGCATGCCAGAGCAATTGCTTTATCACTACCTGAAACAGGCACCCGTTTCTGAATCCTTTGTTTACCGGCGCTGGCTGTATGTGATTTGGGAAGCTGTGGCCCGCTATATTCACACGGGCCAATTGGATCGTCAGCTATTTGATGTAGCTTCCCGCGAGCTGTCTCCTTGGCTGGAATGAACCTGTGGTTGTTCAGTGTGATGAGGTACTGTCGTGGTTCCCTTTAGTAATTGCCAGAGACGACCGAGCGTTTCATACCAGGCTCGTTCACTGTGCGATAGATAGTAAGCGGAAGGGAATACTTTTTCCCATGGGTTAAGCGCAGACGTGATTGCCATCTGGTTCGCCGGAGCCGGAATCGGTGCTAGCCCTTGGGCTTGGAAAAATCGCATGGCGCGAGGCAGGTGGTTGGCTGAGGTCACCAGTAAGAAAGATCGATCGCCAACAATCTTAGCGGTTGCTGCCGCTTCTTCTTCCGTATCCTTCGGTGTATCCAGAATGACCATATCCTGCTGGGGAATACCCAAACTTTCTGCGACCAGCGCCGCCGTTTTCGCGCTGCTGACAGGGTTCCCCTGTGCGGCTCCACCAGTAAAAATCAATTTAGCGCCGGGGTTGGCATGGTAAAGACGAACGCCTTCCGTAACGCGCGGGAGGCTATTGCTAATGAGATTGGAGCTGGGTGCCCACTCTGCATTATAGGTATATCCCCCTCCAAGCACGACAATATACTCGACGTTATCTGTTTGCGGCGTCTGTTGCCAGGTTGGGTAGTGTGATTCCAATGGTAACAACAGCCGATCGGCAACAGGTTGCAGGCTGAGTAGAATAAGCATTAACCAACTGACTACTATCATCGTTTTCCCTGTGCGTTGCCGCTGGGTAAACCAGAGCAGCAACAGGCCAACACCCATCAGAAGCAACAGCAATGGCAGGGGTTGCAAAAGGCCACCGACGAACTTTTTGAGTGTGAAAAGCATAGAATTGCATTCCTTTTGAGTGAAAAAACCGCATCCGGGAAGATATCATGCGGTAAGGCCATTTATTCTAAGCCAGCCTGTGCCAAAATGGCAGGCTGTAAAAATCGCATCGCGCAGACACGAGTTGCGCGAGCAATCCCCGTTTATATGATGCGGAACAATGACTGATGCAGGATCGCAATTTTAACGATATCGCGGAAAAATTTGCCCACAATATCTATGGCACGACGAAGGGGAGACTTCGGCTGGCGGTATTGTGGCAGGATCTTAGCCATCTTTTGACACAGCTTCCGGCACGGCCTTTGCGTATCCTTGATGCAGGAGGAGGGGAAGGGCAGATGGCCTGCCGCCTTGCAGCTTTAGGACATCAGGTATTGTTGTGCGATGTTTCCGATGAGATGATTCAGCGCGCCAAAAACGCAGCAGAGGCGCAGGGCGTTGCCCATAATATACGTTTTGTGCAGTGCGCCGCACAGGATGTTGCGCAATATATGGAAAGCCCCGCCGATCTGATATTGTTCCACGCGGTGCTGGAGTGGGTCGAGCAGCCTCAGCAGGCGCTGAAAATATTGTATGATTGCCTGTCGCCGGGTGGCGCGCTGTCGTTGATGTTTTATAACCATCACGGGCTATTGATGCGTAACATGGTGCTAGGCAACTTTGATTATGTTCAGGTTGGCATGCCGAAAAACAAACGGCGTTCGTTATCGCCAAATCACCCGCTGGACCCGCAAGACGTGTACGGCTGGCTTGATGAGATGGGGCTGACCATCAGCGGGAAAACCGGCGTGCGGGTGTTTCATGACTACTTGCAGAATAAGCAGCACCAGATTGATAAATTTGCCGACATTCTGGAGCTTGAGCAGCGATATTGCCGACAAGAGCCTTTTGTGAGTTTGGGCCGTTATATCCATGTCATGGCGCATAAACCCCATTTGAAGGATGCATTATGAGTGATTTTTCCCAGACTGTACCCGAACTGGTCGCCTGGGCACGAAAAAACGATTTCTCCATTTCCCTCCCCACTGAACGCCTGGCGTTTTTGATGGCAATCGCCACGCTTAATGGCGAACGTATGGATGGTGAAATGAGTGAAGGTGAGCTGATTGATGCCTTCCGTCATGTGAGTCAGGGATTTGATCAGACGAACGAAACCATTACCGTCCGCGCCAATAACGCGATTAACGATCTGGTCCGTCAGCGGTTGCTTAACCGCTTTACCAGCGAACAGGCGGAAGGCAATGCGATTTATCGTCTGACCCCGCTGGGGATCGGCATTACGGATTATTACATCCGTCAGCGTGAGTTCTCGACGCTGAGGCTTTCTATGCAGCTTTCTATCGTAGCGCAGGAGCTCAGCCGTGCGGCCGATGCAGCGGAAGAAGACGGCGATGAGTTCCACTGGCACCGTAACGTATTTGCGCCGCTGAAATATTCCGTTGCTGAAATTTTTGACAGTATTGATTTGTCGCAGCGCGTGATGGATGAACAGCAGCAGGGCGTTAAAGACGATATCGCGGCGCTGCTAAACCAGGACTGGCGAGCAGCGATCGGTAACTGTGAACAACTGCTGACGGAAACGTCATCTACGCTGCGTGAATTGCAGGATACGCTTGAAGCTGCTGGCGACAAATTACAGACGAGTCTGTTAAGTATTCAGGATGCGATTATGAATAATCCGCATAATCTGGAGTTTGTCGATAAGCTGGTATTCGACCTGCAAAATAAACTCGACCGTATTGTAAGTTGGGGACAGCAGACGATAGATCTGTGGATTGGGTATGACCGCCACGTACATAAGTTTATTCGTACCGCGATCGATATGGATAAAAACCGCGTTTTTGCCCAGCGGTTACGCCAGTCAGTGCAGAGCTATTTCGACAACCCTTGGGCGCTGACGTTCGCTAACGCGGATCGCCTGCTGGATATGCGTGATGAAGAACTGACGTTGCGTAGTGAAGAAGTGACCGGTGAACTGCCGCCGGAACTGGAATACGAAGAGTTTAGTGAAATGCGCGAGCAGCTGATCGCGTTGGTCGAGCAGGCGCTGCATAAATATAAAGCGCAACAGATCCCGCTTGATTTAAGTGAAGTGATGCGTGAATACCTCGCGCAGTATCCTCGCTCGCGGCATTTTGATGTTGCCCGAATCGTGGTCGACCAGGCTGTACGTCTGGGCGTAGCCGAAACAGATTTCTCCGGATTGCCAGCACTGTGGCAGGCAATCAATGATTACGGAGCCAAGGTGCAGGCCCATGTCATCGACAAATATTGAACAATTTATGCCAGTAAAGCTGGCAACCGCGCTGTCGAATAACCTTTTTCCCGCGCTGGACAGCCAATTGCGCGCCGGGCGCCATATTGGTATTGAAGAACTGGAAAACCACGTATTTTTAATGGATTTCCAAGAGGTGCTGGAAGAGTTCTACAGCCGTTACAACGTGGAGTTGATCCGCGCGCCGGAAGGTTTTTTCTATCTGCGTCCGCGCTCCACCACGCTGATTCCGCGCTCGGTGTTGTCTGAGCTGGATATGATGGTAGGGAAAATTCTCTGTTATCTCTATCTGAGCCCGGAACGTTTGGCGCACGAAGGCATTTTCAGCCAGCAGGAGCTGTATGAAGAACTGCTGAGTCTGGCGGATGAAAGCAAGCTGCTGAAGCTGGTTAACCAGCGTTCCACTGGTTCAGATCTGGATCGCCAAAAATTGCAGGAAAAAGTCAGAACCTCGCTTAACCGTTTACGTCGGCTAGGCATGATCTACTTTATGGGTAATGACAGCAGCAAATTCAGAATTACCGAGTCGGTATTCCGCTTTGGGGCGGATGTGCGCAGCGGCGATGATGCCCGTGAAGCACAGCTACGCATGATTCGCGATGGTGAAGCGATGCCTGTTGAAGGTAGTTTGTCGCTGAAAGATGACAGCGACGATAACGATCGCACCGATGATACCGCGCCAGAAACGGGCGAGGATGAATAAGTGTTGAGGATGAACAGGAATGATTGAACGCGGTAAATTTCGCTCACTAACGCTGGTCAACTGGAACGGCTTTTTCGCCCGCACCTTCGATCTGGATGAACTGGTTACCACGCTATCCGGCGGTAACGGCGCAGGGAAATCCACCACGATGGCCGCCTTTATTACGGCGCTGATCCCTGACCTGACGTTACTGCACTTCAGAAATACGACTGAAGCCGGTGCCACCAGCGGCTCACGCGATAAAGGTCTGCACGGTAAATTGCGTGCGGGCGTCTGCTACTCGACGCTGGATGTCGTTAACTCGCGCCATCAACGCGTACTGGTTGGGGTTCGCCTCCAGCAGGTTGCGGGGCGTGACCGCAAAGTCGATATCAAACCTTTCACCATTCAGGGATTGCCGACTGCTATTCAGCCGACACAAATTCTGACGCAGGTAGTCGGCGATCGTCAGGCGCGCGTGCTGTCGTTGCAAGAGCTGAAAGATCGCGTCGAGGAGATGGAAGGCGTTCAGTTCAAGCAGTTTAACTCGATCACCGATTATCACTCGCTGATGTTTGATTTGGGCGTGGTGCCTAGGCGCTTGCGTTCCGCCTCCGATCGCAGCAAGTTCTATCGTCTGATCGAAGCGTCGCTGTACGGCGGTATCTCCAGCGCGATTACGCGCTCGCTGCGTGACTACCTGCTGCCAGAAAACAGCGGCGTGCGTAAAGCGTTTCAGGATATGGAAGCCGCGCTGCGTGAAAACCGCATGACGCTGGAAGCGATTCGCGTTACCCAGTCCGACCGCGATCTGTTTAAGCACCTGATTTCCGAAGCGACGTCCTATGTAGCCGCTGACTACATGCGGCACGCCAATGAACGTCGTATTCACCTGGATGGGGCGTTGGAACTGCGCCGTGACCTGTTCTCCAGCCGTAAGCAACTGTCAAGCGAGCAATATCGCCATGTGGAAATGGCGCGAGAACTGGCGGAACAGAGCGGTGCTGAAGGCGATCTGGAAACGGATTATCAGGCGGCCAGCGATCACCTGAATCTAGTGCAAACCGCCATGCGCCAACAGGAAAAAATCGAACGCTACAATGCCGATCTGGAAGAGTTGAGCTACCGCCTCGAAGAACAGAACGAGGTGGTAGAAGAAGCGCGTGAGCAGCAGGCGGAAAACGAAGAACGTTCCGATGCTGCTGAATTGGAAGTCGATGAGCTAAAAAGCCAACTTGCTGATTATCAGCAGGCGCTGGACGTACAGCAAACGCGCGCTATTCAATATCAGCAGGCGCAACAAGCGCTGGAACGCGCCCGCACGCTGTGCCAGTTGCCGGATTTAACGGCAGACAACGCGGATGAGTGGCTGGACAGTTATCAGGCGAAAGAGCAGGAAGCGACAGAGATTCTGCTGATGTTGGAGCAAAAACTGAGCGTGGCCGATGCGGCGCACGGCCAGTTTGAACAAGCCTATCAGTTGGTGAGCAAGATTGTCGGTGCGGTGAATCGCAACGAGGCCTGGCAGGTTGCGCGCGATTTGCTGCGCGACAGCTCTTCACAACGTTATCAGGCGGAGCGAGTACAGCCGCTGCGGATGCGTTTGTCTGAGTTGGAACAGCGCCTGCGCGAACAGCAGGATGCCGAGCGGTTATTGCAGGATTTCAGCAAACGCAACGGTCAGGATTATCAACCGGAAGAGCTGGAATCACTCCAGCAAGAACTTGATGCCCGCATCGAAACGCTGTCGTCGCTGGTGGCGGAAGCGGGCGAACGTCGCATGGCGCTGCGTCAGGAGTTGGAGCAAATCCAGCAGCGCATTCAGAAGCTGACGGTGCGTGCGCCAGTCTGGCTGGCTGCACAGGAAATGCTGACGCAACTGAGCGAGCAAAGCGGCGAAACGTTTGAAGAAAGCCGTCAGGTAACCGAGTTCATGCAGCAATTGCTGGAGCGTGAACGTGAAACGACGGTTGAGCGTGATGACATCGCTGCCCGCAAACGTCAAATCGAAGCGCAGGTTGAGCGACTAAGCCAGCCTGGCGGTTCAGAAGACCCGCGCCTGAACGCGCTGGCGGAACGTTTTGGTGGCGTGCTGCTGTCTGAAATTTATGATGATGTCACGCTGGATGATGCTCCGTATTTCTCCGCGCTTTATGGTCCCTCGCGCCATGCGATTGTGGTACCCGATCTTTCTCTGGTCCGCGATCAGCTTGCCGGTCTGGAAGACTGCCCGGAAGATCTGTATCTGATCGAGGGTGACCCGCAGTCGTTTGATGACAGCGTGTTTGCCGTTGAAGAACTGGAACGCGCCGTGGTCGTGAAAGTTGCGGAGCGCCAGTGGCGCTATTCTCGCTTCCCGGAAGTGCCGCTGTTTGGCCGCGCCGCGCGGGAAATGCGTCTGGAAAGTCTGCGTGATGAGCGCGAAGCGCTGGCAGAGCAGTATGCCACGCTATCATTTGACGTGCAGAAAACGCAGCGCTTGCACCAGTCTTTCAGCCGATTTATCGGTACACATCTGGCCGTCGTTTTCGATGAAGATCCCGAAGCAGAAATTCGCACGCTCAGCTCCCGTCGCGGCGAATTAGATCGTGCGATGGCCAGTTTTGATGGTGAAAACCAGCAGCAGCGCCAGCAGTATGAGCAGGCGAAAGAAGCCAGCGGGCAACTGAATAAACTGATTCCGCGTATTAGCCTGTTGTGCGATGAGACGTTGCAGGATCGTGTGGAAGAGATCCGTGCAGAGCTGGATGAAACCGAAGAATCTGCCCGTTTTATTCAACAACACGGAGTGACGCTAGCTAAGCTGGAACCGCTGGTTTCTGTCTTGCAAAACGACCCGCAGCAACATGAGCAGTTGCAGGAAGATTATGCTCAGGCGCAGAACGCGCAGCGGCAGGCGAAACAGCAGGCGTTTGCACTGACTGAAGTTGTGCAGCGTCGCGCGCACTTCAGCTATGCCGATTCGGCTGGAATGCTGGGTGAGAATGCCGGTCTGAATGACAAACTGCGCCACCGTCTTGAACTGGCTGAAGCAGAACGGACAAAAGCGCGTGAGCAGCTACGCCAGCATCAGGCACAGCTGACGCAATATAGTCAGGTTCAGGCGTCGCTGAAAAGTTCCTATGACGCCAAACAGGACATGCTGAAGGAGCTGACGCAGGAACTTCAGGATATCGGCGTGCGTGCGGATGTCGATGCCGAAGCACGCGCCCGTCAGCGCCGTGATGAATTACATGCTGCATTAAGCACCAACCGCTCGCGGCGTAACCAGTTGGAAAAACAGATTACGTTCTGTGAAGCGGAAATGGACAGTTTGCAGAAGAAATTGCGCAAGCTGGAGCGTGATTACCACCAGATGCGTGAGCAGGTTGTCACAGCGAAAGCGGGCTGGTGCGCGGTCATGCGTTTGGTGAAAGACAATGGCGTTGAGCGCCGCCTGCACCGTCGTGAATTGGCGTACATGGAAGGCGATGAACTGCGCTCCATGTCGGATAAGGCGCTGGGAGCGCTGCGTTTGGCGGTCGCGGATAACGAACATCTGCGCGATGTGCTGCGGCTTTCGGAAGATCCGAAGCGACCTGAGCGCAAGATCCAATTCTACATCGCCGTTTACCAGCATCTGCGCGAGCGTATCCGTCAGGATATTATCCGTACCGACGACCCGGTAGAAGCCATTGAGCAGATGGAGATCGAGCTTAACCGTCTGACTGAAGAGCTGACGGCGCGTGAACAGATGCTGGCAATCAGCTCGCGCAGCGTGGCGAATATCATTCGTAAGACGATCCAGCGTGAGCAGAATCGTATTCGTATGCTGAACCAAGGGCTGCAAGCGGTCGCGTTTGGTCAGGTAAAGAGCGTCCGCTTGAACGTCAACGTACGCGAAACGCATACCACGTTGCTCAATGTGTTATCCGAGCAGCAGGAAATGCATCAAGATCTGTTTAACAGCAATCGTCTGACCTTCTCGGAAGCGTTGGCGAAATTGTATCAACGTCTGAATCCTGAAATTGATATGGGGCAACGTACACCGCAGACTATCGGCGAAGAGCTGCTGGATTACCGAAACTACCTCGAAATGGAAGTGGAGGTTAACCGTGGTGCGGATGGTTGGCTGCGGGCGGAAAGCGGGGCGCTGTCTACCGGGGAAGCGATTGGTACTGGGATGTCGATTCTGGTCATGGTGGTACAGAGCTGGGAAGAAGAGTCTAAGCGTCTGCGTGGCAAAGATGTTATCCCGTGCCGTCTACTTTTCCTCGATGAGGCGGCGCGTCTGGATGCCAAATCGATCGCGACGCTATTCGAGCTCTGTGACCGGCTGGAAATGCAATTAGTTATCGCGGCACCGGAAAATATCAGCCCCGAAAAGGGAACCACCTATAAGCTGGTGCGTAAAGTTTACCAGAACAATGAGCATGTCCATGTGGTTGGGCTGCGCGGGTTCGGAACGGAAGCGCCGGAGACGCAAGAGCAAGTTTTGTAGCTATAAATCCTGCTGCTATTTTCCTCTATAATGATAAAGCCGCTTTTTAAGCGGCTTTATTTTTTTCGTAAAGCGTTGCTTAAAGAGAATGCTGACGACGAATAGGTTCATCAAACATTAAGATAATACCCAGAAGAAGAAGCAAAAATATTTTTCTCTTTATATACTGACGATAAAACGATTGCAGGCCGTAGAGGGATTTACGGGCGTATGTTGTAAAGTGGCCTGTGGTAATCATGGCGCTATATAAAAACGATCCTATTTCATTCTTTATCGTTATCTATACCCCAAATAATTCGAGTTGCAGGAAGGCGGCAAGAGAAGGAATCCCGATGAGCTTACTCAGGTAAGTGATTCGGGTGAGTGAACGCAGCCAACGCACCTGCGGCTTGAAGTATTACAGGTATACAATGAAAAACGAAAAAGCCAGTGTGACCGTATGCGAGTGAATTCGGTTTGTTATTTCCATGTTCAACGTGGATTGTCGTGAAAGCATAGTGATTAATGAGTACAGGGGATAAATGGATGTTGTTGTTACATAAGCGAAAAATGGTCAGGCTGATGTTGCGCGTGGGTTGTATTTGGGTCGGAAGCCTGTCTCCTTCGTTTTCGGTGTTGTCAGCGTCTCCGACGGTGGTGTCTGGGTTATCACAAAGCACGGGCGTGGTTTCTGTCGAAAATAGTCGGACAGGGCTTTTGGCTGCACTGCCACATGGCATGACGGTACATTATCTCTCTGATTTATCATCACTTTATTCTCAGCATCAGATGCAGCCGATGTGGGCAGATAATCGCGCCGTTCAACAGTTTCAACAGCAACTTGCCGAATTGGCGATAGCGGGCGTACAGCCGCAATTCACGACGTGGGTGACCTGGCTGACGGACCCTCAACTAACTGGATTTGCGCGTGATGTCGTGTTATCGGATGCGATGCTGGGCTATTTGCAGTTCGTTTCTGGCGTGGAGCGTAATGGTAATGACTGGCTGTACAGCAGCGTGCCTTATCGTCTGCAATCGCCTGCGCTGAATATCGTATCTCAATGGCAACAGGCCGTAAAATCCGGCACCAGTGCGGCTTATGTGGTTTCACTGGCACCGCAGCACTCACAGTACGCCAAAATGCATGGGGCGCTGAAGACGATGCTGACGGACACGCGTCCGTGGCCGAGTCTGAATCTGGCGGAATCTCTGCGCCCGGAGCAGCAGAGCCGTGAATTGGTCGTGCTGCGTGAGATCTTGCAACGTACTGGCATGTTGTCGTCAACGGAGAGCATCACGCTTTTTAATGAAAATGTCGCCGCAACCACCACCTCACTAACCGCGCAAACCTCTGTCGTCGATGGCGCTATCAATACAGACGATCGATACACGGGCGAACTGGTTGAGGCGGTTAAGCGCTTCCAGCACTGGCAAGGGCTGGAGGATGATGGCGTGATTGGTAAACGCACGCGTGATTGGCTCAATGTTTCTCCGCACATGCGCGCGACGTTGCTGGCGTTGAATATCCAACGTCTGCGCCTGTTACCGGATAATGTTCATACCGGTATTATGGTGAATATCCCCAATTACTCGCTAATTTATTATCAAGATGGTGCTGAACGTTTATCGTCGCGCGTCATTGTCGGGCAACCGAAACGTAAGACGCCGCTAATGAGCAGTTCGCTGTATAACGTCGTGGTCAATCCGCCGTGGAATGTCCCTACGACGCTGACCCGACAGGACATTATTCCTAAAGTGGTGCGCGATCCCGGTTATTTGCAGCGCCATGGCTATACGGTGCTGTCTGGCTGGAGTCAGGATGCAGAAGCGATTGATCCCTCAATGATTGATTGGCAGGGGGTGTCGGCAGAGCGCTTCCCCTATCGCCTGCGTCAGGCACCTGGGGCAAACAATTCGCTGGGGCGTTATAAGTTTAATATGCCGAATTCAGAAGCGATTTATCTGCACGACACGCCTAACCATAACCTGTTTCAACGTGATATCCGGGCGCTGAGTTCTGGGTGCGTGCGGGTCAATAAGGCATCAGAACTGGCTAACATGCTGCTACAGGATGCTGGTTGGAATAATAGCCGCATTTCTTCCACGTTGGATCAGGGAAATACGACCTTTGTTTCAATGAAACATCGGATTCCGGTTAATCTCTATTACCTGACGGCGTGGGTTGCGGAAGATGGTAAACCGCAGTTCCGAACAGATATTTACAATTATGATGATACCGCCCGGGCAGGGACGAAAGTGCTATCCAAAGCAGGGCTGTTGCTTCAGTAAGTATTGAAAATACGGGCATTAGCGGTATGGATATTGTATCGCTTTGCGGGGGATCGATGCGATCTCCCGCAAAGCGGTAAGCAAAGCGGGTTGACTCACTTTTCTCTGGCAGTTAAGGTTCAAGGCGGTGCGTTTTGTGCCGCTTTTATACCGTTCTTTTAGCCAGGATACTCGTTCTATGGATCGCATTGACAATCATCGCCGTAAGTGGCTTGCACTGGGTGGTGCTGCCTTAGGCATCGCACTGCTTCCCGGTCAGGCGTTTGCAACGTTATCTACGCCCCGACCACGAATTTTGACGCTGGATAACCTGAATACCGGAGAACGGCTGAAAACGGAATTCTTTGATGGCAAACGGTATAATAAATCAGAACTTTCCCGCCTGAATCATTTTTTCCGCGATTACCGCGCCAATAAAGTCAAAACGATTGACCCGCAACTTTTCGATCAGCTCTATCGTTTACAGGTCATGTTGGGAACCAACAAACCTGTACAGCTGATTTCTGGTTATCGCGCAATAGATACGAATAACGAATTACGTGCGCATAGCCGGGGTGTGGCAAAGCAGAGCTACCACACGAAAGGGCAAGCGATGGATTTCCATATTCAAGGTGTTCAACTGGCCAATATCCGCAAAGCGGCGACTAAAATGCGCGCCGGTGGGGTTGGCTACTACCCGCGTAGTGATTTCGTTCACATCGATACCGGGCCGGTTCGCACCTGGTAACCTGCTATAGCAGCACAACATTTTTCTGACACGACTCGCAGCAATATAGCGAGTCGTTGAGTTATTCAACATGGAGTGATATGAAATATCAAATAGTCCCAGTGACGGCATTTAGCCAGAACTGCACATTGTTATGGTGCGAAAAAACCAATGAAGCAGCGATTGTCGATCCCGGTGGCGACGCTGAAAAGATCAAACGTGCCGTCGCGGATACGGGGATTTTGGTTAAGCAGATTTTGTTGACGCATGGTCATCTAGATCACGTCGGTGCAGCCGCGGAGCTGGCTGAATACTATCAGGTATCAATTATTGGCCCACAGATTGAAGACGCTTTCTGGTTGGAAGGATTACCGGCACAGAGTCGGATGTTTGGTCTGGAAGAATGTGCGCCGCTGACGCCATCACGCTGGTTGCAGGAAGGTGATAAGGTCAGCGTGGGGGAGACGACACTGGCGGTTTTCCATTGTCCGGGTCATACGCCCGGTCATATTGTTTTCTTTGATGCCGAATCACGCTTAGCGCAGGTGGGGGATGTGATTTTCAATGGTGGCGTAGGGCGCACCGATTTCCCTCAAGGCGATCATCAGGCGTTGATTGCGTCCATCAAGAATAAGCTACTGCCGTTGGGGGACGACGTGACCTTTATACCGGGGCACGGCCCGATGTCGACATTAGGACATGAACGTAAAACCAATCCTTTCCTGCGTGAAGATGCCGCAATTTGGTAGTGTTTTATTGATTTAAAAACACAAATAAAAAGCCGACACAGCGTGTCGGCTTTTTTGAACGTAAAACGTTCAACGATCAGAGTACGGCAACAATCGCTTCGCAGAGCGGTGCCATGTTTTCTGGCGTCATCCCTGCAACGTTGACACGGCCAGAGTTCACTGCGTAAACACCGAATTCGTCACGCAGACGCAGAACCTGCTCCTTGGTCAAACCGCTGAATGAGAACATCCCATTCTGGTTGATGATGAAGGAGAAATCCTGCTGCGCGCCTTTTTCCTGCAACGTATTGACGAACAGTTGACGCATACGCTGAATGCGCTCGCGCATCGCCGTCAACTCCTGCTCCCAAATGGCCTTCAGCGCGTCGTTACCCAAGATGGTAGCAACAACGGTTGCACCGTGTGACGGTGGGTTAGAGTAGTTAGCGCGAATAGCGGCTTTCACCTGGCTGAATGCTTTGTCTGCCGTTGCGGCATCTGCTGCAACCAGCGTACAGGCACCGACGCGCTCATTGTACAAACCGAAGTTTTTAGAGTACGAGCTGCATACGATCAGTTCATCGTGAAGTGCTGCAAAGATGCGCAGACCTTCCGCATCTTCTTCGAGCCCACGGGCAAAGCCCTGATAGGCGAAGTCAAACAGCGGCAGCCAACCTTTTGCTACCGACAGTTCAGCCAGTTTAGCCCACTGCTCAGCGGTAGGATCGATACCGGTTGGGTTATGGCAACAGCCGTGGAACAGCACCACGTCACCTGCTTGTGCAGCATTCAGGCTGTTCAGTAGGCCATCAAAATCCAGCGCATGGTTTGCTGCATCGTAGTAGTCATATTGGCAAATTTCTAAACCGACGGCAGAGAACACATTGTTGTGATTTGGCCAGGTTGGATTGCTGATCCAAATGCGCTTCGCAGACGTTTGATTGGCAATGAAATCCGCGGCTACACGCAACGCACCGGTTCCGCCAGGGGTTTGCGCCGTACGAGCCCGCTTGTCGGCAATGATGGCATTCTGCTTGCCAAACAACAGCTCCTGCGTGCACTGACCGAATGCTGGCAGACCGTCAATGCCCAGATAATTTTTGGTGGTTTCATTTTCCAGCAGATAGTGTTCTGCTTTTTTTACGCTGGTCAGAACCGGAGTTTTGCCGGTTTCATCTTTATAGACACCAATACCCAGATTGATTTTATTCGCGCGGTCATCGGCGCGGAAAAGATCGGTCAGCCCGAGAATAGGATCGGCCGGTGCGGCAGAGATATTTTCAAACATTGCCAGAATGTTCCATAACTGAGATGAAATAAGAATTCTCAGAGTACCGTCAGTACAAGGCTTTGCCAACCGTTGATGTCAAAAAGAAAGGGAAATAACAGGGAGAAGGAGAGAGACGAAATAAAAGACTGGTTAGGCGAGAATAATTGGCGCAAAGCAGAAACAAAAAACACCGTGCGCGTTTTCCAATGTTGCTTATGGCGACCTGTAAGGGGAGCTATCCGATACGTAATAAAAAAGACAGAGCCGAAGCTCTGCCTTTTCATGCAATACGAACGATTAACTCGTTACGTTATGCTGCGACAACTTAGAACTGGTAGATTACACCGACGTTGACGCTATCGCTGTTAGAAAGGCCATACTCATTGTCTTTCTTGATCAGGTTGATATCGTATTCAGTGTAAGCAGAGAAGTTTTTATTGAATGCATAAGTTGCACCAACGCTTGCGTATTTAACGCCATAATCGTTTTCTGCACCATCGATCTTATCTTTACGAGATACATAACCCAATGTAGGGGTCAGACCGAAGTCGAAATTATACTGTGCAACCACTTCAAAAATTTTGCTCTTATCAGCCAAGATACCATCATCTGGTGCAAAGAAATTACGGCCTTCACCGTAAGTTGCTGCAATATAAATGTTGTTCGCGTCGTATTTCAGGCCAGTAGCCCATACGTCAGCACGCTCACCACCAGCACTCGAGGCGCGCTGAGCGGCAGTACGTTCCTGAGAACCGTAAGAAGCAACAACACCTACGCCGAAATCAGTGTCATAAGACAGAGAGGTTGCCCATGCATCACCGTGGTTACGTTCGATGTTTTTCCCAGTAGTTGCGTCAACTGTGGAAGACTTGTCATCTTTAGCAATGTATTGCAGACCAAAACCTAAACCATCAACCAGACCAAAGAGGTTGGTTGTGTTAAAGGTTGCTGCATTACCGATACGACCAGTCAGAGTATCAGTAACGCTGCTGTCGCCGCCGTTTTCTGGCAGTACGTCAGTATAAGCCAGACCGTTGTAAGCGACACCCGTGTTACGGCCGTAGTCGAAAGAACCGAAATCAGCGAATTTCAGACCAGCAAAAGCTTTACGAGTTTTCCCAGCAGTTGCGTTGTTGTCTTCAGCTTTATTAGCATCAAACTGGTATTCGAAAGTACCATAGCCAGTCAGATCGCTAGTGATCTGAGTCTGGCCTTTAAAACCCAGACGAGCATTGGTGTTATCAGCGTTATCGACTTCCTGGCTATTGAACGTATAACCTGCGTGTACACGACCAGTCAGATCCAGCTTGTTCGCATCTTTATTATAGATTTCTGCTGCGTTGGCAGCGCCTGCGACTAACAGAGCTGGGATTACTACTGCAAGAATGTTGCGTTTCATCATTATTACCCTCATTGGTGTTATTTAGACACCTGCCACTGCCATAAATAATTCTTTGGGAACTATTCCTGAAAGTTTGGTGTCTTCCTGTGTCTGAACGCAGTTTTCCATTCACTCGCGCGTTAATCCACCCTAAAGATGCTACAAACTTCGCAATCGAGTAACAAATAGAAAAATTGTGTGTCAAAATGTAAAATTCAGGGAACTTTTTGTGACATAACAAAAATTAAAAAAAAAGAGCCGGGAAACCCGACTCTTCTTTTCTACATATTTGTTTTACTTATATTAAATTTTTATTTAGAAACTGGCATTGCGTGGTGTGCGTGGGAAAGGGATCACGTCGCGCACATTTTGTACACCGGTAACATAGGCAATCAGTCGCTCAAAACCTAAACCGAAACCGGAATGCGGAATGGTGCCGTAACGACGTAAATCACGATACCACCAGTAGTCTTCTTTATTCAGCCCCATCTCTTCCAGACGGCTATCCAACTGCGCCAAACGTTCTTCACGCTGAGAGCCACCGATGATTTCACCGATGCCTGGTGCAAGAACATCCATCGCGGCAACGGTTTTACCGTCGTCATTCATACGCATGTAGAAGGCTTTGATGTCTTTAGGGTAATTTTTAACCACAACGGGTGCTTTGAAGTGTTGCTCAGCCAGATAACGCTCGTGTTCGGAGGAGAGATCTACGCCCCAGTAAACGGGGTTTTCGAATTGCTGCCCGCAGTTCAGCAGGATATCGACCGCATCGGTGTAATCGACCTGGGCGAAATCGGAACTGACGAATTTCTCCAGTCGAGTGATCGCTTCTTTATCGACACGCTCGGCAAAGAATGCCATATCATCTGCTCGCTCGTTCAGTACGGCCTGGAAAACATATTTCAGCAGGTTTTCAGCCAGACCCGCAACGTCATCCAGAGAAGCGAAAGCAACTTCCGGTTCGATCATCCAAAACTCGGCCAGATGGCGACTGGTGTTAGAATTTTCTGCGCGGAAAGTCGGACCAAAGGTATAGACGTTGGACAGTGCACAGGCGTAGGTTTCGCCATTCAACTGGCCGGATACGGTTAGGAACGCTTCTTTGCCAAAGAAATCTTCGCTGAAATCGACTTTACCTTGCTCGGTACGCGGCAGATTTTCCAGATCGAGTGTGGAAACGCGGAACATTTCACCCGCACCTTCGGTATCGGATGCGGTAATCAGCGGGGTAGACACCCAGAAGTAACCATTCTCATGGAAGAAGCGATGGATCGCCTGTGCCAGCGTATGACGAACGCGTGCCACGGCACCGATCAGGTTGGTACGCGGACGCAGGTGCGCCACTTCACGCAGGTATTCGATGCTGTGACGCTTTGCCGCCATCGGATAGGTATCGGGATCGTCAACCCAGCCGACAACGTTGACGTTGGTCGCTTGCAGCTCGAAGCTTTGGCCTTCACCTGGAGAAGCAACGACGTTACCGGTGATTTCAACGGAGCAGCCGGTGGTCAAACGCAGCACGTCATCCTGATAATTCGAGAGATTATTATTAACGACAGCCTGTAATGGATTAAAGCAGGAGCCGTCATAAACGGCGATAAAGGAGATACCGGCTTTAGAATCTCTCCGGGTACGTACCCAGCCGCGCACGGTGACTTCGCTGTCAACGGCGACACGGCCTTGCAGTACATCGACTACAGGCACTACGCTCATAAAATTCTCTCTTTAATTAATCGTGTTTAAGAAATAGATCGTGGTTAAAACGCTAAATGGCCCAATCCGAGCCATTTGCTATGTTACTTGCGATGCAACAGGACACAAGCAGAAATCACCGGAATGGCGCGAAGTTTTCGCCCATGTCGGTGAATCTGCTGCAAAGTTGGTCAATACCCGTCACTCTTCACGTTGCCTGTGCGTTCGCTGCGCTGCAATACTCGATCCGTCGTCGACCCCGTTCTGAAGGGGCAACGCGTGGCGTTGTTCAAAACGTTAACGTTTTGCCCCGAAACTCGAATGATTCAGGGTATACGGAAAAGCCTTAACTGGCCTTTCTCACGCGGGGTAAGTCAAACGCTTTGCGTAACTCACACACGAAGTTCTGATCCTGACAGATGGTTTTACCTGGACTATCGGAGAGTTTTGCCACTGGCTTGCCGTTGCATTCCACCAGCTTGATGACGATATTCAGCGGTTTCACGTCAGGGATATCACACGTCAGACGTGTACCCATGCCAAATACCAGATTCACGCGTTGGTAAAAATGACGATACAGCGCCAGTGCTTTATCCAGATTCAGGTTGTCGGAGAAGACCAGCGTTTTGCTCATCGGATCGATGTTCAAGCGTTGATAATGCGCAATAGCTTTCTCGCCCCAATCGACCGGATCGCCAGAATCATGGCGTAGCCCCTGATAGGCTTCGGCGAACGGTAAATCGAAATCGCGTAGGAAAGCATCCATGGTGATGCAATCGGTCAACGCAATGCCCAAATGTGTGGGATATTCATGTAGCCACATCTGGAGTGCCGCGCGCTGGCTGTTGGCCAGCGTCGGACTAATCTGCTGATGCGCTTGAAACCACTCGTGCGCTTGCGTACCGACGGGGGTGATGCCCAACCGGCGTGCCAGATCGTAATTACTGGTGCCGATAAGATAAGGAAAATCGGCTTGCAGCGCCGTAACAATCGTCTGCTGAACGTGGTGTGAGAAGCGGCGACGTGTTCCAAAATCCATCAGCTTAAATTGGCTGAGATCCACATCCGCACTGCTCTGGCGGAAGCTCTCCAGTGAGGCAGACAGTTGGACAAGCGCGTGTTCGGCCGTGACGTTGGGCGAACGATGCCGATGCACGACTTCACTGATCGCCGCCAGCAGGGGAACTTCCCACAGAATCACTTCGCGCCATGGCCCGGTGATGCGGATATCCAGTTTGCCAGCGTTATTCTTAATCGAAACCTGCTGCGGATTAAAACGGAAGTCCCGCAGCCAGTTAAGATAATCCTGTTGGAAGAATGGCAAAGAAGAAAGATAGGTGAACTCATCGTCACTCAATGACAGGAAACGCATCAGATCAACCTGATGGGCTATCTCGTCGGCATAAATGCCTAATAACTCATCGCCACGGCAGCGAAATTCAGCCGCAACATCAACATGATAATAATGATGATACACCGCCTGTTGCATGTGCAGCTTGTAGGCATCGGTATCCAGCAATGAGCGCAAAATCGGGGAAGTGTGCAAAGTCATAATGCGTTACAGCATCCTTGTAAGATGCCTATCCACCATCGGGACAATCAGCAATGTCCGGTCAGTATACCTTGATTATCTATTTATTACATTACGACAACATAGCGAGACGTGCAGGGGGGAACCACGATACGATGATTATCCTCATTATTTTGTCATGGTAACATTAAGATAACAGGCTTAGACTTGATCTTTGATGCTTATGACGAGGTGGAAACTTTAGATGAACCAACAGCCGCAAATAAAATATCGCCATGACTACCGTGCGCCGGATTACACCATTACCGACATTGCATTGGAGTTCGATCTCCATGCTGAAAAAACTCGCGTAAAAGCCGTTAGCCAGGTGGTGTTGCAAGGGGACGCTGGCGCGCCGTTGAAGCTGGATGGGGAAGGGCTGACGCTGATTAGCCTGAGCGTTGATGGTCAGCCATGGGCGCATTATCAGCAGCAAGCTGATGGTTTGATTCTGACGCAATTGCCAGCGACTTTTACGCTCAGCATTGAGACGGACATCAATCCTTCCGCCAATAGCGCTCTGGAAGGGTTATACCTTTCTGGCGACGCGCTCTGTACGCAGTGTGAGGCCGAAGGATTCCGCCACATTACCTATTATCTCGACCGCCCGGATGTACTGGCGAAATTCACGACGCGCATCACCGCAGATAAAGCTCGCTATCCTTATTTACTCTCTAACGGCAACCGTATGGCGCAAGGGGAGCTGGAAGGTGGTCGCCATTGGATTGAGTGGCAGGACCCGTTCCCGAAACCGGCTTATTTGTTTGCATTGGTTGCCGGTGATTTTGATGTTCTTGAGGATCGCTTCACGACGCGTTCTGGTCGTAATGTGGCGTTGGAGCTGTACGTTGACCGCGGCAACCTCGATCGCGCAGATTGGGCGATGACCTCGCTGAAGAATTCGATGAAGTGGGATGAGGACCGTTTCGGTCTGGAATACGATCTCGACATCTATATGATCGTCGCCGTTGATTTCTTCAACATGGGGGCGATGGAAAACAAAGGGCTGAACGTATTTAATTCCAAATACGTGCTGGCCAAAGCGGAAACCGCGACGGATAAAGACTATCTGAACATTGAAGCGGTGATCGGCCATGAATATTTCCACAACTGGACGGGTAACCGTGTCACCTGCCGCGACTGGTTCCAGCTTAGTCTGAAAGAAGGGCTAACGGTGTTTCGCGATCAGGAGTTCAGTTCCGATTTGGGATCGCGCCCGGTTAATCGTATCGATAATGTGCGTGTGATGCGCGGTGCGCAATTTGCTGAAGATGCCAGCCCGATGTCGCATCCGATTCGTCCCGATCAGGTGATCGAGATGAATAACTTCTATACGCTGACGGTCTATGAAAAGGGATCGGAAGTGATCCGCATGATGCACACCTTATTAGGTGAAGAAGGCTTCCAGGCGGGCATTCGTCTGTATTTTGAGCGTCATGACGGCAGCGCAGCGACCTGTGATGACTTTGTGCTGGCGATGGAAGAAGCTTCTGGCGTCGATCTCACGCAGTTCCGCCGCTGGTACAGCCAATCGGGAACGCCGGTATTGACCGTGCGCGATGATTACGATCCGCAGACGCAGCAATATCTGCTGAGCGTGAGCCAGATGACGCCAGTCGGTGCCGACAAGCAGCAGAAGTTGCCGCTACATATTCCGTTGGATATTGAGCTGTACGATCTGCAAGGGAAGGTGATTCCGCTTCAGAAAGACGGTCAACTGCTGTCGTCAGTACTTAATGTGACTGAATCTGAGCAAACGTTCATTTTCGATCAAGTACCTTGCCGCCCGATTCCTTCTTTATTACGTGAGTTTTCTGCACCGGTAAAACTGAACTATGCCTGGAGTGACGAACAACTGACGTTCCTGATGCGTCATGCGAGCAATGCGTTCTCGCGTTGGGATGCGGCACAGAGCCTGTTGGCTAACTATATCCGTCTGAACGTTTCCCGCTATCAGCAAAAACAGCCGCTTTCAGTGCCAATGCATGTTGTTGATGCTTTCCGTGGCGTATTGCTGGATGACAAACTGGACCCAATGTTGGCTTCTCAGATTCTGACATTGCCGAGTGAAAACGAGATTGCCGAACTGTTTGATATCATCGACCCCACCGCAATCGCTGCCGTGCGTGACAGCATGACGCACACAATGGCGCAGGAGATGGCGGATGAGTGGTTGGCGGTGTACCACGCGAATCACGCGCCGCAATATCGTATCGAACATGCAGATATGGGCAAGCGTGCGCTGCGCAATACCTGCCTGCATTATCTGGCATTCAGCGATGCGATTCAGGCGGATAAACTGGTGCAAACACAGTTCCGTCAGGCAGATAACATGACCGACTCGCTGGCGGCGCTGGCGGCGGCAGTTGACGCTCAACTGCCAGTGCGTGATGAACTGCTGACACAGTTTGATGACCGCTGGCATCAGGATGGGTTGGTCATGGACAAATGGTTCGCGCTGCAAGCCTCTAGCCCAGCAGATAATGTGCTAACCCGCGTGCGTGAATTGTTGCAACACCGTTCATTCAGCCTGAACAACCCTAACCGTCTACGTTCGTTGGTGGGGGCATTTGCGGCATCGAACCCGTCGGCTTTCCACGCAGAAGACGGCAGCGGTTATCGCTTCCTGACGGAGATTCTAACCGATCTCAATACCCGCAATCCGCAGGTTGCGGCCCGGATGATCGAACCGCTAATCCGCCTGAAACGCTATGATGCTAAACGTCGGGCGCAAATGCGTCAGGCGCTGGAGCAACTGAAGACGTTGGAAAATCTGTCTGGCGATCTGTTCGAGAAAATCAGCAAAGCACTGCAAGACTAATTCCGTCACGGCCATTCCTCTATCACACGCGGTAGCCTGCCGCGTGTGATATTTCCCCCACGCTAATTTCTTACTTCCGCAAACGTTTTACTTTCCGCAGAGATGGCACTACCATCACCGACCGTGAGTTAAACCGTAATCCACTATTGCTTACTTTCTGCGTAAGCAAGATACCTTTGTGATAGGGATCTCAGGAGACAATATGTTCTATCCCGTTATCAAAAAAGCCCTGTTTCAGCTCGATCCAGAGCGTGCACATGAGCTGACCTTCCAACAATTACGCCGTATTACCAACACGCCTTTTGAATTTCTCGTCCGTCAATCCGTTCCGACTAAACCTGTTACCTGCATGGGGCTATCTTTTAAAAACCCACTGGGTTTGGCTGCGGGATTAGATAAAGATGGCGAATGCATCGATGCTTTAGGCGCAATGGGATTTGGTTTTATTGAAGTGGGTACGGTGACGCCGCGTCCACAAGCCGGTAATGATAAACCAAGATTATTCCGCGTAGTGGAAGCGGAAGGGTTGATCAACCGGATGGGGTTCAATAATAAAGGCGTGGATTACCTTGTCGAGAATGTAAAGAAAACACGTTTTGGCGGTGTATTAGGGATCAATATTGGCAAGAATAAAGATACGCCGGTTGAGCAAGGCAAAGACGATTATTTGATCTGTATGGATAAGGTTTATCCTCACGCGGGCTATATCGCGATCAACATTTCGTCGCCCAATACGCCGGGATTGCGCAGCCTGCAATATGGCGAAGCGCTGGACGATCTTTTGCTAGCGATAAAGAATAAGCAGACAGAATTAAAAGAGAAGCATCAGAAATATGTCCCTGTGGCGGTGAAGATCGCCCCGGATCTTTCTGAAGAGGAATTGATCCAAATTGCCGATAGCCTGGTTCGCCATAACATCGACGGTGTGATTGCCACTAACACGACGCTCGATAGGAAATTGATTCAGGGATTAAATCATTGCGGACAAACGGGAGGATTAAGTGGGCGCCCATTGCAGACGAGCAGCACGGAAATTATCCGTCGTTTGTCACAGGAATTAGCGGGACGTTTACCGATTATTGGCGTTGGCGGAATTGACTCTCTGGTCGCCGCGCGTGAAAAAATGGCGGCTGGCGCGTCGCTGGTACAGATATATTCAGGCTTTATTTTCCACGGTCCTCGCCTGATTAAAGATATCGTTACACATATTTAATCCGAAAGTCCTTTCATTTCTAGCTGGGGGTTTATTTATCCCCCCAGCTAGTCTATATTTTATCCGTTTGCGTAAATAATCTATCAATCGATGTCTGATCTTCTTGCTGCGGCGTTTATTCGCTGAACGATTATTGCGATGTAAGAAAACACAATCAGCCATTTCTGATATTTCTACTGTGAAGGCGAAGGGTAAATAATATGAAGTTAAAACCTGACGATAACTGGCGCTGGTATTTTGATACCGAACACGATCGCCTGATGTTGGATCTGGCTAACGGCATGTTATTCCGTTCTCGCTTTCCGTCTAAAATGCTAACGCCGGATGCATTTAATGAATGTGCATTTTGCGTTGACGATGCCGCACTATTTTTTACCTATAATGACAAATGCCAGAAAGTGGCCCTACACCGCGACCTTCAGGGTGAGTTAGTTTTGAATGCGCTGGTGGCAAGCCGATTCCTTAAGCCGCTCATGCCAAAAAGCTGGCATTTCATCCAGCAGCCGGATGCCGTGGCCTATTCACCGCAGGCGGGGGATATTGTGCAGGTGCAACTTACCGAAACGCATGAAACAGCCTGTTTTCTGGTGGCGGAAGCGGGGGATAAAGCTTGTCTTTGCCTGCTGGCGCAAGAACAGCTGCCATTGAATGGGAAAATGATGGGGCTGGGTGACGCCATAAAAATCATGCACGACAGGCTAATGCCTGCCGTCGTTCAGAACAGAGCTGAGTGGGAAACCGCGTTGGGTGACGGCACGTCGGCATTTGAGTACGCCAAGGTCGTCTAAATCCCGTCATACTTTAAGCTGCATACGTGCTGGCTTTTCTTCGACTATTGCAGATGCTTTTTTATTGCAAATGAAGGTCACTCTGCGGAATACAGCTACAGCTAAGAATCTCACCGTTTGCTCTGATGGCACTTTGCTTCAGTGCAGAAACCTCTCCGCTGACTAACGTCAATTTACAGCAACCGCACAGTCCAGCCCGACAAGAATAGGGGACGCGAATGCCCTGTTGCTCCAATTGTTCCAGCAAAATTTGCTGATTATTCCCTTGCAACAATTTTCCCTGATAGTGGATGGTAACGGCTTGTTTACTTTTTTCGGGAACGGCAAGACTTTCGACGACCTGACCTGCACCATAAGGACGCGGCGGTTTGGTTGCTAGAACTTCCAATGTATCGCCTACGCGAATGATACCTGTATTTCTGGCGACCAGATTTTGCCCAAAATCAACGTCGCCGTTGTCGGCAGTACGGAAAGATTGCAGCGTTGCCAAAGGCTCTGCTGACGGGTGTTTGCGCCCGCGTTCGATGCTGACGGTGGTCAAAATGCAGCGACTACAGGGTTTGACAACATCAAAAATAATCTCGCCAATACGAATGGTCTTCCAGCTGTCTTCGGCAAATGCCTCTGCGCCCGTCACCACCAGATTAGGGCGAAATTGTTCAATTTTAATACCGGCCGAGCAGCGCTGGCGTAGCGCCTGAAATGACGCATCATTGATTAACAGAAACGGATAACCATCGGCAAAAGCCAGAGGAACATCGGGATAATGCTTTACCCGCCGTGACGGCGCATTGCCCACCCAACGCAACTGCACGTCGCGCTGAAAATAATGGCTTAGCCAACGATTGATAGCATTGGGTGCAACGCTCGCGGTGAAGTGTGTTCCCCAGACTTCAGTTGGTTGAGGCGCCTCGGTGAAGTCGGCAAAACGAATAGTGGCCGTTTGACCATCCGGTGCGGCAATAAACAGTCCATCGGGTAACAAGGCGGGGGTAAATAACACCATCTGCGGATATTGGCGAGCAGTAATAAATGTACCATCAGGCTCGGTAATCATGAATGCACGATCGTTTGCCAAACCGCTGACAGATGCCATCGCGTGGGACAGTTGTAGCCCTCGCATCGATTTTACTGGGTGTATATAAAGCCGCGTTACGCCGATCACTGACCTGTTCCTTGCAGAAGTAAAGCGGCAACTTTATGACAAGCGTCTCGGATTAGCTATAATGCGCCTCAATTTCTTTCTTTAATGTATTTCTTTTTGGTGATAGTGACGACATGAATGCTTTGTTTGCCAGCACGGCGCGGGGACTGGAAGAGTTATTAAAAAGCGAACTCGAATCATTGGGTGCGCAGTCTTGTGCGGTTGTGCAGGGCGGTGTCCATTTTGAGGGTGACAACCGCCTGCTGTACCAGAGCCTGCTGTGGAGCCGTCTGGCGTCGCGCATTCTGCTGCCGCTGAATGAATTCAAGGTACACAGCGATCTGGATTTGTATCTGGGCGTGCAGGCGATTGACTGGTCAGCGATCTTTAGCATCGATAAAACTTTTGCCGTGCATTTTACGGGAACTAATGAAGATATCCGCAACAGTCAGTACGGCGCGTTAAAAGTAAAAGATGCGATTGTAGATAGCTTTACGCGCAAAACCGGGCAGCGACCGGACGTGGCTAAACAGCAGCCGGATATTCGCGTTAACGTCTTTTTGCAGCGCGATACCGCTAGCGTTTCGCTGGACTTAAGCGGTGAGGGCTTACATCAGCGTGGATATCGCGATCTGGCCGGACTCGCGCCGTTAAAAGAAAATCTGGCGGCGGCGATTGTTTTACGCTCCGGCTGGCAAAACGGTACGCCGATGGTCGATCCGATGTGTGGTTCCGGTACGTTGCTGATCGAAGCGGCAATGATTGCATCCGATCGTGCACCCGGTTTGCACCGTACCCACTGGGGATTTAACGCCTGGTTAAAGCACGATGCCGAACTGTGGCGCGAAGTGATTGCTGAAGCACAGGTGCGCGCCCGCCAGGGGTTGCAGGCGACCGCGTCACGCTTCTTCGGATCGGATAACGACCGCCGAGTGATTGAGATCGCTAAAGCCAATGCGCGTCGTGCAGGCGTTGCCGAACTGATTTCTTTTGACGTGAGGGATGCAGCACAGCTAAAAAATCCACTGCCGGAAGGCCCGAAAGGTACGGTTGTCAGCAACCCGCCTTACGGCGAGCGTCTGGAAAGCGAACCGGCGCTGATCGCCTTGCATAATATGCTGGGTCGTAAGATGAAAAGCGATTTTGGCGGCTGGCAGCTATCGCTGTTCAGTGCGTCGCCGGAGCTGCTCAGTTGCCTGCAACTGCGTGCTGAACGTCAATTTAAGGCAAAAAACGGCCCGCTGGACTGTGTACAGAAGAATTATCAACTGGCAGACACGCAGGGGGAATCTGCGGGGCAAATCGCGGAAGATTTTGCCAACCGCCTGCGTAAGAATCTGCGCAAGCTGGAAAAATGGGCCAAGCAGCAGGGGATTGAATGCTATCGCCTCTATGATGCCGATCTGCCTGAATATAATGTAGCCGTCGATCGCTACGGCAGTTGGGTCGTGGTACAAGAGTATGCCCCGCCGAAAACCATTGATGCACAAAAAGCCCGCCAGCGATTGTTTGATGTGATTAACGCGACGCTGAGCGTGCTGGAATTACCGTCGAATCGTCTGGTACTGAAAACGCGCGAACGTCAGAAAGGTAAAAACCAGTATGAGAAACTGGCACAGAAAGGCGACTTCCTGCTGATGGAAGAATTTGGTGCCAAACTGTGGGTAAATCTGACCGACTATCTTGATACCGGTTTATTCCTCGACCACCGCATCGCCCGTAAAATGCTGGGTGAGATGAGCCGTGGCAAAGATTTCCTCAACCTGTTTGCCTACACCGGCACGGCGAGTGTTCACGCCGGATTGGGCGGGGCACGTTCAACGACCACCGTTGACATGTCGCGCACCTATCTGGAATGGGCAGAGAAAAACCTGCGGGTGAACGGCCTGACCGGGCGTCAGCATCGTTTGATTCAGGCAGACTGTTTGTCATGGCTGCATAACGGTCATGAACAATTTGATGTGATCTTCATTGACCCGCCGACCTTCTCGAACTCAAAACGGATGGAAGAGTCGTTTGATGTCCAGCGCGACCATCTGGCGCTGATGAAAGATCTCAAACGTCTGCTGCGCCGTGGCGGCACCATCATGTTCTCGAATAATAAACGTGGCTTCCAGATGGATGTTGCTGGCCTGACCGCGCTGGGGCTGAACGCCAAAGAAATCACCGCGCAGACCCAATCACAAGATTTTGCTCGTAATCGTCAGATTCATAACTGCTGGCTGCTAACGCATGCCGGTGAGGAAAAGTAACCGATGTCTTTAATTAGTGTTTCAGGTGCATGGCTGTCGTTTAGCGATGCGCCGCTGTTGGATAACACCGAACTCCATATCGAAGAAAATGAGCGCGTTTGTCTGGTTGGGCGTAACGGCGCGGGTAAATCGACGCTACTGAAAATTCTGGCTAAAGACATTCCGCTGGATGATGGTCGCATCATCTATGAACAGGATCTGATTGTCGCCCGTTTGCAACAGGACCCGCCGCGCGATGTTGCCGGTAGCGTGTTCGATTTTGTTGCTGAAGGGGTCGCAGCACAGGCGGGTTACCTGAAGGATTACCATGCCATGCTGCGTCTGGTAGAGAGTGACCCTAGTGAAAAGAACCTGAATCAGTTAGCTAAGTTGCAAGATGTTCTAGAGCATCAGGGATTGTGGCAACTGGAAAGCCGCATTCATGAAGTATTGGAACAGCTAGGCCTGTCCGCGGATGCACCGCTGGCGTCGCTTTCCGGTGGCTGGCTGCGTAAAGCGGCACTTGGCAGAGCGCTGGTGAGTTCGCCGCGCGTGCTGCTGCTGGATGAACCGACTAACCATCTGGATATCGAGACGATCGACTGGCTGGAAACCTTCCTGAAAACGTTCCAGGGCAGCATCGTCTTTATCTCCCATGACCGTTCATTTATTCGCAATATGGCGACCCGCATTGTCGATCTTGACCGTGGCAAACTGGTTTCCTGGCCGGGCAATTACGAGAAATATCTGGAAGGGAAAGAAGAAGCGCTGCGGGTTGAGGATCTGCAAAATGCAGAGTTCGATCGCAAACTGGCGCAGGAAGAAGTGTGGATACGTCAGGGCATTAAGGCTCGACGTACACGTAATGAAGGGCGCGTGCGGGCGCTGAAGGCAATGCGTCAGGATCGTGCGCAGCGTCGAGAAGTCATGGGCTCTGCAAAAATGCAGGTTGAAGAGGCTGCCCGCTCTGGCAAGATTGTGTTCGAGTTGGAAGACGTCAGCTACCAGATTGACAATAAGATACTGACACGTAATTTCTCTGCTCAGGTACAGCGCGGTGACAAGATTGCGTTGGTAGGGCCGAATGGCTGCGGTAAAACTACGCTGCTAAAATTGATGCTGGGTGGGTTAGAGCCTGTCAGCGGACGTGTGCACTGTGGCACGAAGCTGGAAGTTGCCTATTTCGATCAACATCGTGCTGAACTCGATCCAGAACGTACGGTGATGGACAATCTGGCGGAAGGCAAGCAGGAAGTGATGGTTAACGGCCGCTCACGTCACGTGCTGGGCTACTTGCAGGACTTCTTATTCCATCCGAAACGTGCGATGACGCCGGTAAAAGCGCTGTCAGGTGGGGAACGTAACCGTCTGCTGCTGGCACGTTTGTTTCTCAAGCCTAGCAACCTGTTGATTCTGGACGAACCGACCAACGATCTGGACGTGGAAACGCTGGAACTGCTGGAAGAATTAATCGAAAGCTATCAGGGAACCGTTCTGCTAGTCAGCCACGATCGTCAGTTCGTGGATAATTCGGTCACTGAATGCTGGATCTTTGAAGGCGATGGCAAGATTTCCCGTTTTGTCGGCGGTTATTTCGATGCGCAACAGCAGCGTGCCACGACAACACCACTGCGAACGACAGCGGCCCCGACGGTAACCGCATCGGCGACGACACCGAATACCGCACCGCCCGCTAAACGAAGTGCCGGGAAATTAAGTTATAACCAGCAGCGCGAATTAGAGCAGTTACCGCTGCGTCTTGAGCAACTGGAACAGGAAATTGAATCATTACAGGCGCAGATGAGTGACGGCGGTTTCTTTAGCCGTCCGCATGAAGAGACGCAACAGGTGTTGACCGCTCTGGCAAAGGCGGAAAGCGAACTGGAAACTAGCTTTGAACGCTGGGAAGTGCTGGAAGCACAGAAAAACGGCTAATCTGCGCTGTTTGTGTTGTGTCATCAATACGGGAGGTTAACTCCCGTATTGATAGAAGATGTTTTCAGTCAGAAGCTGACGAGTTTTGAAGGAGAGGACGTATGTGTTCCCATCACGATCGGCATGACTGTAATCTTCAGCGTGAGCATGGCCTACACGGTGAACATGGCCTTGAACACGAACATCATCACCATGATGACTATATGCTTTGTCCGCAGTGTGATCTGCTGGTGGAGTTACCTGAGCTGTTACACGGCCAGAAAGCGACCTGCCCACGTTGTAAAACCGCACTAACCAGCCGTCAGACGGAACCACGTAAACGACCGGTTGGCTACGCGGTGAGCGCGCTGTTCATGCTATTGCTGGCAAACCTCTTCCCCTTCGTTTCTATGCGCGTGGCGGGAATCACCAGCGAAATTACCCTGATGCAGATTCCTAAAGTGATGGTGGCGGAAAACTACGCCAGCGTCGCAACTCTATTTATGCTTTTTGTTCAACTCGTCCCTGCTTTCAGTATGGCGACCCTTATTTTGCTTTGCCTGCATGCATCGCTGCCGTTGGCACTGAAAAAGGGCATGGGCAAGATGCTGTTTCATCTTAAAAGCTGGGGCATGGCGGAGATTTTTCTGGCCGGCGTGTTGGTCAGCTTTGTCAAACTGATGGCCTATGGTGACATTGGCATCGGCACCAGCTTTATGCCTTTTGTCCTGTTCTGTCTGTTGCAACTGCTGGCCTTCCAAAGCCTCGATCGCCGTTGGTTGTGGAATGACATTGTACCGCCACCCGCATTACCCGCTCCCCCGATGTTGGGGAAAAGCGGGCTATCGCAAGGGCTACGCTCGTGCTCATGTTGCACCGCTATTCTGCCAGCCAACCAGTTACTATGTCCGCGTTGTCACTCACGTGGACATGTCCGTAAGAAACATAGTCTGCAATGGACGCTGGCGTTGCTGATCACCTCGGTGATGCTCTATATCCCCTCGAATCTGATGCCGATTATGGTGACGGAAGCTTTCGGCGATCGAATGGGATCGACGATCATGTCAGGTGTTATCCTGCTGTGGGGAATGGGATCTTACCCTGTCGCCCTAGTGATTTTTATCGCCAGCGTGATGGTGCCGACGCTAAAAATGCTGGCGTTAGGTTGGCTATGCTGGCAGGCCAATGGCAAAACTAAAAAAACGGAAGACAGCGAGCGAATGCACGTCATCTATGAGATGGTTGAGTTTGTTGGACGTTGGTCGATGATTGATGTGTTCGTTATTGCTGTACTGTCTGCGATGGTGCGCATTGGTCGTCTGATGAGTATTTATCCCGCCATAGGGGCGGTACTGTTCGCGGCTGTGGTGATTCTGACCATGTTTGCTGCGATGATGTTTGATCCCCGGTTGCTGTGGGATCGTCGCGATGATGTTCTTCATAAGGAGTCTTCCGTTGGCGAAAGATAATCATGCCGTTGCGGATGTAGAAACGATTAAACGCTGGTCGCCGGTCTGGATTGTGCCGATTGTCACGGTGCTAATCGGTGCCTGGATACTGTTTTACCATTTCAGCCACCAGGGACCGCAAATTACGCTGATTACCAGCAACGCCGAAGGCATTGAAGCAGGCAAAACTGCTATCAAAAGCCGTAGCGTAGATGTTGGCGTGGTAGAGAGCGTGGTGTTGAGCGACGATCTTCACCGGGTGGAGATCAAAGCGCGTCTGCATGATGGCATGGATAAATTATTAAAACAGGACTCTGCTTTTTGGGTGGTAAAGCCGCAAATTGGTCGGGAAGGGGTGTCCGGTCTGGGGACGTTATTATCCGGTGCTTACATTGAGCTACAGCCCGGTGCCCATAAGGATGATAAACGCGAGTTTACCCTGCTGGATGCGCCGCCGCTGGCCTCGCCGGATGCGAAAGGTATCAGGGTGATACTGGACAGTGAACAATCCGGCCAGTTGAATGCGGGCGATCCGGTTCTGTTCCGTGGCTATCGGGTGGGGTCAGTGGAAACCAGCGAGTTCGATCCGAAAGCACGTAAGATGCGCTATCAGCTGTTTATCTCTGCGCCGTATGACGGTCTGGTGACGACCAATGTTCGTTTCTGGAAAGACAGTGGCGTCGCATTTGATATGTCGGCACAGGGAATGCGTGTCGAAATGGGCTCGCTGACGACGCTGTTTAGCGGTGGCGTGAGCTTTGATGTACCGTCGGGATGGGAACTGGGTGATGCAGCCAAGGCAATGGCGCAATATCGGCTTTTTGATAGTCAACGCAATATTCAGGACTCGCTATACACTGAATACAAAGAGTATCTGCTGTTCTTCAGTGAATCGATCCGTGGTTTGCAGGCGGGGGCACCAGTTGAATTCCGCGGCATTCGACTAGGAACGGTTGCTGAAGCGCCATTTTTCCCGCGCAATATGCAGCAGGATCTGGATGACGACTACCGCATTCCGGTGCTGATACGCATTGAACCAGAGCGTTTTGCGAAAAGGATTGGAGGCTCATTCGACATAGAACAGCACCTGAAACAGGCACCATCACAGGGGTTACGTGCGTCACTGAAGTCGGCAAATCTGATCACTGGCGCACTTTATATCGATCTTGATTTTTATCCGAAAGAGAAGGTTGATAAACAGCTCTATGTTTTTGATGGTTACCCGATCCTACCGACGATTGACGGTGGCCTGTCTCAAATTCAGCAGAAGCTGATGGCAGTGCTGGATAAAGTGAATAATCTGCCGCTGAACCCGATGGTCAATGAAGCGACGAAGACGCTGGCGGAAAGTCAGGCCACGCTGCGCGAAATGCAAAAAACGTTGGCGACGTTGAACAAACTGACATCTAGCAAAGCGATGCAGGATCTGCCGGAAGATATGCAAAAAACGCTGCTTGAACTGAATCGCAGTATGAAAGGCTTCCAGCCTGGCTCACCGGCGTATAATAAGATGGTGGCGGATATGCAACGCCTGGATCAGGTCTTGCGGGAATTACAGCCTGTGCTGCGTACCCTGAACGAGAAAAGCAATGCGTTGGTGTTTGAGGCTTCGGGTAGTCAAGATCCTCAGCCGAAGAGGGCAAAATAATGATGAAAGTCTGGACGCTAGCTCTGGTGCTGGTATTGAGCGCTTGCAGCAGTAGCAATACGCAGAAAACGTACTATCAGTTGCCGACAGTCGCGGATACCAGCACGGTGCAGACGGCTATGACTCAGGGGCATTCGTTATGGGTTGAACATGTCAGCGTGGCGGATTATCTCGTCAATGCGGGTTTGGTCTACCAGACTAACGATGTGCAGTATGTCATCGCCAGTAATAACCTGTGGGCCAGCCCGTTAGATCAGCAATTGCAACAGGCGTTGGTGGCTAATCTGGGGCATAAATTGCCTGGTTGGATCGTCACCACGCAGCCGCAGGGAAGTGAACAGGCTGTGCTGAATGTTTCTGTCACAGGCTTTCATGGCCGTTATGATGGCAATGTTATCGTCCGTGGAGAATGGATGCTGACCCATCAGGGAAAAGTGCTTAAACGCCCCTTTAGCGTGGTGCTGCCACAAACGGAAGATGGCTATGACGCGCTGGTAAGGACGTTGGCACAAGGCTGGCAGCAGGTTTCTCAGTCGATTGCCCAGCAGGCAAGTACGCTTAACTAAGCGTTACCGAGGTTTGGCATTCTCTGATCGTTGTTTGAAACAACGACAACGCGAAAACCAAGGTTCTAAAAATCGGACCTCTAAAGGTGTAATGCTGTGATTGCATTGCGTTTTTAGAGGTTTTTTATTTTTTTCAAATGGTTATGTTTTTTCGTTATTTAATGGGGAAAATTCCTATTTTGGATCACAAATATGACACTGGCGTGAATTTTGCGCCTTGACCTTTGGCGGCAGAATCGGTATTGATAGTCTGTGGTTGCTTATAAAGTAATCATTGTTTTCTTTCCACCAGATAAATAATGAGGGAAATAAGGCATGAAGAGACAGAAACGCGATCGCCTTGAACGGGCTCATTCACGTGGTTATCAAGCCGGTATTGTCGGTAGACCAAAAGAATTTTGTCCTTATCAATCAATTAATGCCCGGTCTTACTGGTTGGGAGGCTGGCGAAAAGCCATGGAGGACAGGGCTGTTACCGCTTAGCGCGCCTTGTCACTAGAGGGAACGCCTCCGCTTTCGCGGAGGCTTTTGTATTTAAGGGGCAAATATCCTGATTTTGTCTCTCTCTGTTCAATCGATACAGAGATCAATCAACCAACGCGATTTACCGATACATGGGGTTCGGATAACGATCTGGTGCCCTGTCACTTTTGTAACCTCGCTTACGAATTTATTTCGATTTCGATCATTTTTTTTCTTTTTTTAGTCGTTATTGCTCGATTGTGGTTTTTATTTGAGCGAATAGGGTTATTTTTCATTATTTATTGTTAAAAAATCTATCATTACTACCTGAATGGTATGGCTCAAGGCGGCAATGTAGTGTAACTTTTTCTTCGGAATTTTCTGAAAAGAATTTAGAGATTAGAGAGAAAATAGAGTGAAACTACGAACCAGAATTGCACTGCTATGCGGTACGACCTTGTTAGGGATGCTAATTTTATCTGCCGTGGCGCTGAATACGCTTTATAGCACGATGATGAGCGAGCGCACTGGCCAACTCTCTACGCTGGTGGAACTGGCTCATTCGGCGGCGCAGAAAGCGTATGACCTGGAGAAAAGTGGTCAACTGTCGCGCGACGAAGCAGAGAAAGAAGCCAAACGGGCGATAGCCAGTTTCCATCAAGGGGATCGCTATTTCTTCGTGCGCGGTTACACGAACGATGTGAATTATGTGCACCCTAACCCTAAGCGCGTTGGTATCGTCGATGCCAGCGGCGGTAAAGAAGCCGGAGAGCGCTACCGCGCTTCGCTTCAAGGCAAGCGAATTGGCACTGTGATTGCGGAAGGGACGCGCCCAGGGCAGCAGAATAAGGTTGAGAAACTCTATGCCGTCATCAAATTCGAGCCTTGGGACTGGACGATTGGCTACGGTGATTACATTGACGATATCCAGCAAACATTCTGGCGCAATGCGCTGATTTTACTGTCTTTAGGATTGGTTCTGCTGCTAATTATTTCCGCGTTTGCATGGAATATGTTGCGCACGCTGATGCGCCAGCTTGGCGGTGAGCCACAGTACGCGGTGGATGTGGTACGCGAAATCGCGGAAGGCAATTTACGCGTGGATGTTGAAACGAAGCCGGGCGATCAAACCAGTATCCTTTACGCTATCCGCGCAATGCGTGACAACCTGTCGCATCTGGTGAATCAGGTTCGCAGCAGCACAAACTCCATTGCCACGGCGTCGACGCAGATTGCATCGGGTAACGGCGATTTGTCTGCGCGTACCGAATCGCAAGCCAGCGCCTTAGAACAGACGGCGGCGGCCATGGAACAGCTGACCGCAACGGTGAAACAGAACGCGGATAATGCGCGTTATGCGAATGAACTCGCTGTATCGGCATCGGATGTGGCCGTTCGCGGCGGTGATGTTGTCAGCCGGGTTGTCGTGACGATGGATTCGATCAGTCTCTCATCGCGTAAAATTGTGGATATCATCGGTGTGATTGACAGCATTGCTTTCCAGACGAATATTCTGGCGTTGAATGCGGCGGTGGAAGCCGCACGTGCCGGTGAGCAAGGGCGTGGTTTCGCCGTGGTCGCGAGTGAGGTGCGCACGCTGGCACAGCGCTCGGCATCCGCAGCCAGAGAAATTAAAGGCTTGATTGATGATTCTGTTGCCAAGGTTGGGGAAGGCACAGATTTCGTGAAGCAGGCAGGCGATACCATGAGTGAAGTGGTTGAAAGTGTGCACCGTGTAACCTCTATGATGGGCGAAATCAGCGTGGCGAGTGCAGAACAGCGCTCGGGCATTGAGCAGGTTAATCTTGCGATATCGCAGATGGATCAGAGCACCGAACAGAATGCGGCCTTAGTTGAAGAAGCATTGGCTGCGGCACACTCTCTGAGCGAACAGGCTCAAGAACTGTCGCGCACCGTCGAACAATTTCGTGTAGATGAATCTGCGGGTAGCTATTTGGCGCTGGGAGCAAGATAAAACGGCGGGGGGCAGCTATTAGCGTGAACTTTGTCGATATCTCGTGATGCTAAAAACCACCTTGGCGTAAGGTGGTTTTTAGCATCACGAGATATCTTTATTCACTTTTATTGGCATTAGCTGCGCTTGCAACAAATATGTCGTGTAATGAACCAATAGCATGAATACATAGCCTTTATTATTGTAGTGAATAGCCTTTCTTTCATCGACTCTGCTTAGAGCCTATCCCAAAAGGCATTGTCATTAACGAACAATGATCATTTCTGAGGGCGGAAAAAT
>NZ_RJTN01000022.1 GCF_005497185.1 Pectobacterium polonicum | reverse complement strand
CAATAATATCGTCTACCAGCTCTTTGGCTGAAAGCGTTTTTCCACTCGTTTCTTCACGAAACACATTACCTTCAGTCAATTCAGTACAGATATAACCAATAAACTCTCTGTCACGATACATATAGACAGGCATACCGGAACACAGTATATACTGAGCAATTCGACCACTAGCGAGAACCGCGTCATAGCCTTGCAGGCACTCGTTCTGCAACCATTGCTCACGACTAATCAGGTCACAATCAACAGAGTAAGGTTGTAGTTCATCAGATAATGAATTCAAACTCGGAATCCATGTATCAACGATAACGAGTAACTTTTTAAGACTGGGTATGACATCCGATGACGCTCGGTCGTGATATTTCTTAGCAGTAGGGTTAGGAAATGTCTGAATAATTGATAGCTCAAGACCACTGTCACGTAAAAAATCGCTGAGCCGAGGCAATGTTACTAACACCTTATTCGCCAAACGGTTTTCCAACTTAACATCGGCAGACATCATTTCTAGATTCTGTAACGACTGATGGTCAAAAATAATGTTTGTCTCTATACCACCATTTAACATGCGATTCAGCAAGCTTTCGTTTAGTGATGTACATTGTATCCAGAGAAGCTCATAATTTTCACTAAATTCGTGTTCCGCGTTATCTGTAACAAACAGAACATCTTCCGAGTATCGTTGCTCAATAAAGCTCTTTATTGGGTTGCTGTACTGGTGGCAGTATGCATCGACCCCCCAGCCTCTATCAATAAATGCATCGATAAGATCCAGTATTGCTAATGTTTCATCTTGATAGTCAGTAAACTGAAGTGTGCTGATAAAAACGCGTGGCATAAAGAAATACCTTCTGCAGAAGGGAACAGATAAATGTTATTATAATAGTAAGGAAAAAATTTACTTATCTATCAATAAACCTACAAATTACAGCCTTATTTAGAACATAAAAATCTGCTATTACCTCAATTTTACAACACTAAATTTGATGTATGCGGCGTAATTTGATCTCTTCCCTTCGTTCAGTACCGGTGTAAAGTAGAATTTTCGGGCCTTTTTCTCCGTCAAAAAGAGGTCATCTGGCATGAAAAAGACCCGTTATGCCGAAGAACAGATTGCGTTTGCCCTGAAGCAGGCCGATACTGCCACACGGGTGGAGGAAGTCTGCAGAAAGATGGGGATTTCTGAAGCCACCTTTTACATCTATCGACTACCTCCTTTTTGCAAGTACTGAATCTGGTTTCGGGTTGTTGCTTACATCTATCCGGCATCAGGAATACTAACCTGTGCCCAAATGGGTAATCCGCACACAGTCGCCTCAACAACTGGACGGCCTCTGAGGCCAGTATAAAAATCAGGTTCCGATTGTGCAGGTGCAATCTGTCACCATTTATCAGTACGCTGCAACTTTTGCTGGCAGGATATTAACTTCCCACTGCCTGATACTCGGTCTCATTTCTCAGCATCGACCAGATTATTCTCGCGTTTTTGTTAGCAACCGACACGGTCGTTTTATTAAATCCGCGCCGTTCCTTTAACTGGTTAACCCACTGATTGATATAACCATCATTGTTATTCGTGGCAACCCTGACGACAGCACGGGCACCATGAATAAAAAGAGTCCGCAAATGCTTGTCGCCTTTTTTCGTCATATTCATCAGCACCTGCCTGTCGCCACTCGAGTGCAGGCATGGAACAAGACCAAGCCATGCAGCAAAGTGACCTCCATTCTTAAATTCAGTTCCTTTGCCAATAGCAACAATGGCCGTGGCCGTTTTAGGGCCAATGCCTTTAACTTTGGCAATGCGCTGACAGGCTTCTGAGCTCCTGAACACAACATCAATTTTTTATCAAAAAAGTTTATACGACGACCAAGGTCATTAAAGAGATCATAAAGTTCTGCAATCGTCATGCGCATTCTGTCTCTAAGACCATTTTCAGCATCTTCAAGGATAAGCGGAACGGAACGACGAACTCTTGAGACTGCTGCGCCGATTGTTATTCCCCGATCAAGCAGCAGCCCCCGGATTTGACGTACTGTCGCAGTACGATGATTGACAAGACGCTGTCTTGCACGGTGCAGAGCCTGAATATCCTGCTGCTCAGAGCTTTTCGGTGGAACAAACTGCGTAGTAGGTTGCATCAGAGCCACAGCTATCACCTGTGCATCGTTACCGTCATTTTTTTGCCCACGGACAAAAGGTTTTACATACCGAGGGCTAATGACTTTTACTTTATGTCCCAGTTTTTTAAATTCACGTTGCCAGTAGATGCTTCGACACCAATCAGACATGCCGGAATATTCGCCACCGTCTGGAGCAATTCTTTTCGGCCAGTGCGTTTCGTATAAACTGGCTTGCCGGCCTGTTTTAACCCGCAGAGCTGGAAACGTTTTTAGCCAGATCAATACCCAGAAATTCGATATTCATGGTGATTCTCCTGCTGAGCATATTTCATACAGTTAACCGCAGAGGGAGGAGGTAGTCCATCCCATTAATTGGAAGAAGAAATTTGGCGGGATGGGCGTGACGGAGCTGCGTCGGTTGCGACAGTTGGAGGAAGAGAGCCACCGTCTGAAACGGCTGGTGGTGAACCTGAGTCTGGACAAGGAGATGCAGCCGGATGTCATCCGAAAAAAGTTCTGAGGCCCGTGCAAAAGCGTGAAGCGGTGGCATATCTGCTGGAAGCTTACCGTATCGGGCTGCGTCGCGGCTGTCGTCTGATGATGCAGAGCCGCACGGTTTATCACTACCGCAGTTGCCGTGATGACCGGGCCATCACACAGCGGATAAGGGAAGACGAGTACTGGAGCATGGACTTCATGGCTGATAATCTGTTCAACGGACGTCGTATCCGGGCGCTAACTGTAGTCGATAATTTTAGTCGGGAATGTCTGACAATCCAGGTCGGTCAGGGACTGCGTGGAGACGATGTGGTCGCAGTGATGGAGCGCTTGAAGCAGTTACAGAAGCGGGTGCCGGGACGGCTGCAGACAGACAATCGCAGTTTTCGGGACGAATGTCTGAACGTCCACTGGTTCCTGTCACTGGAAGACGCTCAGGAGAAGGTCGAACACTGGCGACAGGAATATAACCAGCAGAGACCGCATTCCTCGTTAAATAACCAGACTCTGGAGGAATTTGTTCGAAGTCTGTAAAAAGGTCCGGATCTCTGATTTAACCTGGTACCGATATTGGGAAGAGATCAAGACCCGAAAATCTCAAAAAGTGCGGGGAACTAAAATGGGGGCGCTTACAATCACAAAATGACTGTTTGTCGAGATTGGTGCCAATGAGCGTAACGTTTTGCATAATGATCACCTTTAGAAAAAAACACCCTGCCAGCATACTGCTCACAGGGTGTGGTAACCATCTAATTACCCCGCACATAGCTGGGTTTATGGACGTAATACTTTGCTTTAATTAACGCAGCAGAGACAGTACGGTCTGAGGAACCTGATTCGCCTGAGACAGAACAGAAGTACCCGCTTGTTGTAGAATATTCGCTTTACTCATATTCGACACCTCAACGGCATAATCTGCGTCCTGAATTCGACCACGAGCATTAGACAGGTTGTTAATAGTGTTGTTTACGTTAGTGATTGTAGATTCGAAACGGTTTTGGATCGCACCCAAATTACTACGTGCAGTATCTACAGATTTCAGTGCGACATCGACTGCATCGACAATTTTCTGTGCAAGGCCGCTAGCGCCACCGATACCTGATACAGCAGTGCCTGCAGCAGTGCCACTAATAGCCCCAACAGTAGAAGAAACACCTGAGGCCAGACCAGAACCAGAAGTAGTTGTAGCATTAACCAGTGCACCAGAAGTAATCGTAATCACCTCGTCAGCACCACTGTTTGCACCAACCTGAATATTGATACCGCCGCTTGCTGTACCGTCTAGCAATTTGGTTCCGTTGAAAGAAGCTGATTTAGCAGTACGATCGATTTCATCCAAACGTTGCTTCATTTCAGTGTAAACTGAACCGCTATCGCTTGTACCGTTGGTATCATTTGCAACCTGAACCGCAAGTTCACGAATACGTTGCAAGTTGTTGTTAATTTCGTTCAGGTTGCCTTCCGCAGTCTGCGTCAGAGAAATACCGTCGTTGGCGTTACGTGCAGCCTGGGTCAACCCTTTAACCTGAGCGGTCATACGGTTAGCAATCGCCTGACCAGCAGCATCATCTTTTGCGCTGTTGATACGCAGACCAGAAGACAGACGCTCAATGGCGGTACCCAGAGAAGACTGAGATTTATTCAGGTTGTTCTGGGTAACCAGTGACATGATGTTAGTATTGATAGCTGCCATGATAATAATTCCTTAATCAATGAGATATAAGTTTCGGGTTAGACCCACGGGTTCATCCCCGTCGCTAACAATTATCGGAACGTTTTTCAGAAGCTTTAATTTTTTTTGACCGAATCATTTTGGTTGCTCAAGAAATAACACTTGCAACACACCGTGGAGTGTGATAGTGAAATCTTTAGTTCAGCGCATCCCAAAGTCCAGTATCTTAGTGCTAAACTTATCATTTGTACTGCCGATAACAGCCCTATAGTAAATCAACTCTCATAAGAAGGATTATATATATGGCAAGCATTTCTTCATTAGGTGTAGGTTCTGGCCTAGACTTAACGACATTGCTGAGTAATCTGAGAACAGCTGAAAATCAGCGCCTTACTCCAATAAAAACTCAGCAGAATAGTTTCAAAGCACAGGTTACTGGTGTTAGTGCGTTAAAAAGTGCGTTGGATAAATTGAACACGGCTAATAATGCGTTGGCAAAGTCTGAATCATTCGGCATCGTCAAAGGTTCGATTGATGGAATAACCAATACCAGTATATCAGGAACGAATAAAGCCTTTACCGCAACAACAGGTAGTAAGGCTGCCCCTGGGACCTATAGCGTTGAAGTACAACATTTAGCCCAAGCGCACTCAATCACTTCCGCGGTTAAAACCAGTGCCACAGATGCATTGAGCGAAACAGATACAAAACTCGTTATCACTCAAGATAATGGTAAATTTGCTGTTCCTGGCTCGACAACGGGCCAAACCCAAAAATCGCTAGAAATAGATATCAAAGCAGGTAAAACATCACTAAACGATGTACGGGATGCCATCAACAAAACGAATGGCACAGTTACCGCCAGTATCGTCAAAGCGAAAGACAATGAGTATTACCTAATGTTAACCGCAAAAAATAGCGGAACAGATAGTAAAATGACGATAAGTGACAGTGATGGCCTTCTTGGAACAACAGTTGAGAAAGTAGCCGCGCAGAATTCCGTCATCGTCGCCAATGGTATTACTATCGAGCGCCAAAGCAATACGATTGAGGACGCGCTGGAAGGCGTTACTTTAACATTGCAGGCAAAAACAGAAGTTGATAAGCCAGAAACGCTGAGTGTTACGCAAGATATTACCGGAATGAAAGATGCCGTTAAAGCATGGGTTGATGCTTATAATGCGCTGCAAGACACAATCATTGCACAAACTAAATATACCCCGGTTAAATCTGGCGAAGATCAAAACACGTCTAACGGTGCCTTATTAGGTGACTCAACCGTTCGTGAAATCCAGAACAAGCTTAAGCAACAATTAACGACACTCCAGCCTGAAGGCGGTGAATTCCGAATTCTGGCCGATCTGGGTATTACTCAGAACGCTAAAACCGGCAAGCTTGAGATCAGTGATACTAAACTAGATAAGGCACTAAAAGAAGAGCCAGGTAAAGTTAGAGCATTCTTTACTGGTGATAGCGATAAGACGGGTTTTGCAACACAGACCCGAACTTATATGAAATCACTGCTTGATAACATCGATGGTGTTATTAAAACCAAACAGGATGGTCTTGACAGTACAATAAAAAAATTAGATACCCAATTAACTCGCGTGACTAACAGCATCGAAGAAACGATCGCTCGCTATCAAAAGCAGTTTACTAACTTAGATAAAGCCATGTCTGACATGAGCAGTACCACCAGTAGATTGACGAGCATGTTCTCTAAACTCTAAGTTTCTGATAAAAGAAAGATAGGTAGCGTGATGTACAATATGAAAGGCAGTCAGGCCTACGCTCAGGTAGGCCTTGAAAGCAGTGTGATGAGCGCAAGCCCTCATCAACTTATTGTCATGTTGTTTGATGGTGCGCGCAGTGCAATGTTGCGCGCGCGTATTCTCATGGAACAAGGTGATATACCAGGCAAAGGCATGGCGTTATCTAAAGCAATAAACATAATTAATAACGGGCTCAAAGCTGGGCTGGATATGGACAGAGGCGGCGAGTTGGTTGAAAACCTGTCCGCCCTATACGATTACATGTCTCAACGATTGTTGATTGCCAACTTACATAACGATCCCAAAGCGATAGAAGAAGTCGAAATATTGTTGGAAAATATCGCTGATGCCTGGCGGCAAATCGGCCCTAATTACAAACCAGAGCAGGAAGTACGTTAATGGCCTCCCCCCATCGGCTTCTAAAAGATTACCAACAGCTTTTGTCTCTGAGTCAAAAAATTCTTCATTTGGCCGTCAGCGGCCAATGGGATACGTTGGTTGAGCAAGAGATTGTTTATGTTCAGTCCGTTGAAGGCTTAGTTAACACGCCAATTCCTGACGAAATTGACAGTGTGATGCGTTTGCATCTGCGACAGATTTTGCAGGAAGTGATGGATAATGAAGCGAAAGTAAAACAACTTCTGCAGAAGCGGATGGATGAATTAAGTTCGTTAATGGGGAAATCACTGAAGCAAAAGTCAATTAATACGACTTATGGTGAATTTGCAGGCCAGCGGCTGCTACCTGGTGAGCCCTTGCCTGACGAAACGCGATCGTAGTGTTCTATAAATTATATCGCTGTCACCGTCGCGCTTCTGTTTATACGAGGCGCGTTTTTTTATCCATAGCGGAAACTTTTGATACAAATTCTCAGGAATTACCACAGCAAGAGATCAGTTCGTGGCGAGGAAAAGGGAGATATGGGCAGAAAATCGCTACAGATAGAAATCGCACGTCATCCCATTGTTTAACAGTGAGATGATGTGCAATAACTTTAATCATTACAGCAAGATGTCATTAAACGACATCAAACAGACATATTCATTACTTCCTGATACGCCGACACCAGTTTATTACGCACCTGAATGCCCATCTGCATTGAAATAGATGACTTTTGCAAATCCACCATTACATCATTCAATGCTACACCCGGAACGCCCATGGTGAATTTTTCACCTTGCGCACGAGCGACTTGTTGCGTATCGCTGATCTTATCAATCGCCGCTTTTAACTCACTGGCAAAACCAGGTTCTACCGACGGTCTGGCTATTGGCGTACCCGAGGCTTGCAGAGCGTTTACCTGCATTTGTTGTAGAACGCCATTAATACCTTGAATCGACATATTACCTCGCTAAACCTTGCTAATTAGGCTTTCTATACACATTTATGACAACGATACCCTACCACACCCCATTTAGTCTAAATGGGGTAATTAGCGTGAAAAATGCCACCTTATCGACCCATCGATTTTTCTTTTACGGAAAATAATGACATGCCGATAAATGTAGGCGAAATGTTTTATTGATTGCGCAATCAGGGAGTTCTGTTTTGTCACGTCACAACGTTAAGTATATCGTTCAACAACCAAGCAGAGATAGAGTATGAACGCCTCATTAACCGGCTCCGCTACCGGTAAAAATAGCTTTGGCGAAATACTCAACCGGTTACGCGCCAATCCGAAGATTCCGCTCCTCATCGCAGCAGCAGCGACGATTGCCATTGTCGTCGCATTGACGTTATGGGCTAAAGGCCCTGATTATCGAGTCCTTTATAGCAATATAAATGACCGAGATGGCGGTGCGATTGTCAGCGAATTAACAAAGCTGAATATCCCTTACCGCTTTGCGGAAAACGGCGGCGCAATCATGATTCCCGCCGCGAATGTCTATGAGACTCGACTCCGGCTTGCTCAACTGGGGCTGCCAAAAGGCGGCGCTGTTGGCTTTGAATTGCTCGACCAGGAAAAATTTGGCATCAGCCAATTCAGCGAACAGATTAATTATCAGCGTGCGCTAGAAGGTGAGCTGTCCAGAACAATAGAAACGCTGGGTCCCGTTCAAAACGCGCGAGTGCACCTTGCCATACCGAAGCCCTCACTGTTCGTTCGTGAGCAAAAATCGCCCTCATCTTCCGTCACCCTGACACTACAACCAGGTCGTGCTTTAGATGAAGGTCAAATCAACTCTATTGTTTACATGGTTTCCAGTAGCGTTGCTGGTCTGCCACCCGATAATGTTACTGTCGTCGATCAAACCGGACGCCTGTTGACTCAGGCAGGCGGAAGCGGCCGCGATCTGAATGCGGCGCAGCTTAAGTACAGCAACGAAGTCGAGGCAATGTACCAGCGCCGTATAGAGTCAATCATCGCGCCAATGGTTGGTATGGGCAACGTACATGCTCAGGTCACTGCGCAAATCGATTTTTCTGCTCGTGAACAAACCGACGAACAGTATCAGCCTAACCAACCGCCTGATAAAGCAGCCGTTCGCTCTCAACAAACCAGCCAGAGTGAGCAGAAAGGAGGCCCGAATGTAGGTGGTGTTCCTGGCGCATTGACCAATCAGCCAGCACCAGCTCCTACAGCGCCTATTGCAACCGCGCCGAATAATGCCAATGCGAACAACCAGGCAGGCCAGCAGAACCCAAACAATGCCGCGGGCACACAAGCTAATTCGGCCAATGCAGTCATTCAGACATCGAATGTTCGCAATGATGCAACCACCAACTATGAAGTCGACAAGACTATTCTGCATACCAAACATAGCACTGGTGGCGTGAAACGCTTGTCTGCGGCCGTTATCGTTAACTATCAGCCCCCTGGTGAGGATGGTAAACCCGTTGCGCTAACGGAAGATCAGATCAAACAGATTGAAACGGTAGCACGCGAAGCCATGGGTTTTTCTGCAGAGCGTGGGGATACATTGAATGTCGTTAACACGCCATTTATGGACAGTGCCGAAAGCTCTAGTGAACTCCCCTTCTGGCAAAAACAAGCCTTCTTCGATCTCCTGATGGAAGCGGGTCGTTGGCTGCTAGTTCTGATTGTTGCCTGGATTCTGTGGCGTAAGTTGGTCCGTCCGCAACTACAGAGGAAATCTCAGCAACAAGAAGCGGCATTGGCGGCTGCCACCCTTAATAAGGGCAATGATGATGTCGTTGTTAATCTCAGTACCTCTGAAATTGAGCAACAACGGAAATCTCAACAACGCGTTAGTGCGGAAATGCAAAGTAACCGGATACGTGAACTGGCCGAAAATGACCCACGCGTGGTTGCTCTGGTGATTCGCCAATGGATGAGTAGTGAACTATGACCCTGACAGGAACAGAAAAAAGCGCCATCTTATTGATGACCATAGGCGAAGACCGCGCGGCGGAAGTGTTTACTCATCTTTCAACCAAAGAAGTACAGCACCTCAGTGCCGCAATGGCGAGTATGCGCCAGGTATCACATCAACAACTGGTAGAAATCCTCAAGGAATTTGAGGCTGACGCTGAGCAATATGCAGCGCTTAGCGTCAATGCTGGTGATTACCTGCGTTCTGTTCTGGTTAAAGCGCTGGGTGAAGAACGCGCGTCTAGCTTGCTGGAAGACATTCTTGAGAGTCGTGACTCCACAAGTGGGATGGAAACTCTCAACTTTATGGAACCGCAGATCGCCGCGGACCTCATCCGCGACGAACATCCACAGATCATTGCCACAATTTTGGTACACCTGAAGCGTGCTCAGGCTGCCGATATCTTAGCCCTGTTTGACGAACGCCTTCGCCATGACGTCATGCTGCGTATCGCAACCTTCGGCGGCGTACAGCCTTCCGCTCTGGCAGAATTGACAGATGTTCTGAATGGCTTACTCGATGGCCAGAACCTTAAACGCAGCAAAATGGGTGGTGTGCGTACTGCGGCTGAGATCATCAACTTGATGAAAAGCCAGCAAGAAGAAGCCGTTATCGATGCTGTACGCGAGTTCGATGGCGAATTGGCACAAAAAATCATCGACGAAATGTTCCTGTTCGAAAACCTGGTGGACGTGGACGACCGCAGCATCCAGCGACTTCTGCAAGAAGTCGAGTCCGAGTCTCTGCTGCTGGCATTGAAAGGTGCCGAAGAACCGTTGCGCGAGAAATTCCTGCGCAATATGTCCCAGCGTGCGGCGGAGATTCTTCGCGACGATCTGTCTACACGTGGTCCGGTACGTATGTCGCAGGTCGAAAACGAACAGAAAGCGATACTGCTTATCGTTCGTCGATTGGCAGACAGTGGCGAGATGATTATTGGTGGCGGTGAGGATGCTTATGTCTAACGCCTCAAAAAATCTGGCCTGGCAGCCCTGGCAACTCAACGATCTGGCTGACCCCGTGTCAAAAGCTGTTCCAACGTACCAGGTAAATGATGAGCCTGATTTTCCTGATATTGAGCGTTTAAGTGAAGAGAGCGTCCAATTCTCCGCAGAGGATGAGCTGGAGTCTTTGCGCGAAAGTATAATGCAACAAGCTCGAGAAGCAGGTTTTGCACAAGGTCATCAACAAGGATATGACGCAGGTTATCAGGAAGGTTTAGCTAAAGGGCAACAGCAGGGTTTGCAGAATGCCTTGCAGCAACAGCAACCGATCATTGAACAGATGCAAAATATGGTCACTGAATTCCAACAGACGTTGGATACTCTTGACAGTGTTATCCCCGCTCGCCTGATGCAGTTGGCACTGACGGCAGCCAAACAGATTCTGGGGCAGCCTCCGGTATGTGACGGTAATGCCCTGCTCGGTCAGATACAGCAATTGATTCAACAAGAACCGATGTTTTCAGGTAAAACACAATTGCGCGTTCACCCTTCAGATTTGGAGCGTGTTGAACAACATCTTGGTCCAACGCTTAGTTTACATGGCTGGAGATTGTTAGCTGATAGCCAACTCCACCCTGGCGGTTGTAAGGTCAGTGCAGAAGAAGGCGATCTGGATGCTAGCCTGGCGACACGCTGGCATGAACTTTGCCGTTTGGCCGCACCGGGAGAGCTATGATGACTTCACGCCTTGGTCGCTGGCTCTCTTCTCTCGATTCATTTGAGAAGCGTATTGACGACACCCCTTCAGTGCGTCGTTACGGTCGCTTAACCCGGGCAACAGGTTTGGTATTAGAAGCCACTGGGCTACATATGCCGCTGGGAGCAACCTGCCTCATCGAACGGCAGAATGGCTCTCAAGTTGAAGAAATCGAAAGCGAAGTTGTCGGTTTCAACGGGCAAAAGCTCTTTCTTATGCCGCTGGAAGAAGTTGAAGGTATTACTCCTGGCGCGCGCGTTTACGCCCGCGTTGGCCAAGACAGCAGCAGCCAAGGAAAGCAATTACCCTTAGGTCCTGAATTGCTGGGACGAGTATTAGATGGGAGCGCAAAACCACTGGATGGTTTACCCGCCCCTGATACAGGTTATCGCGCCCCGCTGATTACACCGCCGTTTAACCCATTGCAACGAACACCAATCGAAAGTGTTCTTGATGTGGGTGTCCGAGCCATCAATGCCCTGCTCACCGTAGGTCGAGGGCAGCGAATGGGCTTGTTTGCTGGCTCAGGGGTTGGTAAAAGTGTGCTGTTGGGCATGATGGCGCGCTATACTCAGGCTGACGTCATTGTCGTTGGTCTTATCGGCGAACGTGGCCGAGAAGTGAAAGATTTTATCGAGAATATTCTGGGCACGGAAGGGCGAGCACGCTCTGTCGTTATTGCCGCCCCGGCTGATGTTTCTCCATTATTAAGGATGCAAGGGGCAGCATATGCCACGCGTATTGCTGAAGATTTTCGCGATCGTGGTCATCACGTACTGCTAATCATGGATTCGCTCACGCGCTATGCTATGGCACAACGTGAAATTGCTTTAGCAATTGGTGAACCACCGGCAACCAAGGGCTATCCACCGTCTGTCTTCGCCAAATTACCCGCGCTGGTAGAACGTGCTGGGAATGGTATTCATGGAGGTGGCTCTGTCACCGCCTTCTATACCGTTCTGACAGAAGGTGACGATCAGCAGGACCCTATAGCCGACTCTGCTCGTGCCATCCTTGACGGACATATCGTACTATCTCGTCAACTCGCAGAGTCTGGTCATTATCCGGCAATTGATATTGAAGCATCGATTAGTCGTGCGATGACAGCACTGATTGATGAAAGTCACTATGCTTCTGTAAGGCAGTTTAAACAGTTACTATCCAGTTACCAACGTAACCGTGATTTAGTCAGTGTTGGTGCTTACGCCGCAGGCAGTGATCCAATGCTTGATAAAGCAATTCGGCTCTATCCCTACTTGGAAGCCTTCTTGCAACAGGGTATGTTTGAACAAAGTGACTATGATGAATCCTGCCAAGCGTTGCACGCTATTTTCCCTCGTAACGAGTAGGAGAGCAGATGAAAACCCAGTCACCGCTGGTTACACTACGCGAACTGGCGCAGAAGGACGTTGAGAAAGCCGCAGGTCAGTTGGGCCAGGTGCGTCGGGCTCATCAACAGGCTGAGCAGCAACTCGATATGCTGTTAAACTATCAGGATGACTATCGTCAAAAGTTAAATTCGACGATGTCCTCTGGTATGGCGAATAATAGTTGGCAAAATTATCAGCAGTTCATCCGAACGTTGGACAGTGCAATTGAGCAACACAGGCAACAGCTCTCTCAATGGACATCACGTTTAGATTTGGCAATGAAAACCTGGCAAGAAAAACAGCAGAGATTGAATGCTTTTGAAAAACTGCAAGATCGTGAACTGACAAGACAGCTTGCAAAAGAGAATAAAATAGAACAAAAACAAATGGATGAATTTGCCCAACGGGCCTCACAGAGGAAAACAGAATCATGAATCTGTCCGCATTACCTATAGCTGCTACCACTGCCAGTGATACGAGCAGTTCCTCTGCTTCTTTGCTGACACAGGGTGAGCTGCCAAAAGATTTTGTTGATCTGTTGAGCAAACGCATATCACAAGTAGCTGATACATCGAGTAAAAAGACGCTTGATAAAGTGGACGAGGATGCTTTGTTAAATGCCTTGGGTAAGGATAATACCTTGCTCAGCCGTGACGATTTAAATGCCTTTCTTTCTTCATTCAGCTCTCTAACTGGGGTAGCTGTTGCGTCTAATAAGCAAAACCCAGAAATTGCTGATCAGGCGAAGTTAAAAGATATAGACAAAAAAGATAGCGACGATAGCGCAAACGACGCGATTGCAATGCAGACACTGTTTGCTATGTTGCAAACAACGCCATTGCCTACGCAAACTGCAGCTGATACTGATAGTATCGCCATGACAGCAGTAAACACCGGTTTAAATATTCCAGGACTCATTAACGCTAAACGCCAAAGTGATATCCCCGCATCTGCTGCATTAAGCAGCACAGATGAAAATGGCAAAAGTACTTTGGCAAAGCTGCTAGACACATCAATAGTGTCAGATAAAGGTGCTGACATATCACGCGATCTTCCGCATGTAACTAAGCAGGCGTCACCGACTTCGACCGAGTCTAAGGATGATGTGGCAAAATTCTCACTGGCTGCACCACATTCCTTTGCTGGCGATCGTAATGCATCTGAATCGATTTCCACTTTAGGCAATAGCGCATCTCAAACAACGTCGCCTGTAGTTCAGGCTATGCACGTTCAGCCGGCAACGGTGGGAAGCACCGCTCCAGCCCCTCAGGTAGCAAATGCACAACTGAATGCACCGTTTGGCTCTCCACAGTGGCAAGACGCATTGGGACAACAAATCGTTATGTTCAGTCGTAATGGTCAGCAGACCGCAGAATTGCGTTTAAATCCACAAGAACTTGGCCCCCTACACATCAGCCTAAAAATCGATGATAACCAAGCCCAGATTCACTTAGTTTCAGCAAACAGTCAGGTTCGCTCAGCGTTGGAAGCCGCATTGCCACATTTACGTAATACAATGGCAGAAAGCGGCATTAACCTTGGGCAAAGCAGTGTCGGCAGTGACTCATCAGCCTGGCAGCAGCAAATGGCAAGTAATAATAATGATGGCAACAACCGTGGCCCGTCTTACCAACAACAATTTGGTCATTCGTCAGAAAGCACAAGTGAGTCATTAAACGTACCAGAACAGCTAAAAGCAATGGCATCATCCGTCAACGGTGTTGATATCTTTGCTTGAAAGTGAAGTAAACGAATAAGTTAGCACGGTTTTCCCTGCCTATTCTCTGTATTGAACATTGCAATAGGCAGGATAATCATCGACATTACGCATTTATTTATTGTTAATTTCACCCTGCAATAAATATCGATAAGTAACGGGAACTATCTTTGGCTATGTCTGATATGCAAGTTCGACCAGGACGTAAACGGTCTGTTTGGCTAATACTACTGATAATCGTTGCTCTCGCTGCGAGTGCTGCTGCGGGTGCCACATGGTGGCTATTAAGTCAAAAAAATGCGGCTACGTCTGAGCAGGAAGCACCGCCACCGCCAGAGCCTGTTTTCATGCCACTGGATACCTTTACCGTTAATCTCGTCAATGCAGATAATGACCCTGACCGTGTATTATATGTAGGATTCACGCTGCGTTTGCCAGATGAAGCAACCCGCACGCGATTTACGAATTACCTGCCTGAAGTTCGCAGCAGGCTGTTACTATTACTTTCTCGTCAGGACGCCATCGCGCTTGCCAATGAGCAAGGTAAACAGAAGCTGATAGAGCAAATCAAGCAAGTGCTAAGCCCACCATTAGTTCCTGGTCAACCTAACCAGGTCGTCACTGATGTTCTGTTCACGGCCTTTATACTGCGGTAACCATTATGGGCGATAGTATTCTTTCACAAGCAGAGATTGATGCATTATTAAACGGTGACAGCGGCGATAGTGACGCTGATACAAATGCGTTATCAAAAACGGATGGGGATGTAAAACCCTATGATCCGAATACTCAACGGCGCGTTATCCGTGAGCGTTTACAAGCATTAGAAATTATTAATGAGCGTTTTGCTCGCCAGTTTCGTATGGCTCTGTTTAACCTACTGCGCCGTAGTCCTGACATTACTGTGGGAGGGATTAAAATCCAGCCTTACCACGAGTTTGCAAGGAATCTTCCAGTACCGACGAACCTGAATTTGATTCACTTAAAACCACTACGTGGCACCGCGCTATTTGTGTTCTCGCCAAGCCTGGTGTTTATCGCCGTAGATAATCTCTTCGGTGGCGATGGACGTTTCCCGACAAAAGTAGAAGGGCGTGAATTTACCCATACCGAGCAGCGCGTCGTGAAGCGTATGTTACGTCTGGCGCTGGAAGCCTATGGTGAAGCCTGGAACGCGATTTATAAACTTGATATCGAATACGTGCGTTCAGAAATGCAGGTCAAGTTCACCAACATTACGACGTCGCCTAATGATATCGTTGTGACCACACCGTTCCATGTTGAAATCGGTTCATTAACCGGTGAATTTAACATCTGTATTCCTTTTTCAATGATAGAGCCGCTACGTGAACTGCTCGCGAACCCACCATTGGAAAACTCGCGACAAGAAGATCAGAGCTGGCGGGATACCTTAGCCAAGCAGGTACAACATTCCGAGCTGGAATTAGTCGCAAATTTTGTAGATATTCCGTTGCGACTTTCCAAAATTCTGAAGTTACAACCCGGCGATGTGTTACCGATCGACAAACCTGAAAAGATCGTTGCCCATGTTGACGGTGTACCAGTTCTGACCAGCCAGTATGGTACATTGAACGGGCAATATGCTCTACGTGTTGAACATTTGATTAACCCTATATTGAATTCTCTGGATAACGAGGAACAGCCCCATGAGTGACACCAAGAAACCGTCCGACGACAAGGAATCAGTGGACGATCTGTGGGCTGATGCATTTAACGAGCAGCAGGCTGCAGAAAAACCGGCCGCGACAACGGAAGGCATTTTTAAGTCGTTAGAAGGTCATGACCCGCTAGGTGCCCTACAAGATATCGATCTGATATTGGATATTCCGGTTAAACTTACCGTTGAGCTTGGCCGAACCAAAATGACGATAAAGGAACTCCTGCGTTTGACTCAGGGATCTGTTGTTGCACTTGATGGCTTAGCAGGTGAACCGCTGGATATCCTGATCAATGGCTATTTGATCGCACAGGGAGAAGTCGTCGTCGTTTCTGATAAGTATGGTGTTCGTATTACCGATATCATGACACCCTCTGAACGTATGCGCCGCTTGAGTCGTTAATGGCAACAGTTTCGGTATCACCCCCGACTTCAGTAGCAAGCCAACAATCAACTCTTGTTACTGGGCCACCACTTACTGGCAGCATGCTACTGACACAGGTCGGTAGCGTACTTGCCGGCATTTTGTTATTTATTCTACTCATTGCCTGGCTTGCCCGTAAACTCGGTTTTGCTCCGCAAGCCAAACAAAACAAGTTGCTAAAAGTCGTATCCAGTTGCTCTGTCGGCCAACGTGAGCGTGTCGTTATTGTCGAAGTGGATAATACCTGGTTAGTATTAGGTGTTACTCCTCAGCAAGTCACGCCACTGCATACGCTCCCAGCACAACCAACCAATGACAGTTCATCTGTAGGCGATAGCAAGCCGGCAGATTTTAATCAACTGTTAAAGAGAGTTTTAAAGCGTCCGGAAAAATCGGAATGAGAGCGTTGTCTAAATATTGTAGTATCACTACCTTTCTTCATACACTGCGCTATAGCTTAGCCATCGGTTTATTATTCATGGCGCCGTCAGTATGGGCACAGCTTCCGGGAATTGTGACTCAACCGCTACCTAATGGCGGACAGAGCTGGACGCTATCAGTACAGACGTTGGTTTTCCTCACGTCATTAACTTTTATTCCCGCCGCATTGCTAATGATGACCAGCTTCACCCGAATCATCATTGTATTAAGTTTGTTACGCAATGCGTTGGGTACACCCACTGCACCGCCAAACCAAGTGTTGCTAGGATTGACGCTGTTTCTGACATTTTTTGTTATGTCGCCAGTATTAAATCGTGTTTATGACGAGGCCTATCTTCCATTCAGCCAAGATCAAATCAGCATGGAAGTCGCCATCGAACGCGGCGCAGAACCAGTACGTGAATTCATGCTGCGACAAACGAGGGAAACCGATCTGGCGCTGTTTACAAGGCTGGCAGAAATTCCAGAAATTCAGGGGCCTGAAGCGGTGCCGATGCGCGTACTTCTTCCCGCGTTTGTGACAAGTGAATTAAAAACAGCTTTCCAAATTGGCTTTACCGTCTTTATTCCCTTCCTTATCATCGATCTCGTTGTTGCCAGTGTATTGATGGCACTGGGGATGATGATGGTTCCCCCAGCTACCATTTCTTTGCCTTTTAAACTCATGCTTTTCGTATTAGTCGATGGCTGGCAACTGCTACTTGGTTCATTAGCCCAAAGTTTTTACAGTTAGAGGAATCCGACTATGACACCAGAATCGGTGATGGCACTTGGCTATGAAGCAATGAAAGTCGCATTGGCACTAGCTGCCCCTCCTCTGATGGCGGCTCTGCTCAGCGGTCTGACTATTAGCCTTTTGCAGGCAGCTACCCAAATAAACGAAATGACATTATCGTTTATTCCTAAAATCCTAACCGTGTTTTTCACCTTAGTGATCGCTGGTCCTTGGATGTTAAACCTGATGCTGGACTATATGCGTACGCTATTCGGCCAGTTACCTAATATTATTGGGTAAACATGCTGACGTTTAACAGCTGGGACATGGTGAATTGGGTTAGCCAGTTTTTCTGGCCCTTTGTCAGAATTCTCGCACTGATCAGTACTGCGCCAGTCTTTAACGAAAGAGCTATCGCTAACCGAGTGAAAATAGGTCTGGGAGTGCTGATTACCCTGCTCGTTGCACCCTATTTACCGCTAAACACAACGCCCATTTTTTCTGTCTCGGGCGTGTGGCTGCTAATACAGCAAATCCTCATCGGTGTAACTCTCGGTTTGTCAATGCAGTTGGCATTTGCCGCTATTCGCCACGCGGGGGAACTTATTGGTTTACAGATGGGTCTCGCCTTTGCGACTTTCTTTGATCCGACTGGCGGTCCGAATATGCCAGTAATAGCTCGTTTCCTGAATATTCTCGCCATATTACTGTTTTTAACCTTTGATGGACATCTCTGGCTGATCTCGTTATTGGCAGATAGCTTCTATACCCTGCCCATCGGTACTGCTCCCATTAATAGCCATGCTTTCCTTGCTCTGGCACGTGCCGGTGGATTGATTTTTATTAACGGATTGATGCTGGCGCTACCCATCATAACCCTCTTGCTAACTATCAACCTGGCGTTAGGTATGCTTAACCGCATGGCCCCCCAGCTCTCAATATTTGTTGTTGGCTTCCCGATTACCCTCACTATCGGAATCATGACGATAGGCTTATTACTCCCGCTAATCCCACCATTCGCAGAGCATTTATTCAGTGAGGTATTCGATTTACTCGCTGATATTCTTACCCAACTAGCAGGCTCTTAGAGCTATCTATGAAAGCGCGTACAACACGAATTCCGCATCGGTAATAAATGCGTTAATCCTAACTCGTTACATGGACACATAGACTGTGATTGAAATAAACGACGTGTAGATAATAACTACACGGATGTAGGTACGCTAAGCGGTGAGAGAATGACATGAAAATAAATAGTATAGAGAAGTGAAATTCATGATTAGTAAAAAACGGCATGTCACCATTCAGTATAATGAAAAGGTGACATGCCTAAAAAATACGCCCGGTTTAAGCGTATTCAAATTTGAATGCAAAGAGTATCGTTTAGTTTCACTTATTACCGATTTATCTGAAATAACGACATGCCTTGCATATTCTGAAATGCTGTATAAGAAGCCTGCAAAGAATCTCGTTGCATCATATAGGACGAAATAGCTTCAACCCAGTTGGTATCCTCCAACTGTGACAACGTTGATTTGTTGGTCACATCACGGTCTTTACCGATAGAATCTAGAGTATCGATCTCATTAAGTTGAATACCTAATTCTGCACGAACAGAAGAAATATTGTTTATAGAGTTATTTAAACCACGATTAGCCGTTGCCAATTTTGCTTCAACATCAGCTATTGTTGCATCGTCAGCACCATCAAGCGGTGTTTCAAGCGCTTTAATTGCAATATCCAATGTTTCAAATAAGTCCGATTGGATACTACCATCTGGCTCTTTTTTAGCATCTCCCGTTACAGCATTGAAAACCGTAGAACCGACATGGCTAACATTCATATTTCGAGACGCGTCCACGCGCTGTGAAATCGCCTTATCTCCGCCAACATATTTGATGCCTGTTGCACTATCTGCGAAAGGGGTTTTATCCGTTTCATAGCCTGCAAAGATATAATTTCCGTTACCATCAGTGCTGTTTGCAAGATTAAGTAATTCAGCCTTCATCCCACGCAGCGCGGTCGCATTTGATTTACGGTCATCATCGCTCTTAATACCACCACCGCTAATCACTTCCGTCAATGCACTAGTAATAGTAATAACGCTGCTATTCAGAATAGAATCTTCCAACGACATACTTTGCTTAGCAAACGTACGTGCCAATGTGTACTGACTGTTTTCTGATTGAGCTTGACCAAGCATAATGACATTCGCTGCCGCTATCGGATCGTCCGATGGATTCACAACACGTTTACCGGTTGACAATTGTTCACCCGTTTTTTGCCATGTTGTCTGACCATTAACAATGCCTTGCATATTTTGCTGGTATATCATGCTGGTGCTTAAGCGCATGGTATCAATTCCTCTTTCTCAATTGGTCAGATTAGCCACGGGCTGCTAAAAGTGCATCAAATATGGATTGTGCTGTTTTGATGACCTGAGCATTTGCCATGTAATATTGTTGATAACGCATCAGATCGCCGTACTCTTCATCTAGATTCACACCAGATACAGACTGCTGTTCTGCCGTCAGTTGCTTGACAACGTTTTGCTGCGATGCGTTATTTATCTTCAGCGTACTGGCCTGATTACCAATCGAACCAACCATCCCTGCATACGCGCCAGACACGCTAGCTTTGCCACCTACAATCTTTTCATTTTGCAGCGCAAGTAACGCTTTAGCATTGGTGTTATCACTCACACCACCAAAAGGTATAGAATTGCCATCCGCATCAAAAGCAGCGGCGGCTGCAATTTTATCAGGATCGGAAATAGCTACCGACATATTAATAATGACATCGTTCACTGGTTTAAGTAAGAAGCTGTCATTCGCTGCAGGAGTCCCCGTGATAGCCATCTTGATACCATCAAAATTCAGGCTGTTATCAGAAACGTCTACCGCTGCCGTAAAGGTTGAATTGTCAGATAAACGGGTAACTTGCCAATTCGCACCATCATATTTAACCGCATAATTCGTTGCCTGTACGTCTTTGGTATCAGTGTAAGATGGCGTTAACGTAGCTGTGCCGCCATTTTTACTGTCACCCAAGACAACAGCTTTACCAAACGCGAAGAACTCTCTGTCTGCAACGCCATCGCGGCCGTAACCTTTTTGATGTTGGATATTAAATGCATCAGCAAATGCCAGCGCTAATTGCCCTAACTGATTGCGCGTCCCATCCAGCGTCTCTGAACGGAAGGAAAGTAATCCCCCTAATGAGCCGCCAGTTAACGAACTCTCATTCAACGTGGTGACATTATCTGCCTGGTCTTTATAACCAACGGTAAGGCGAGCCCCATCATTACTCGAACCAATTGCTACCAATTGATTACTGCTACCCGCCTGAACTAAGTTAGTCCCATTTTTTAACGCGACGTTATAAACAGTTCCATCCTGAATAACGACATCGACACCGACTAATTTATTGAGTTGGTCAACCAAGTGATCGCGCTGATCGAGAAGATCATTAGGCATTGCACCACTATTTGCACCCAGCAACCGATTGATATCGTTATTTAAAGATGCAATTTGATTAGTATAAGTATTAACCTGCCCGACGATACTTTGAATTTGCGTATTCAGGCCACTGTCCATGTCACGCAAATATTTATCAGTAACTTTAAACTGGTTTACAAGCCCTTCAGCTTTACCCAGCACGGTTTGGCGAGTAGCGGAATCGCCAGAATTACTGGTGAGGTTCTGTAAGTTAGAAAAAAATCCTTGTATCGCTGATGAAAGGCTGGTGGTACTACTGGCCAGCAGATTATCAATCTTAGAGATCTGATCGTAATACGCAGAAACTGAACTGCTTGTCGTTTGTGCAGAACGCAATTGGTTGTTAATAAATTCATTATATTGGCGATCGACGCTAACAACATTCACACCGTTGCCCATATATCCAGCCGATGTGCTGCTGCTAATCGCTTGTTCAATTATCGTATTTTGCCGACTATATCCAATAACAGCCTGATTACTAATGTTATTACTCACGGTATTCAGCGCAACCTGTGCACCTTTTAAGCCACTCATCGCGGTGTTAATTAAATTGGACATAGGGTGTTGTTCCTTTTACACAGGCTCTCTTCGCTCTGCGCAGTTAACTAAATGCTGAAAGCAGCAAATCTGCTACATAAGTTAATTACTTTATCGGTCAGAAAGTGCAAATCTTGAATAAAAAACTCAAAATAGCCGACTCAAATCGTGGGTGTAGGCTTTTGCTACTTTCTCACCTGAATTTTTCATTTGTTGGATCATGCTAACCAGTTTCTGAGCATATTGTGGGTCTGTTGCATAACCCGCTTTTTGCAACGCATGGGCTGCTTGCTCAGCCGTTCCGGCACTCATCACCGCAGAATAGCGTGGGTTATTAGTCAGCAATTTCACATAGTCGCCAATCGCTTCAATATAGGAATCGTAAACTCTGAAACTGGCCTTTACCTTTTTAGCCACACCCTGCTCATACTCGGTCGTGGTTATCTCAGTTGTCGGCCCATTCCAACTGCCACCAGCTTTGATACCGAATAAATTGTGGCTTGGCCGCCCATCTTCGGTAGGAATTTCACGCTGCCCCCAGCCAGACTCAAGCGCGGCTTGGGCGATGATGAGGTGATGAGGTATGCCACTACTCTGACTGGCAATCTGAGCCGGTAAAGAAATCTGAGATACAAAGTTACTATTGGATAGCGGCAGCGCTGACCCAGTACTTGGTAATTTGGGGAGCGCTTTACGCACCATTTGCTCCACAGCCGCGATTGGCATACTTTTGAGTACGTCACCATCGAATGTTAATGGAACCGAGGGCACAGCAACTTTAGTCGACGTAGCATCTGGGGATTGTCGAGTCAATTGTTCAACCATAACATCCGCGAGCCCTAGCCCCTTGCCCTTCGTTGAAATCTCTTGAGCAATTTGCTGGTCATACATTGAGGTATACAGACGCGTCTGATCGCTGCTGAAGAGCCCGTCCTGCGGAATCGCAGAGCGCATACTTTTCATCATTAATTGTACAAACACGCCTTCCATTTGTTGCGCCACGGCCCTGATACCCTCTTTACTTTGAGGGTTACCTGAAACTTCACGCTTCAACGTATTCAGGGACTGTGCATCATAGGCCGCGTTATTCAGCGTCTGCATATCACTCATCAGATAATTTCCAGTTTGGCACGCAAGCAGCCAGCGCTTTGCATCGCCTGCAGAATAGACATCAGCTCCATCGGCGTTGCACCCAAGGAGTTCAGTGCACGCACAACATTGTTAAGATTGGCGCTGGAATTGACTCGCTGTAACGCACCGCCTGCTTGCTGAACTAAAATCTCTGTTTGTGGAGTCACTACCGTCTGACCGCCACCGAATGGCGTGTTCGGCTGACTGACATTAGCTTGCTGATTAATCGTTACAGAAAGGTTACCCTGGGCAATAGCACAGCTATCCAAGGTAACATCACGATTCATCACGACAGAGCCAGTGCGAGAGTTGATAATAACCTTGGCGTCCTGAATACCGATGCTAACTTCGATATTCTGGATATCGGCTAAAAAGCGAACCTGAGAGCTATTGCCATGCGGGGCAAGCACCTGGATAGTCCGTGAGTCTAATGGGCTTGCGGTACCGCCGTATCCAGAACGGTTGATCGCATCACTCACTTTCTGCGCCATCGAGAAATCGTCGTTCTTCAGTTGCAACATTATCGTATTTGATGTGCCAAACGTACTTGGCAATTCTCTCTCAATCACGGCACCGTTGCTAATTCGACCGCCTGCAAGCTGGTTAACCTGAACACTGCTTCCACCAGCAGAAGCGCCTGCACCGCCAACCAAAACGTTACCCTGAGCCAGAGCATACACTTGGTTATCCACCCCTTTTAGCGGAGTCATCAGCAGCGTCCCGCCACGCAAGCTCTTCGCATTACCGAGTGAAGACACCACGATATCAATATTTTGGCCTGTCCTACCAAAAGGTGGAAGTTCCGCCGTTACCATCACTGCCGCTACATTCTTCAACTGCATGTTCGTTCCGGCAGGAACGGTGATCCCTAATTGGGAAAGCATGTTGGTTAAGCTTTGCGTAGTAAACGGTGTTTGCATGGTCTGATCACCAGAACCATCCAATCCAACCACTAAACCGTAACCAATCAACGCATTACCACGTACGCCCTGGATATTAACCAAATCGCGAATTCTCTCTGCAGACGCAGGAGCAATATTCAGCGTCAGTAACATCAGCAGTACAGTGAAAAATGATGTAATCCGCATGACAGGCCTCTTAAACTTAGAACGGAGAAACATTGAGGAAGAACCGCTGCAACCAGCCCATGTTTTGCGCTTCGTTAATATAGCCATTACCGACATATTCAATGCGCGCATCCGCAACCTGAGTTGATGGCACCGAATTGTTACCACTAATGGTTCTCGGATTAACAACCCCAGAGAAACGGATAAACTCAGTTCCCTGATTAATTGCAATTTGTTTTTCACCAACGACGCTCAGGTTGCCATTTGCTAACACCTGACCCACCGTAACTGTAATCGTTCCGCTAAACGTGTTGTTGGCATTGGCGCCGCCTTGCCCTGTGAAATCATTTGTGCCCGTAGCATTCAGAGCTGCACGGTTATTGCCCAATGGCCCTTCGAGGTAGCGTGGTGTCGTAGCCACACCAAACGTCGACGCACCATTACGCGCAGCATTCGCTGATGAGCTTTTACTGGCACTGACGTTTTCCTGCAACACAATCGTCAATGTGTCACCAATATTACGCGGGCGACGATCCTCAAACATCGGCTGATAGCCATAATTCATCGGCTGCACGGTTTGGAAAATAGAACCATTAGGACCCGCTAGTACTGGCGATCCCGGCTGGGCTGTTGTAGGCCCAGTGACAACTTTATCATGCGGAATATAGGCGCAGCCGTTAAGTGCTAACATCGCGATCAATGCCAACAGACGGGGTCGGCGGAGTGGTTTGATAACCGACTTTGCATTCATTATCACTGCGGATATCGCCTTAAATTAATCTATTTCACATATTCACGGGGTAAATCAAAACCATATTCCCCATTTCGGTTGCTTATGGCCTTCATTACCCCGTTAAACGCTATCTATGCTACCACCGCCAAATCATCAGAGCGTTTGCTCTCATTAATGAAATTAGCGGATTACAACATTACAGCTGAGTCAATTTCTGCAACATCTGGTCAGAAGACGAAATTGCTTTACTGTTGATCTCATAAGCACGCTGAGTCTGAATCATCGACACCAATTCCTCAGCCACATTGACATTGGAGGTTTCGACATATTTTTGATATAGCAGACCCGCACCATTCAAACCAGGGTTCGTTTCATTCGGCGCACCAGAGCTGGCCGTTTCCAAATACAGATTTTCCCCCATGCTCTCAAGACCGCTATCATTAATAAAGGTCGTCAACGTCAACTGACCAATCTGGTTTGTTGCCGCCTGCCCCTGCAATTTAACGCTGACAATACCGTCACGACCAATATTGAGTTCAGTTGCATTCGCTGGGACAGTAATGGCTGGCTGAACCTGATAGCCACTGGACGTCACTAACTGGCCGTTACCGTCAAGCTGGAAAGCACCGTCACGCGTATAAGCAGTCGTACCATCAGGCAACTGAACCTGAAAGAACCCCTGCCCTTTAATAGCAACATCCTTAGAGTTACCCGTCTCGGAAAACGTCCCTTGAGTATGAATACGCTCTGTTGATACCGGACGAACCCCGGTACCTAACTGCAAACCGGACGGTAGCATGGTTTGTTCTGAAGACTGAGCTCCGGGCTGACGAACGGTTTGATACATCAAGTCTTCAAATACCGCACGCTGACGCTTGAAACCATTAGTACTGACGTTTGCCAAGTTATTGGAAATAACGTCCATATTGGTCTGCTGAGCGTTCAAGCCGGTTTTTGCAATCCACAAAGAACGGATCATTTATTCACTCCTGTGCGCACTCGGCGCTTAACCCATTGCTAATATCTGATTAGCACGTTGTGCATTATCGTCAACGCTGCTAATGATTTTCATCTGCATTTCAAAGCGACGAGCATTGGCAATCATATCGACCATCGTATCGACCGTGTTCACATTACTGCCTTCAATTACACCCGGCATGATACGCACGGTGGGATCGTTTTGCAGCACATTACCACGTTGTTGCTGAGCCTGTTGCGTCAAGCGGAATAATCCATCATCGGATCGCTCCACTTCCTGCCCAGTAGCCTTAACAAGCTTCAGACGACCTAGCTGGGCAATAGTATTCGGCGGGTCACCCGCATTCAGTGCAGAAATCGTACCATCAGGAGAAATACTGATTTGGGCTTGAGGAGGGATGTCAATCGGTCCCCCATCCCCCATCACCACACGTCCCTGAATAGTCAACTGCCCATCAGCACTGATTTCCATATTACCATTACGGGTGTACGCCTCACCGCCATTAGCCGTTTGTACTGCCAGCCAACTTTCTTTCGGTAAAGCGACATCCATTGCACGACCAGTATAATTCATCACGCCTTCGGTCATATCAGCGCCAGGCGTTGAAGCGACAACCAGCGTTCGGGTGGGCAGGGTCAACCCATTTACCGGCACGGCACGCAAAGCTGAGAGCTGTGCACGGAAACCCGGCGTTGAGGCATTAGCCAAGTTGTTCGCAGTAATCGCCTGCTTTTCCAATGACTGGCTCGCGCCACCCATTGCCGTATAAATCGCGTGATCCATGCAATGTCCCCGTTAGGATAATTAACGCATGCTAACTAACGTTTGCAGAATAGAATCCTGCGTTTTAATCGTCTGCGCGTTTGATTGGTAATTACGTTGCGCAACGATCATATTGACCAATTCTTGCCCCATATCAACGTTTGACGCTTCCGTCGATTTACCGATGAGCCGTCCTAAATTTCCGGAACCCGCAGTACCGACAACCGCCTGACCAGAACTTATTGTTTCAGACCAGACGTTATCCCCATTAGGCACTAAACCACCAGGGTTAGCAAAGCCCGCTAATACAATTTGTCCTAATGCTTGTTTCTGACCATTGTTGTAGCTACCCTCAATGGTACCATCCCCCTGGATAGCAAATCCTGTCAGAGCACCTGGCGCGTAGCCATTCTGAACGGGGCTTTTATAGCTATAGTCTGTGTTTTGCTGCACGCTACCAGTGAAATCGAGTGTGAACGTACCCTGCGCCGCACCATTAGTCCCCGCGAGATCGACAGTAAGGGCTCCAGGCGTTACGCCAGTAGTGGCATCAGGGGACGGATTCTGGGAAAGTAATGCACCATTAGCACCAAAAGTTAGCGTGCCAACATCTTGATATTTAGGGGATGCCGCTGAAGCATCTCGTGCATAGGTTTTCCAGTTATTATCGCTAACCTTAACGAAGTACAGCGTAAAATTGTGCTTATTTCCCTGACTGTCATAAGTCGTCAACGATGTTGAATTGTTAAAGGTACCTTCTTGCCCCTCTGTGCTTAATACCGGAGGTGTAGCTGTAGGATTTGCGGCAACCCAAGGCTTGGCTGGTACAGCGTCAGATGATTTCAAGCTGGCAATCAGAGATGCAGCCGTCGTCGCACTCGCAAACATATCACCATCAGGAATAGTCAGTGGCTGTGGGTCGCCCCCCGTTTGAATAACCGGCGGAGCTCCGATAGCTGGGTAACCCGTCAATTGCATACCTTGAGCATTAACGATATTACGCCCATTCAGCATAAACTGACCATTGCGGCTATAATAAGTGGCACCATTGGTATCTTGCATGCGGTAAAAGCCAGCACCGTTACTGATCGCAACATCCAGGTCTCGAGAAGACGAAGTGATCGTGCCATTAGAGAAATCCTGCAGTACGGCTGCAACCTGCACACCCATACCGACTTGTGATCCTGCAAACATATCACCAAATGTTACATTGCTAGATTTGAAACCTACTGTTGCTGAGTTAGCAATGTTATTACCAATAACATCCAGGTTCTGAGATGCTGCATTTATGCCACTGATTGCCTGAGAAAAACTCATGTTGCTCTCCAGATAAATTAATTAATCATATTCCAGATTGTGGGTACCACTGGAATACTATGAAATTTATGCCGTTACAGAATTTGCCTGACATCGTCCATGGTGGCTTTGCCGCGCAGCCCTAAATCCAGCAATGCACCGCTATCGCCGCGAACAACACTATTCACAACCGCATAGCTCAATGGCTGAACAACCTGTTGCGCACCACCGGTGCTGGCAGCAACCGTGAAGGTATAAGCACCATCAGGCGCAACAGAACCATCAGAAAGCTTACTATCCCAGTTGAATGAGTGAACCCCAGCAGAAAGCGTCCCCAACTCAACAGTACGGACGACGCTACCTTGCTCGTTACTAATAGTGACAGTAACAACCTCTGCCGCTTTCTCCAATTCCACACCAAAAGGAGTGCTGGTTTCTTTACCAACAAGAATACTCTTGCCAGGAACCATGACACTGCGGCCAATCAGCGTTGTTGCTTGCATGGATTGATTGTTATTGATCTGACCGGAGATAGAACCGAGTGTAGTGTTCAATTTCTCAATACCGCTGACCGTATTGAGCTGAGCAAGCTGGCTTACAAGCTGATCGTTGCTCATCGGATTTGTCGGGTCCTGATTCTTCAACTGCGCAACCAGAAGTGTCAAAAACTGATTCTGAAGGTCGGCAGCGCTGTTCTTATCTATCGACGACGACACAGACGTATTGGATGTATTCTGTGTTCTCGTTGCCGAGGAAGTATCATTAGTTGTGATAGACATTATCTTGTCTCCCGATTATTGCCCGATCGTTAATGTCTTCAGCATCATCGATTTTGTCGTATTCAAGACTTCGACGTTTGCCTGATAACTACGCGATGCAGAAATGGTGTTTACCATTTCTGCCACTGGGTCAACATTCGGCATGCGAACGTATCCCTGTCCATCAGCCAACGGGTTGCCCGGTTCATAAACCAGACGAGCCGGTGATGGGTCTTCGATTACATTAGCAACGCGCACGCCGCCAGTTGACTGACCCGGAGCCGCATTCACTTCGAATACAACCTGCTTGGCGCGATAAGGTTCGCCATCTGGACCCGTTACGCTGTCTGCGTTCGCCAGATTACTGGCACTCACATTCAGACGCTGTGATTGCGCTGAAAGTGCTGAGCCCGAAATTTCGAATATATTTAATAACGACATGAATCTTTACCTTCCCATCGCGCTACGATCATGAACCTGATTGCAAGACCGACATCATGCCTTTAATCTGTCCACCCAGAACGGTCAGGCTGGTTTGATATTTCAGGCTATTATCGGCAAAATTAGTGCGTTCCCGATCCATATCGACCGTATTACCGTCTAATGCTGGCTGATCGGGTACACGATAGAGCAAATCAAGTTCCGGCGGCTGAAAATTCTGTGCCGGTATATGCCGTACAGATGTAGTTTTCAGCGCGATACCCGTACCATTCACCCGCCCTTGCTCCATCGTTTTACTGAGCTGGCTGGCAAAATCTATATCTCTGGCCTGATAGCCAGGTGTATCCGCATTAGCAATATTCGCGGCCAGAATTTCCTGCCGCTGGGCACGCAAGTTCAACGCTTCCTGCTGAAACCGCAATGAGGCGTTTAATTTATCAAGCATGCTCCCTCCGCAAGTTAGAATTTGGAGTGGGTAGGATAATTCTCATTATGGCTATGCCATCGAACGAATAGGCACCAAATGCAGCGCTATTTATTGCCTTAACCTTATGCTGACATCGTTACACTTATGCACGACACGATCGGAATCAGGAGAGCTGAACTGGAATGAAAACAATATATTATTATCTCTGCCTGGCAACGCCCTGTTTTTTCATCTTGTGTGCCCCAATCAATGCGAGCAACCTTCCGGCACAGATCAATCAATTTTTTGCCTCGCGCTTTCAGGGAAGCACCAATACCGTCAACGTTCTGATAAAATCGCCAGAATCGCAATGGCCACAGTGTGAAGCGCCCCAAATCACGCAGCCCGGAAATACAAAAATGTGGGGAAATGTGAGCCTGTCCGTGCGTTGTGAGCAGCAGCGTCGCTTCATTCAAACCGAAGTTCAGGTGACAGGGAATTATGTCACCAGTTCGCGACCTATAAATCGTGGGACAACGCTGACGGAAAAAGATATTGGTTTGACAAAAGGCAGGCTCGATTTATTACCACTGCGCCCTATACTGACGTTACAAGGCGCGCAGGGTGCGGTTCTTTTACGCGATCTAACACCCGGTCAGGTTATTACTGCTTCCATGATCAGACGCGCTTGGGTGGTAAAGGCAGGCCAGTCGGTACAAGTTATTGCCCAAGGTGACGGTTTCACGATTAATGGCGAAGGGAAGGCCATGAACAACGCGGCTGCCGGACAGACAGTTAGGGTCAGAACGGCAAATGGACAAATAATCAGCGGCATTACGAACGAAGATGGGATTATTCTGATCTCGCAGTAATTAATTAAAGATTTGCTCATGTTTGCCGATGATAGTTACAGAGTCATTGCTGACGACGTTTTAAAATTGAATGCCAATGTGATGAACATTTCGTAACACGTTGGTGACTAACTATTTATCCTCAAATCAGAGGGATGTATTATGAGTATTGATCGCACACAATCACTGAAGCCGGTCAGTCAAGTGCAACAACGCGAATCTGGCGATATCGTTAAAACCAAGCGTAAACAAGCTGAAACTCAGTCTGAAGTCAGCGCAACACAGGTAAAGCTGAGCGATGCGCAGGCAAAATTGATGCAGCCTGGTACGCAGGATATAGACATGGCTCGCGTTGAAACCTTGAAACAGGCAATTCGTGATGGCTCACTTAAAATTGATACCGGAAGAATTGCTGATGCGCTACTTAAAGAAACGCGGGATTTTTTAGCAGGTAATTAACACGTATGGAAAATCTACAATCGATCCTGGAGCAACTGCTCAACAACCTACGTGAACTTGATGTAGTCATGTCTGAAGAGCAAACGTTACTTTGCGCTGGACATATTAATAGCATTGCTCTGCAACAGGTAACAGAGAAGAAGACTTCCTTGCTGGCGACTATGCAGCATTTGGAAGTTCGACGCCATGCAACAGAATCGACACTTAAGTTACAGGCACCTTATGACGGTGTTGAAAAGCTATCTGATTACTGGCAGCAAGTGCAGGAATTAACCAGACGTTTAAATGATCAGAATAAGCATAATGGCCTTCTGCTTAACCGCCATATTGCCTATACCAATGAAGCCATCAATATATTGAAGCCTCGCCATGGTCAAGGACTGTATGGTCCTGATGGTCAGTCGAAAGGTGTTATCGTGGGCGGCAGGAAAATCACATTCTAAAGTCTCTGCGTTTCAGCAGAGACTTCTCATTGTCCAATACAGCTTCTTACTTAAAACCACTATTTATAGTTGACCGCGATATCGATCGTACGGACGATGAACGTCTGCTTAATGCGCCCTTTTCCTTCAATGTAGTATACAAAACGAAACTCATTATTGGCCGCTAATCCATCAAATGCCTGAGTTTGCCCGTCACCGCTTCCATTTAAGTCAACACAACGCTGCGGTGATTCCGAACAAAGCTTAACGACCAGCCCCGTAGGTATCACTGAATCAATCACATATCGCCAGTATATTGTCGTAATGGTTTCATTCGGCTTAACCATGGTGTTAGGGACAAAGGCCGATGTCGTAATCATTTCACCACGGTAATCAAGTTTTACCCCAGGCTGACTTCCATTCCAACTACCCGGCGTTGCGATAGCGCAAAGCGGAAAAACCATCACTACAGCGACTAGAGAACGAATCAGCTTTCTCATTGTTGAGCTTCCCCTATAACTGATGTCATGCGGATTTGGCGATGATCGCTAATTTCCAAATTAGAAAGTACAGCCATGTTTGGCAGACTACGATGCAAGAATCGGGCAAGTAAAGCACGCAAAGCATGGTTCACAAGCAGCACAGGTGGAGCACCTAACATTTCCTGTCGTTGTAGTGCCTGTCTCGCCTGCTCGAGTAGGCGATCGGCAAGCCCCGGTTCGAGGCCACCGCCCCCCTGAAGGGCCTGTAGTAAAAGGCGTTCCAATGAACCTTCCAGCCCAATAACCTGAAGTTCGCTGTCTCCCGGGAACCACTGCTGAGTGATAGCACGTCCTAATGCAACCCTGACAACTGTAGTCAATTCATAGGGGTCTGGTTGCACAGGCGCATGCTCAGCCAATGTCTCCATGATGGTTCGCATATCCCTAATCGAAACCCGCTCGCTGAGCAGATTTTGCAAAACTTTGTGCAATGTGGTTAGCGTCACAACGCCTGGAATAAAATCTTCTGTCAGTTTTGGCATTTCCTGCGCCACACGATCCATCAGTTGCTGAGCTTCTTGTCTACCAAACAGTTCGCTAGCATGTAATGCAATTAAGTGGTTCAGGTGTGTAGCCACCACAGTACTGGCCTCTACAACCGTGAACCCTTGAGCTTGAGCCTGATCTTTCAGAGCATTATCAATCCAGACTGCTGGTAGCCCAAACGCAGGGTCCTGTGTGATATCTCCAGATAAAGAGCCAACCGCATTCCCTGGATTTATTGCCATCCACCGACCAGGATGAGCCTCACCGCTCCCCACTTCAACACCTTTCATTAATATGCGGTAACTGGCAGGTTGGAGCTCCAGGTTATCCCTAATATGAACCACTGGAGGTAAGTATCCCATTTCCTGAGCAAACTTCTTCCTGATACTACGAATTCTTCCCAATAGTTCTCCATCTTGCTGCGCGTCAACCATTGGGATCAAACGATAGCCCACTTCCATACCTAGCGGATCTTCAAGCTGTACATCAGACCAACTAGCTTCAACAACCTGATGCTTCTCCATTGATGCAGGTATGGGCTGCATAGCGGGTTCTTTTGTCTGTTCCCCGCGCATCCACCAAGCAAGCCCCAACAAAGATGCGGTGAATAACAAAAAGACAAAATTAGGCATTCCAGGAACCAGCCCAATAAGCCCAATCACTGCCGCACTCAGCACCATAACCCGCGGATTATTGAATAACTGAGTGACCATCTGCTGGCCAACATCCTGATCGGTACTCACACGAGTAACAATAACACCCGCAGCGGTAGAAATAATCAGAGCAGGGATCTGAGCAACCAGCCCGTCACCGATAGTAAGCAAGGTATAGCTTTCCGCCGCCTGCCCTACTGGCATTCCATGTTGCACGACACCGACGATCAATCCGCCAACAATATTGATGACCATGATAATCAGTCCAGCGACAGCATCACCACGCACGAACTTACTGGCACCATCCATAGAACCATAAAAGTCTGACTCCTGTGTTACCTCTGCACGGCGCTTTTTCGCTTCTTCCTCACCAATTATCCCAGCGTTAAGATCGGCATCGATCGCCATCTGCTTACCAGGCATACCGTCCAATACAAAGCGAGCACCAACTTCGGCAATACGGCCGGCACCTTTGGTAATAACCATGAAGTTGATTAAAACGAGAATGATAAATACCACAATACCAATAGCAAAATTCCCACCTACAAGGAAGTGTCCAAATGCTTCGACAACCTTCCCTGCTGCGGCGGTCCCCGTGTGCCCTTCCAGCAAAATAATACGGGTAGAGGCGACGTTAAGTGACAAGCGCAGTAATGTAGAAAACAGTAGGATGGTAGGGAATGCAGCGAACTCCAACGTCCGTTGCGTAAACATCGCAACCAGCAAGACCATGATTGATAGTGCGATATTAAAGGTAAATAGCAGATCCAGAATGAATGGTGGCAGCGGCAATACCATCATAGACAGTATCAGCAGGATCAGTATAGGTCCGGCTAATATTTGCCATTGGCTACCTTTCATATTACTCGGTAAACGAAGCAAAGAGGCCAAATTAGCCATCAGTAGTATTCTCTTTAGCAAAATCCAGTGCATCAGGCACTGGTAGATGTTTCGGTTTTCTAGGGATTAATCCACCTTCTCGCTTCCAGCGTTTCAGTTGATAAACCCAAGCTAAGACTTCTGCAACGGCAGCATACAACGCAGCAGGTATATGCTCTCCGATCTCTGAATGACGAAATAACGCTCGCGCCAACGGCGGCGCTTCTAAAATAGGAACGCGATGCTCGGTCCCCAGTTCACGAATACGCAAAGCGATTTCACCAGCCCCTTTAGCCAACACTTTCGGCGCATTCATTTTTTTATCATCATATCGTAATGCTACCGCATAATGCGTCGGGTTAGTGACTATTACATCCGCCTTAGGAACATCCGCCATCATCCTACGTTGGGCAATTGCCCTTTGTTGCTGACGAATACGACCTTTAACATGAGGATCGCCTTCGTTCTGCTTATGCTCGTCACGAATTTCCTGCTTCGTCATCCGTAATTTCTTGATGTGGCTCCAGACTTGCCAGAACACATCAAATGCAACCATGGGAATAAGGCCCATTATGATGAGAAAGCCACACATTACGGCCAATTCCAATGCATCACCTAACGCTGCAATCGGCGCTTCGGATACCAAATGCAATATTTTCGGCCAGTTATGAATCAGGAACAAGGTACTAATGATCCCAACCATGACAGATTTTAATATTGCCTTGAAAAGTTCAGCCAATGACTGAGCAGAAAATAAACGTTTTAAACCAGAAATAGGATCTAGTTTTTTAAAATCAACTTTTAATGACTTAGTGCTAAATAATATTCCCCCTAGCAGCATCGGAGCAGACAACGCCACCAACACAGCCCCTAGCATAATCGGTATCAATGCAAATGCAGCTTGGTGCAATAATGAACCAACATGGCGTAGCATTTGGGTATCATCGCTAATCGTTGCATAATCAAAATTTAGCGACTGCGCGACAATTCTGGTCAGTCTGCCAGCCATTGCATCGCCTCCCATCCACAAAATAGCCAATCCTGCGACCATCATCAAAACGGAAGTCAACTCTCGAGAACGTGGGACTTGGCCTTCTTCTCGCGCCTTCTCCTCCTTTTGGGGAGTGGGGGCCTCTGTTTTTTCCAGATCGCTATCTTCAGCCACGGCGATGTTCCTGTTACGACTTCCGGGATAGGAATTTGCTGCCTAGCATGACAAATACAGAAAAATTTTATGGCCGGAACAACGAGAAAAACTAACGCTTCTTTAACGCATAGTGAAAAGGAAAGGGAAAGGGGAAATCAAGAGTAGCTATTTATGGCCATAAATCTGGCCATAAATAACCGGAACAACGGCACTCTAGCCTTTCAAAAAAGGAAATGATTCCTTTTCTTAAAGCAAGGCTCATTAGAACCCGAGACTATCCAGAAGATCATCAACCTGATCCTGATTGGCTACAATACCTGCTGCACCTTTGTCCAATTGGGGTCCATTCAGAAGACCATCATTGGCACGCTTAGGTGCATCAGGTTTTTCTGGGATATTTTCCAGCAATACCATCAGCAATTGTTTTTCGATCTCCTGAACAACATCCATCATACGCTTGATTACCTGGCCAGTAAGGTCCTGGAAATCTTGCGCCATCATAATTTCCAACAGTTGGGCGTTGGTAAATGAGGTATGTTGTGGCACATCTTCAAGATAGCTACGCGTATCCGTCACTAATTCGCGCGCATCTGCAAGTTCGATTGGATTTTCAAACCATTCATCCCAACGAACCTTCAGGGATTTTGCGCCTGACTCGAGCTGGTTCTGGCGTGGTTGCGCAGCTTCGACACAGTTCAGTGCTCGCTCCGCCGCTTGCGCGGTCATCTGGACAACATAGTCAAGACGATCGCGGGCATCAGGAATGGCCTCTGCTGCTTCTGCTATCGCATTATCCAGACCCAGTTCTTTCAAACTGTCACGCAGCATACGAGTCAATTGGCCAATACGCGAAATGATCTCGGTTGCTGAAGCTGTGTCGTTAACTGACGGCATATGTGGCGTCATAAGATCCCCTTACATACCCAGTTTTTCGAAAATCTTACTTAGTTTTTCTTCGAGGGTAGCTGCAGTAAATGGTTTAACTACATAGCCGCTAGCACCCGCTTGTGCTGCAGCGATAATGTTCTCTTTCTTCGCTTCTGCCGTTACCATCAGCACAGGGAGGCTGGAAAGCGCGCCGTCAGCACGGATAGTCTGCAACAGCTCAAGTCCATCCATATTGGGCATATTCCAGTCAGAAATGACGAAATCAAAAGCACTGGAGCGAAGCTTATTCAGTGCATCGGCACCATCCTCTGCCTCTTCTACGTTATTAAAGCCCAGTTCCTTAAGCAGGTTACGGACAATTCGGCGCATTGTCGAAAAATCATCCACTACCAGAAATCTGAGTTCTTTATCGGCCATACCTACTCCTAAAATATTTATTGCTCACCGAGAGCTGCTTATATACGTAATGCCTGTCCGGCAGAGATTTGTGCCAACATTCGCTGGCTCACCTGGTGCAAATCCACCACTTCATCGACACCACCCATCGCAATCGCTTCGCGTGGCATCCCGAAAACCACACAACTTGCTTCATTTTGGGCCAGCGTATAAGCACCAGCCTGATGGAGCTCCAGCATGCCGGCCGCCCCATCATTCCCCATTCCAGTAAGGATTACCCCTACAGCATTTCGCCCGGCATATTGCGCAACCGAACGGAATAACACATCAACTGATGGACGATGCCGATTAACTGGAGGTCCATCATTTAAACGTACTTGATAATTTGCCCCACTACGAGCCAATTCAAGATGGCGAGCCCCTGGAGCGATGTATGCATGACCAGGAAGCACACGTTCCCCGTCTTCTGCTTCTTTCACCGTAATCTGGCATAGCTTGTTTAAACGCTCGGCAAAAGACTTCGTAAAACCAGGGGGCATATGTTGTGTAATCAATAGCGCAGGGCTTGTTGGTGGCAGAGGCTGTAATACATGCCGTATCGCTTCTGTTCCCCCCGTGGATGCACCAATCGCGATCAGCTTCTCACTACTGAGCAGTGGCATGTGCTGAATAATTTTTGTCGGCTCTGCTACTGTGCTACGTTGCGGCAAACGCGCTTTCGCTGCCATACGAATTTTTTCCGCAATCAGTTCACTGTATGCAAGCATCCCTTCGCGGATACCCAGTTGCGGTTTGGTGACGAAATCAATAGCACCAAGTTCCAATGCGCGAAGCGTAATTTCTGAACCCTTTCCCGTCAGCGACGACACCATTACAACAGGCATCGGACGCAGACGCATAAGTTTTTCAAGAAAATCCAGCCCATCCATGCGCGGCATTTCAACATCCAACGTTAATACCTGAGGATTGAATTTTTTAATCAAATCACGAGCAACTAATGGATCTGGCGCAGTCGCAACAACTTCCATGTCAGGATGGCTATTAATTATTTCAGTCATGATCTGGCGCATTAGGGCAGAATCATCAACGCATAATACTCTTATTTTGCTCATTATCTTTCCTTAGCCAGTCCATATACAGTTTGCCCACGCAAATAGAATTCTCGACTAATCTGGCTGAAATTCTCTGAATGTCCAGCAAATAACAATCCACCCGGTTTGAGCATCGGGACGAATCGACGGAGAATACGCTCTTGGGTTTCTTTATCGAAATAAATCATTACATTGCGACAAAAAATAGCATCGAATGGTGCAGGGACAGACCAATCGGGGGCGAGCAGATTGAGTTGTTGGAAATGCACCATAGACGCAAGTTCCGGGCGAACACGAACTAAACCACTATGCGGCCCGGTACCGCGTAAAAAAAACTTCTGTAGCTGCTGTGGAGAAAGAGAACGTAATTCTTCCTGACGGTAGATACCAGCAGTTGCCTTTTCTAACACTTGAGTATCAATATCACTGGCCCACACCTGACATCCACTCGCTTTATTACCTAAGACTTCAGCAAGTGTCATCGCCAATGAATAAGGTTCTTCTCCCGTGGAAGCCGCTGTACTCCAAATCGTATAGCCATTGGGGCGTTTTCTGGCATGTTCTGCCAATATAGGAAAATGGTGAGCTTCGCGAAAAAATGCCGTCAGGTTAGTCGTTAACGCATTAACGAAAGCCTGCCATTCCGCGCTGTTAGGATCTGACTCCAAGAGCGCTAAATACTGGCCAAAATCATTGATTCCAAGTAAACGGAGACGTCTAACCAAACGGTTATAAACCATTTCACGTTTGTGATCGGCCAAGACAATTCCAGCACGCTGATATATTAATTGGCTGATCCGTCGAAAATGTGTGTCCGACAGCGGCAACCGATCAACCATCTGCGTCAGAATAGACGCAGATTCGGGGCGATTTTGCGATGGTATACTTTTCATATCAAACCGCTCGAATAGTGTGTTTTGCTATGGTGTTTTTCAATCTGAACTTTCCTTTACAGCTAACGCAGGTTTTTATTGTCATTCGTCAATTGCTCATCGCATTACGATTAAAATTGACACTGTATTGGTAATACACTCCGCAAGTTCTGAAAGCAGAACGCTCAGCGTGTCTGTTCTACCAAAGCCACATGCTGTCGGGTGGCATTGTCCCTCTCGTCACAGCTGTGCTACCTGCTTGCTTTGCCTCTGGCTTTTATACCAAAGTCAACGTCACCCCATCATATCCATAACATAAGTTACAGATTGAACAATACCATGAATTACCCTGCTTCAAAGCACCAAGTGCTGTATCACCGTAAACAGTAAACGTACACAGATAAGTGACGCTCACGCTTATCTTTTTAAATAAACAATCACCCAGCCACCGACACGCAAGCGGCTGGGCGTTAGCTCACTAGAAGCTTTACATATTGGGCTTACTTATAGCCGCTATACCAAGGTTTTTATCAGAACGTTTCCCAATTATCATTGGAAGAACCTTCTTTCACTTTCTTACCGCCATTTGCTGATGGAGCCAACAATACAGGCTTTTGTCCGGTTGCTGCTGGCGTTGTTCTTCTAAACGAACCCGTATCCTCAGACAGCCGGAATACAGCAACGGCTTGGTTTAGCACTTTAACCTGCTCTTCCAAAGCAACCGCAGCAGCAGCAGACTCTTCAACCAAAGAGGCGTTCTGTTGCGTTACGCGGTCCATTTCAGTAACAGCCTGGCCAACCTGATCGATGCCTTTACTTTGCTCATCAGAGGCCGAGGCAATTTCGCCCATAATATCTGTTACACGTGTGACCGCACTGACGATTTCTCCCATCGTCTCGCCCGCACTTTCAACCAGTACAGAGCCTTCATCGACTCGGTTGACTGAATCTTCAATCAGGCTTTTGATTTCTTTCGCAGCCTGAGCACTACGTTGTGCCAAATTGCGAACTTCCCCAGCAACAACCGCAAACCCACGTCCCTGCTCCCCGGCTCTGGCCGCTTCAACCGCCGCATTCAGCGCAAGGATATTGGTTTGGAAAGCGATACCATCAATCACACTAGTAATATCGGCAATTTTTTGCGAACTTCCAGCAATATTGTGCATGGTTTTGACGACATTATCGACAACTTTGCCCCCCTTCTGAGCAGTCTCTGACGCACTTAGTGCCAACTGGCTAGCTTGGCGGGCATTTTCCGCATTCTGTTTAACCGTTGCCGTCAGTTGTTCCATGCTGGCAGCCGTTTCTTCTAACGAAGCCGCCTGTTGTTCTGTACGTGAGGAAAGATCGTTATTCCCGGCACTAATTTCCGTCGCGCCAGTATAGATAGCATCGGCACCTTGTCGGACTGCACTCACCGTTGAAACAAACTCGCTTTGCATATGACGAATGCTGTCAGCAAGAATGCCCATTTCATTACTGCTATGAAAATTGGTCGTCTTTGTCAAATCACCTTTAGCGATATGACGAATATGTTCAACAATATTATTTAGCGGCCTCATTAATAATTGTTGAATACCAATCCAGGAAATCAAGGCTAACGCAAAAACCAACACGGTAATGAAACCAAGTATCCAAAGTGCCGAATCGTAAGCTTCATCATTTTTAGTTATGCCAGCCTGATAAAGTTTGTCGCTTTCAGCTTTATAGGTGTAATACGCTTTTTCAAAGTTATCCTGAAAACGCTGTGTCGGCTGATCAATAAATTTCTTAAATTCCCCTGCGTTCAAGAACTGAATTAATTCAATCAACGCACTATTCAAAGCCACATAATTCTCTTTTACGCCCCGAGCAACGCTTTCATCCTGACGTGAATCCTGCGGCACTTTCTCATACCGTGAGAAAAAATCGTTTGCTACAGACAGTTGCTTTTGAGCAGAAGCCAAAAGCTCTTTTCCCCCTGTGCCCGTGCCCGTACCGCTGGCATCAAGAGCAAAACGCGTGCCTGCACGGTTAAGTGTATTGCGGGTCTGTAATAAATATGACCATGCTGAATCCAGTTCAGAACGCTTCTGGTTAATAACCTGCGTTGAGCTGAAGATATCCTTATCATTTTTTAATGCACTAAAAAATAAACCACCAGAAATAAGCTGAAGGGCTCCAAACAACACCAGCACAAGCATCAAACCTGTGACAACTTTTATACGGTTAAACATACAACGCCTTTTGAGTAGACCAACCACCGGTAATATCGGCATTATTCTGGATATCTTTACGAATTTCTGAACTGACAAGGATATGGCTAAGGGAGGTTTTCGGGGCCACTTTCGTAGCCCCTGAAGGCCGATGAATTAGACTTTCAATACACTATCAACCAGAGCCATTTCTTCGCTGCTCAACAGTTTTTCAATATCAACCAAAATCAGCATTCTCTCACCCAGAGAACCCAACCCAGTCAGGTACTCTGTTGACAGTGTTACGGCAAACTCTGGTGCAGGTCGAATTTGGTCCGCAGTCAATGACAATACATCGGACACACCATCTACAACGATACCAACAACACGCTGCCCAAGGTTCAGAACAATAACAACCGTGTTGTCATCATATTCAACATCTTGCTTGGCAAATTTAATGCGCAAGTCAACGATAGGGACAATAACACCACGTAAATTGGTCACACCCTTAATGAAAGAAGGCGTGTTGGCAATACGCGTTACCTGGTCATAACCGCGAATTTCTTGTACTTTTAAAATATCAACGCCGTACTCTTCGTCACCCAGCGTAAAAATCAGGAATTCCTGTCCTACGGTTTCGCCAGTTAATTTGGTGACGCTTGCAAGTCCAGTCATGTTTTCCACCCTTTATTAACGATCTGTTTTATTAAGCAGCAGTTTCAACCACACGCTTTTCACGATTAAGCGCTTGTAACGCTGAAACATCCACAATCAGCGCAACGCTACCATCACCAAGAATGGTAGCGGCTGAAACGCCTGGTACCTTGCGATAATTACTTTCCAAGTTTTTGACGACGACCTGATGTTGCCCAATCAACTGATCGACCAACAAGGCATAACGTCGACCTGCACTCTGTAGAATAACGACTATACCCTGAGTAGCATCCGTTTTAGCACCATCCACATCAAAGATATGGAATAGTTCAACGAGAGGTAAATATTCACCACGAACTTGTAGCACACGCTCACCACCCGCTAACGGGTACAGGTCTTCAGACTGAGGTTGCAAAGATTCCATCACGGCGTTAAGCGGTAGGATAAAGACTTCATTGTTAACTTTAACGGACATACCATCAAGGATGGCCAACGTTAATGGTAACAAGATTCTTATCGTTGTACCTTTTCCAGCCTGGAAGTGGATTTCAACATGTCCGCCCATTTCCTGGATATTCCGCTTGACGACATCCATGCCGACACCTCGGCCAGAAACGTCAGTGACCTTCTCTGCTGTGGAGAAGCCAGGAGCAAAAATCAACATGCCCACTTCTTCATCAGACATTGCATCGCTCACCGCCAACCCTTGAGACAGAGCTTTAGCAAGAATTCTTTCACGGTTAAGCCCAGCCCCATCGTCGATAACCTCAATGCAGATGTTACCGCCCTGATGTTCCGCAGAAAGCGTCAGGTTACCCACGGCAGACTTACCGGCAGCAACGCGTTTATCTGGAGACTCGATACCGTGATCAAGGCTGTTGCGCACCAAGTGTGTCAGAGGATCAATAATACGTTCGATCAAGCTCTTATCCAATTCAGTCGAGCTCCCCATCAGCGTTAACTCGACCTGCTTATCCAACTTGGCAGCCAAATCACGCACCAAACGAGGGAAACGACTAAATACATATTCCATCGGCATCATACGAATGGACATAACCGACTCTTGCAGATCGCGGGCGTTGCGTTCCAATTGCCCCATGCTATTGAGCAGATCGCCGTGCGCCACAGGGTCAAGCTCACTTGAGCGCTGTGCCAGCATCGATTGCGTAATCACTAACTCACCAACCAGGTTGATAAGTTGGTCAACTTTCTCAACCGCTACACGGATGCTGGTATCACCGGTTTTTGCTTTATTTTTTCCATTTTCCGGAGCAGATTGCGGTTTCGCTGCAACGGGCGCAGACGGTGCTATTGGCGCAACGGGTGCTTCAACAACAGTTAACGTTTCTGCGACTTCAGCGACAACGGGTTGACTGGCTACGGCAGACTTGAAACTGATTTGCTCTGGTTCAAGAACAAAACACAGTACAGCGCTAATATCGTCTTCACTTTCAGAAGTGACTAATGTCACTTCTACGCTGGTGTCAGTCTGGTGAGGATCTTTAACGGTTCCCAGATTACCAAGTTCTTCCAGCATCTGAGGTATTTCCTGGGATTTCAGGCCGGTTAATGCGATACGCATTTCACCTTTACCTACATCATTAGATGTTGGGCTGACAGAGTGTAGGGTTGTAGACGATGTGTCAGGCTGGGTTGCCTCACCATCTGCTTTAGACTCCAGAGCAAGCTGGCGCAAGGCCTGACAGATATACTCAAAGCTCTCAGCATTGGGCTCCTGTGCGGTTTTATAAGCGTCCAACTGATCCTGCATGATGTCTTTTGTTTCCAGAAACAGGTTAATGATATCAGTGCTAAGACGCATTTCACTACGTCTTGCCCCATCGAGTAGATTTTCTAAAAGGTGCGTAGTTTCCTGCAAAATTTTAAAACCGAATGTGCCTGCACCTCCTTTTATGGAGTGAGCTGCACGGAAAATCGCATTTAATTGTTCGGTATCAGGCTCTGAAGGATCCAACAACAATAAATGTTGTTCCATATCTGCCAGTAATTCATCTGCTTCATCAAAGAAAGTTTGATAGAAAGCACTCATGTCCATGCTCACGTGGTCACCTCAGCTGTGAATCGCGGCTTATTGAGAAGGCGTCGCCTGGCTATCCGGCGCAGCAGGCAACGCAGTAGTTGGCTGTTGACGCTCTGGAGCAGGAACTCCATTTGTTGGTTGTGGCAATGCCTCACCACTTCCACCCGTATTGTTATCACTATTTTCGGCAGTCGGCGTGGTAGGTTTAGGCTTATCCAACCCCATATTTTGTAAATTTTCTGCTTTGTCTATATTTACAGCAGAACTTTCTGCATTTTCTTCTTCAATATCCTTCTGAGCTTGTTTGCTCAGTACCAAGAGACTGATACGTCGATTAATTGCATCATTTCCGCTTGTCGCCTGTTTGAGGCTCATTGTCGCAGCCATGCCCACAACGCGCAAAACTTTTCCATCAGACAAACCACCAAAAATAAGCTCTCGTCGTGATGCATTGGCGCGATCAGCAGATAATTCCCAGTTGCTATAACCGCGTTCCCCTGTCGTATACTGAACATCATCGGTATGGCCTGAAATACTCAGTTTATTAGGGAAGTCATTCAAAATAGGGGCTATTGCACGCAGAATATCCCGCATATAAGGTTCAACCTGCGCACTCCCAGTTTTAAACATTGGACGGTTTTGGCTATCGATGATTTGAATACGTAACCCTTCCTCAATCATCTCAATCAGCAAATGTGGACGGAGTGCACGTAATCGGGGATCGGCCTCAATTAACTGATCCAAGCGCTCTCGCAGTTTATTCAGTCGTGCCTCATCCAGTTTCTTTTCTATGTTATCTGTTTTGATGGCCTTTTTCACTTCACCATCTTGTTGAGTTGGATCGTTCCCCCCACCAGGGATGGGGCTGGAGCTGTCGCTTGATTTAGAACCTGAAGTTAATGCAACCTTTAATGGGGTACGAAAATACTCCGCGATTTGGGCCAACTGCATAGGTGTAGAGATGGCGATGAGCCACATAACCAGAAACAATGCCATCATTGCTGTCATAAAGTCAGCGTAGGCAATCTTCCAAGAGCCACCATGGTGGCCCCCATGCCCAGATTTGCGCTTTTTGCGAATAATGGGATGCTGATGTTTCATGCGTTACTATCCGACGCTTGCTGGGTCGGCGATTTTACACGACGAATATGTTCTTCCAATTCTGTAAAAGAAGGGCGTTCCGTTGAGTACAGCGTTTTACGTCCAAACTCCACAGCAATTTGCGGTGCATAGCCATTAAGGCTCGACAGTAAAGTCACTTTAATACACTGCAATACCTTGATTTTTTCTGCATTTTTCTGCCGCAGTAAAGCTGCTAATGGAGAGACGAAACCGTAAGCCAGTAGGATACCAAGAAAAGTCCCCACCATGGCATGGGCAATCATCATCCCTAACTCAGCGGCAGGCCGGTCAACATAGGCTAATGAGTGAACAACGCCCATAACTGCTGCAACAATACCAAATGCTGGGAGGCCGTCACCCATCATTGTCAGGCTGCTCGCAGGTACTTCACTTTCATGTTCAATCGTTTCGATCTCTTCGTCCATCAACGTTTCAATCTCAAACGCATTCATGTTACCACTGACCATCAAACGCAAATAATCGGTGATAAACTCAACAATGTTGTTGTCGGAAAGAATATTCGGATAGCTTGAGAAGATCTCGCTCTCGCGAGGATTATCAATATCAAACTCAAGCGAAAGCATCCCTTGCTGACGAGATTTGGCCATCACACGAAAGAGCAAGGCCATAAGATCCATATACAAAGCTTTATTATACTTGGAGCCTTTGACCAAAAGAGGCAGCGCTCGCAATGTTGCTTTTATCGCCTTTCCATTGTTGCCCACAATGAAAGCGCCCAACGCTGCACCACCAATAATCAGTAACTCCGAAGGCTGATAAAGCGCACCCAAGGCCCCACCGACCATGAGATAACCGCCGAGTATCGAGGCCACAATTACGATATAACCCAATATAACCAGCACAAGAAATCCTTATAATAAAAAAGGTGGGCGGAAGGTGAGATAAAACTGCGGAGCCATAGCCAAGACGTTCTTGAGGAAAAACCTATCACTGCTTTCACAAGCAACAGTGATAGATTCACAAATCGCGCTACAGACTCAGACTGCGTGTTTTACCTGTTCATCCAGCAGTTGAGGTATTATATCGGCAAGATTTTGCGAAAGTTTACGCCTTTTTACCGCTCTGGAAGGCGGTTGGCACAAACTACAAACAAAACTGTTTTTAGGCTGATGAGCGTGAGTAATAAACATCCCTTTACAGCAATTGCATGACGACAGTTGCAGCATACCGCTGTCAACAAACCGGACTAATGTCCAAGCTCGAGTCAATGCCAATAGAGGAGAATCACTCTGAGGTGCACACTGTTCCAAGTACAATCGATACGATTTAATGACTGCTTCAACACCGCTACACTGCCCATTCTTAATTAAAAAGCTATAAGCGTTGTAGAACATTGATGAATGAATATTCTGTTCCCAGGTCATAAACCAATCCGTTGAAAAAGGCAACATTCCCTTTGGTGGCGGGCTTCCTCTAAGTTCTTTATACAGCTTGATCAAACGCCCGCGACTTAACTGAGTCTCACTTTCTAACATCTGTAAACGAGCACCAAGCGAAATGAGCTCCATCGCCAACTGGATATCTTTCGCTTCCTGAACAATACTTTTCTCCGCCATCACTTATGCCCTTTTCTTAGGCAGGTTTTCTTCTTTCGAAGTTAACTGTTGTAATAAGTGGCTCGACAACAAGATCCCCGTATGAATTTGCTGTAAATCATCCACACGCGATTCTTGAGTCAACACTTTGATTGTATTGTGATCGTTAAAACGAAAATGGCATATCAGTTGGTTAGTTTCTGCCAGTTTCACCATCTGCGGCAGAGTCAATTGCATCAAGATATCTGCCATCTCGTCATTGATTCCTAGACGAAACATCGCAGAAGCTTTTTCATCATTAATTAAGCGTTGCGCCAGTAACAAATAAGACAGATTAATGTCATAAATGTGTTTGAGTAATTCAGAGGTACCCATATTTCCCATCCCGACAGGCTATGTTTAAAACATAAGTTAGGTGATAGACCATATCGCCCAGTTCGAAAATCACTCTCCATTGATGGCATAAAAAACTATCGGTGCCAGATACTGCAAGTTACTACTTCATCATTTCTTATTCGGGCAATGCTACTTGCCAACTTTAGCCAACTTTGCGCATCACGCGGAGAATCCGTTCATCCGCTGCTTTCCTGATCCTTCGATGAAGACTCACTCAACCAAGAGCATAGGATTAATCCTAAAACAGCGCAACTGTACCGCCTAATCCATAGCACACACAACGCGACTGAAGAAGAATTTTGGCCATTATGTGACGCAAGTCACACAAATGAAAGCTTTATGAACCAAGCTGCGTCTGGTCAGATCACTTTCATGCTTATTTTTACATCCCAAATGCACAATAAACGTTACAAAAAGAGCATTGAAAATAATAAAAAAGAAACAATTTGCTTGCTATGTAAATGATACATATACAAAAATATCATCATACCCGATATGCGCGCCATCATGTAAGTTTATACCTTTCATGAAAAACTTACACTTTTTCCCCAAAAAACTCTCAACGATATGTTTTGATGCAAAATGTACTCATTCCTTACCAAGCCACTACACATGTAAATGTAACAAAAAAGTCGAAAAAAGGATAATTTATTGATTTTTAATAAAATAGTAAGCCATCGGAATTGATTGCAGCCGCTACGGTATGAGGCCATACAAAGCACGGCATGACCTTAGCGATCTCAAACGTTACACCTCAGAATGCAACATTAGGAAGTTATCTGGTTGTAATAAAAATAATTTTCTGATCACATCTTCGTAACCCGGTTAACCAACCAAATACCTGAACATACCAAGATGAGTGCAAAGAAATATTTCCACTCCAGAATACTTTCATTAAGAAACAACGCTGACAACGCGGTACCGGATACGGGAATGAGAAAATTAAATGGTGCAACCATACCGACCCGGTTATATTTCAGCAATTGACTCCATAATGAAAAAGCGATTGAAGATAGCAAAATAAGGTAGCCGAGCATCAGCACTGCTTTCCAATCGGGTATAACTAGCGATCCTCCTGTACAATACCCTGACACCGTTAAGATAACGCCACCAATCGCTAATTGATAACCCGTCATAATAGTTGGGTCCATCGTTTGTGATATCCGTTTACCATATATTGTCGATGCTGACAAAATAAATGCAGCAATAACAACAAAACCATCACCTAGCAGCGTAAAACTAATACTCATTTCATGACTGCTAATATTAACGGCCATTACACCAGCAAAACCTAATATACAACCTGTTAGCTTATTGCCGTTTAACTTATCATTCCTGTACAGATAATGAGCAAGAAGTACACTGAAAAAAGTACTGGTTGCGTTCATAATTGAACCTTTAACACCTGTGGTATATGCCAGACCGATATAGAAAAAAACATATTGCAATGATGTTTGAAATGTTCCCAAGATTGTCAACTGGGCTAACTGCCCCGGCCGAAACCGCCCAATAGACCGACCACGTAGCACGGCTAGTACCAACAGTAACAGCCCAGCAAACGCAAAACGGTAACCCGCAAAAACAAGTTTTCCAGGAATATCATTATCCGCAATGTGAAACAGCTCATAGCCATTTTTAATGGCTGGATAAGCACTCCCCCATAGTAAACAACATAATGTGGCGATAAAAAAAACAACTTTTTTATCAGAAAAAAAATGCGTATGCTTTTCCAAGAAAAATCCCTCCGAAGATAGATTTCACACAATAGCGTTGAAGCACAGACAAATAAAGTTAGAGTGTCAGACTCTTCGTTTTTTATTATCAATTTGTATGATTTCGCATCACGTAATTTTCTTTTCTTTTTAAAGCGTTAAAAACGTGATCGGGATCGCATCGAATTTGATTAAGGTTTCTCAATATATGCCGATTATCTTTTACATTGGTTGTTTAGCTAATGGATTGTCATTAATGTAGACACTAAAACCTAAACGCTAATGCCGCCGCTAGTGGCATGGTAAATCATAATTTCCTGAGAATGAGTGAATGGATATGAAAATAACTTCAAGGTCTGAGCAGCACGTCGAGGCTGGCATGCTGAGCAATTTACGGCTAGTTCCCTTATTCATCATTATTCTGGGTGGTATTATGCTGCTATTTGCAGCATCTATCGGCACATCCAGCTACTTTTTACAAAGCAGCAATCAATCATTAGATGACGTTACACAAGAAATCGACACCCGAATGGGGATTTCGAACAGTTCTAACCACCTTCGCACTGCCCGTCTGTTACTAATCCAAGCAGCCGCCGCAGCACGCATTGGCGACTCTCAGGTCTTCAATGACAACCTGAAGCAAGCTGAACAACGTCTGGATCAGTCAAAAAAAGCCTTCCTCATCTATGAAGAGCGTCCGGTTAAAACACCTCAGGATATAGCGTTGGACGGCGATTTACGCAAATCATATGATGCCTATGTCAATCAAGGCATTATGTTAATGCTCACTGCGGCAAAACAAGGGCTATTTGAAGAAGTCATCACCCTTGAATCCGAAGAAACCCGAATTTTAGATTCGGCCTATAACAAATTTCTACTCGAAGCTGTCGCTTACCGTACGCAGAGAGCGAAAGAATTAAACGAAACCGCACATAAAAATGCGCTACTCGGATATTCGTTAATGGGGAGCAGTTTCGCTCTGGCCACCATTTTAACGCTTCTGACATTCTTCCTTCTGCGAGGAATCCTCATCAAACCGATGAACCAGTTGGTCATGAGAATTCAACGTATTGCGCAGGGCGATCTGACTCAAGTATCGGAGCGCTATGGCAGGAATGAAATTGGTACGCTAGCCAGCAACGTTCAACAAATGCAATCCTCGCTGGTCACAACCGTCACTACTGTTCGGGAAAGCGCAGATTCTATTTATCAAGGTTCGACAGAGATCTCATCTGGTAACACAGACCTTTCCTCACGTACCGAACAGCAAGCGGCAGCGCTTGAACAAACTGCGGCAAGCATGGAGCAACTTACCGCTACTGTGAAACAAAACTCAGAAAATGCTCACCATGCAAGCCAACTCGCAGCAAACGCTTCTGGGAAAGCTAAACAAGGTGGAGAGATCGTTGCAAACGTTGTCAATACAATGAACAGTATTTCAGGTAGCTCAAAGAAAATATCTGAAATTACCAGCGTCATTAACAGCATTGCTTTTCAAACAAATATTCTTGCGCTAAATGCAGCAGTTGAAGCAGCCAGAGCAGGAGAACAAGGTCGTGGTTTTGCTGTCGTCGCAAGTGAGGTTCGTAGCCTCGCACAACGTAGTGCGCAAGCAGCAAAAGAGATAGAAACGCTGATTTCCGAATCAGTCAACCTGGTCAATAGTGGTTCTGTCTTGGTTGATAACGCGGGTCAAACAATGAAAGAGATCGTCGATGCAGTCACGAATGTCACCGACATCATGGGTGAAATTGCTTCTGCGTCTGACGAGCAAAGTCGAGGAATAACTCAGGTCGGCCAAGCGATATCTGAAATGGATAGCGTGACACAGCAGAATGCTGCGCTCGTTCAGGAAGCCAGTGCCGCTGCGGCCTCGCTAGAGGAGCAAGCCGCATTACTGACCCGTGCCGTTGCAACATTTAAGTTATCCAGCCATCTATCAAGTACGCCTTCAGCACCCGCTCGGCCAAATGCTCTGCACGCGAAGGGTCATTCATCACTTGCCCTTCCCCGCAAAACCAATACGGAAAACGGTAACTGGGAAACATTCTAATACTGGATACTAGAATAGCTACGAGCATTGTTCACTCGGACAATGCTCGTATATTGACATTCCCCTTTACTCTTTTTCCGGCAAGATCTTTGGTTCAACAAACGTACCATCCTTACTGTTAACCTCATTGAAAAACCAGATACCAGCAGGGTAATCTTTTAGTGCAACTAAATACATTATCCCTTCCTCAAACGTTTCCACGGCCAGAACAATCCCTTCCCTGCGCGTCTTCCCATCGGTTTTAACAGTAACCAAATCATTAACTTTCATAAATTTATCTCAAAATAACTTCTAACATCAAAAAAACGGCATTATCATTTACAGCGGCGGTAATAATAGTACCTATATGAAATGATTAATTTTATTAATTTTTAGCAACGACATGCTAACCCTCTCTGTCATTAAATATCGATTATTCAAGCAAAAATTGAGCATTTCTATCTTAGTACACCCGACATATTTGCAAAAGAGATGAAAAGTTGAACGAACTACTGAACGTTAATGAACAGAGAGATAACGGTGAGTCAGACTACAATCAAGTCGTAACATCAGAGTGGACACAATTGATAGCCACGACCTCACAAAAATCTTTTGGTCTACTGCAAACTCTCGCCGCCCAAAAAGCATCCGAGTTTGCTGATAAGTTCTATTCCTACATGCTCAAAGATCAAGAAGCTTCTCTTTTTCTTTCCAGCCAGCAAGTCCATGATCGACTCCATGGGTCTATGAGCAAATGGATAGTAGACATTCTATCAAACACTGGGGATCACCTAGCAGATTTGATTAATTATCAAAAGAAAATTGGCCAGATTCATGCACGTATTGGTATTCCGATCGATCTGGTTGAACGTGGGGCTCGGCGTCTAAAATGGCAACTCTATGACAACATCACACAAGTGGCAGATGATAAATCACTATGTTTTGATGCTATGCGTTACGCTTCTATTTCCATGGATATCGCCATAGAGATAATGAATAAAACCTATTCACAATCACACGATCTAGCAGCCAAAAACGAAGAATCTTATCGGTTATTTTCTATTCTGGAAAACGCCAGCATAGAGAGAGAACGACAGAATGCATCACTGCTCAATTGGGAAAATGCTTTTATTTTTAGCGTTGCTACCGGTACACCACTTTCCAGCATCCAAGACCTGAGTGATTCAGAATTTGGTCTGTGGTTTAACCACAAAGGAAAATCCAGTTTCAGTAATATTCAGGGAATACGGACTATTGCGAAAATTATAACCGAAACTGATGACTACATTCGCAACTACAGTAATATCGCACTACTGACACAGCAAGATTACGCTCCACTACTTAAAACAGTTAGAAGCAAAATTTATAAAATAAATATGCTGTTGAGCTCATTATTCGACGAAGTCCAAAAACTGGAAAGCGGTAAAGATACGCTAACCCTCTTGCTAAACCGCCGTTTCCTGCCAACCATACTTCGACACGAAATATCGCTGACAATGCATTCAAACACGCCACTCAGCATCGCTATGATTGATATTGATCATTTTAAATCCATCAATGACACATATGGCCATACTGCTGGCGATAATATTCTAAAACGAATTGCGGAAATTCTGTATGAGAGTACGAGGAATAGTGATTATGTTTTCCGTTATGGAGGAGAAGAATTCATGATCGTGCTCATTGAAACGCCCAAGGTTGCTGCTCACACCATCATAGAACGACTGCGAAAGAAAATTCAGGATCACACGATTCATCTTCAAAACGGTGAAAGCGTGACAATGACCATCAGTGCAGGCATCGCCGTGTATAATGGTCATCCGGATTATGAATGCTTGATAAAGGCTGCGGACGATGCACTCTATCAAGCTAAGGCAAATGGCAGAAACAGGATCGAATACGCGCCAGAATAGCTATTCTGGGTTGCTGCAAATCTGCGTTTCAGTCTAGATCTGAAAAAGAGTAGCACGCTATTCGTCATCGTAGATTTGCACCGTTCCCCTTGCCAAACAGAAAGACTTGCCGTCATTGAACAAATTCACAGCATAAAAATGATAAAGCAACGATTTTACTAACCAACCCGCCCAAAATTTGATACATATTCAATAAATAAGCATGATCGTCGACAATGTGTCATGCAGTAACTCTTTTATTATTTGATCTGATTTTACACAGGGGAGGAGCAAGCATTGCAGCGACAGCAGGTATCATCGTCACGAATTGATTCCATTGGGTATGACCCAAAGACGCACATTCTTGAGATAGCATTTCATAACAAAGATATTTATCAATATGTTGGCGTACCTGAATCTATCTATAAAAAGTTTATTTCTGACGCTGTCGTTTCTAAAGGCCGTTTCTTTGATGGCGTGATAAAAGATAAATTTCTATGCCGAAAAAACAAATAGATTAAGTTTTAGCAACAATCATTGTGCTACTTGTCGCCGTATCTTAACGGCGATTAAAAGGTCGCTTTGCTTTTATCATTTCATCCACCAGCCTGCCAAAAATCGTAACTATCATGTGAATTAAATAGATATGTAGATGGTATCTCTACGATAACATCCCTCCACATTGTGCGAGTATCTACCCTGCCTAACTAAGGAGAGTTCATATGATCACATCAGACATTCAAGGGGCTAATGCTTTATTTACCCAGAACAATAAGCCCCCTATTGCGCCAAATGAAGATACCTTCAAAATGGCACTCGAGAAGGCAAAAGATAACGGACAGCTAATCAGACACGAACCTAGCGCGAAAGTGGAACCTCCACGCTCGCAGGCAGCACAGGAGTTTATGGACTGGGTTTCCATGTCTTATGAAGAAAAACTGTTCTTCTCCATACTCGCATCCATGGGTATATCCAAAGAACAATACGAAGCAATGCCGTTAGAAGAACGGATGGGGTTAGAACTCAAAGTACAAGCGCGCATTAAGGAAATGGCGGAACAAGGCCAACAATTCGTTTAATTACTGATATGATCGGTGAATATGCTGTCACACATTGAGTGCCTATTCCAATGATCCTACCACACGTAATGTGGACACAGCCCTAAGCGAGGTTCTGGTTTTCATATTGTTCCGGGCTGAGTCCACCACAGGCACTGTGGCGACGCCAGCGATTGTAATCGCACTCGATATAATTAAACACCGCCGTTCGCATTATTTCCCGGCTGGCAAAGCGTTCACCTTGATACATTCCATTTTCAGCGAGTGAAAGAAGCTTTCCACGCAGGCATTGGCATAACAGCAACCTTTTGCGCTCATGCTTCCGCTTAGATTATGGCGTTTCAGTAAGACCTGATAATCCGATGAACAGTCCTGGCTACCACGGTCCGTGTGAATAACGGGCGTTTACGCCACCAGAGCGCCATTTGTAGCGCATCGCAGGCGAGTTGCGCCATCACCCGCGATGACATTGACCAGCCAATAACCGCCCGCGGCCACACCGCAAGATACACCCAGCCTTCGTTCGTGCGCAGGTGACCTCGTAAAAGCCGCAATGGCATTAGCCTATCGATGCTGCGTTCGGCAAGCTGACATTCTTGAGTTACGAAAAGGAAACCTGTTAGACCAGGGGATACTAATACAGCAAAGCAAAACCAGCATGGCTCAAGTAAAGGCGTGGTCTGATTGTAAGCATCCCGCTTAATTGAACCATTCACTTTTAGAGATCTTCCGACATACTGATTATGTCCCGTTGAGGAGATCGCTATGCGCAAAGCCCGATTTACCGAGCACCAGATCATCGCCGTGTTGAAGTCCGTTGAAGCCGGACGGACCGTCAAAGACGTTTGCCGCGAAGCGGGAATATCCGAGGCTTCGTATTACAACTGGAAAGCCAAGTTTGGCGGTATGGAAGCCTCTGATATCAAAAAGATGAAAGATCTGGAGGACGAAAACCGTCGATTGAAACAGATGTTTGCTGATCTGAGTCTGGAGTGCCGCGCACTCAAAGATGTTATTGAAAAAAAGCTTTAAAACCAGCGATAAAGCGTGAGCTCGTCAGTTATCTGACCGCGCAGTTTGCGATGAGCATCCGCCAGGCATGCAGGACGTTATCGTTGAGCAGGACGGTTTATTTTTACCAGCCCGATATCCGGCGTGATGAGCCGGTCATTCAGGCATTGACTGAAATGGCGGAACGCTATCCGCGATACGGCTTCAAGAAGTTGTTCCAGAAGCTACGCAGGCAGGGGCATGCATGGAACCATAAACGCGTTCATCGTATTTATTGCTTACTGAAACTGAATTTTCGTCGTAAAGGAAAGCAACGTTTGCCAGTGCGTAATCCAGCACCACTGGCGACGCCGGAACATCTGAATCAGAGCTGGTCAGTGGATTTTATGCATGATGCGCTGGTATGCGGCAGACGTTTTCGTACGTTTAACGTCGTGGATGATTTTAATCGTGAAGTGCTGGCAATAGAGATCGATCTGAATATCCCGGCACAACGCGTTGTTAGGGTGTTGGACAGGGTAGTCGCCAACCGTGGATATCCGTTGAAGTTGCGCATGGATAACGGGCCTGAGTTGGTATCGCTCACATTGGCGCAGTGGGCGGAAGAGCATGGTGTGGCATTGGAATTTATTAAACCGGGTAAACCGACACAGAATGCATTTATCGAACGCTTTAACCGAACGTATCGAACAGAAGTACTGGATTTTTACCTGTTTAGAACACTGAATGAGGTCAGAGAAATTACGGAACGCTGGCTGAATGAATATAACAGCGAGTGTCCCCATGAATCGCTGAATAACCTGACGCCGGAGGAATATCGGCTGATGGCTGAAAACCCGGAAATCTCAAAAAATGCGTGGAACTAAAACGGGTGCACTTACATGATCGGTTGTCAGCGGCAATAAAAATCGCAGAGTCTCTCCCGCTAAAACCAGGTATGTCCGGGATATACGTGGTACACCAACCGTCAGTATCGAGATTCACCCGCGACAGCTTTAACGCACACTGAATGAAGGCAAAGAAAAAAGCGGAGGAACTACCCCCAGATTTAAGTTTCGACTTCACACTTCATGATTTGAAGGCGAAAGGCATTTCAGATCTGGATGGGACGTTAGCAGAAAAACAGGCAATATCGGGACACATGACAATCAGCCAGACAGCACGATATGACCGCAAAACACCGATCGTTCCAGTTGTTGGCGGTCAGAATAAAAATTCACGATAATTGCATATTCACCAAACACGCAAAAATCATATTAGGAAGAATATTAGGAAAGGGATTTTCAGGCACAAAAAACCACCGTAAGGTGGTTTGCTTGAGCTAGATAACTAGCTGTTTTTACTAGCTTAAATTGATGGTGCCGGGGCGGGACTTGAAAAACATGCTAAAAGCATTGAATTTAAAGGTTCCACCTTAAAATACAACGCTCATGTACCCGCATTTGTACCCACAACCCACATTGCTTCATTCCCTACCCTGCCGTTCGCTACAATACTAAGAAGTAACGCCAGTTGTTGAACTACGACAGCATATTAAAAAGACTGGCTATTGTCAGCCTATCTACCGACCCAGTTTTCTACGCGCAATCCTAGCACACGCTCAAACTCACGCACGTTGTTCGTTACCAGAATCAAACCTGCGGATCGCGCGTGACCCGCTAGCATGGCATCATACGGGCCAATGGGGGTTCCTTGTCTTGCCAACTCCGCACGAATTTGCCCGGTATGCACGGCAGCGTCAAAGCCATAAGTTTGCACTTCCAGACGCGCAGAAAACCCTTCAATCATGGCAAGATTCTTCTCTGGGTTTACCGATTTCTCCGCACCATAGATCAGTTCCATCAGCGTGATAGAACTGATAGCAAACTGCCCGTAATGACGGTAGAAAGCATCCCTGACTTCCTGCGGCTTGTTCTTGATGGTGTAAATACAAATATTGGTATCGAGCAGATATTTCAGCATCAAAAATCCTCTCTGCTCTGATCATCGGGTTGCTCTCTGGTGATCATAAAGTCAGGCGTTACGCCATCCTCTTCGAACCAACTGTCCCAGCTTTCGCCTGCCGGAGTGATGATACGTGTGCGACCAATCGCGACGATATCAACCTGCTTCACATCATCGGGCAGTGCAACGGCTTTAGGGAGTCGTACAGCCTGACTGCGATTGCTTTTAAATACTGTAGTTTTTTCCATGGCAGTCTCCTTGGATAAAATTCGTGCTATCGATAGCATAGAATATTGATGGGATATGTCAATGGGATATACCTGATTAACCTGATTGTTTAATCACCTCGCCGCCAACATCCCCGGATAATGTTTGGCAATAATGTCGTTCATCTGCTCGATCAAGTCGGGGCGTTTAAAAGTGAGATGCCCGGTGCCTTTCTGAAAGTAACGCACGCTAAAATACTCATCTTCATATTCCTGCTGATGAGGATTATCGCGAATATGGTCCATCAGCCGGATAGTGACATCGCCTCGATTGTCGGGAATAGGTTTGCCATCCAGCAAGTAAAGCATACGCTCTAGGTCGGCCAGTTGATCGCGTCGCCAGCCCCAGTTCAGGCCAAAGCCCCAACGGTTGTAGGTCACCAGATTGCTGATGATGATTTTCTTGTCGAAGAAACAAGGGTGATTGGTCTTGTAATCCCACGATAGCCCTTTGAATACATTGATTACCCCACGCTCGAATACCTCCTGCTTGCTCTGGTGAAGTTGCTCAAAGGTGCTGAGGATATTGGCTTCGCTAATGACAGGTAGGTCACCCTCATCCAGATTTTTATGCCATTGTGTACGCGCTTCGGCGTCCATTAGCGACAGCATGCCGGATTTCAGCATCAGGTCACGCCAGATATTGCGATCCAACGTGCGGATGATGGCTGACATCGCTTTAGCTGGCGTTTCTGTCAGCCAGCAATCGTAGCGATGCCCTTGCTTTAATGCCCAGTCTTCGGCGGTGCCGCCACCGATAGTCGCCGTTAGCGTTGAGATCGACTGTAGCTGATTAAGGAGTTGTTCTATCTGTTGTAGCGCGGCATCACGTCCGGTAACGATACGCTCAATGTTGGTCGAGCAAATCAGCTCGGTGTGTTCGGTCAAAACCTCGGGTTCAGTTTGCATAGTTTGTGGTCCATACATAAAAGCAAATGCGCCAACCGGTCAGGGCTGGCGCATTATGCATCGGAGAGAAGAATAAATAGATTTGGTGAGATGTAACTGGAAAGCGGCTCGCAGTCTTTATGCTTTGAGCAAGCCGGTAGCACGTCTGGCACGGAGAACATCAACGGCAGTGAGAAACGGCGATTGCTTCTGCCAGCTAAAGCCGTTGCGATCGATACGCACCAGTTCATATTTTTCCACCAGAAAATTGATGGCATTGAGCAACGTGATACCAGCATCAATATGTTCCTGAATAACATTTTCCTCACAGAACGGTGTGTCGTTCAGCGTCAGACCGTAGTGTTTTTCCAGCAGGTAGGTAAGCAGTTGCTGCCAGACGGCTATAGGCGACGCACAGGGGTTATCCTCCCGTGGCGGGATTGCAGATGATGTTTGCATGGGAATACTCTCTACAGGTTAGGTCGATAAAATCAGGAAAATACCCAGGTGGGGAGAGAAGCAGCGGATTATTGTGTTGCCGCAGAAGAGGGATAGATAGCAATATACACGTAGCCAAAACTGCCCAGCGTATCGGCTTCACAGGTCCATTCGTTGCAATGCAGCGTGACGCCGTTCTGCTGACGGGGATTCAGTTCTCCCGTTCGCATTTTCTGTTCCAACAGCTTAATCAGCTCAGGGAAGCAACGTTCCAGACTTCTGGCTTCTGTTTTGCTGAATGTACCGACAACGCTGGCCCGGTCTGCCAGATAATGCAGACGGTTACCTTCCTGCACCAGTCTGGCTCCGAATCGCGGAGTGATGGTACATTTTAATCCCCATTCAGGGGTATCCGATGATGGCATGATAGTTTCCTTATAAAAGCGCGGTGATGAATGTGGTTATCACAGCCAGCCGCGTTCAGCGAACGACACCACTTCAGCGCCGCCGACAACCAGATGGTCGAGCACTTTGACGTCGAGTGGTGACAATGAGTCCTTCAGCTTGTCGGTGATATGGCGGTCGGCCTGACTGGGCTCGGCCCAGCCGGAAGGATGGTTATGCGCCAGTATTACGGCAGCGGCGTTATGGCGCAGTGAGGCTTTAAGGATTTCACGCGGATGCACTTCGGTGCTGTTAATACCACCCAGCGCGATAATTTCCTTTTCTATCAGGCGATGCTGGTTATCCAGATACAGCACCATAAAGACTTCACGCTCCAGGCTACTGAGCTCCAGCATTAACCAGCTTTTGGTGTCCTCCGAGGTTTTGAACTGCCGCGCATTTTTACGCACCCGTTTTTCCAGCAGGCACAGTGCCATCTGGATGATGCGCTGCTCTCTGGACGCAACGCTGCCTGCCAATGAATTACATGACATGGTGATCCCTTATCTAAACGATGGATGATGAAAAAGCAGGGTGAAATGGATGATAAGAGCACATAAATCCAATGCCTCGCGCAGACGCACGAGGTATTGGTTGCGGAATAGCAAATAAGGTCAGCGGTTACTCCATCCTGAATTCCCATATGCCCTGATCGGTATCAACAATGATTTCAAGGACATTACATTCAGCTCCCCAGTTTTTTGACTTGAACGTCGTTTCAAAAGTGTTGCCGAAACGGAGTCGAACGGGCTTCCAGGACGCTTCGGAAAGATGCTTACAATTTCCCCGGTTAACCGTAATGTCTTTGACAACGACAACATCTGTCAACGCCGTCACGGATATCCTTGGGTAATAGGGACCAGCGTACCAGTTTCCTGATGCAATATAGCTTTTCACTCTGACTGGCGCGTTTTCTGCAAAAGCGCTGAGCGAACACAGCCCCAGACAAAGCGCGATGAGTGCTTTCTTCATGATATTTTCCTTTATTCGACAGGCCGATGCCGGTCAATGACCAGAGGGGATAACACTCAACGATTGCTGAATGTCAGCGAGTCCTTTTTGCCGTTGTAGTGGGTAAGGTTAAGCGTGGTTTTGTCGGCATCATGGGTGCTGTCAATCTTCACGATTTCACTGCAATCCTTGATGCTAATCACCTTGATTTCAGGAGCGGGGTTGGTTTTATTGACGGCATACCAGCTTCCTGCCGGACAGGCCATCCCGGCACGTTGTTCCAGAAAGGCGTAATACGGCGTGTCGGTCAAACGGGTATAAAGGCTGGCGGTATCCGCGCCCTGAACCAGAACATCCTTACCACTGTCTCCGCAATTCCGGCAAAAAAGCTGGTCCTGCGTGTTTTTCAGGATTTGGGCCTGATACGCCAGAGCCTGGTTATTCATCTGGAAACGGTTCTTCTCTCCATTCTTCCAGATGACAGTGAGCAGCGTGTTATTTTTATTTTCCGTAACCGACACGGTGGCTACAGCCGATAAATCAGAGCGGTCATCGTCAAACTCAATAAAGTGAACGGTGGGAGAAGCTGCATATTTATCGATGTAATAAAAATCGGGTGTCCGGTTAGCCGTATAAGCAGGAATGGCATCATTCAGCAGAATGGTGTAGCGCGTCATGTCCCATAACTTGCTGTACTGATCCGTTTTATTTTTATAGCCCTGTGGATAGTCAGAAATAAAGAAGCTGTCTTTCCTGTCGGGTCCACAAAGATGGCAAACCATGTGCCCTTCGCTGTCGGTGATAATTTGCGGTTCATTGTCAGCAGGCTTTGCCTGTACAGACAGAATGGGAAGAACAATCAGCGAGGCCAGCAGCATTCCGCTGCATGGCAGTGCAGGTTGTGTTTTCATTGTGATTTTCCTTCGGAAGGGCTTTCGGTTAAAAACCAGCCCATCCACCAACGGTATTGATAATAAAAAGCAGGCAGGCCATAAAAATCACCAGCGTGATATACCAGCGCATAAAGCGGCCAAACAGCTTCAACAGCGTTCGCATATTATTTTTCTCTGCAAATCAGGTAATACAGCAATCCGGCCAATAACGGGTCGATGACCATACCCAAAATAAACCAGCCCCAGAATGAGCGACCGTTACTGGATGCCACGCACCCCAGTACGATTGCCAGTCCAACCCAAAGCAGTAACAACGGCATCATTGCCCTCCAGACGCATACGCGTTACATGAACATGTTATTGATTCGTAAAAGTAAAAAATCTCAGAGTGGAATGTCGATTTTATAGCGGGGAGAAATGGCGGTATAACAAATCAATTCGATCGGTTCGATCGACAAAATCGATCGGTGACGATAAAGAAATCTGATGGGAAGCAGCAAAAACATTAGTCGAAGAAAAAAGACCACACAGCATTTGCCACTCTGGCAACGGAATGGGTGACGCCATGCAGCACCTGTTTTGCCACCTGAGGCAACGGCGCGTGGTCAATGACCCAATCCACCGCACTGACCACCGTGTCGGAAAATCCTGCCTGGGCCTGCTGTACCGCGCTGTCGGTTTGGTGCTCGGCACGTAAATGCGGAATGACCGGACTGCGGGCCTGCTTTGGGAGAAGGGTTATCATCGCCTCCACCATCTTTCCCAGTTGGTAACGGCCTTTGACGGAAAGCGGCAAAATGTTCTCTGCCACGATACCGAGTTGTTGCCCGATAACCGCCTGCTTTTGCGCCATATGCTCCCGTTGCCTGGATGACGGCTGCGCAGAGGCTCAATGCCATTCCTCGCTCGGTTCAATCTTGTCAACCTGATTGAGTAGCCAGAGTATCGGCGGATGCTCACCGTTCACGGAGCCGAACACATCACGGTAAAACTGCTCCTCGGCAGAATAGGCGCGGTCATCTGCCTTCAATACCCACAGCACCATATCCAACTCCGGCAGCAGGGATTGATACAGTGCGCGATATTCCTCATCCCGTTGCTGGCTCTCACCGACACCCGGTAAATCAACCAGCGTGAGATAATGACGACCAAAACGCAGACGGATTCGCCGTGGTTCACGGGTACAGGCTGCGACAGCATTCACCGCACAGACCTCGCTGCGAAACAGCGCATTGCATAGGCTGGATTTCCCTACACCGGTTTTGCCCATAATGCCAATCACCGGTTCATAGGTGACCAACCGGGTCAACTCCTGCATAAGGGTATGACGTAACGAACGGGGATAACGCCGCAGATGGCGGCGTATCAGGGCATAGCCTGATGATTTTTTCATATCAACCTCAGAATGAAAAAGGCCATCCGGGATGGATGGCCTGATGAATTGAAATGGGTGGGTTTTCATAGGGATGATATATAACTGAAAAATTTTTAATCTGATTTGTCTTTCATTTTTTTCTTCGCAGAAAGTGTATAGGTAAAGTTGTCTGAGAACGTTTTTGCTCTTGAACCTGGGATGGCATTGTATTTCTGTGCCTGAAGACGGAAAAAGTTTTCATGAGATTTACGGTTATTTTTTACTGTGCCAAAGTTATTTATATCAAAATTTAATAACTTTTTAATTATTTCATCTTCATCATGTATACTAAAAATACTCCTATCGGGACGGCTAAACAACAATCCCTCTACATCATTTCGACATGGCTTGTGTTCGTGTTCAAAAGCGTAAAGAGTCGCTCGTTCATTTTCTTTATTTCTAGAACATCGAGTGTTCAGCCATTCCTCCCAGATATCCTTTGCAAAAAAGTCACTAATATCATCACCACGAAAGAAAAAATTCACCAAATAAAAAGGCCTGAATTGTTCATCAAGTAAAATGAGTCGAGTATAGGCGCAAGCAGGTTCATATTCGCTATGAGACTTCAGAGTTTTTATCATTTTATCGAAACGCTCCTGAAGTTCTTCCAGAGCTAACTTTATAACGTTAACAGAAAACTTCCGAGATAGGCTGACTCCATTTTGTTCTTCCCAGTCATCCGCAAGATAAAAAGCAAATGGCAGCAATGTGATTTTTTTGTGTTTCTTTAGCAGTGTATCATACTTATCACAAAGGTATTTTTCGGTTTCTTCTTTCTGTGCAACTGATTCTTTCACCCAGCACTCCTGCGCGTAAGTCAGGAGCACATTAATTTCATGGTCATTTCTTTCATCGTAGCGCAATCTTATATTTCTCTTACCGTCATGTGTTCTCTGCTTGTAATAAATATCATCCAGTAAATCAAAGGGGATATTATCTCCTTTTGAAAAAACGTCTTTCCATCTAGCAGAAAAAAGAACCTTCTCATCAAAACAGATAAAACTATAGCACCGGCTGATATCTCCGTAGGTTAACAGATGCACTTTGCGACCTGTATCTTTTGAGCGCAGCTTAAATACTCTCAGATCATCCATCATATCCGTCATCGTGCCTTACCCCATACGCAAATGATAACCACTATCAAAAAAATTTAATCTTACTTTTCAGCATATAATTCTACCCTTTAAAAAGGTGTTTTTTAAGCATAGATTCAATGTTTTTTAAGGTGAATTGATAGGTTTTTTATTGATATAAAAGGTGTTTTTTACACTAAAAATATCAGTATTGCAGCACGATTCACGCTAAGTATTGAGGCAGTATCCCAAAGGCTTATCTATACGATGACACATCCATGTTGCTTCAGATATCTGTATCTGACCTGAGTTTAGGCGCGATAGTCACACGAACCAAGAAATCAGGATGGTTCGTCGCCATTGGCTTTTGTACCCAGTCGACTGAAGGCGACCATAGTTCTGATGCCGGAATGATTCACAATAGATGCGAATCGGCAACAGAGATAACGTACCAAGACATACAGCGATAAGCAATATCGATGCCTGGTAAGTATAACACTATCACAATGAATGAGGCAGAATAGTTATCCAAGGAAAACCGCAGTATTCCAAAGACATATTCCATTTCAGATATTCATTCTTCTGAAGGTGGAACGATTAATTAAGGTAAATACTAATATTTTATAAGAAGACGATTTATGTAAATAAAATTATCCATACCACTATCTCTACGCCTATCACTCCGTACAAGAAAGAACCCAAGATGTTATCTTCATGTGCATTATCTTGTGCTAATAAAATTTAAAAATTTACGCCAGCATCCTATCCCATGAAAAACACTCATTCAGGAATGAATTCATGGAATACAATAAAATCATCACTGATACCAACGTCAGGTACGCTCACCATCGGACACTACGTAGAAATATACGAAATCACCTCAGTCGACTATTTGACCGTTATTCAAAATTACTTATGCTACGAGTCGATTTCTCATATTTAAAAAAGAGTGACGCCCATCATTACGCAGATACTCATTCCACCGTTTTTGATATCACGCAGTTATTACAACAGTGCCCTTCGCTAAAGGGACTCGTCGGATATGTCTGGGTGCTGGAATATACCGAAGAACATAGTTTTCATATCCATGCTGCTTTTTATCTCAATGGTCAGAAACATCGTAAGGTTTGGGCCGTATTTGAAGACATTAGGGATATTTGGGCGAATGTGACAGAGGGGGATGGGTATGCACACCGATGTGAACCCAAGGAACATTACAGGGTAAAAGGGGAATGGGTGACATCCTATGACGACGATGAAGGAATAAACAGAATGCTATATATCTTGAGTTACCTGAGTAAACAGGATCAGAAAACGGAGAGGATTATTTATCAGGTTAGTGAAATCTCCCAACCTACTCGTCGAGGCCGACCAAGATGCTTGGGTTAATTGTCACTCAGCCATAAAAAACTACGCCACGCGCACATCGTTTGAAGGAGTTCGCCAATTTCCATTTTCCGGCTCCTTCTCCATTCACCAGAGGAGAAAAAACGATGAGCACCACTACCGATTATCGCCTTCTTGAAGACCAGTTCGTCGATATGGCATTTATCACCCAGTTGACCGGACTAACCGACAAATGGTTTTACAAGCTTATTCAACTGGGTGAATTTCCGAGGCCGATTAAGCTGGGCCGCAGTTCCCGCTGGCTGCAAAGTGAAGTCGAAATCTGGTTACAGCAACGTATCGATCAATCTCGCCAGTAATCACACGCCTTCAACCCTACTTATTTTCCTGCTAACAGCGATAGGACACACTCTACATGCGGACTCCTTGTCGCCAGAAATGGAATCAATTTATGCGCTTTCTAAAATGCTATCTGGCTAACAACGCCAAAAATCGTTTTGTTAGTTCGACTGAGGCTAGCCGCCTGCCTCAAGGTTACTGGACATGTACATCCTGTGGCTGCACGTTAATCCTGCATAAAGGCTCTCAACATGAAAGAACCTGGTTTGAGCATGACCTGCTCAATATAAGTTCAAAAAAACTGATGGCATGTCCCTATCGAGACCCCGAAGAGAAAGAAGAAGAGAGGATTAAAAAATTACGAGAGAAGGTCTTTGCCAGCTACGTTCTTCCTAAACCGAAAAGCTGGTATTGCGTACTGTGCAAAAAAGACTATACCGGTAAGAAACTCTGCCCAACATGTAAAGACGGTATCTACAGTGTTGTCGCCAGGGAGAAGGGACATGAATTCGAGGAAGGAGCTCATCAGGAATAGATAATCCAGACGCGTTATCTCTCCCATCATTTCAGACCGAAACAGCACCATTCCCCCTCCCCGTTATTTCATTTTCCCAGGATAACAGACCACTATCCGATTCCACGGAGGACACGGGCTGTCTGTTATTCCGCATATTGGAGACATTTTCCAAATGACACGTAACACGACGCTATCCACGTTGTTGGATAAATATCAGAGTCATCTTGATGACAGTGCAACGCACGCCATCCGTCAGGGTATCAGTACGAGAAAAATTCATACCTTCCATCAGTTGAGTCTGACGACAGTGTCTCTGCCAGGCCAGCGTAAAGCGCATCTGATTATTCCCGCGAGGCTAATGCAGCAATCAGACGTATCACGTATTGAAGCGGGTAGCAGAGCCATTCTGCCAGTGAAGGCTGCTCGCTATCTTCGCCGATACCCTATGCTGAGTGGTATTCTCATCAGCGAATGTGAGCGACTGCATCTGGAGGTATTGAGTGACAGTCTTCAGCAATTATTTGATCGGGAAAACGACCCCGGCATTCGGGAAATACTGACGCTACTGTGCTGGTCCGAGCTACTTGACGGCCTGTCTTATCGTGAATGGGCATCATTGGCAGATAAAACCGACAGACAGGTTCAGGTGTGGATTAACACCCGCCTGCGCACTCAGCCAACACTACAGGCGGTGATTGAAGAATATGTCTTCTTCGCCTGCTTTAGTTACTGGGCAGACTACCGACCTGCTTAATTTTCATGACGTTACGTAAACACTGATTCAGAGCGCTTTTGATCGGTAACGCCGATCGATACGATCGCATCGATCTATCAAAACGATTATCTTTTGATCGCCACCGTCGATAAGCTATTGCCGAAAATAACCATAACGTAATGTTTTATCTGTTTTTATTTCCATTATCGGGAAGGGCTAACTATTGCTTGTTGTACGGTAAATCAATAATCAGCAGATAAAAATCATCCCGTTGTTTTTGCCAAATCAGGACTGGTGCGCAATGACGCCGATTACCTCTCTTCATTTAACGATACGGAATCAACAGGATAAATCGGCCACCCGATTGAGCCAGGCGATTGAACGGCTTTCATCGGGTCTGCGCATCAATGGTACGAAGGATGATGCCGCTGGTCAGGCGATTGCCAACCGGATGACCGCTAATCTGAATGCCAACAGCGTTATCACCAACGGAATGAAAGACGGTCTCAGCCTGATGCAAACCGCCGAGAGCGGGCTTAATGCTATCAATAACCTTATACAACGCGGCAGACATCTTGCAGTGCAGGCGGCAAATCGCACGTTGTCAGATTCCGACCAGGCAAGCCTGAACGGTGAATATCAACAAATCAGGGAAGAGATCGACCGCATCGCTTCGTCGACACAGATCTTTGGCCGCTATCCGTTGGCTCCAGCTGAACCGGGTCCTCAGCCTGCCAAATTGGGGGAAACCTTGCCACTGGCTGAAAAGTTTCCCGTCCCCAATATCAATCATCAATTTCCCTCTGGGGTAATTTCGCTGGCTTACATTCCTGCTGGCGCAAAAAATATCACCATAACCATCGACTCATTGAGCGCCGATGACGATATCCAGCTCTTTGCGCGAGACGGCAGACATCTGGCCGGTACGCCCGCAGAAGGCACAGACGCCGATATCGTCTGGTCAGCAAACGGTGTGACAGATGAAAGTACCATGAATACCGCCGTGATTACGCAAGATAACGGCTTTTTACCTGGAGCCACCTACTCGGCAGATTCGCTGCTGCAAGCCGGGGAATACAATATCAATACAGGGGCACAGACAACGTATCAAGGTATGACCATCACCTACAGCGGTGATGGTGACCGTTTTGAAGATGCCAACACCGGGGGATTTAACGATGGGAATGTGGGGGCTGCAAACCGACTGGAAAAAATTCATATTGATGAGGTGACAGAAGATCTGATTGTCATTGTGGTTGGCAGCGGCGTCTTTAATAGTAGCGCAAGCTGGGATGAACTTCCCACACCGACAGAGCCAGCCCCGCCACTGCCGCCCTCAGTACCGATCAGCAAAGAAACGACGTTTGTCGTCGGGGCGAGTTTCGGTGATGCATTGCAAACGGTTACCCTCAACCCTACGCCCGCAGATAGCCAGTCGTTGGGACTTTCCTCTGTGACGCTAGGTGCACCTGAACAGGCCAGAGCGGCATTAGCCACGTTCGATAACGCGCTGAAAACGCTGGACAGTTACCGCAGTGAATACGGCAGCCAGATGAACCGCTTCGAATCCGTCACTGCCGTGCTGTCACAGGAGAAAATTGCCACCGCTGCCGCTCGCTCCCGCATATTGGATGCCGATTATGCCATTGAGGTTTCCGCGATGACAAAATCCCAGATCCTGCAACAGGCTTCCCTGTCCGTCTTGTCACAAGCCAATCAGCAGTCGGGAAACGTATTAAAGCTGTTACAGGGATGACGTGCCACCATAAACATCACGTTGCTATTTTTCTATCGAATCGCGATCGCCATGAGCATTGAAATATTCAGCCGCTGCCCTTTCACCACGGCGGCGTTTACCTGTCTGGGAAATAGTGATAACGGTAATGTGCCAATCACTGTTGTTGATATTGAACACGGTATCGACATGGCACTATTAAGCTACATCATTACCACTGAACACCGGACATTCATTATTATTCTCAACAACCGCAGACATGCACCGGTGATGGTGGCTAAAAAGGTATTGCTATTATCAAAACACGTACCGATGAGTACGATTAAAAAAGTGATCTCTGCCCTGTCATCGTTCAAAGAAATAAAAGGCAAGACGATATCGTTATCACCAAATGAGAAAATATTCTTCGGCTATTGGCTGGACGGAATGGCAATAAAAACCATCGCAAGGAAAATGGTGATAACCCATAAAACAGCCAATAATATGAAAAATAATATCTACAGAAAATATGGCATAAAGGATCTGCTCACCTTTTTACTCATCGCCAGAATCTCACATATGCAAAGTATCACTGACGCCGAGCATCACAGGGTTATCTACGTTGATAAGATGGCGTGAGGTAACATTCTGAGAGCAACTGGAGACTTGAATCCCACTGATTTTGCGAGCATTATCGCAATATATTCCCTTTCAGCCCGTGTTGCGTATGCCATCTGCTCAGGAACTTCAAACCGCAATTTCCAACATGTCGATATGGCGTAAAGGTGATCAACGTGCGCCTCATAAGCCATTGTTGCTGCTTTATGTCTTATCGGCCTATCAACAAGGACACCCGCGCCTGTTTCACTATGGCGACGAAATCCGCCCTTCTCTATTGGCACTTTTGAACAGCTTTGGGCCACAGCGGCGTGCTCATTACCCTGAAATGCCTTTCTGGCGGCTGAAGGGAGATGGTTTTTGGCAGTTGCAGAACGACGAGCATTGTTCACCGCAGAAAGGGAGTAAAGAGCCGCCAAATCGTGAGCTGATTCAGCACGGTGTCATGGGGGGATTTGATGAAGTCAGCTATCAGCTATTGTGCAAACAGCCGCAACTTATCGATAAACTGGCTCAACAAATTTTAAGTGAGCATTTTCCTGAAAGTGTTCAGGAAGTTATTGCCAACCGTCTGGAACTATCGCTAGATGATGTACGCAAGTCTCGCGATCCCCATTTCCGTCAAACGGTACTACGTGCGTACCAATACCGCTGCGCGGTATGCGGCTATGATTTACGACACGATACAACGCCTGTCGGCCTCGAAGCGGCTCACATCAAATGGAAGCAATACGGTGGCCCTTGCACCGTGACCAACGGATTAGCCTTGTGCTCAGTACATCACTCTGCGTTTGATATTGGCGTTATCGGTATTGATGACGGCATGAAATTGATGGTTTCTGAAGGCGTGAATGGCAGCAAGATCGTCGAAAGGCTATTCTGGGATTTTGAGGGAAAGCCGCTGTTTCTGCCTAAAAAGCGGGAGTATTACCCACTTGATAGGTTTATTGAGTGGCATCGTGGGCAGGTTTTTAAAGGTCTCTGAGTTGCTTACTATCAGGAAAATAATACCGAGAGATTAAAAATTGCTTGGCTGCAAACCAGTTGAGAGCATTCAAAATGCTATGCCACGGTAAAAAGATTACAACGTAATAACGTTATCCAGTCGCCAGTCAAAATAGATAGCTAACTGCGACAATGTTAAATTCCAGTTCTGGATAGGCATTGTCCACTTCACCTGCTCATTCACCAATTCCAGATAAAGCCGCTTTAATATGCTATTCTCGTAGGGAAGGTACCTTTGATTTCCGTCAATTTGCAAAATTCCTAGTGAACCGACTCAATGGTGTTAGTCGTGTGAATAGCCTTGCGAATAGGCGCAACTGCCACTATTTGAATTCAGAGATAGGGATAATCTTGTCGGTGGCGTCGCTAATCGTAGCGGTTACGATACTGAAATCGTGTAAATTTTAGACATCCTGACTGATGTTGGCGTAATTCATTCTTTGCGTGAACAGACTGATAATTTTCTGCTTAATCTCCTCTGGCTGCGTAGCCTAGAACCACTTAACCAGTTGAGACTCAAAATTGCCGTTACAGTCATGCTGCGTAGCAGGTTCGACTGCCTATTGTGGCTTTGGTAATCTTCTTGTCGGAACCATTTTTACGGTTCGCGTCCACATCCTGAACCAGCTATGAGTCGAGTTCGGTAGCCAGAACTGATTCGGTTAACTATTTCATTAATAATATTAATATGCCATTTTTTCCGGCCAATGCTTGGCTGGTCTGGTGAGTTTTATCGAAATCGAAAGGCTAGGACCTGTGTCATTCATTTTTCTGAACAGATGACTGGAATGACACAGAACCTTAATTCTCTAAAATGATGATCCTGAATTAGAATTCACGTTGCTCCAAACTGTTATATATAGTTTTAATTTCACCTTTTAAGTTTTTGCCACGATATACCATTGATGTATCGTATCGCTTAAACTTCTCATCCCTGGCCGCACTGAACCAGTTAAACGACCCTATGCACAACAGCCCTTCGTCACCAATCACAATTTTACTGTGAACACGATTGACCAGCTTCATCACGATGCCCATCTCATTGAGTTTTTCCATAGCATCATTTAAGCGCAGCTGTTTCTCTTTACGCTTTTCATAATCGGCATCCTCGGTATTAAAACTTTTGTCCGTTACCACAATAATGTCGATACCACGAGCGCGTGCCTGGGCCATCGATGCAAGAAAACCGGTTTGTTCCAACTTTTGCCAAGTTAGCCAAGGAGAAACAATGGTAATACTCTTACCGATAGCGTCAAAAGTCTGGTTCAGAAACGCATCATGCTGCTCAACACCATGCAAGGTAGAGATCTGCGTTTGTGCTGTACTAAGATCCTGGCGTTCTTTGTACTCAAACTGCAAGGCATTGCTGGTGGACGCAAACAGGTATTTTGCCAGCAACCCTCTCGGCGAAGAGCCTGGCTGGATCTCAAATAGGTCCATATCACCAAAAACCAGGAAACTATCTTTAGCACGAGAAACTGCGACGTTCAGCACGCTGCTGTCGCTGTCGATAAATCCACCATCTTCATGCTTCGAATAGACCGGAGAGAAAAGTACAATTGCCCTTTCCGCCCCCTGCAATGAATGAACAGTACCCACTGTCAGCGAATGTTCATCACCATTACAATTAATATCCAGCTTACGTAATGACGATTTAATCGTGCTGACCTGCGCCGAAAATGGCGTCACAACTCCGACTAATTGATGTAAGGGCTTATCGTAATAGCGCTCAATTTCTTCTTTGTGATCCGCAAGCCATGCTGCTATCGTCTCAGCTTCAAAGGTGTTATAACGACTTCCACCGTTGGCCTGCATACCTTTACCATCAATATGCAAATAGCCCATTGACGGAAATATCGTCCCTTTTTCTTCCCCTCGTTT